>JAWKXP010000007.1:0-122517 GCA_041396945.1 Sphingomonadaceae bacterium | reverse complement strand
TTACGCTGGCAATCAACGACCCCGGCAACTGCGAGGTCGCCAGGGCCACCAAGGCTGATGCATCGATTGCCTATCACCTGATCGACGACCCGCTTGACGCCAAATTCACGGCGGTGAATTTCGGTACGGCAGGGCTCAGGATCTTCGATATCCGCGATCCCCTCAATCCGAGCGAGGTGGCCTATTTCAACCACGGCCCGCCGACACATGCCCAGGTCGGCCACTATGATACGGCTCGCAAGCTGATCTATTTTTCGGATGCAGGCGGTTTCAAGGTGTTGCAGATCGCGCCTCAGGTTCGCCGGCGGCTTGGCCTGTGACAGTCCGAAGACCAAAAAATAGGAAATCCAGAATGCGCCTCATATCCACGCTCGGCTTGCTGACTAAGATTTCCTTTCCGCTCGTCGCAGTGCTGTCGACCGTAGGCCTGCAGGCGAAGCGTCCTCCCGATGACGCCAGGAAGGGCGCCTCTCCGGCAATCTGCGCTCAGGGAGACGTGCCCGAACCCGGCATACAGGGGGAAGTGCCCAAGGAGGCGACAGCGAACTATAATTGCGGGGTCAGGCTGATCGGACAATTGCCGATTACAGGCAAGGTGCAAGGCGTCGGCACCTGCGCCTACATACGCCCGAACGGCAGCAACCAGGTCATGGTGATCGACGTCGCAAACCCGGCGAAACCCGAGTGGGTAAGCAGCTTTCAGGTGCGCGGTGTATCGGAGACCATGCGCACGATGGTCGCCAAGGATCGCGCGATCCTGGTCACGGGAGATTCGGTCTACGATATCCGTGACTGCCTGAAGCCGGTGCATCTGGGGAATGTCGACTGGCCGCCGCTGCTTATTGGCGCAACTGCGGCTGCGGGGTCCGACGAAGGCTATGGGCAGCTGCCACACGATCTCAGGATCAATCACGACGCGACCAAGATCTACGCCTCGCCCGGCCTGTGGGAAGCCGATATCTCGAATCTCGCGGATTCCAAGAGCTGGAAAGTCACCGATTATCGCTGCGATCTCTCGCCGCAGATTCCGGGGCCCTGGCAGGAACTGCACAAACAGGGCCTCGCCGCCGGCTTCAACCTCTGCGAGGACGCCGCCAGCCCTAGGGGCGCGGCGCACCGGATCGGCGGAAGCCGGATACAGTCCGGCCTGATGTGGCCTTCGATCACCCATTCGCTTGATGTCAATCCGGCAGGCACAAGGCTCTATATCGGCAACCAGCGAGTCGAGGGACCGAGGAACCTCGGCGGGCCGCCGAAAGTCCGGGTCGTCGATCTCACCTCGCGCCCGCTCAGGATTCTTAGCGAAGCCGATGGATCGGGCCATGGTCTCGACTGGTTCCGTGCCGGAGGGCGGGAATATCTCGTCCACTCCAACGAATGGGGCTCAAGCCAAGAGCAGGTTTACGGCACGCCGGGCGACACCTGCCGCAAGCATCCCAGGCCATCCGCGCTGGGCTGGGGCTTCGAGGCTTTCGTTACCGATGTCACCGCAGACAAGGCGCGCAATGTTTCCATGCTCACGATCGCGATCAACGAACCCGAGTTCTGCGAGGCGCGAAAAGCCTCGGGCCGCGATCCGACAATCGCCTATCACCTGGTCGACAATCCGCTCGACGCGAAATTCGCGGCGGTGAATTTCGGCGACGCCGGCCTCAGGATTTTCGATATCCGTAAGCCCGAGGCCCCGGCCGAAGTCGCCTATTTCAACCATGGGCCGATGGTGCATGGCGGGATCGGACATTACGATGCCGCAAGGGGGCTGATCTATGCCGCCGGAGGCACGGGCTTCTGGGTGCTGGAGGTCGAACCGCAGGTGAAGGCGCGACTGGGGCTGTAGCGTTGAGCGGCCGCGCCGACGGCAAGGCACCATGCAGGAACTGTCATCGCGAAGCGATGTCTTGAAGCGAGGTCTCGATGCGCAAGTTACTGATCGGATTGACGATACTGTTCGTATTGGCAGGAGCCGCTTACGGAGCCTTCGCATGGCGCAGCGCGACGATCCTTGCCAATTACAAGGACACCAACATCGATCTCGGCGCGGTTGCCACGGCCGATGCCGAGGCGCTGTGTCCGACACCCGGCCACGAACGGCTGGTGTGTCTCGCCAATGCGCTCAAGGCGGGCATTTCGCCCGAACTGAAGGCCAGGCTTCAGCTGCCCTATACGGTTGCCGACGCGAAGAAATGGAACAACCTGCCGCCCATTGGCTACCCTGACCGGGTCGGACCGACGCTGGGCGACTTCGAACCGGCCCAGCTAGGCATTATCAAGGCCATGCTGCAGGAGGCCGCCGGATTCGCCAGGGACGAAGGCTATGACGAACTGGAGCAGATCCTGAACGCGGACGACTACCTCATGGCCAATGCCCCCGGGCGCGGTGGCTTCGCATCCAGTAACTACCATATCGCGTTTCTGGGGGAGCCTGTCGCGAGCGGGACCTGGGAACTCTATTTCGGCGGCCATCACCTGGCATTCGCCAATACCTACAAGGACGGAAAGCTGGCAGGTGCCACGCCATCCTTTCGCGGTGTCGAACCCTTCACCAGCTTCGAGATGAACGGCCGCACGAACGCCCCGCTCGCGCAAGAACAGGCGGCTTTCGCGGCGATGCTTTCCGCGCTTTCGGCGGATGAGCGACGGCGAGCGACACTGCCGGAGATCTTCACAAATGTGGTTGTCGGCCCGCAGGAGGATGACAACTTTCCCGCCAAGCGCGAGGGCATCAAGGTCGGCGATCTGAATGCCCGCCAACAGGCGCTCGTGCTCGCGGCAGTCGAAACCTATGTCGGCGACGTAAGTCCGCTGGACGCTGCGGCAATCGTGCGCAAATACCGGTCGGAGCTTGGCGAGACCTATGTCGCCTTTGCCGGAACGCCAGCGATGAACAAGGTCAACGACTATGTCCGCATCGATGGCCCGTCCGTTTGGATAGAGTGCTCGATCCAGCCGGGCAGATCGCTTCCCGGCATCCATCCCCATTCGGTCTGGCGTGACCGCAGGACCGACTATGCGGGCAACAAGTAACCGGCCTGTGGCACGGCTTATCGCGGCAGTACTTTTGACGCTGACGCTGCTCGGCGGCGCCGCGCCTCTCCAGGCGCATCCCATGCCGGATACCGAGATTACGGTCGGACGCAACGCACAGACACTGAACCTTGTGATCAAGTTGCCGATGTCGGAGCTCATGCTGGCGCTGCCGCCGCATTATCCGCGTGACGCGAAGGCCCTGATCGGCAGCAATCAACGCGACTTGCGCGCCTATTTTGCTGCGCACACACGCCTTCTCGCGCATGGTGGCCGCACAGTACCGGTCACGATCGGTTCGATCAGACTCAATCGAGAGCACGATCCCGATGTTGGCAACTATGCCGAACTGGAAGTCAGGGCTACAGCGCGGATCGCAGGCCATGTGCCGCTGTCTCTTGTCTATGACGGTGTGCTGCACAGGGTCGCCAATCACCGCGCGATCGTGCGGGACCGCGCCGGGAGGCTGTTGGGCGTTATTCGCTTCAGCCTCGCGGCGAAGGCTGCCACGCCGTTGCCGCTGCCCCTGGCCCGGCGTCCGTAGAGGCCGGACGCTACAAAGAATTACAAATGCCCTGTTGCCGATTTTTCCGACCGGCGGCAGATGAAATGCGTCACATTGCGAGAGGGTAACGGTCAGTGAAATCAGCCTGGAAAGTCATAGCATTCGCAAGCCTCGGTCTCACCGCATGCAGCAATCCCGACACGCCAGGAGGACGCGCGGCGGATGCCCGGCACGAGAGTTTCGAAGAGCTCGGCGAGATCGCTGAGAATTTGCAGGACGAGTTGAAGGGCGAGCAGCCGGATGCAAAGGCCATACAGGCCGCGGCCGCCAGGCTCGAAGCCATGGCGGGTGAGTTGCCTGGCTGGTTTCCGGCCGGAAGCGGCCCTGACGATGGTCTGTACACCGAGGCACTGCAAGCGGTCTGGACCCAGGCAGGCGCCTTCAAGACGGCATCCGACAATTTCACGAACGCTGCCCAGAATCTCAACGCAGTTGCCCAGACAGGCGATGTCGCCAAGATCCGAAGTGCGGCCCAGGAGACGCTGAAGAGCTGCAAGGCGTGTCACGACAAGTTCCGGGAATAGAAAGACAACTCATTTGATCCCACATTTTCTCATGTGTTGGGGACGAGCATCGATGGCGGCAAGCTGCCCCGGCCCTGGTCAAGAGCCGGGGCTGTGACCGGGTCGGCCGAACAGCTGGTCTGGGACCTGCCCACGCGGCAGTTCCACTGGATGCTCGCGCTCGCCCTGCCGCTGTGCTGGTGGACGGCGGAATATGGCCATATGACGTGGCATCGCCGGCTTGGACTGGCGGTCTGCTTACTGATCGTGTTCCGCATCGCCTGGGGCGTGATCGGCACGCAAACCTCAAGGTTCGGCTATTTCGTCAAGGGGCCTCGCGCGGTCATGCAGTATCTTCGCGGCCGCGAAACGAAAGACCCTGCGGAGGCCCCGGGCCATAGCCCTCTCGGCGCCCTCAGTGTCATTGCCATGATCGCCGCGATCGCTGCGCAGGTGTCTCTGGGGTTGATCGCGGTCGATGTCGACGGACTTGAGTCCGGGCCCCTGTCCGGCCTGGTCAGCTATAGGGCCTGTCGCACCGCGGCCGGAATTGCATCATCTGATCTTCAACGGCCTGCTTGCCTTGGTCATCCTCCACATACTGGCCATCGCGTTCTACGTGGTCGTACGCAGGCGCAGCCTCGTCAGGCCAATGATTACCGGCAGTAGACCTGCTCCGGATGGGCGCGTTCGACAATCGTGCTCGCATCGGGCGGGCGGTTGACGATCGCCGCCGTGTTTGCACTTGCTATCACTTATTCAGTTTCGACGGGATTCTCGTTCGGCTAGCGAGTGCTATTGGGCTTTGGAGCTTGAGTCTTCGGTCAAGGGCGCATTGCAAAGGTCACGATCATGGCAATTTGCATCGATTTTCACTTTGCCAGGCATTGCGCATGCGTGATCGCGCCCAGGGTCCGCCAACCAAGCCTGATACTCTTGTCTTGCGCGGCGGCATGGGCGTCGCCAGCGCGCGCCGCCGAGGAGGAAACCCAATACCGCATTTCGGCGAGTGTTGCGAAATCGATGTCCAGCACAGTCGATGCGGCATTCAGCGTCTCTCAGCGATACCGGAGCGGAGCCGACCAGACACTGATGCGTGCTTCAGTTGACAAGGAGTTGTCCGGCCACCTCTCCATCGGCGGTGGCATTGCCTATTCCGAAACGGCAGGCGTGTCCGAAATTCGCCCGCATCAGCAGCTGGAACTGCGCTTTGGGATGATCTCGCTGCGGACGCGGGTGGAACAGCGATTCTTCGAAAACCTGCCGCGCACAGAAGTTCGCCTGCGCCAACGGCTTCAGGCCAGCGTGCCGGTGAATGAAGGGACCAAAGTAGTAGTCGGCACCGAATTGATTTACGTCGCGCGATCGCGAGGCCGGGGTGAGAACAGCCGTTTGAGCGGCTTGCGCGCATCATTCGAAATCCGTCGCACGATATCCGCACACGCTGAAGCGCGGATCGGCTATCTGCATTCCCGGAGCCTGAGGAATGGAATATCCGATCGAGTTACCCATTCCCCCCAGCTGGGCATGGCATTGCGATATTGATCGCCGGGGCATGGCAATTCGCAAGGCACAGCCTCGTCCTTGACGCTCGGTTTCCCGACAGAGCAATTCTCATATAGGATCGCGGAATTGCGGGTGAGATTATTTATGGCAGCGCAGATCAAGGACGGCTAAGAAACGGAAATGCTTCAAAATAGAAATCGAAGCGCTTGCGCAGATCATCTGGGCTGACACCGAAATCGCGTTCGAGGTTGTAGACGATCTGCCCGTGCTTGCCGCGCGGGTGGCCGGCGATGAACTCCGCGACTTCACGATTGGCCTGTTCGGTCTCGGGCAGGCCCGCTTTGGCGCGTACCTTGCGGACCACGGCCATGTCGTCGGCCATGAATTCCGGGAACGGGACGTCGACGCTCTGCTCCTCGGGCCAGACGTGGCGGTCACGCACACAGGCGCGCAGCAACTTCTCCACGCGATCGGTCCAGTATTCGAGCAGCCCTTGCGTATCGATATCGGGATAGAAGTTTCGCTCGCCATAGGCGATCATGGTGATCGCCGACTGGATCACTTCGACCGGATCGCGATAGGTGATGGCGACGGTGGCGTCGGGAAAGACCGATTTGAGCACAGGCAGCTGCTCGAGGTGCTGCGGGCACTTCGTGACCCAGCGCTTGCGCGGCTTGCCGTCCTGCGCGTCCTGCCACTGCAGCAGCTTGAGGCAGGTCTTCATATATTCGTAGTGCGGTGTCTGGTCGGTCGAAAGATAGAAGTCGTGCCATTTCGGAGAGCGCGCGATCCACTCGAAATTGTATGAGGCAAAGTCAGCGCTCATCAGTTCGATGTCTTCGTGGAAGTGGTCCGGCTCCATTGGGTGCATCGCTGCCGACAGCGGATTAGCTACCTGAGAGGCTTCCCACGCCGCGGCGCAGCGCGCGTAGCGCGGATCAACGCCGCCCGGCGCATCGGGCTCCAGCGGGTTACGCACCGGCTCGTACGTCTCCCACAGCGGGTTGGATCGCAGCCGCGTGTCGGCGCCGAGCAGGTTGAGCAGATGGGTAGTGCCCGATCGGGGCATGCCGACGACAATGATCGGTCTGTCAATCTGCTCGTCATGGATCTCAGGGTGCTTTTTCAGCGTTTCCTGGATCAGCAGCCTGTTGCTGGCATAGCGTACGAGATAGCGCATCAGGAAGTGGCGCTTGAGCGAATAGGCGCGCGTGTCGGCGTTCCATTCCTCGATCAGCCGGCGCATGCGATCAAGGAAGTCTTCGGGGCCAAAGTCGGACAGGCCCGTCGCCGCGCGCGCTGCGTCCAGCACGGCATTCTCGTCGAGGAAGAACGGGCTGGCTTCGGATGCGGCAATGGCCTGCTTCTGCGCTTCGGTCAGGCGCGGCGCGGTCAAGTCATCGATGTCGATCTTCTGTCCCATCTTGTATTCCCCATGCTTTCAGGCCGCGGCACTTTTGCCCGCCTGCCGGCCAAAAAAGCTCGAATCGCCAAGCGAGGTGCCGGAACTATACCCTTCTCCCCAGCGCGGGATGCCGCAAGCCGCGCGGCCCGCCGCGAAAAGGCCGGGGATCGGCGCGCCTGCCGCGTCCAGCACTTCACCGCTTGGCCGCGTCACCAGCCCGCCGAGCGTGAACGCCACGGGCGGATAATCCTCGTTCGCAAAGCTGAGCGCGGCGAAGGGTGCCTCGACCAGCGGTTGCAGCCATTCGGCCTGCTTGTGTAACAGCGGATCGGTGCCTTCGGCCGCATGGCTATTGTAGCTGTCCATCGTGTGCTGAAGCTCGCCCTCCGGCAGACCCAGCTCCTGTTCGACTTCGGCCCATGTCTCGCCGACAGCGGCGATACGCACATCGGGAAAAGCCTGCGGACGCCCGAAGGTCGCATTGTCGAGCAGCATCCATGTGCGCCCGCCCGGCTGGCGAATGCAGTATTGCGCTATTCGCCCGTGATAGGCGTCCTCGTTGATGAAGCGCTGGCCGCGCTCGTTGACGAACACGCCCTTGACGAGGCTTTCGGGCGGGAAAGTCGTGCGCGTGGCGAAGAACTGTTCCATGTGGGTGACGGCCCCGCCGACCGACATGCCCATGCGAATGCCCGAACCATCGTCGTTGCCGCCTGTGAGCGGCATCGCGTTGAGCGTCCTGACCTGGGGAGCGTACTGCGCCACCATCTCTTCGTTGGCAATGAACCCGCCGGTCGTAAGGACAACCCCCTTGCGGGCGCGAACAAACGCGGGCTTGCCGTCGATCCGGGCAACGATTCCTTGCACGGCACCGTCCCTGTCGGCGACGAGGCACAGCACGCGCGTGCTGAAGTGCGCCCTGGCCCCGACTGCGAGCGCGCGGGTCGAGAGCGCATCCATTACCGCCTTGCCGCCGCCCCTGCCAACGGCTTGCGCGGTGTGTCCGCGCGGTGCCGGCTTTGCCGCTTCGCAGAACGGCCATGCGGCCTCGCTGCCGCACCAGATCAAGGTGTCGTCGGTGGGCGGTTCGGGCCATTTCCCCGGCAAGTAGGTGCCCTTAAAAGGCACGCCCTGATCCTTGAGCCATTGGTAATGCTCAAGCCCGCTGCGGGCATAAAGCTCCACCCTTTCCTCATCGACGCCCGGCCCGCCGGACATCATCAGGTAGGTCCGGAAATCCTCAGGCGTATCGTCAAATCCAGCCGCTTTCTGAACCTCGGTGCCGCCACCAAGATAGAACTCGCCGCCTGACTGTTCGGTGCTCCCGCCAGCGCCGGCGGCCACTTCGAAGATAAGCACATCCGCGCCGCCAGCACGCGCCTCAATGGCGGCGCAGGCCCCGGATATTCCGAAGCCGACGACGACTACGTCCGTCTCGAGGTCCCAGTGTTCTACTTCTTCACTAGGAAATGCCCGTGACGGCGCAAATCGCTCGCCGCTCATTCGCCTTCTCCGAGGCCAAGGCGCCGGGCATAATTGTTGTGCCATGCCCGGATCATCGATTCCTGATAGCCCGATATCCAGACATAGGGCTGGCTCTTGGCCTTGAGGCCGCGGTGCACCTGCGGGACATTGCCGCAATCCTGATCGAAGATCTTGGTGAAGGACGCCAGTTCGGGCGCATCGGTCCAGGGCTGTTCGGCCGAGAGGAAGCGGGGTTCGACAGGCGCGGGCTTGGGCTTACCTTCGGGCCACGGCGCCAGGAACATCACCCGCATCAGCGCCTCATCGGGATTGTCGCCATTGGGCCGGAAGTTGTAGACGACGCGCGCCCAGCCTCCCCAGGGGCTGGTATTCGGGAACAGGTTGTTGAACGACTGCTCGTTCAGTTCGGCATCGGAATACTGATCCACTTCGTCGCCAATCATGCCGCGCAGGTGTTCGCGCATGAAATCGGCGGTCTGGCGGTATGATTCCAGTGCCTGTTCCCTTGAGAGCAGTTGGCCGCGATGAGGGCATGACCCGTTCACGCCGACATGGCCAAGACGGTTCCAGTTACCAAAGGAATCGAAGCGCAGGTCGGCACATTCGCTACCGTGGAGCAGCAGCTGTGGATGGGTTGCGAGCGAGTGATAGCCTTCGAGAAAGGCCTCCTGCAGCAGCTTCCAGTTGCCCTTGACGACCTTCGTGACATCGGCCTGCTTGTAGCGGTTCTGCAGCTTCGACTTCTTGTAGTGGGCGAGCATCTCGGGCCCGGCATAGTCCTCGAATGGAATAGCCTCGGGGTCGGGATTGATGAACACGAATCCGGCCCATGATGCGACCTGCGCGCCGGGCAACCGACTGACGTCATCCCGAACGCCCTGGAAGTCCCACTCTGCGGTGATGGCCCGCAGTGTGCCGTCTATCTTCCATTGCCACCCATGATAAGGGCAGCGGAACTCCGTGGCCTTCTTGCCAGAACAATCGCGCAGCTGCCGGCCGCGGTGGAGGCAGACGTTTTCGTGCGCCATGATCGTATCGGGCGCAGTACGCACGACGAGATATTGCAGGTTGGCGATCTCATAGAGGTAATAGTCGCCGACTTCGGGAATATCGTCTTCGCGGCAGGCCATTTGCCAGCATTTCTTCCAGATATGCTCGATTTCGAGGTCGTGATACCGGCGCTCGAAATAGCGCGCCGCTGGCACCTTTTCCGGGCCGCCGGGCACTGGCGAGCTCTTGCGATAGACGTCGGGCAGAAGGTCCGGCCTGCGTTCGTTCTCAAGGAAGAATTCCATAGGGATATGGGCGGATGAACGCGGGCCTTCAGGCGTTTCCATGCCGGGATCGCCAACATATTTACCGATGATCGCCGGTCGCTGGGGCTGGGCTTCGGCTGCGGCCTTCATTGCCTCGAAGAATTGCGGGCGGTCTTCCTCCAGCGCCGGCATCAGCGTCCAGGGAAGGTCGTCCCCATAAGGCAGGTCCGGTCCGCCAACATACATCAGCATGTGCGGATCGGCGTAAGTCAGGTCCCCTTCGATCCACGTTCCATCGTAGCGGAATACGCCATATTTGCCCTTGGCCTTGTCATCGATGCGGACAAGCCCATCGCCCAGTTCCTGATAGACCGCACCGGTCCAGGGATTGAGCTCTCGGCGCAGCGGTGGTGACATTTCGTTCATGGGTTCTCTCCGTTCAGGCAGCGCCGGGTCGATCCAGCTCGTCCTTGATCGCCGCACCGCCAAGCAGGATGGCCTGCAAGTTCGTGCGATCGCGCAGCAGCGTAATGTCTGCACTGGGATCGCCATTGACCACCAGCAGGTCGGCCAGTTTGCCCGGCTCGATCGTACCGGTCTGCTCGCCAAGTCCCATCGCCTTGGCACCATGCTTTGTCGCCCAGCGGATCACGTCGAGCGCGGGAATGCCCGCATCCTCGACATAGAGGATCATCTCCTCGACATAGGTTCCGTGGTCGACGCCGGCAGCCCCGAAATCGTCACCGGTCAGGAGCTTGACACCCGCCGCGTTAGCCTTGGGCAATATTTCGCACATCGCCTCGAAGTCGGGCTTCATGAGATCGGTATAAGGAATACCGGGGGCGATCTGCATCATGCGCTTGGGAAACCAGAGGCTTGGCGCAAGGAAGGCGCCCTTCTCCAGAATGCGCTCGATGCATTGCTCGTCGAAACCGTCTCCGTGATCGATGATGTGGATGCCGGTTTCGATGCAGAACAGCACTGCGTCACGGTTGGAGACATGGGCACGCGCTTTGATGCCGCGCTCGTCGGTGGTGCGGACCGCCATTTCGACTTCTTCCCGCGACAAGTCCCATTCCGCGCCGGTACCACCGGTACCAGCGACCGCGCGTGACGAACAGCTTAACGATTTCCGCCCTGTTCTTCGCTTCCTCGCGGATGACGCGGCGCATTTCTTCGGGGCCATCTGCGATATGCACACCGCCGGCCGCACCGATGTTCATCCATGCCGGATAGCTCACGTCGCCGGAGTGTCCGGTTGAACTGACATCGCGGCTGCCCGCAACGATCCGCGGGCCAACGTGCGCGCCTTCGGCAATCGCCTGCTTCATGGAGGCATCGATCGCATGCGGGCAGCCCGCACCGATCGTCCCGGTAAAGCCGCAGTCGAGCGCAGTGCGGAAGTTGGCAACCGCGCGCATCGCCGCATGGGACGGGTGGACCTCAAGGCCAAGCGGCCGACCCGAGTTGCCCGTATTCCAGTAAGCAGCGTGGAAATGCGCCTGGACCATGCCGGGCATCACCGTGCGGCCGGCCATTTCGACGACTCTATCGTCAGGGCGGACCTCGACCGGGGCCTCGGTCACGTCCTCGATTGTCTCTCCGGCAACCACCACGGTTGCGCGGCGAGGGGCGCGCTCGCCATCGAGCAGGTTCGCATCCTTCAGGATCAGGCGGCCCATCGTCACTCTCCCTGCCGGATTGCCGGCATCGTCGGCGTGCCGTTCATCGCCGGCGACCACCAAAGGTATTCGGTGAAGTGGCCAAGCGTCGCGCGGTTATCGACATAGGCAAACATCGCCTGCGGTTCCGCGCCGGGCTCAAGCGCGGATATCTGCACGATCTCGTCGCCATCGGCTTCGATCTGCGCGATCGTCTCTTTCCACAGCGCGTACGCCCCGACGACAGCGATGCCAACATGATGGAGCACTAGCTCCTGGCTGCCGAGATCCTTGCCATCGGTGTAGATCCAGGTCGGTCCCGAGACCGGCTCGATGATCTCGAACTGATGGGTTCCCGTATTGGCAACCGCCACCCGCAGTGACAGCTCCTGCTGCGTTCCGCGCGAGACAACGGGGGCGGCAGCATCGAAAACGAAGAAGTTCTCAATACCAAGCCGTGCTTTCGCGTGTTCGACCGCCCGGTCTCGATCCGCAGTGACATAGCTCAGCTGGAACAGGTCGCCGAAGCGGTCGATCAGGTTCATGGTTCACTCTCCCGCGGTTTGTGATGACTCCATAGACCGCGCTAAAAAAGGACTTGTCTTGTTCCATATATGGACCAATAAGGTCTTTATATGGAACTATGGATGCAGCGGTGATTCTGTCAAGGAATTTCGCAGCGGGCGGGCACGAACGAAGAGGACCCGGAGTTGAACGAACGATCCGATCCCAACCATCGCCCGCTCAAGGTCATCACCTTCCTGGCGGCGCATCCGACCGAAGCCTTCTCGTTGGCGGAGATCGCCCGCTTCCTGAACTTGAGCAAAGGTTCGGCGCATCGCGTGATGACGGCCCTGACGGAAGCGGGCTTCGTCGCCCGCCATCCCCGCCGCAAGACGTACACGCTGGGCATGGCGCTGGTCGCTGTCGGGCAGGCGGCGCTCGATCGCTATCCAGGCATCGAAATTGCCCGGCGCGAGATGACCCGCCTCGGAGTGGAGCTGGGTGCCGGTTTCGGCGCCACCGCCATCGTCAACGAGGAATATCTGCTGCTCGGGCGCGAAGGAACGCCGCGCACGTACGATGGCCTGACGCTGGTGGGTGAGCGTCGCATCGTCGTCCCCTCGATCGGCATCGGCCAGATGGCATGGCGCAGCGATGCCGAGATCGACGCCTATCTCGACAAAGGAAGCGCTTATCTCAGCTCGGATGTGCGGGATCACTTGCTGGCCTGCATGCCGGCGATCCGGCGGCGAGGCTTTTCCATGGCAGCAGACGGGATGGGGCTGCGCCGCTTGCTCGAAGCGACGGTCATTCCCCTAGGGCAATTTGTGGAAACGCCGCCGCCAGGCACCTCTTTCGCAGCGATCGCGGACATTTCCGCCAGCGAATTCCAGATGCTGGACTGGGACGAGGCGCAAGGCACAGGGGTCAATTACGTCGCTGCGCCGGTTTTCTCGCCGGAGGGCGAAGTCTGCATGGAGATCGTGATGAGCGCCTTTCCGGAGGGTCTCGCGCCTCGGGAGATCGAGCGTTACGCGGCGAAGCTGGTCCAGGCCGCCGATGTCGTCACCAATGAAATCCGCGGGCGCAAGCCGAACCCCTGGTGAGCGCAAGGCAAGAAGGATGTGCGCGGCCGCGTACATCAGACGAAAATGAGGATCGAGAGGATACTTGCATGACCGTTTCGCGTTCAACCGTTCCCGGCTGGCAGGAGTTTATCGACAGCCTTCAGACCTTGCCCGACCGTATGCTGGCCAAACTGCCTGAATCGCGCCGCGGCGATCCGCAGATCCAACAGGAAGTGGCTCGCCTCGCGCTTGAATCGCTGGCATCCAACGCCCTTGTTGCGATCGCCGGAGACGGTGATGCGCCGCAATTCCTGCCAGCCATCGGCCAGGTGCTCAATGTCGGCCAGCCCAATGCCGATACCGTCTACAAGAGTTGCATTATCACTCCCGGCGCGAGCTATCGTCTTCGGGGCAGGCCCGGCACATTGGCGCTGGCGGTCATGGCACAGATCATCCCGCAAGGCGCACCGGGCGCCGGCATGCGCTCGCATCTCAACCTTGCAGACCTGAAGGTGGACGCGCAGGACCGCTTCGACGTGCTGATCAGTGCGGAACGGCCTGCCGGATATGACGGCGACTGGTGGGAACTCAATCCGGCGGCCACCCAGCTCATGATCCGCATGGTCAGCGCCGACTGGGGCAAGGAGGTTGACCCCACGCTTTCGATCGAGCGGATCGAAAAGCCCATGGGCCGTCCGCGGCCTCCGGCGGCAACGCTGGAAGAAAGGCTGCGCCGCCTGCCGCTTGGCACGGACTATCTTGCGCTGATGTTCGTGGACCATTTCGAAAAGCTGCGCGAACAGGGTTTCGTCAACACGCTGAAGATCATGACGCTGGAATTCGGCGCGCTCGAAGGCCAGTTCTACTACGAAGGGACATACGATCTCGCCGATGACGAGGCCCTGGTCATCGAATCGCCAATTCCGGAAAAGTGCGACTACCGATCGCTTATCCTGACGAATGAAATCTACGAGACGATCGACTGGTACAACAACCATTCCAGTCTCAACGGCGCGCAGGCTCCCGCGGATTCCGATGGAAAGCTGCGGATCGTGGTGTCAGCGCGCGATCCCGGCGTGCTGAACTGGCTCGACACCGCCGGCCATCCGCGCGGCATCATCCAGGGCCGTTGGACTGGTTGCGACAGCCAGCCGATCCCGACCGTCAACAAGATCAGGGTTGCCGACGTTCAAGCCGCATTTCCAGCGGATGTGGCTACTGTCTCTCCAGATGAACGGCAGGCTATCCTAAGGGATCGCCGCGCAGCGCTCATGCAGCGGCCGATCTGGTAGGAACCGTTGGTCATTTCAGGCCGATTGTTTTAGAATTCGGTTGCTTGAGGCGAAGCCCATTGCGGCAACCGTTTTTCCATGAACGCGCGCGGCCCTTCCCTGGCGTCCGGACCGCCAAAGACGCGATCGACATGAATCTTTTCTGCCGCATAGGCTTCCTCGAGGCTGAGGCGCATTCCTTCCAGCGCGCAGAGTTTGCTGGACTGTACGGCTACGGGTGAGTTGGCCGCGATCAGTTCCGCTTTTTTTATCGCTTCTTCAAGCAACTCTTCGGGTTCCACAACCATGCCGATCAGGCCAATCGCCAAGGCTTCGTCTGGACCAATAGTCCTGCCCGTCAGCAGCATGTCCATGGCGTGGGTTTGTGGGATCTGGCGTGGGAGCTTCAGCGCGGCACCGCCGCCGGGAAACAGGCCTCTGCGTACTTCGGGAACACCGAACCTTGCGTTGGGCGATGCAATCCGAATGTCGGTGGCCAGCAGCATTTCCATGCCGCTTCCCATGCACGGCCCACCCACTGCCGCGACGATCGGCTTGGGAAAATCAACCTTGCAGGACGGCCATTGTCCCGATTTCCCGGATGCTGCCCGGCCCGGGCGCCTTCTTCGTGAAAGCCGGAGTCCTGCTGCGCAAACGCGCTGAGGTCCGTCCCGGCACAATAGGACGCGCCGGTGCCGGTAATAACCGCAACCCTCAATGCCGGATCGTCGCCAATGGTGCGCCAGGCATTGGCCAGCGCCGCATATCCGGCGCGATCAGCCGCACCCTTGTTCGGGACGACCGATCGTGATGAGCGCTATGTGGCCGTGGATATCCAGCTTTATGGACATGATCCCTCCTCAAACACCTATGGCGTCAGTTCCTGCAACTGCGGCAACGACTGCGTTCACCTACCCGTTGAACGCGAGCGAAAGCCCCGGCTCATCCCAGCGCATGCGCACCAGCCGGCCGGTGGAAGACAGGGTGATATAGGCGTCTCGCATGTCCGACCCGCCAAAGGCGATGTTGGTGACATAAGGCTCTTCGGCAATCGCATATTTGGTGCATTTCCCGTCCGGGGTCACCGTGCTGATGCCGCCCTCATGCAATGTGGCCACGCAGACATTTCCTGCTGCCGTTATGGCGAGTGAATCGAAGCCGACGGGGCCCATCGCGGTCGTCACATAGTGCGGTTCCTGCGCCTCGGCGCGATTGTCATAGCGGTAGATGCGCGCCTGCAGCGTGTCTGCCACGAAAACATGCGTCTGGTCGGGAGAGAGGCCGACGCCATTGTAAGCTATCGACTGGCGGTTGACTGCCGTGATCTCCGACCCATCGGCAGTTGCGGTGAAGAGCCCCCCGGCCGGACGCAACTCGGCAAACGGGTTACCATGCGCCGTGAACCAGACCCTGCCGGTTGCATCGAAGACAAGATCGTTGGGGGCCCAGAGCGGCTTGCCGTCGCATCGATCGTATACGCGCTCGACGCGGCCATTGGAGAGGTCGACGCGCTCAATCCGTCCGTCGCCCGGTGTCTGGCTTGTCCAGATGCCACCATTGTTGCAGACCCACAGCGCGCCGTCGGGGCCGATCGCGGCACCGTTGGGACCGCCGCCAATTTCGCAGATGGTTTCGCGCCGGCCATTCCAGCAGCGCGTGATCCGCGCCGCCATCATTTCGACGACAATGACCGAACCATCCGCCATCACGACCGGACCTTCCGGAAACGCCAGTCCTTCAGCTATGCATTCCATGCCGCTCTCCCGCGTTCTGGATCCGGAAATTGCGATCCTGGCCGGGCGCAGGATCGCAAAGCTGGCCAAAGCAAACAAGCACGGGAATTTGCCTGATGGCGACGAAGCAGCGTCAAGCCGCCACGAAATCGCTAATCCTGCGATGGGGCAACGTTCGGCAAGGCAAAACTCTTGCGCCGTGACGATCGGTACCGTCGAGGACTCTCGCCGAGAGAACGGCGGAAGGCGGTCGAGAACGAGGCAGGCGTGGAAAAGCCGACCTCGGAAGCGACTTCAGAAATGTTTAAATCGGATTTCAACAAGAGCGACTGGGCGCGCTCCAATGTAATTTTCTGAACGAATGAACCGACGGTTTGCCCCGTCTCTTGGCGAAAGGCCCGCATCAACTGCCGCCGACTGAGACCACACAGCTCGGCCAGTTCGGCCAGCGTCGGCAAAGCTTCACCGTCACGGATCCGCTCCTCGATTGCGCGCATGCGCCATGGGGCTAATCCCCCCTTGCGAGCAGAATTGGCCTCTACCTGATGCAGAACGCGCATTGCTTCCGCCAGAAGCGTCACACCCAGCCCTTCGATCAGCAGTTCTGATGCAAATCCGGGTTTCGCCACTTCATTCACAATTCGCAGCAACAGATCGCGAAGCCGCAGATAGGGCATGTTCATGCATGTGGGCAGAACCGGGACCATGTTCATCTCAAGGTCGTATTCTTCGCGCAGTCGCTCGTCCGTGGATATCTCGACAAACAGGTTTCGCTGACGGCCAGGGCCACCCCTGGCGAGGTAGCGTTGCCTCGCGGGAATGATGAAGAGATCGCCGACCGGCCGGAAATCGCCCTCCATCGACTCAAAACGGCCCCGCGCGCTTATCGGTCGCCCGGTCAGGCTCAGATTGAAAAAGAAGGTGCGGTCGGAATACCACTGTCCCGCTGCGGCTCCGCTGCGATCCTGATCGATAAGGCTAGCCGCGATCGTCGAGGTTCCGAAATGCAAAACCTGCTTGTTGCTACCCCGCACGGCGGGACTGTGCAGGGGGGTGTAACCCTCGGTATCTGAATTGGACGATCCAGCCCACATCTCACATCACCAGTTCAGGCGGCCCGGACCAACGGGCACCCTCTCCATATGGTTTTCCCGCGTTATATTCGCATGTTGCTCAACGTGCCATCGTTTTGACAGAGTGCCATGAAATCCGCCACGAAATTGCACAATGCATGCGGGCCTGCGATACCGGCTGGCAAGGAGCAACGCATGACACCAGACGAATTGGCCGACCGCTATTTCACCTGCATCCGGGCAAAGGATATCGATGGCTTGATGGAGCTTTACGAGGACGACGCCACGTTCATTTTGCCGGACGGGCGCGAATTGCAGGGCAAGGCGGCAATCTGCGAAATGCAGTCGGCCGTGTTTTCGTCAGCTGCGCCGTTCCCGACACCGGGTGCGCGGGTATCGGACGATAACGGCATCGCCGTCGAGATCGCGGCCCGTCTGCCGGACGGAACGATCCGGAACACCCTCAATTTTTACCGACTTTCCGGCAAAGGCCGGATCCAGCAACTAAACGTTTACATGCGTGGCAGCTGATACAGCCTGCTCTGCAGGCGCTTTGATCAGGTGGTGGCCAGTTTGCGATGGTCCCAGCTGATCACCTTTCGGGGGTGGACCACAACAACGACGCGTTTGCGGATCATGGCCTCGACGTGGCCGGCCAGTGCCGCCGGATCGAGGTCCGGCGTGTTGAGGCGAATCACCGTCGCCATCAGTTCGGCAAGTCGGTCACCCCCATCGACGATCTCCGCCGTGCCCTGGATCGAAACGCCGCGCAGCTGATCGTACGTCTCGCCAGCCTCGCACAGGACGGCGATGCGCGGATCGCGGCGCAGGTTAACCACCTTCTGCGACGATCCATAGGTTTCGAACAGGATCGCGTCATCCTGGCGGGCGAACCACAAGGCGGTAAGGTGCGGCGCACCATCCTTGCCCAGAGTCGAAACAACAAGCGTCTTCGCGGCATCGAGGAATGAGTCGACTTCGTCATCGGTCATCCGAACCTTGTCGCGTTGCTTGCTCATTTTTTATCGCTTTCCTTGCCACGCGCGCGGTTCGAGAAGTTCGCCGCGCCTTGTCTTGCTTCGTCGGAGATAGCGATCTCCATCGCCAACTCGCGTTCGAGATCGAGCGCCCCGGCCAGATTGAGGTTGGTGCCGATTGCCACCGACTTGCGGATCATGCGCTGCGCCTGTCCGGCGCCGTTGGGCATCCGCTCCGCGAGGGCAACAGCCGCCGCGACCGGGTCCGCGTCCACGACATTGACCAGGCCGATGCGAAGCGCTTCCTCAGCCTCGACGCTCTCACCTGTCAGCATCATTTCCAGGGCCCTTCCGTTTCCGATCAGCCGCGGAAGCAGTTGGGTGCCGCCGTAGGAGGGGACAAGGCTATGCCTTATCTCTGGCATGCACAGCTTGGCTGAGGGAGCCGCGGTCCGGAAAGTGCAGGCGAGCGCTATTTCCAGACCGCCGCCATAGGCAAGACCATTGAGCGCCGCGATGCTGGGTTGTCGATATTCAATCAGCCGCAGGATCAATCCATGCATGCGCTCGATCCTGCTTTCCGCGAATGACCGGGCGTCGCCGTGATGCACGTCAGCGTCACTGATGTCCGAGCCTGCGCAAAAGCCTCGTCCGGCGCCGGTAATGACAAGTGCGGTCGCGTCGCTTTCCTCGACCTGCGCCAGTGCCTTTTCGAGTTCGACCAGCATCAGTGAGGTTATTGCATTCAGCTTCTCCGGCCGATTCAGCGTGACGACCGCAACCGAACAGATTCGAGCAAGGGTGATGGTTTCCATCCTGACTGTCCCTGCCACGAAGTCAGCGGCGCTCGTCCGCGCCGCGTTTCACGCGCGCCAGCATTGCCTGACACGATGCCTGCAATGCCTTCATAGCCGGGTTGTCGGCCGGAGCCAGTTCGGCGGCATGGATCACGTCCTTCGCCAGCAGATCGTGAATATCGTCGAGGTACTCCGCCGTCATCCCGTCTCGCCATCCGACCAGACCGGGTACGGCCTGAAGAGCGAAGCCACGCGCGGAACCGATCATCAAGGCTTCGCGAAGTTGCTCGCGGTCAAAATCCATCTCGACGCCGAGATCGAGGATTGCCGCCGCCATCCCGTAATTCGCGATCGATACCAGGTTGTTGAGAAGCTTGCCTTCCAGCCCGCGCCCGACCGGGCCGAGCCAGGCGACAATGCCGATGGCGTCGAGGAAGGGGCGTGCCTTTTCCACCGTTGCCTCCTCTCCTCCTACGAAGAGCGAAAGCTTGCCTTCGATGGCCGCGGGGCCGCCGCCCGAGACGCCGACATCGATAAAGCCGACACCGTGTTCCTGCGCTTCCGCCGCAAGCCGGCGGGCCAGATCGGGCGCGACCGTGGAATTGAGGATGAAGATGCTGCCCGCGCCCATGGCGTTGAAAATCGCGCCGTCACCGATCAGGTCGCGAAGCTGATCGTCCGTCCGCACGCATACGCCGAGAAAATCGACGTCGCGCGCGGTCGCAAGGGGATCGGCCTCTCGCTCCGTATCCGGTTCGTCAAAGGCTTCGAGCGCGGCAGAAGATATATCGCAACCGATCACGGCATGACCGCATCGCGCCAGCCTGCGGGCAATCGGTGCGCCCATGCTTCCCAGACCGATGAACCCGATTTTCACTGCCACTGCCTCCCTGCCCGTTTCAGATGGTGCTCCTTGCGCCAGTTTCGCCGTGCAGCGTCAAGACCTACAAGCAGGCTCGATCCCGCTCATGGCGCCAAACTTTTTCGAGAGTGCCAAAGAATGCACTGCGCTTCTGGAAAGCGCCGCAGGCTTGACGCAACGCAGATTCGAAACCGCAAAAGGCTGAATCATGACTGTAAACGCATCGGCAAACGACGCCGTCCTGAAGGTACTCCAGGAAACCGTTGCGAGCGGAGAGGAAGTGGGCGTGCAGGTCGCCGCTTACCTTGAGGGCGAACTCATTGTCGATGCATGGGCCGGATTCGCCGACCCAGGGACAGCCCGCAGCGTGGATGGCGATACGCTCTTCAACGTCTATTCTGTGACCAAGGGCGTGGCCGCAACCGCGCTTCATGTTCAGGCAGAACGCGGGCTGGTCGACTATGACAGTCCGGTTGCGCGTTACTGGCCCGAATATGGCGCGAATGGCAAGGAAGCGGTCACTGTGCGCGATGCCCTTTCGCACCGCACCGGAGCACCGCAGATGCCGGCCGGCGCAACGCCGGAATCGATATGCGACTGGGATGCAACCTGCGCCGGCATCGCCGCGCTTGAGCCGATCTTTCCGGTAGGCGAGCCAGCCTATCAGGCCGTCTCATTCGGATGGGTCATTGGCGAGATCGTGCGGCGCGTTGATCCGCAGAACCGAAGCTTTCGCGATTTCGTCATGGAGGAAATCTGCGAGCCATTCGGCATTGCGGATCTATGGATCGGCATCCCGGATGAAGTCGAACCGCGCATCGCCAGGCTGATCGATGATCTGGGCCAGCAACCGCCACCGCCCGGCACGGCGCTGGAAAAAGCGATGCCTTTCGAAGTGCGGCTGGCACCAGAGGTCTTTGAACTGCCCCAGGTGCGCCGTGCGCCTATCGCGGGAGTTGGAGGCATCTTCAACGCGCGCAGCCTTGCCCGCTTCTATGCGATCCTCGCCAATGGCGGCACACTCGAAGGAAAGCGCTTGCTTTCAAAAGAGCGGATCGATGAGTGCTGCCGGATGCGGCCCGGCGGAACGCTCCCCGATCCTGTCTTCTTCGGCATGCCGATGCCTTTGAGCGAAGGTGGCTTCTGGATGTACGATGGGCAGTGTCCACTGACGATGGCTTTCGCGTCGAGGACCGCGATTGGCAATCCCGGCGCTGGCGGATCGCTTGGCTGGGCCGATCCCCGAACCGGCCTGGCCGTTGCCTATTGCCACAACCGGATGAGCGCCTTTGACGGTGCAAGCCTGGTCAGCGACGCCATTCGTTCAGCGCTGGGCATCGACTGATGGATACTGCCTTCGATTACGTCATCGTCGGAGCGGCGCGGCTGGGTGCGTGCTGGCCAGCCGATTGAGCGAAGACCCGAAGGTCAGCGTGTGCCTGCTGGAAGCCGGTGGTTCGGATCGGCATCCTACGTCACCATGCCGCGCGGTGTCGCCAAGCTCATGAAGATGCCGTCATACGTCTACTTCTACATGACCGATCCAGAGCCTCGCACCGCAATGCGCCCGGATTACTGGGTGCGTGGCAAGGGCCTGGGCGGTTCCACTTCGGTCAACGGCATGGTCTGGGTGAAGGGGCAGCCCAAAGATTATGAGGTACTGGCGCAGCAGACAAGCGAGCAATGGGGCTGGGCGAATTTTGCGCGCGCCTACGAGGCGCTCGAAAATCACGAGCTGGGCACTGCACCGGGCCGTGGCGGCAAGGGACCGCTTCGCATCTCCGTTTCGCCCGAGCGCAATGCACTTACGGATGCGATGCGTGTTACCGGGGAGAAAATGGGTTGGCCCTTCAAGGCGGACGTCAACGAACCCGATGACGGTGTAGGAATCGGCTATATGCCGCGCTCGATCTGGAAAGGCCGGCGGCAGAGCGCGTCGGTCGCATTCCTGCGGCCCGCGATGAAGCGCTCCAACCTGACCGTGTTGACCGGCGCAGTCGTGGATCGCGTGCTGTTCGACGGCAAGCGCGCAATCGGCGTCGAAGTCATCAAGGATGGCGCTCACCAACAGATCAGCGCATCGCGCGAAGTGCTGTTGAGCGCCGGATCGATCGCCAGCCCGGCCATACTGGAGCGTTCGGGAGTCGGCGATCCGACGCTGCTTGCCGATTTGGACATTCCGATCGTTCATGCCCAACCGGCTGTCGGAGAAGGAACGAGCGAACATCGCTGCATGCGGCTGCAGTGGCGACTGTCCAGGCCGTTGTCATTCAATCCCAAATATCGCGGCTGGCGGCTCATCGCCTCTGTCCTGCGTTATTACCTCCTGCGCGATGGGCCGATGTCCGGCGCATCGATGGAAATGCGCGCCGCGTTCAAGAGCAGGCCGGATGTCGAAGTGGCGGACATTCAGGTCCAGCTTGGTCTCTACAGTTGGGATTTGACGAAACCCTCCAGCGAACTGGAGCGAGAGCATGGCATCAGCGCCATCGCCTATGGCATGGTGCCCACCTCGCAGGGCTCGATCCACATTACCTCGCGCGATCCGCAGGTCCTGCCCGCGATCAAGGCCAATTACTATGCGACTGAATATGATCGCGACGTGATCGTCAGTTGCGCGCGGCAGATGCGCGAATGGGCGGCGCAAGAACCGCTTGCCAGCCTGATCAAAAGCGAGACCACGCCCGGGCCGGAGGCGCAATCCGATGCGGAACTGCTCGATTCGATCGACCGGCTGGGTGTGGCCGGTCTCCATACCGTCGGCAGTTGCAGGATGGGTAATGACGAGGATTCGGTGGTGGATCCGGATCTTCGTGTTCGCGGCGTCGAAGGGCTGAGAGTGATCGATGCATCGGTCTTCCCGGCGATCCCGTCAGGCAACACGCAGGCGCCGATTATCGCGCTTGGCTGGCTGGCAGTGGAGATCATTGCCGCTGGACGATTTGCCTGATCGAAGGAGGTTTGTGCCGTGCAGCTTGATGGACTGCCTCAGGGATTTGGTACCGAAGTGCGCGATTTCGACATTCAAGAAGGGCGTGATGCGGTCGAGATTGCAATGCTTAAGCAGGCATACGATCGTGAAGGCCTGCTGATCTTTCGCAGCGGGCAAGAGATCGCCCCTGAGCGGCAGGCCGAAATTTGCGGGTGGTTCGGTCCGATTCTGCCGAACGAGGCGACGGGGGAAGACTGGGGTTATTTGCGCAACGATGAAACCTCAGGAAGCATTCCGCTGCCGTATCACTGCGACATGAGCTACCTCGACCATCCCATTCTTGGTATCAGCCTTCATGCCGTCTCCCTGCCTCGTATCCCGACACCAACCGCGTTCGTGAGCAATGCCATGGCCTGGTCAGCTCTCCCTGACGATTTGCGCGAGGAAGTGCGATCGTTGACGCTGCAACACTTCTTCAGCGGATACCGCTATGATGGTTGGCCCGATTTCGAGGCCTTCCATCCCGTCTGCCTGCGGCATCCGAAGACGAAGCGCGAACTGCTTTTCGTGACAGCACAGCATGCTACGCGCCTGGTCGAAGTGGATGCCCGTCGAAGCGACGAACTGATCCGCCTCATGTACGATCACATTTACAAGTCCGAACACGAATACGTGCATGAGTGGCATCCTCACGACCTGCTGATATGGGATAATCTGGCTTTGCAGCATACGCGGGCACGGGCATCTCAAGCTTCGGAAGGCAGCCGCGTCCTTCAGCGAGTAATGCTTGGCCGCGTGGGTTTCACCGAACAGTTTGAATTTGCGAAGCAGCGTCATCTCGCCAAAGGCCTCAGCCTGGCCCGTGTCGCCGCCCCTTCCGAATAGCTGCTGGGCCAGAGGCTTTTCACTTGGGCCTCACAACAGTGAGGGGCTTGCATCATCGGCAGATGCGGGGATCAGGTCGAGCGGTTGTAGGCGGTCTTAGAAGTTGGCGCCGGTAATCCAGCTGGTCTGCCAGCTGGTTTGGAACGCCAGCGCGCTCATCGCTATCGACCTCGGCCTTCTTCACCCACTCCAGTAGCGTGTGATTCGAGTAACTCATCTTCTCAGCAATAGATGTGATCGCCACTCAGCGGGGCAGATGGCCGCCTCCGTGCTTCGGCAATGCCGTGGCGTTTCATCCCCACTTGCCGATCGATGTTCTCCATTTCTGTGTCCCAGTCCTGAAAACAGACTGTCCGCTCCCGGCCCAGAAGCAGCCGTTTGGGGCGGCCAGGTTCGACAGCAGACAAATCTCTTGCCTCGTACAAATTGGGAAATCAGCAAGGAAATCGCATCAGCCTTCATTGGGGCACCATCAGCACTTTCTCCAATGCCTCAATCAGCCCCTTCCGCTTCGCAGGCCGCATCTTTCCCAAATTCTGCAGTTTCCAAAGCGCTGCTGGCAGGTGCCTTGCTTCTGGTAAGCCGAGAAGTTCCCAGTCCGGCTCACCGCGCTTGAAGCCGATCAAGAACTGGCCGTGCGCGTCTGGCATCTCGCCAACCATAGTGGCGACAAGTGCCTGGCGCGTAGCCTCAAGATCGGCAAGTTCGACATTCTCCTGCGTCATGCCGACAAAGCCACGTTTGAATTCCTTTGCGAGCGGTTTGCGGGTCGGAGCGAGCACTTCGGCCATCGGGCGATTGTGGCTTATAGTGTAGACGAGGAATGCGCGCCGCAGTTCGTCACTTATTCCTTCATTCGCCAGCAGGTCTCGCACGTCGAACAGGTCGCGTGGGTGCTGGCGGTCCAGCGCCGCCACGATCTTTCCCGCATAGAGGTCGGGGAAGGAAACAACCTGCATTTCGGCGAAACCGAACGTGTCTTCGACTGCGGGAACGACGCTCATGACCATGGGGTCGTAGACGGTGCCACGCAAGACAGGCGTGACCTCGATCTTGATCTGAACGCCTTTGGAGCGGACGATGAGCTTGGTGATGATGTTGTCGTCTGCTGAACGCGATGGGGCGACCGCCGCGCCCGGTATCCCGCCTTCGATCCGCTCATTGATCCGCACCATCGCCGCGTCGATAGCTGCGAGTGATGAAGCGCGATCCTCGACCGGCAAGTAGGTCAGGTCGATGTCCACCGAGAGACGCGGTAAGTCGCGCACGAAGAGGTTGATCGCCGTGCCGCCCTTGAGCGCGAAGCACTGCTCTTGCGCCACGAACGGGATGGTGCGGATCAGGAGGGCAACCTGCTGCCGATAGGCGTCCTGAAAGGCCATTTCCTATTGCCCTCCAAGATCGGCAGGCACCGTGATGTCGTATTGCGGATCGAGCCTGCCCCCCTTCACCAGAACCCGTTTACCGGAACCCAAATCGATCTTGGCCAAATCGAGTTTCGGTCGCCACGCATGGCGGTGCCGGTCGGCAAAGAACAGGAACAGCCGCTTCACCTTTACGCTGGAGCAGGCTCCGAGAAGAGTTTGCAGGCGGCGAGGGCTGAGATCGCTCAAGCCTTCCATCAAGGCATCGACCTGATCAAAGCTCTCATGCTTGGGCAGTTCATCGAGCAATTCGAGAACGGCGCGTTCCTTGCTCGAATAGCGAACAGGCAATTGCGCGCCAGCGGCACTATACATGGTGGGGCTTGGCAATGGCGGTGTGTCGGTATCTGCCGGAAACAGGCGCAAGCTGTTGTGCCATGCGAATGTCACTTCGAGCGGCAAATCATCCAGCCAAGTTGGCGGTCGTGTCGGTCCGTACAGGTGAACCGTCTGGACGTTTGTCGAAAGGTAGTGGGCATAGCCTTGCTGTTCGAGCGCGGTGCGACCGCCAACGGTCAGCGGAAGATCAAGCATGGTCTGAAGCGAGATCACGACCTGCTGCCAGGTCATAGGCCCGCGTGAACGGCGATAGACCCGTCGCGCTGGGCTATCCAGCCAGCCGGAACTTACATACTGGCTGCGCAGCGCGGACGAATAGCCATTGGCCTCCAGCCAAGCGGCATCGACCAGAAGTCCTTCCGGAAGCTCCTGCTGGAGTTGGTTTAGCTTGCTGTCCAAACGCGTAGCCATGCTTAGTGTTTTGCCACTTGTGTAAACTTGTGTCTAGGCTCAGGACCCATTAAATTGCTTGTATGTGGCATGATGGGTTGATTCAATGGCGGTGTCGAGGAGGCGCTGCCGATGGATGTTCCGTTTTTGCTGAGTAAGGCGCAGATGCGCCGGATCGAGCCGTTTTTTCCGCTGTCGCATGGCATTCCGAGGGTCGATGACCGGCGGATCGTGTCGGGCATCGTCTACGTCATCAAGCATGGGCTGATGTGGCGCGATGCGCCCAAGGGCTACGGTCCGCACAAGACCATCTACAATCGCTTTATTCGCTGGAGTCGTCTGGGGGTATTCAACCGCATCTTCGCCGAGCTGGCGGGCAAGGCCGGGGAGCCCGACGCGATCATGATCGACGCCACTCACCTCAAGGCGCACCGCACGGCGGCAAGCCTGCTAAAAGGGGGGCTGTTCCCAGACGTATCGGGCGCACCAAGGGCGGGCTGAACTCGAAGCTCCACGCCGTCTGCGATGGCGAGGGACGTCCTATCATTCTGCTGCTCACCGAAGGCCAGATGAGCGATCACAAGGGCGCGGCTCTGCTGTTTTCCAGCCTGCCAAAGGCCAAGGTGCTGCTCGGCGACAAGGGCTATGACAGCGACTGGTTCCGCGCCGCGCTCGCCAGCCAGGGCATCGCCGCCTGCATCCCGCCCAAAGCCAACCGCAAGGTCCAGTACCACTACGACAGACAGCTCTACCGACAGCGCCACAAGATCGAGAATGTCTTCGGCAGGATCAAGGACTGGCGCCGCGTCGCAACCCGATACGACCGATGCGCCCACACCTTCATGTCAGCCATCTCCATCGCCGCAACAGTATGCTACTGGCTGTGATCAATGAGTCCTGAGCCTAGTTTGAAATAATCCCCAAAGACTAAGTCAGGCTTATCGTTCTGGCAAAGATTCAAACCGCGAAGTTAAGCCGACTGCGCGAAAGAAGACAGATTCGTGCGCGGCATCCGGCAACGCTGGTGCGGAAATTCGTCGTAGCTGTCGCGAATTCGCGCGTGCCAGCCGCAAATTCGCATCGAACGAAAAAAATCTCAAAACCAAGGGCAACGGAGCCGTTTGTCCGTAAAGGTCTCGGACTGTCCATAGACGGTTCAAATCGTGCAAATCGTTGAAGAATTGCCCGAATCCCAACTGAATCTGACCCTTGCGCCCTTCAGAAAAGTTCTCATTATGTTCCCTAGAGGGGCCGCCAGTGTCTAAACGAGAATGCCCCATGTCGAATACCGAACGCATCATCCGCCTCAAGACCGTGCTCGACCGCACCGGACTTTCCCGCTCCACCATTTATCGCAAGATCGCCGAGGGCACGTTCCCGTCGCAGGTCAAGATCAGCATCCACGGCGCGGGCTGGCATGAGTCAGCAATCAATCGCTGGATCGCCGATCCCGCTCACTATCGTGAAGAAGAACCGGCGGAATGAGCGGCCATCAACCTGTCGAGCCGATCTGTGTCAGGATCAATGAAGCTGCACGCATGATCGGTGTAGGGCGCACGAAGCTCTATGAGCTGCTCTCCAGCGGTGAACTCGAAACGGTGAAGATCGGCAAGGCAACGCGCGTCACCACCGCCAGCCTCCATGAACTTGTCAGACGGAAGTTGCCATAGAAGCGTCGGCGGGTGGGCATTCGAGATAATCCGTCCACCTAGCCATCAAATCGCGCCGCTTGTCGAAGAAATCGGTGCGACGATAGGCCGCTTCAACCTGGTTGCTCAACTTATGCGCCAAGGCCTTGTCCGCCACTTCCTTCGGAAAGTCTGTCTTCACTGCGGCCCAATCGGTGAAGGCAGAGCGGAAGCCATGCACGGTCGCGCCCTTGATCCCGGCATCGCGCAACAGCTTGGTCATTGTCATGTCGCTAATGGGCTTCTCGCCATTGTTCGAGAAGACGAGGCCATCGTCGCTCGTGCGCAGTTTCCAACGCCGACGCAGAATGGAAACCGCTGCCTTAGAGAGCGGCACCACATGCGTTTCCTTTGCCTTCATCCGCTCGCCGGGGATGGTCCAGACCGCCTTGTCGAGGTCGATCTCGGTCCAGACGGCCTTGCGCGTCTCGCTCGACCGCACGGCGTTGTAGATCGTGAAACGCAGGGCATCGCGGCCTGTAGTGGGTGATGCGGTCGCCAGCTCCTTCATGAACGCCGGAATCTCTGCGTAGGGCATCGCTTTGAAGTGCTCGACCTTGTCGGTCTGGCGCGGTAATCCTTTGCGGACTGAGCGCAGCGCGGCCTCTTCTTCCCGCCATCCCTTGATATGTGCGAAGTCGAGCACGGCACCGATGCGCTGCAAGATTTTACGAGCAGTGTCGGGGATTTCGAGCCAGATGGGCGTGAGCACTTCGACGACGTGGTTGCTGTCCACCTGATCGACGGGCTTCCTGCCGATCAGCGGGAAGACATGGTTCTCCATGCTGGAAATCCAGTTGCGGTAGTTCTGGTTCTTCCAACCGTCCTTCAACGCCTCGTAGCATTCGCGCGCTGCGGTTTCGAAGCTCGGCACTACCTTGCGCGACTTCCGTCGCTCGGCAACCGGATCGATCCCAGCGCGAACCTGGCGGCGTAATGCGGCTGCGGCGTCCCGCGCCTCGGTAAGCGTCACATCGAGTGCTGATCCCAATCCGTAGTCGCGCCGCCTGCCGTT
The DNA here is from genome assembly GCA_041396945.1 of Sphingomonadaceae bacterium. Taxonomy (GTDB): domain Bacteria; phylum Pseudomonadota; class Alphaproteobacteria; order Sphingomonadales; family Sphingomonadaceae; genus Novosphingobium. Next base: position 94,155 of record JAWKXP010000007.1, on the reverse strand, counting down.
GTGCTGCATCCGCAAGACCCAGCTGCGCGAGCCGCTTTCCTTCACGAAAAGGCACAAGCCACGGCCATCAACGTAGCGACCGGGCTTGGCGTTCTTCACCTTCAATGCTGTCAATGCCATAGGTTATACACACCATAAAATTGTTCCAACTTTCGACCCCACATGGTGATCGAAATGCAGGCAAACGGGGGCGATCAACCGTGAACACGATAGAAGACAAATCCCTGATTTTACAGAGTGGTTAGGGACGTCCCGACACTGCCTGCGACAGAAGTTTTAGCAATGTCGGGTGCGCCAGCTTTTCAGTCACCTGCTTACGCGCCACGCGATCTGCCGGATGGCATGGCGTTGAGCGCCCGCTGACTGCTTTTTCTCCGGCGGCGCACTTTTCTGCCATCAGGTTCAGCTTAAAGTTTCAGGCTCAACGAGGATTTCATGGGCGTTTTCGCCGGGCTGAAGCGCGCGACCCGCACTCATCGTTTCCCGCGATCGAAGCCGGTTAGGGAATAATCCTTGCTGCATCCCGTTGTCTCCCCGTCCTGTCACCGAACGTGCGGTCTGCGATCGCATGCTTCGACGGACGAACGCACCACGAACCTTGCGGGGGAAGACAATGAACCAGCTTGCAATCGAACGGCCCGCGCTGGCCAATTTCGAACTGATCCGGGACGGCATCGATCCGACGCCGTTCCTCGACGAGATCAACGCCATCGAAAACGTCTGGGATCTGAACACCAGCCGTCAGGACAAGATCAAGGTCCAGCAGGAGGCGCGGGCGATTGCCCTGCGCGGCTTGCGCAAGTCGGCCATCAAGGGGCGGCAGCGCCGCGACGTTCATGAATCGCGCTTCACCACGATGTCGAAGCGGTTTCCCTATACCATGGCATTCCTGCAGAGCTTTGCGCTGGAATATGGCGGCGAGCTGAGCCGCGCCAAGATCGTCAGCCTGCCGCCCGGTCACCGGGTCTATCCGCATATCGATCGCGGCGAATATTATGCCGTGCGCGACCGGTTCCACCTGGTCCTCAAGGGCGAGGCGGGCAGCTGGCTGAAGGCTGGCGAGGAACAGGTCGAGCTGCGCACCGGCGAGCTCTGGCGCTTCGACAACAAGGCGGTCCACGAGGCCTTCAACGGCAGCGACGCCGACCGCATCCACTTCATCTTCGACCTCAGGCCAGAGGCCTGAGGCGGGCCGGAAAGCATGCCTGAAAAGATTTCGCACCAGCCGGGAATAACCGCCCCGCTCACCCGTAGTCTTTCCAGCAACCATCACGGAAGGCACGAGAAAATGCTCTACGAAGATATCGGCTTCGCATCGTCCAGCGAACATTCTGACGGCAGCGAGCAGCACGCCGAAGCGGGCAGCGTCAACGCGCTCGCCCAACGGCTGGCCAACGCACGGCGCGCCTTTACGACGCGCAATGTGGACCTTTCGCTGGTCGCCGGGCTCGATCGTGAAGGCGCGCCGAAAGCGGGAGATCTTGTCCTCGCGCGCGTCGTCTCGATTGGGCATCACACCAAGCTGGAAAGCCCCGAAGGACGGCGGCAGGCGATGTATCCGGGCGACGAAATCATCGTTGCCTATGGCCATCGCTACGCCCCCGACCAGTTCGAGGCGAAGGTGCCCGGCAGTCTCGCCGAATGCGACCTTGTTGCGGGAGGCGGCATCGCATCTGCAATGCTGGCCAAGCACAGCAAGACTCGCAACCCGACGCGGATCCAGCCGATCGGCCTGCTGCGCGACTGGATGGGGCGCAGGGTGAACCTCTCCGCCTTTGCGACCTGCAGACCTTCGCCGGTGCGCAGCCGGATTGCGGCAAGGGTGATCGTGGTTGTCGGCACGTCGATGAACGCGGGCAAGACGACGACGGCGGCAAAGCTGATCCACGGCCTCAGGCTGGCCGGGCTGCGTGTCGGCGCTGCCAAGGTCACCGGCACCGGATCGGGCGGCGACATCTGGTCGATGCTCGATGCGGGCGCGCGCACTGCGGTGGACTTTACCGACGCAGGACATGCCTCGACCGCAGGCGTGCCGCTGCATGACCTTGCGAAGGTCAGCCTTGCGCTTGTCGGACATGCGGCAAAGGGCAATGACGTTGCCGTGATCGAAGTGGCGGACGGGCTGTTTCAGGAGGAGACCGCCGGACTCTTGCAGTGCGCGGACTTCACCGATGCGGTGGATGGCGTGATCCTTGCCGCAGGCGATGCGATGGGGGCCGCCTATGGCCACCGCTGGCTATCGGACAATGGGCTGCCGATTTCGCTGATCGCCGGTTGCGTCAGCTCCTCTCCGCTTGGCCTGCGCGAAACCGAAAGCGCCACCGGCCTCAAGGTGGCGACGCTTGAAGAGCTGGCGAACGGCGAGCTGGCACCCAGCTTCTGCTTCGCCGACGCGCCGCTGGCCGCCGCCTGATCCGGTCGGTCCGATGCCTGCTTTTCTCACCAAGACTCGCGCACGGCTGTTCGTGCTGCTCACGGCGATCTCGCTGGCCCAGCTGGCGATCGGCGTGACTGCCGCCATGCTGGTCAGCGACCTGTTCCGCGCTATCAGCGACGGGCAAGAGGTCGCGGTGGGGCGGCTGGTCTTGTTCGGCGGGGCGATCGTGCTGGTCGCGCTGACCGAACTGGCGCGGCGGGTGACGACCGAAGCGCTGGGCCTCGATTATGCGCGCTCGGTGCGTCTGGTGCTGCTCGAACGTATGCTGCGCCGTCCCTATCACGGCACGCGCCCACGCAGCCGTGGCAGCCAGCTCCTGCCGTTTGTGGGAGACCTGACCGCACTGCGCCAGTGGTGGTCCGATGGTGTGGCGCGGGGCAGCTCGGCCGCGTTCATCGCCCTCGGCCTGTGCGGCTGGATCGGCTGGCAGCACCGCTGGCTGGGCCTTGCAATGGGGCTGATGGCAATCGGCTATCTGGCCATCACCGCGCTGGCAGTCCGTCCCTATGCCGCCGCAACGCGCCAGCAACGCAACCTGCGCGGGACGATGACCGCGATTATCTCCGACCGCATCGCCGCCGCGCACGCGATCATCGGCATGGGCGGATTGAAGCGCGAGGTGAACGGTATCGACCGGCGTATCGAAAAGATGAACCGGGCCTCGTTGCGCCGGGCAAGTTGGTCGGGCGTCATGCGCGGGCTTGCCGCCACGGTGCCGCTGGCCGGGGCTTTGCTGCTGCTGGCAAATGCCGGGTCGCACGGGATTGCGCCGCACGAAATCGTTGGCCTGCTGACGCTGACCGGGCTGCTCGGCGGTGCACTGGCGGACATCGCGCGGGCTGCCGAACTGGCGATCCCGGCGCGCATATCCGGCGCACGCATCCGCTCGCGCATCGACGAGATCGAGCCGATCCGGACCTCGCGCGAACCGCGAAGTGACGGGCGGCATCGGCCATTGCGGCTTGACGGATTTCGGCTCGCCACAGGCCATGAGCCGTTCGATGCCAAGCTGGCGAAGGGCGACGTCGTGCTCATCGACGGCGCGCCCGGATCGGGCAAGTCGAAGCTCCTTGCCATGATCGCGGGTGTCCAGCCGGTGGCGGCAGGCTCGATCCGCATCGCGGGGCGCGAGGCATCGCGCCTTGGCCAGAAACGGCGGCGCGAGCATGTCGGGATCGCCGCGCGCTGGGTGCCCCTGATCCAGTCCAGCCTTGCCGCCAACCTCGGCTATCGCCTGCGCAAGGGCACCGACAGGCAGGGCGTGCCCGCGCTCATGGCGCAGATGGGGCTCGCCCACCTTATCAAGGCCGATGGCAAGCCTGCCGAACTCAGGATCAGGGACCAGGGCAGCGGCCTCGCCGCCTCGGTCATCGCCGCCGTGCGCATCGTGCGCGCCGCAGTCGGCGATCCGGTGCTGCTGGTGCTCGACGATGCCGACCGCGACCTGACCGAAGACCAGACCTACGGCCTTGCCGAGCTGGTCGCCGGGTGGCGCGGCGTGGTGGTGATGACCACTGACGACCCCGGCCTGCGCGCGCTTGCAAACCACCATTGGACGGTGGGTGCCTCGGGCATTTCGGACGTCGAACTACCTGCGAAATCCGCCGAAATTCATGAACTTGCATTTGATGGAAGGTAACAGCGCCATGATCCACGATCCGAACGTAAAGGCCCTATGTGGCATCTCAGGCTATCGCAGCTTCGGTGAAGGAACGCCGCGCCAGTACTATTACTTCGTGCCTGCCAACGCGGGACCCGAAACGCCGGTCGTCGTCTCGGTCCACGGGATCTCGCTCAATGCCGCCGAACATATGGTGCGGATGCGCGTGATGGCAGAGCGAACGGGGGCGGCGGTGATCGCGCCATGGTTCAGCCGCCAGCATTATCGCGGCTACCAGAAGCTGCTTTGCCGCGACGGCGAGACACGCGCCGACCTCGCCCTGATCGACATCCTCGATGACTTTGCCCGGCGGCACGGGATCGACAGCTCGAAGGTGTTCGTCTCGGGCTTTTCCGGCGGCGGGCAATTCGCGCATCGCTTCGCGTTGTTCCATGCCGACCGCGTCGCCGCCTGCGCCACCTGCGCGGCAGGCTGGTACACATTTCCGGACTGCGAGGTGGCCTATCCGTTGGGCACAGAGGCGGGTTCCGGCCCTGAGGCTCTTTCCCCCCATCCCGATGCTGGCAAGGTGCCGATGCACATTCTCGTCGGCAGCCGGGACGACGTTGCCGAACCCAGCCTCAACATGACTCCCGAAGTCGTCGCCATGCAGGGCGTCGGCCGGGTCACCCGCGCGAAGGCCTGGCACGCAGCGATGACCGCGCAACGTGGTGGGAAAGGCGGCGAGGTATCGCTGACGATCCTGCCAAAGCTTGGCCACGACTTCGGCAAGGCAATGGAGCGTCATGCGCTTGACCGGATCGTCTTCGAGAAATTCGCGCTTCGGCGCGTCGAGGAGGCCCGGAGTGCTGCGTGAACGATTGAGTGCCAGCCTGTTCGCGCTCGTGATTTCGGGCGCGCTCGTCTCGCCCGCCCTTGCCAAAGATGGCGTCGAGATCGGCCAGGACGGGATCGAAGCGAGCCTCGGCGATGGCGCGGTCGAGATCAGGCTGGGCGGCAAGATCCATTTCGACGGCTATGCGGTCGATGGCGAGGGAGAGGATTACACCGGCGCGGACTTCCGCCGCGCTCGCCCCGACCTGCGCATCGAGATCGCCGATGTCCTGAAGATCAGGGTCGAACGGGAATTCACGCGAACGGACCAATGGCGCAACCTTTACGCCGAGATCGAGCCGGTCGAGGGATTCACCCTGCGAGGCGGTCAATTCAATGCGCCGTTCGGGATCGAGCACCTGCAAAGTGCCAACACCATTCCCTTTGCCGAACGCTCGCTTTCCGCAGCATTGGCACAGGATTACGCGCTGGGCATTCAGGCCGGATATGCAGCGGATCGCTTCACGGTGAAGGCCGCTTATGTCGGCAATGCCATCGGCGGTTCGAATGCGGGCAAGGGCGTGGCGGCGCGTGCGACCTGGTTGCCGGTCGACAGGGGCAAGACCAAAGTGCACCTCGGCCTCGCCTTCGACCTGCGCGATTTCGACAACCGCGACGAACTGCGCTTCAGCGGGCGCGCGGGCACGCGCTTTGCCGATGCCGTTTTCCAGACAGACCGGCTGGATGACCTCAGGGGCCGCACCGGCGTCTCGGGCGAGGTGGCGATCCTGCGCGGGCCGTTTGCTGCACAGGCGCAATATATCCGCCAATGGATCGACCGCGATGGCAAGCGTACGCGCAAGGCCAGCGCCGGGCATGTTCAGGCCAGCTGGATGGTGACGGGCGAAGACTATCGCTACTCAAGCAGCGGCGGCCTGCCATCCGGCCCGCGCATCGAAGACGGCAAGATGGGCGTCGAGCTGGCCGCGCGGTTCGGCTGGGCAAATGCCGATTTCGTGCGCGACGAAGGGGCGAAAGCGCGTGCGCTCGATCTTTCAGCCGGTCTCCACCTCAACGGCAATCTCAAGCTGATGCTTTCGGCCGGCCGTGCCTGGTTTGGCAGGCGCGAGACCGGAGACCGGCAGGCCCGCACCACCGGCGTGCTGCGTTTCGTCGCCGCATTCTGAAACGAGTTGAGCAAAGGAGAACCGCAATGTTCAGGAATGAAGGCACCCTCGACCGGGTGATGCGCGTCGTCGTCGGACTGGCGCTGATCACCCTGGTCTTCACCGGCCCGCAATCGGCATGGGGCTGGATCGGCATCGTGCCGCTGGTAACCGGACTGATCGGCTTTTGCCCGATCTACCGCCTGCTCGGCATCAACACCTGCAGGCGGCGCTAGGCCTGCGCCGTCGCCGCAGCGTAGATCACCCATAGGCCAAGCATGAGGAACAGGAGCGCTGCTCCGATCCTCACCGCATTGAGCGGCAGGCGCGAGACCAGTTTATCGCCGAGGTAGATCACCGGCACGTTGGCCAGCAGCATCCCGATCGTCGTGCCGATCGTGACCATCACGACCGCCTCGAACCGCGCCGCCAGCGCGACCGTGGCGATCTGCGTCTTGTCGCCGATCTCGACGAGGAAGAATGCTACCAGCGTCGTCAGGAACGCGCCCGCGCCCGAAATGCCCTGCCTTTCGTCATCGTCGAGCTTGTCGGGCACGAGTGTCCAGGCGGCCATGGCAATGAACGACAGGCCCACGGCATAGCGAAACCACGCGCCTTCCAGCAGCCCGGCAACGTAGTATCCGGCCAGCGCGGCAAGGAAATGGTTGGCGATCGTCGCCAGCAGGATGCCCGCCGCAATCGGCACCGGCTTGCGAAACCGCGCTGCCAGCACCATCGCGAGGAGCTGGGTCTTGTCGCCGATCTCGGCGAGGGCGACGATCACGGTGGAGGTCAGCAGCGCTTCCATGCCGCGCGCTTTGCCACGCACGGGCTGAAAAGCAAGCGCGCCCCGACCTTCACGGATCGAGGCGCGCTATGGGCTTCTCTTGCAGGACCGATCAGAAGCGGTAGCTGATGCTCGCTCCGCCGGAGAAATCGGCGCTGTTCTGATTGAAACCGGTGCTGGCATAGAGCGTCAGGCCGAGGTTGCGGTTAAGCCGGGTATAGGCCCATGCGGTCGCCTCGCTGCTCGCCTGCCGACCGGCAAAGGCGGACTGCTGCCAGTCATAATCGGCACCGACTGCGACACCGGGACCCACGCGCACCGATGCGCCGCCGCCCGCGCCCCAGGTCGAACGGATCGTCGACCCGGTGGGCTTGCCTGCAAACTTGCGGCGACCGTGGAGATAGAACGAGGCCGCGCCGACATCCTTGACGATATCGGCACTCAGCGTGACGTCGAACTTGCCGGTGCCAAGCCGCTTGCTGCGCGATGCGGTCGGGATCTTCAGCTTCACGCCGGGTTCGAGATAAAGCTCGCCGCCAAGGTCGAAGCTGTAGCTTGCGGTCACGTTGACATCGCCGATGCCGGAGCGGGTGTTGTCGGCAGCCAGCGTGTTGTCGCCATTGTCGCCGGGCAAGATGTCATCGTCATCGTCGAAGATGTCATCATCGTCGTCATCGAGAACCTCGTCCTCGTCTTCGTCTTCGACCTCGACCTCATTGCCGCCTGAGCCCGAGCCGCTGCTGAAGCTGCCCGAACCGGAATTGTCGCTGTCACCGCCGCGACCCCTGCCGCGTCCGCGTCCCTGACCCGATCCGCCATCGCGGCCTTCGGGCGTCGAGATCAGCGAGCCGGGGCCATCGACATGGACCCAGGGCACCGAGACCCGGAGCTTGAGCCCGCGCTGCTTGAATGTCATGCTGACCGGCACGGCAAGGACATCGGTATCCTCGATCTCGCCATAATCGCCGGACGAATAGCTGATTCCGGTGCTGAGCCGGAAACTGCTGGGCGTGATCGTGGTATCGCCATCTTGCGCAGTGGCTGAAACCGGCACGGCAATGATGCCCAGCCCGGTTGCCAGCAGGCAACCCTTGAAAAACGTCTTCATCTTTACTTCCCCCGGACTTCGCGCCGCGACAATGGCTGGCGCGCCAATAGTTGTAAACTCCTGTCGAAACAGCCCCGGGGTCAGGTAGCTAGCCGCGCCCCGGGGCTGCCTTTGCCTGCCGCGCCCTTAACGGTGGCCCGGCAGATCGTCCGCGCCACGCCCGCGACCGCGACCGCGACCGCGGTCGTTACCAGGGGCGTCATCGGCACCGCGGCTGCGGCGGATGTGGCCCGGAGCATCGTCTGCGCCGCGTCCACGGCGAACATGGCCTGCCGGATCGTCGGCCCCGCGACCCCGGCGCAGGTCGCCCGCCCGGTCGTCGCAGCCGCGACACTGGCGGACATGGCCAGCCGGATCGTCTGCACCGCGCCGCGCCTGTGCGGGGCCGGCGGTGGCGATCGTGGCGCTGGCCGCGAGGGCAAGCAGCGAGATTTTGGAAATGGTCTTCATGATATTCTCCCGATGTGGTCCGGTCCATTCGCTGGACAGCCTGACAACGGGAGGCGCGGCGAGTTATTCCGCGCTATGCGAAAATATTACTCTGTGGCTTGCCAATCGCCGGAAATCAGGGCGCTCTCGCGTTCGGCGCCCAGCGGATCGCCCGCTTGCAGCCGCTCGTAAGCGGCGTCGAGGCCCGCGCCATCCTCACCCGAGGCGAGCGCAATTTCGCTACCCCTGGCGAGTTCGGTCGCGCCTTTGTCGAGCGCTTCGACCTGCCAGCTATTGCCCGAGCGGCAGGCAATGCCGGTGCCGCCCGCATCGTCCTTGCCGATGGAGAATTCGCGGCAGAAACGTCCGTCTCCTGCCCGGAAAGTGAGCAGAGGCTTCAGCTCCTGCCCGCCATCGAGCGCGGCGATCTGCCCCGAAGGCGTTCCATCAAGCGCGGCGTCGAACCCCGCGCCCTGCTGCGTGGTAAAGATCAGCGTCAGTGCCAGCGCGGCGGCAATTGCGCCGCCCAGCGGCACCTGCCAGCGCCGCCAGAACGGCGGGTTGTCGTTTGCGGCGAGCGGCGCGGCGGGGTGGTCTTCCTCAGCCAGTCCCATGCGCGCCAGCAGCGCATCGTCAACGCCTTGCTCGACCGGCCCGGCAAAGGCTTCGCGCAGCAGCGCATCGTTGCCCATCATGCGTTCGACTTCGGCGGCGAGCGCGGGATCACGCTCAAGCTCGGCCTTGAACGCGGCCAGTTCGGCATCGTCAAGCGCGCCGTCAAGGAAAGCGGCAATGCGCTCTTCGTGGTTGTCGGGGCCGGTCATTGCAGCGTCTCCCGGTTGAGATGCTTGTCGATAGCGCGGCGCGCCCGCGAGATGCGGCTCATCACCGTGCCCATCGGAATATCGAGCGTTTCGGCGGCTTCCTTGTAGCTCATGCCGTCAAGCACCACGAGCGCCATCAGCACGCGCTGTTCCTCGGGCAGTGCGGCCATCCCCTCCTGCGCGCGAGAAAGCTCGGAACGGCCCTCGACAATCTGCAGCCCGTCGTCGCCTGACAACGCGCCTGCCATGTCGTCAACATCGATCTCGGTGCCCCGCGTCTGTTTGCGACGCCCCTGATCGATGTGGATATTCTGTGCAATCCGGTACATCCAGCTATCCAGTCTCGTCCCCGTTTTGAACTGGTCGGAGCGCGAGAGCGCGCGTTCGATAGCCGCCTGGCACAGATCGTCACCGGCATCCTGACCACGCGCCAGCGCCATGCAAAAGCGGCGCAGACGGGGCAGGATGGCAACGATCTGATCGCGCAGGTCGGCCGTTTCCGGCACGCTGCCTTGCTCCATTCCACACCCCTAAAACGTTCCCGACGCGCGCTTATTCCCAAGCGCACGGACTTTTTTCAATGGTGATGAACGGTAAATGCCCAATTCACCGGAATATCGGCATGATTTGTCCGTTGTTCGCTCGGGGGCTATTGAGCGGGTAAATGAAGATGAGCCGAAAACGAAAGGGAAGACTTCACTGGCGCGCGGGGCTGGCCTGCGCGTCGCTTGCTGTCCTCGTCCCGACGATAGGGGCCGATGCGCGCCCCGACCGCGAGGACGCTGTGGACCGGGCGGACCGGGCCAATCGGGCAGCCGAGCGGGCCGCGCGCGACACCTCTCGGGCGCAGGAACGGGCCTTGCGCGACACATCGAAGATCGACGAACGCGCGGCGCGCGATTCGGCCCGGTTCGTGGAAGAACGCGCCAAGATCCTGGAGACAACCGCGAACGATCCGGCGCGGCAGCAGGAGGAACTGGCCAAACTCGACGCCGACTATGCCAAGGACGTCGCCAAGACGCAGGAGGAGGCCGCGAAGGTTGCCGCCGAGCTGGCCGAGGAACTGGCCGACGTGCAGGAGGATTATGCCAAGGACCTTGGCGATCATGTTGCCGAGGTCGAAGACTTCGGCAGCAGCAGCGAAATGCGCGAGCTTGCGGGCAGCGAGGAGCCGGAATTCGACCGGCGCGGCTTCCCCGTCAGGCACGGCGAAATTGTTGCCTTGAACCTCGGTGAAGACTCGCTCGCGGTAATGCAGGGCAAGGGCTTCAAGGTCATCGCCCGGCACGACCTGCGCGCGCTCGACAGCCGGGTCACGCGTCTGGCGGCGCCCGAAGGCATGGAAGCGGCCCGCGCACTGGACGAGGCGCGCAAGGCCGACCCCAAGGCGACGTTCGACTTTACGCATTACTATGGCTCGCAGTTCAGCCCTTCGGGCGCATCGGCGGGCGGGAAAGCGACGCTTCCGCGAAAAAATGGCAGGCTCACGCTCGGGATGATTGACACCGGTGTCGTGGGCCATTCCGCCTTGCGCGGCGCGTCAGTCGAAATTCGCGATTTCAGCAAGGGGGCGAAAGGCGTGCCAACAGCGCACGGCACCGCCGTTGCCTCGATCCTGGTCAGCGAGGGTGCTGCGAACCTGCGCGTCGCGAACATCTTTCGCGGTGGCACCAGTGCGCCGTTCACATCGGCAGACGTCATTGTCGACGCGCTTGACTGGATGGTCGCCAGCAAGGTGCCGGTGGTCAACATGAGCCTTGCCGGGCCGCGTAACGCGATCCTCGATGCGCTGGTCGATCGTGCAGTGGCACGCGGCACGCTGATCGTTGCGGCGGCGGGCAATGGCGGACCGACCGCGCCGCCCGCCTATCCTGCCGCGTTGCGCCAGGTCGTCGCGGTAACGGCGGTCGACGGCAACAACCGCATATATCGCTACGCCAATCATGGCCGCTACATTACGGTTGCGGCGCGCGGCGTGGGTGAGCCTGCCGCGAACAGCAAGGGCGGGATCAGCCGCTTTTCCGGTACAAGTTTCGCGACGCCGCATGTCGCCGCGTGGATGGCGCGCTGCCTTGAGCGGGGCAGCGCCACCGGTTGCGCGCGCAGCCTGCGCGAACGCGCCCGCGACCTTGGCGAACCCGGTTACGATCCGGTCTATGGCCACGGCCTGATCGAATAGCGAACTGGCCAAAAGGCCCGCCCGCTCCGGGCAAACAGGTGCTGGAGTGATTGCCGACGAGAGTCATCGGCAGCTGGGATTGGCACCGAGGCTTGGCGTTAATACACCAGCGCTTCAGGTAGCTTGTCCCTGCGGCATTGCTGCCGCCGCTCAGGTCAGGCCCGGCAAAGAAACGCGCGTGGCACCTTGGCCAGGGCGTCGTTGATCTGCGTTACCGGCGAGGAGTCGCCAGGTCTTCAGACACCGGCATTCATGTAGGGAACGGGATTGACGGCCGCGCCGTCGATGCGGACTTCGTAGTGCAGGTGCGGGCCGGTGGAACGACCGGTGGAACCGACGAAGCCGATAAGGTCGCCCTTCTTCACGCGCTGACCGTCAGCGACGTTGAGGCGCGAAAGGTGCGCATAGCGGGTCTGGATCTTGCCGCCATGTTCGATCGAAATGTAGAGGCCATAGCTGCTGAACCACGAGGCACGGCTTACAAGGCCATCGGCCGTGGCATAGACCGGCGTGCCGGTCGGCGCAGCAAGATCAACGCCCTTGTGGGAGCGGCGACCGCCCAGGACCGGATGCGTCCGCATGCCGTAGCCGCTGGTGAAGCGCGAATCGTTGATCGGAACCCGCGAGGGGATCGAAACCGAAGGCTGTGCCGTCGTGAATTGCTGTGCGGTGGAGAACTGCGTGCGGCCTGCGGCGGCGGCCTGCTGGGCGTTGGCGACGGCGGCAAGTGCGGGGACCGAGCTCTTTTCGAAGGTCTGCCAGGAATCGAAGAGGCGGCGGAATTCGTCGTCTTCGGTGCCGGCTACCGACTGCTTGGCGGCCTGAGCGGCGCGCAGCGGAGCGGCAATGTCTGCATTAGCGCTGCTGTTGGCGAGGGCCGGACCGGCAATCGACACGAGGCATGCGGTAATCAGCGCGGCGAAGAAAGTTCGGGCGCTGGAAGCAAAATTCGAAAAGGCCACTCGTAACACCTTGTAATCTGTCGCAATTCTATGACGCGATCAATTCATTCCGGTCAGGAGAAACGTGAACAGTAACGTCCTGATCCATGTTATCGAGATGGCCGGAACCCCCCGCCCGTCTCTGTCAATGCGACCTAGGCGGACAAATCTTAATTAAGCAAGCACGGCATAATAGCTGCGCGACAGACCGGCAGCAGAACGCGCCGAGTCGTTGAACGGCGGCTTAACGGCACCCCGGAAATGGCGGTTTACCAAGGATTGCCAGTGTTTTTCCGGATCAATTCGCCGCGCGCGACAGAGTTCGTCGAAATGAATTGCGCCGAAACGAACGTGGCGAATCTCGTCGTCAAGGATTCGTTCGAGAATCCTGACCGCGCGCTCGTCACCCGCCGTGCGCACCCGCTCGATCGTCATCGGTGTAACGTCGAGCCCGCGCGCCTCGAGCACCATCGGCACGATGGCGAGCCGCGCACCAAGTTCGTGGCGGGTTTCGTGGGCCGCATCCCAGAGGCCGCCATGCGCGGGCAGGTCGCCATAATGGCTGCCCAGCGAGCGCAAGTGCCGGTCAAGCAGTGCGAAATGCATCGCCTCGTCGGCGGCGACCGAGAGGAAATCGCTGACGAATTGCGTCCCGCCCTCGCGGCCAAAGCGTCCGGCCATGTCGAGCGCAAGGTCTATGGCGACGAATTCGATATGCGCCAGCGCATGGAGCAGGGCGATGCGCCCCCGCAGCGACTGGCCGCGCCCGCGCTTGGGCATGCGATTGGGTGGCAGCAGTTCGGGCTGGTCCGGGCGACCGGGTGTGTCGGGCATCGCCACGTCGAACACAGCCGAAAGCCTCCCCAGCCTCCAGTCGCGCGAAACCTCCCGGGTTGCGCGGACTTTGGCGTAGGGATCGGCTTCGAGCAGCGCGGCGCGGATTGCAGAGGCGACAGTGGCCCGCGTCAAAGCGCCTGTGCCGCTTCGAGCACCGCCTGCGCGTGTTCCTTGACGCGCACCTTGTTCCAGACCTGCGCGATCTTGCCTTTCTCATCGACGAGATAGGTCGTGCGCACCATGCCCATGTAGGTGCGGCCATAGTTCTTTTTCTCGGTCCAGATGCCCAATGCATCGGAGAGACCATTCTCCTCGGCATCGGTCGCCAGCGGGGCCTTGAGGTCGTGCTTGGCGATGAAGTTCTGGTGCTTTTTCGCCGAATCCTTGCTGACGCCGAGCAGCGCGACGCCTGCCTTGTCGAACTGCGGCTTGAGCGCGGAAAAGTCGATATTCTCCGTGGTGCAGCCGGGCGTGTTGTCCTTGGGGTAGAAGAAAACGACGAGCTTCTGGCCCTTGAAATCGGACGGCTTCACGGTGCCGCCATCGGGGGTTTCCATCGCGATATCGGGCATGGCGTCGCCGACGCCGGGAAGGGTGCTCATGTCTCAATCTCCAGTGTTTCGCCGAATGTGGCCTGCCAAGCCTTTGCAACCTCGCTGCGTGCGGCGGCAAGCTGCCCGGTGGTGTCGTCCCAATCGCGATATCCGCAGGCTCTTGCAAGCGCCTCGGCAGCCGAAGGCGGCGGCTCGCTGCCATCGGGGGCCAGCAGCCGCGCGGCGATGAGGAAGCGCGTGAGGGTGTCGTGCGTCTCGATCAGCGCTTGGGGGACCAAGCCTTCAGCAACGAGCACTCGCACGGCCTTGCCGAGATCGGGATCGAGGCCCTTGCCCTCGCGCAGTTGCAGAAAGTGGACGATGAATTCGAGGTCGACCAGCCCGCCGCGCAGGAGCTTGATGTCCAACGGTCCCTTGCCCGGTTTGTGATCGGCCATCGTCGCGCGCATCTCCAGCACGTCGACGCGGAGCTTTTCGGCATCGCGCGGCGCGGTGAGGGCGCGGCGGACAATCCCCTCGATCTCCTCGCGCGCCTCGGGCTTGCCATAGATCGCGCGGGCGCGGGCGAGCGCCATGTGTTCCCACGTCCAGGCGGATTCGCACTGGTAGCGCTCGAAGCTGTCGAAGCTGGCGGCGGGCGGACCTTGTTCGCCCGAGGGGCGTAGTCGGGTGTCGATTTCGTAGAGTGCACCTTCGGCTGTCGGCACCGAAAGCGCGGCAATCGCACGCTGGCTCAGGCGGTTGTAGTAGAGCGTCGAGCCGATTGGCCTGCCGCCGTCTGATTCCCCCGAAAAGTCGCCGGAAAAGAGGAACACGAGGTCAAGGTCGGAGGCATGGGTGAGCACGCCGCCGCCCATGCGCCCGAGGCCGAGGATCGCCAGCTCGCTGCCCGGAATCACGCCGTGGACGGCCTCGAATTCGGCGCGCGCGGCATCGACGAGCACGCCCACTGCTGCCTCGGCGACGCGCGCCAGTGCCGCGCCGATTTCGAGCGGGTCGCTGCTGCCTTCGATCAGTTGCACGCCCAGGGCAAAGCGCAGTTCGCCGACCTTGCGCCGTACGCGGTCCAGCACGCGCTCGTAGTCGTCGCCTGCTTCGCGCCATGACAGACCGCTTGCGATCTCCTCGACCGTACCCGGCAGGCGGAAGGCAGAAGCGTCGATCAGCGGGTCGAGCAGGTCGGCGCGGCGCGCGAGTTCGTCGGCAAGCGGCGGGGCGAGCGAGAGGATGCGCCCGAGAATGTCGAGCAAGCCGGGCCGCGCTTCGAGCAGGTGGAACAGGTTGATCGCCGAGGGCAGGTTGGTCAGCAGCCGCTCCCAGCGCAGCAGCGCATGGTCGGGATCGGGCGCGGCAGCCAGCGCTTCGAGCAGCTGCGGCTGGATCGACTCGAATGCTGCCAGCGCGGCGTCCGAACGCAGGCAGCGGAACTTGCCCGATTTCCAGCCACCGATGCGCGCGGCGGTTTCGTCGGCATCGCCGGGGCCAAGCGCGGCAAGATCGGCCTGAGGCACTTCGCTGCCCGATGGAGGTGGCAGCGATGCGCCTTCGGGCAGGCTTGCGGCGATGAGCTTGTCGTAGCGGTCGCCGACCGTCTCGGTCAGTTCTTCGAGCCAGCGTACCAGCGCCGCGCCATCGTCGAGCCCGTGCAGGCGGGCAACGCCATCGAGCGCTTCGGGATCGCTCGGCAGGTGATGGGTCTGCTGGTCGCTGACCATTTGCAGCCGGTGCTCGATGGTGCGCAGCTCGTCATATGTTTCGCCGAGTTCCGACGCATCCTCTGCGGCAATGATCCCCGCCGTCGCCAGCGCATCGAGCGTCTCGCGCGTGCCGCGCAGGCGCAACGCCGGATTGCGCCCGCCGTGAATCAGCTGATGCGTCTGCGCGTAGAATTCGACCTCGCGAATGCCGCCGCGCCCGCGTTTCACATCGAAGCCGGGGCCGACCGCGCCGGTGCCCTTGTGGCTTGCGCGGATCTGCGCGGTCAGCCGACCGATCTCGTTGATCGCCCCGAAATCGAGGCTCTTGCGCCAGACGAAGGGGCGGATTGCGCGCAGGAATTCCTCCCCTGCCGCGATATCGCCCGAACAGGCGCGGGCGCGGATGAAAGCGGCGCGCTCCCATGCCAGTGCCGAGGATTCGTAATGCGTCAGCGCGGCATCGAGCGAGATTGCCAGCGGACTGACTTCGGAGGCGGGGCGCAGCCTGAGGTCGATGCGGAAGACATAGCCTTCGTCGGTGATCGTGCTCAGCGTTTCGACGATAGTGCGCGCAAAGCGCTGTGCCGCTTCTCCCGGCTCGTCGCGCTCGCGGCGGGGCAGGGTTTCGGGATCGAACAGCAGGATCGGGTCGATGTCCGAGCTGTAGTTGAGCTCGCCCGCGCCATGCTTGCCCAGCGCCAGTGCGATGAACCCGGCAGGCTCCGCATCGGGCACGCGGCGGCGGATGGCATCGGCAATCGCGGTATCGAGCGCGCGGTCGGCGAGCGCGGTCAGCTCGCCGGTGACCTTTGCCAGCGGAAATGCGTGCGCCAGATCGCCTATCGCCAGCACCAGCGCCATCGCCAGCCGCTCTCGGCGCAAGGCAACGCGCACGTCCTCACATCCCTCGCCCGCCGCGCGCGCCATCGCCAGCGCTGCCTCGCCATCGCCCGAAGCCAGCACCCCGGCCAGTTCGGGCAGGCGGTCGATCGCCCGCGAAAGAAAGGGCGAGTGCGCCTGCGCGCGCTCCAGCGCATTAGTCCAGTCGGCATCCATCCCGCCTGCTTGCCGCGCCCTGCCCGCGCAGGCAACCTATCTTGTCTCACCCGCGTTGGTCTGGCACCAACCCGCGCATAGAAAAACAGACAAGAAGGTCGCCCGATGAAAAAACTGATCTACGCGCTCGCGCCCTGTGCGCTGGCCGGATGCACGACGATGGCCGAAACTGCGCCCGAGCCGATGGCCGCCGCGCCCATGCCCGAAATCTCGGTCGAGACGATGCGCGAGGTGACGCGCGTGCTCTCCTCCGACGAATTCGAGGGTCGCTATCCCGGCACGGCGGGCGAGGAGAAGACGCTCGCCTATCTGGTCAAGGCGTTCGAGAATGTCGGGCTGGTGCCGGGCGGCGAGAATGGCTCGTGGTTCCAGGATGTCCCGCTGCTTGAGATGGACGCGACCAATTTCACGCCGCTGACCATCAGCGGCAAAGGCCAGTCGATGGAGCTTGCGCCGGGCGACGATTACGTTGCCGTATCCTACCGCGCGGTTCCCAGAACTTCGGTCGTGGACAGCGAGCTGGTCTTCGTCGGCTATGGCATCAACGCGCCCGAAAAGGGCTGGAACGACTATGCCGGGATCGACATGACCGGCAAGACTGCGGTGATCCTCGTCAACGATCCCGATTACGAGAGCGAAGCGCTTGAAGGCACGTTCAATGGCCGGGCGATGACCTACTACGGGCGCTGGACCTACAAATTCGAGGAAGCCGCGCGGCAGGGCGCGGAAGCGGCGATCATCGTGCATGACACCTTCCCGGCGTCCTACGGCTGGAACGTGGTCGAATCCTCCTGGACCGGCCCGCAATCCTATGCGCAGAGCGCCGATGACGGCATGAGCCAGACGGCGGCAAACGGCTGGATGCAGAAGGCGGCTGCCGAGAAAATCCTCGCCGCAGCCGGCCAGGATCTGGAGACGCTTTCCGCAGCGGCGAAGCAGAAAGGCTTCAAGCCGGTGCCGCTCGGCCTCACCGCCTCGCTGTCGTTCGACAACGCGATAAAGCGCTATGCTTCGAAGAACCTGCTGGCGATGCTCCCCGGCTCGGAGCGGCCCGACGAATATGTCCTCTATACCGCGCACTGGGACCACCTCGGGCGCTGCAAGCCCGACGAGACGGGCGACGACATCTGCAACGGCGCGGTCGACAACGCCACCGGTACGGCGGCTTTGGTGGCGCTGGCGGATGCACACAAGCGTGCGGGCGCACCGGAGCGCAGCCTGCTGTTCCTTGCGGTGACGGCGGAAGAGCAGGGCCTGCTCGGGTCGAAGTTTTATGCAGACAACCCGGTCTATCCGCTCTCGCAGACCGTCGGCGGGGTCAACATGGACGCGCTGCTGATGGCCGGACCGTCGAAGGACGTTGTTGTCGTGGGCGGCGGCAAGTCCGAACTCGATGCGATCCTCGCCACGGTGCTGGAAGACGTGGGCCGCGTGGCGACGCCCGATCCCTCGCCGCAGAACGGCTATTACTATCGCTCGGACCACTTCAGCCTCGCCAAGCGCGGCGTGCCGATGTTCTACGTCGATGGCGGCGAGGACCTGATCAACGGTGGCCGCGCGGCGGGCGCTGCGCGTGGCCGCGATTACACCGAAAACCACTACCATGCGCCCAGCGATGAATACGATCCCAACTGGGACTGGACCGGCGCGCTGGCCGACCTCAAGGTCTTCTACAAGCTCGGCCGCGAACTGGCGCAGACCGAAGCCTGGCCCAACTGGTACGAAGGCGACGAATTCCGCGCGACCCGCGACAAGAGCTGCGCGGGCGAGGGTGGTTGTTGAGTGGTCCTGTGCTTCCCGCCTGAGTGGCATCCGCAGGACTGGCTCTGGATCGGCTTTCCGCATGATACGGAGGAGTGGCGGGGTGATCTCTGTCCGGCGCAGGAGCAGATTGCGGCCTTTGCCAATGCCGTGGCCGCATCGGGCCAGCCGGTGCGGCTGCTGGTGCGTGATGCGGACAATGCAGCGCGGGCGCGAGAGCTGGTTGGCGAGGGCGTGATGCTCGAAGAGCGGACCTATGGCGATATCTGGCTGCGCGATACCGGGCCACTGGTTATGGTGGGCGAAGGCGGCGGGCGCGTCGCCAAGCGCTGCGGCTTCAATGGCTGGGGCGGCAAATACCTGATGGAGGGCGACCAGACCATCGGCGCGGAGCTGGCAATGGACGCGGGGATAGTGGTCGAAACCTGCGACTGGATTCTCGAAGGCGGGGCGATCGACCATGACGGCACCGGGCTTGTCGTTACGACCGAGCAATGCCTGCTCAATCCCAACCGCAATCCGGGCATGAGCCGCGAGCAGATCGAAGCGGCGCTCTGCCGCGATCTCGGCTTCGAGCGCGTGCTCTGGCTGGGCGATGGCCTGATCAATGACCACACCGACGGGCATGTCGACAACCTTGCGCGCTTTGTCGCGCCGGGCGTGCTCGCCTTGCCGCGCGCGACCGGCGAGGACGATCCCAACGCCGCGATTTACGCCGATGCCAGAGCGCGCGCCGAAGCGGTGGGGGTGACGGTGCGGGAGGTGCCCTCGCCGGGCCGGATCGAGCGCGAGGGACAGGTCGAGCCGGCGAGCTACATGAACTTTACCGTGACATCGCGGCTGGTGGTTGTGCCGACATTCGGCTCGCCGCACGATAACGAGGGCGTCGCCGCGATTGCCGCGCTGTTTCCCGACCGCGCCACAATCGGCCTGCCCGCCGATGCCGTGCTGGCGGGCGGCGGCGGGTTCCACTGCGCGAGCCAGCAAATGCCATCGCTAACCGCCTGATGTCTTCGATTAGCATTCCGTTAGGGATTCGCTGCGAAAATCCCCGACATGGCAAAAGCAATCGCCCTGACCCGCGCGCATATCGCTGAAAGCACCGAGTGGCTTCGCGTCACCGTTGTCACCGGCTGCGCCCTCGCGCTGATCGCGGCAGGGCAAGTCTTTCCTTTTTGAGTGGCTCGCAGCCGCTAACGAAGATGATCGCTTCCAGAGAAGCCTTTTCAGCCACAGACTATTGATTAGTTCCTCCGCCAAGCGCTAGCTTACCAGTTCATCCGTTTAGGGGCGCGTATGAACTCTATCGCCAGGCTTTCGGTTTTTGCATGCCTGCTTGTCTTTGCCACTGGCTGCAGCGTTCTTCCAGAGAACAAGGACGGGGACAGCGAGCTTGCTGTTTCGGAAGATCAATATGACGAAGGACAGGCCGATTCGGTCAATGTCTGCGGCGTGCAGGAAACCTATGACACATTAAATAACATGGTCTTCGACGAGGTGATTGATCAACTGGATGGCGATCCGGTCAATCTCAACGACCTCCGGCGCAGCGTTTCCGTAAATATGAAGTTCCCGGTGGTAACCGAATTGCATGAGGAACTTGAACGGACGGATTGCTCTGGAAGGCTGGTGCTGGGGATACCGCCAACGGCACGCAATGCGTTCGATGGCGAGTCGGAACTGGCCGCGGATATTGAGTATTCTGTACAGCCTTCCGCCGATGGGAATGGCTTCGTTATCAGAGCGACCGGTCTGGATTTTCTGGTTAACCGGATTGCCTCGGCCGAGAGCTTGCGAAAAGCCAGGCGGATCGCTTCGAATGGCGGGCCTCAACTCAAAAAGACCTACAATCCGAGTTTTGATTGCGGGGCTGGACTCGATAACACCGAGCGGATGATCTGTCAGGACGAAGATCTTTCCTCAATGGATCGACGTCTGTCGCAAGCTTTCAAACAAAAGCTTGCAAACTATGAGGGTTCGTCGCGGCAGGCCCTGCTCCAACGACAGAGGCGCTTGCTAACTGTTCGCGGCAATTGCGCGGATACCGCCTGTCTATATGATTGGTATGAAAACGAACTTGATAGATATTATCGATCGTCAGGTGATGCTGCAGAGATGGCTGCCGATGCAGCCGAAGCAGCGGCCGAAGCGGCAGAAGCAGCTATGGAAGATGACTATTAGGGAAAATCCTCGCACAGGGAGTCAGCGCACCTTCGCAAACCAGATCGTGTGCTTCGCGCCCTTGCCGTTCGAGCGGGCAGGGACGCGCAGTTCGTCGAAGCTGTAGCCTGCCTTGGCCAGCGCGCGGCTGAAATCCGCGTCCGGCCCTGCCGACCATACCGCGAGCACGCCGCCGGGCCTTAGCGCCTGCGCCGCACGAGCAAGACCTCCGCGCGAATAGAGGCCGTTGTTCTCCTCGCGCACGATGCCGTGCGGGCCGTTGTCGACATCGAGCAGGATCGCGTCGTATTCGCGCCTTGCCGCACTAATCAGCGCACCGACATCGGCCATTTCCAGCCGCACGCGCGGATCGTCGAGGCAACCGGCGGCCAGCTCGGCCATCGGGCCGCGCGCCCAGTCGATGATCTCGGGCACCAGTTCGGCCACCGTCACCCGCGCCCCGGCATCGAGCCTGGCCAATGCCGCGCGCAGGGTGAATCCCATGCCATAGCCGCCGACCAGCAGATGCGGGCGTTTGGCATGGCCAATCCGCTCCAGCGCCATTTCGGCAAGCGCCACTTCGGAGCCCCACTTGCGCGAGGACATCAGCTCGTTGCCGCCCATCACGATCATGTGATCGCGGTCGTGACGGTAAAGTTCCAGCACCTCGCCGCCGGGCACTTGCGCGGTCGCGAGGAGTTCGCGGCGGATCACCTGAGGTCGGGCGGGGTTGCCTCGCCCTTGAGCATTGCAATGGCATCATCGAGGCTCATCACGCGCTGGTCCTTCTCGCCCAGCGTGCGCACCGCGACGGTGCCTTCCTCGGCCTCGCGGTTGCCGACCACCAGCAGGTGCGGAACTTTCGCCAGCGAGTGCTCGCGTACCTTGTAATTGATCTTCTCATTGCGCAGGTCGGTCTCGACGCGAATGCCTGCTGCCTCCAGCTTCGCCGCCGCTTCTTTCGCATACGAGTCGGCGTCGGACACGATCGTCGCCACCACTGCCTGCACCGGCGAAAGCCAGACCGGCAGGCGGCCCGCAAAGTGCTCGATCAGGATGCCGATGAAGCGCTCGTAAGAGCCGAAGATCGCGCGGTGGAGCATCACCGGGCGGTGCTTGTCGCCGTCTTCGCCGACGAAGGTCGCGTCAAGCCGGTCGGGCAGCACGCGGTCCGACTGGATCGTGCCGACCTGCCAGGTGCGGCCGATGGCGTCGGTGAGGTGCCATTCGAGTTTGGGTGCATAGAACGCGCCTTCGCCGGGCAGTTCTTCCCAGCCGTATTCCTCGGTCGCCAGCCCCGCCTCGACCACAGCGCGGCGCAGTTCGTCCTCGGCCTGATCCCACTGTTCGTCGGTGCCGAAACGCATTTCCGGGCGCAGCGCCAGCTTCACCGCGTAGGTGAAGCCGAAGTCCTTGTAGATGCGGTCGGCCAGTTCGCAGAACGCGCGCACTTCGCTGACGATCTGGTCCTCGCGGCAGAAGATATGCGCATCGTCCTGCGTGAACTGGCGCACGCGCATCAGGCCATGCAGCGCGCCATGCGGCTCGTTGCGATGGCAGCAGCCGTTCTCGTAGATGCGCAGCGGCAGGTCGCGGTAGGACTTGATGCCCTGTCGAAAGATCAGGACGTGCGCCGGACAGTTCATCGGCTTCAGCGCCATCCAGTCGGCATCGCCGGAGATGATGTCGCCCTCGTCCTCGGTGTTGGGCACCTCGTCGGGGATGACGAACATGTTCTCGCGGTACTTGCCCCAGTGGCCGGACTGCTCCCACTGGCGCGCATCCATCACCTGCGGGGTCTTGACCTCCTTGTAGCCCGCGCCGTCGATCGCGCGGCGCATATAGGCCTCAAGCTCGCGCCAGACGACAAAGCCGTGCGGGTGCCAGAAGACCGAGCCGTGCGCCTCTTCCTGCAAGTGAAACAGGTCCATCTCGCGGCCCAGCTTGCGGTGGTCGCGCTTGGCGGCTTCCTCAAGCCGGGTGAGATGGGCGTTCAATTGCTTCTTGTTGAGCCAGCCGGTGCCGTAGATGCGGGTCAGCTGCGCGTTCTTCTGGTCGCCGCGCCAGTAGGCCCCGGCAACGCGCATCAGTTTGAAGGCGTCGGGATCGAGCTTGCCGGTCGAAGGCAGGTGCGGGCCGCGGCACATGTCAAGCCAGTCGTCGCCCGACCAGTAAACCGTCAGTTCTTCGCCCTCGGGCAGCTCCTGCGCCCATTCGGCCTTGAAGCTTTCGCCCTCGACGCTCCACTTGTCGATAAGCTGCTGGCGGCTCCAGACTTCGCGGCGCAACGGTTTGTCCGCCTTGATGATCTCGCGCATCTTGTCCTCGATGGCGGGCAGGTCGTCCATCGAGAACGGCTCGCGGCCGGCGGGGGCCATCACGTCATAGTAGAAGCCGTCGTCGGTCGCCGGGCCGAAGGTGATCTGCGTGCCGGGCCAGAGCGCCTGCACCGCTTCGGCAAGGACATGCGCGAAATCGTGGCGCGCGAGTTCGAGTGCCTCGTCCTCGTCGCGCGAGGTGACCAGCGCCAGTTCTGCGTCGCCGGTGAAGGGGCGCGCCAGGTCGACCAGTTCGCCCCCAGAGCCATAATCGACGCGCGCGGCCAGCGCCGCCTTGGCAAGGCCGGGGCCGATTTCGGCGGCTACGTCGGCGGGCGTTGCGCCCTGCGGCATCTCGCGAACCGATCCGTCGGGCAGGCTGATCTTGAGCAATTCGGTCATCGTTTCTCTCGTCTCGAACGGTGAGGCCCATGGCACAAGGCAGCGCACACAGGAAGGGGCGGCGTCCGGTTTGGATCAGGTTTCGATGACCGGGGCATAAGTGCAAGCGCGCTTGTCATTGTGACATGCAAGCCAGTCATAATGACAATGATACTTGACATACGCGCGACTCGATGACAAATACCCTTTACATCAAATCAAGGGAGCTTGACCGATGACTGTGAATTTGACTGATATCCTCATTGCGTTGGTGAGTGCGATCGCAATTCTCGCGATTGCGTGGCTTTCCAGCGTGGACCTGATTGCGGAAACCCACGCAACCGGCGCGATCATCGCATTGCCCGTGCTTGCGGCTGCAACCATGAGCGCTAACCGTTCCGCGCCGGGCTGCGCCGGGAGGTTTGCATGAACAAGCAAACCAGTAAGAGCCTTTGGCGTCGCCTTTGCTCGACGGGCGGTTCGGACCTTGTCTTCATTGTCCTGCTGCTGGGCATCTTTGCGGCAGCGGTTCGCGAATACCTGCGTCCCGTGCCCAACGATCCTGCAACAATGGGCTGGGCGCTCGGTGGGGCGCTCGTCTTCGGACTGGTCGCCGCCATTCTCTCGCGGCTCGATCGCAAGCTGATCGAGAATATTCACTACCGGCTGATGGCACAAGGCGCGATCGTTTCGGCATCATTGCAACGATGCTCGTCGTGATGTTCGATCTGTTCTTTGGCGGTGCCGAAGCCATGAGCGCTCAATCGGTGATATTCGTGCTGATGACAAGCTGGGCAGTCGGCTATTTCTATCATCGCTGGCGGGGGCTGGACGTATGAAGAACCGTCTCAAGGTGCTGCGTGCCGAGCGCGACTGGAGCCAGCAGGAGCTTGCCCACCGGCTCGATGTCAGCCGCCAGTCGGTGAATGCCATCGAGACCGGCAAGTACGATCCCTCGCTGCCGCTGGCCTTCAGGATCGCCGATGTCTTCGGCCTGTCGATCGAGGAGATTTTCCTGCGTGACTGATGCGGGCTGACGCGCCACAATGGCTGCATGAGCGACGTTCAGTTCCACACGATGGCCGGGGGCACGAAGATTGCCTACCGCTATGCGCCGGGCGAAGGGCCTGCGCTGGTCTTCCTGCCCGGCTATATGTCCGACATGGACGGCGGAAAGGCGACCGCGGTGTTCGACTGGGCGCAGCGCAACGGTCATCCTGTATTGCTGCTCGACTATTCGGGCTGCGGGCAGAGCGAGGGCGAGTTCGCCGATGGGACCTTGAGCCGCTGGCGCGACGAAGTGCTCGCGCTGATCGATCTGGTGCATGCGGGGCCGGTGGTGCTGATCGGATCGTCGATGGGCGGCTGGCTGATGCTGCTGGTGGCATTGGCACTTCCGCCCAGCCGCCGCACCGGGATTGTCGGCATCGCCCCCGCGCCCGATTTCACCGAATGGGGCTTTGGCGCTGACGACAAGGCAAAGCTGGCGGCGGGCGAGACGATCTACGAGCCCAACCAGTACGGCCCCGAGCCGACCCCGACGCATCCCGGCTTCTGGGCCGACGGCGAGGAGCACAAGCTTCTCGATCACGAAATCCCGCTCGATTGCCCGGTACGGCTGATCCACGGACAGGCCGATCCCGATGTACCCTGGGACATCTCGCTACGGCTCGCTGCGGCGGTGCGTTCGGGCAACGTGCGCACGACCTTCATCAAGGACGGCGACCACCGGCTTTCGCGCGATGCCGATATCGCGCTGCTCCTGCGCGTCCTCGCAGACCTGATGGCAAACCCGTGATCCCGCTCTCCGTCCTCGACCTCGTGCCGATCCGCGAAGGTGCGACTCTCGGGCAGGCGCTCAACGAGACGGCAGAGTTCGCGCGCGCAGCCGAAAAGGCCGGGTACAAACGCTTCTGGACCGCCGAGCATCACGGCACCGACGGGCTTGCCGGTGCGGCGGTTTCGGTCGTGCTTGCGCATATCGGGCATGCCACCTCGACGATCCGCATCGGGTCTGGCGGGATCATGCTGCCCAACCACAACCCGCTGGTGATCGCCGAGCAGTTCGGCACGCTGGACGCGCTGTTTCCGGGGCGCATCGACCTCGGCCTCGGGCGCGCGCCGGGAGCGGACCAGCGCATCGCCCATGCCCTGCGCAAGGACCTGATGGCCGCTGCCGAGCATTTCCCGCAGGACGTGGTGGAACTGCAGGCACGGTTTGCCGGAACGGCGACGGTGCCGATCCCGGCCACGCCGGGCACAGGTGCCAATGTCGAGATGTGGATCCTCGGCTCAAGCCTGTTCGGCGCGCAGCTCGCCGCTTACCTCGGCCTGCCCTACGCCTTCGCTTCGCACTTCGCGCCCGCGCTACTCGATCAGGCGCTGGCGACCTACCGCGAGCATTTCCGCCCGTCCGAAACGCTCGACAAGCCGCACGCGATGGTCGCGATGTCGGTGCTGGCCGCCGATACCGACGAGGAAGCCGCCTATCTCGGGACTTCGCAGGATCGCTCGTTCGTCAATTTCCGGCTGGGCCGTCCGGGCAGGCTCGCCCCGCCGCAGGAGGGCTATCGCGAGAGCCTGCCGCCCGAGATTCTCGCGGGGCTCGAGGCAACCCGCTCGGTCAGTGCCATTGGCAGCCCGGAGACGGTGCGCCGTGAAATCGAAGCCTTTGTCGCGCGCACGCAGGCCGACGAGCTGATCGTTTCCGGCTCGGTCTATGACCCGACAGCGAGGCACCGCTCGCTCGAACTGACGATGGAAGCCCTCTCCGTCGCCGCCTGACCTTGGCGCGCGCGGACAAGCGCAAATTGATCTGAAGCATTGACCTTCGCGCGATTTTCGCGAATCGCAGGCGCCATGGAAAAAGCAGACGTAATGATCGTGGGAGCAGGGCACGGCGGCGCACAATGCGCCATCGCGCTGAGGCAGAACGGCTTTGAAGGCTCCATCGTGGTGGTCGGGCGCGAACCCGAATATCCCTATGAGCGGCCGCCGCTTTCCAAGGAATATTTCGCGCGCGAAAAGACCTTCGACCGCCTCTATATCCGCCCGCCGACGTTCTGGGCGGACAAGCAGGTCGAATTCAAGCTCGGCACCGAAGTGACGAAGATCGAAGCGGAAGCGCACTCGGTCGAGCTCTCCGACGGCTCTTCGATGGAATACGGGCACCTCGTCTGGGCCGCTGGCGGCGATGCGCGCCGGCTCTCATGCTCGGGCGCGGACCTGGCCGGAGTCCATGCAGTGCGCACGCGCGCTGATTGCGACACGATGATGGCCGAGGTCGATGACGGCACACGCAATATCGTCGTGATCGGCGGCGGCTATATCGGGCTTGAGGCGGCGGCGGTGCTGACCAAACTGGGCTGCAAGGTCACCTTGCTCGAAGCCTTGCCGCGCGTGTTGGCACGCGTCGCGGGTGAGGAACTTTCCGAGTTCTACGAGAAAGAACACCGCGACCACGGCGTCGACCTGCGCACCGGCGTGGCAGTCGATTGCCTTGTCGGTGACGGCGCGAAGGTTACCGGCGTTCAGCTGGAAGACGGCGAGGTGATCCCTGCCGAAGCGGTGATCGTCGGTATCGGTATTGTCCCTGCCGTCGGCCCGCTGATCCTTGCTGGCGCGGCGGGTGCAAACGGTGTCGATGTCGACGAGCAGTGCCGCACTTCGCTTCCCGATGTCTTTGCCATTGGCGATTGCGCCGCATTCGCCTGCGATTTCGCGGGCGGCGAGGTGATGCGCGTCGAATCGGTGCAGAACGCCAACGACATGGCGACCTGCGTGGCCAAGGCAATCTGCGGCGATGAAAAGCCCTATCACGCCTTCCCGTGGTTCTGGTCGAACCAGTACGACCTGCGCCTGCAGACCGCCGGGATCAATCGCGGCTACGACAAGACCGTGATCCGGGGCAATCCCGACGATCGCAGCTTCTCTGTCGTTTACCTGCGCGAAGGCAAGGTCATCGCGCTCGACTGCGTCAACGCGACCAAGGATTATGTCCAGGGTCGCAAGGTCGTTGAAGCAGGCCTCGCGCCCGATCTCGACGAACTGGCCGACACATCGAAGCCGCTCAAGGAATTGCTTTAAGTCTCTCGCTGGCCCAGCCGGCGGCCTCGGCAACGACCGGGTCGGGATCGTTGGTTAGCAGTTCGACCGGCGCGAGCAGCGCGATCTCGCCGCTGTTGCCCGCCGCGTA
Source organism: Sphingomonadaceae bacterium (assembly GCA_041396945.1). GTDB lineage: Bacteria > Pseudomonadota > Alphaproteobacteria > Sphingomonadales > Sphingomonadaceae > Novosphingobium. Next base: position 66,891 of record JAWKXP010000007.1, on the reverse strand, counting down.
GAGGCAGTTCCGCACGAAGCGGTCGCGCCCGATGCGTTTGATCGGTGAGCCTGAGAACAGCGCGCGAAAGCCCGCATCGTCGAGCGCCAGCAGGTCCGCGAGCGAGGGCGCGGCGAGTTCGGCGCGCGGCAGGAACGCCTTGTTGGCGCGCGCGGCATCGGCGAACTTGTTCCAGGGGCAGACGGCAAGGCAATCGTCGCAGCCGTAGATGCGATTGCCCAGCGCTTCGCGAAATTCGGGCTGGATCGGGCCTTTGTGCTCGATGGTCAGGTAGGAAATACAGCGCCTTGCATCGAGTTGGTAAGGCGCGGGGAAGGCGTCGGTCGGGCAGGCTGACAGGCAGGCGGAACAAGTGCCACACTGGCCGGAATCCTGACTTTTCCACGAAAGTTCAAGTGAGGTGTAGATTTCCCCGAGGAACAACCACGAACCATGTTCGCGGTTGACGAGGTTGGTGTGCTTGCCCTGCCAGCCCAGTCCGGCGGCCTCGGCGAGGGGCTTTTCCAGAACTGGTGCCGTATCGGTGAAAACCTTGACTTGTGCTTCACCAATTCCGCGTTTCTGCGATTCCAGAACGATCCAGCGCGCCAGAGCCTTGAGAGCCTTCTTGACCGTGTCGTGGTAATCCTTGCCCTGCGCATAGACCGATATGCGCGCGTGGTCGGGATGATCGGCAAGGGCCAGCGGATCGTGCCCCGGCGCATAGGACATGCCCAGCGCGATCACCGAGCGCGCCTCCGGCCAGAGTGCTTGCGGCGAGCGGCGATGGTGCGCGCGCGTCTCCATCCAGTCCATCGTGCCATGATGGCCAAGCTCCAGCCATTGCTCGAAATGTGCGGCTGCCCCGGCATCCTCGCTTGCGGGCACAATCCCGAACGCGACGAAGCCCAGCCGCAGCGCCTCGGCGCGAAGATCGGTAACGAAATCGGTGGTTACCGGCCCATTAACCATGTTTGGTCCTGCACTCGTTCATAGCCCAAGGTTAATGGCACGCCCCATGAAAATGGAAACAGGAGAATGGCAGGTGGCGAGCAATCCGGGTTCCGGAGCGCCTGCGCCGCTGGCTATCGAGGCGCGCGGGATCGTCAAGCGGTTCGACGGATTTACGGCGGTCGACGGAGTTGACCTGACCGTGCCCGAAGGCGCGATCTACGGCATTCTTGGCCCCAACGGTGCGGGCAAGACCACGACACTGCGTATGCTGCTCGGCATTATCGACCCGGATGAGGGGGTGCGCCGCATTCTCGGCGCAGAGCGGCCACATGACGTGGCCCATGCCATCGGTTACCTGCCTGAAGAGCGCGGGCTCTATCCTTCGATGAAGGCTTACGAGGCTATTGCCTTCGTCGGTGCACTGCGCGGCCTGCCGCTCAGGGAAGGGCGCGAGCGCGGGCGGGCGCTGCTCGAAGAGCATGGCCTCGGCTTTGCCGCAGATCGCCAGATTCGCCAGCTTTCCAAGGGCATGGCGCAGCAGGTGCAGATCCTCGGCACGCTGGTGCACGAACCGCGCCTCGTGGTCTTTGACGAGCCGTTTTCGGGCCTCGATGCGCTCAATCAGGGCCGACTCGAAAAGATGATTCGCGGGCTGGCCGACAAGGGCACCACGGTGATTTTCTCGACCCACGTCATCGCCCATGCCGAGCGGCTCTGCGACGAGGTTGCGATCATCGCCGGGGGCAAGGTTCCCTTCGCCGGTCCCGTCGATGTTGCACGCGACCGCATCCGCCCGCAGGTCCGCCTCGAAACCCGCGTCGCCGATGGCGCATGGCGCGCGGCGTTGCCCGCCGATGCGCGGCATGAGCCGAAGAAGGACGCGGGCAATTTCTGGTATTTCTCGCTGCCCGAATCCGGCGTCGAACCGCTCCTGCGCGCGCTGATCGAAGGCGAGGCGGGCATTCTTTCGCTCTCGATCGAGCGCGCGGGCCTGCACGATGCGTTTGTCGCGATTGCCGGTGAGGCCGCGGCCAAAGCGCTTGAAGAAAATTCCGAAGAGGAGGCGGCGCGATGAGCGGCAGGCTTTCGACCCTCCAGGCGGCATTCGTCATCGCCCGGCGCGATTTCGGCGCGATCCTGTTCAGCCGTTCGTTCCTGTTCTTCCTGCTTGGCCCGCTGTTCCCGGTACTGGTTGGCGCAATGGCAGGCGGTGTCGGCCAGCGCGTGCAGGAAACGGCGCAGCGGCCCGAGCTTGGCATTGCCATGGAAGCACGCGATGTCGACGCGATGGCCGCAGCGCACAAGGCGCTCGAAGCGCAGCTAGGCGAGCAGCTGCCGCGCATCCGCGTGGTGGAGCGGGTCGAACCGGGCAAGCCGTTCAATGCCATCGGCGCGTTGCAGTCCGGCTCGGCCGACGTCGCCGCAATCGTGGTGGGAACCCCTGCCAAACCCGAACTGGTCGGCTCCGAAGCGCTGATCCGACAGTGGCGCGGCCCGGTGGCGATGATCGCCGCGCAAGCCTCCGCCGGGGCGACGACGGACTATCCCGAGGTCAGCCTGATGGGTACGACCAGCAGCGCCGCCAACGAGCGACGCGGGCATCTGCTCACCGCACAGGCTGCACAGACCCTGCTGTTCCTGCTCACGATGCTCCTCGCGGGCATGGTCCTGTCCAACCTCGTCGAGGAAAAGGGCAACAAGATCATCGAAATCCTCGCCGCCGCGATCCCGATGGATGCGGTCTTTTTCGGCAAGCTTTTTGCGATGCTGGCGATCTCCATCGTCGGTATCGCGGTCTGGGGTTCGGTCGGGGGCGGGCTCTTTCTCGCTGCGGGAGACCGGATGCCGGAGCTGACCGAGCCTGCTGTCGGCTGGCCGTTGTTTTTCGCGCTTGGCGTGATCTACTTTGCGACGGCCTATCTACTGCTCGGCTCGGTGTTCCTATCGATCGGCTCGCTCGCCGCGACGGTGCGCGAAGTGCAGACGATCTCGATGCCGGTGACGATGATGCAGCTGGTGGTCTTCTTCCTCGCCAGCTACGCGATGACGCAGCCCGGCTCGCCGGTCGAGATATTCGCGGTCACCTTCCCGTTCAGTTCACCCTTCGCGATGCTGGCGCGCGCGGCTCAGGATCCGGCGATATGGCCGCATGTGCTGGCGCTTTGCTGGCAAGTGCTTTGCGTTTACCTCTTCGTTCGGATCGGCGCGCGCATGTTCCGCAGCCGGGTGATGAAGTCCGGCCATGGACCGGCCAGTGCGAAGAAGAAGGGCCTGTTCCGGCGCAAGCTCGCGGCTTCCGCCTGACAGGATTCATTGACTTTTCAGCGATTGCCCCAATCTTTTCACGAGAGCGGGGGCGCTCGAACGAAAGGTCAATGCAGATGTCCGACTTCATGCCCGCACGGCGCACGGTGCTCGGCTGGCTCGGCGCTTCGGCGGCGCTGCCGGTGATTGCCGCCTGCGGCAGCGGCGATGCCGAGGCAAAGGGCTTCCCCGTCTCCTATAGCGAGGCCGAGTGGCGCAAGCGGCTGACCCCGCAGCAGTTCCGCATCCTGCGCGAGGAAGGGACCGAGCGGCCCTATTCCTCGCCGCTCAACAAGGAAAAGCGAAAGGGCACTTACGTTTGCGCGGCGGACGGGCATCCGCTGTTTTCATCGACAACGAAATACGAAAGCGGCACCGGCTGGCCCAGTTTCTGGCGGCCCTTGAAGGGCGCAATCGGCACTTCGACCGATTACAAGCTGGGCTATCCGCGCACCGAAGTGCACTGCGCGCGCTGCGGCGGGCACCTTGGCCATGTTTTCAACGATGGTCCGAAGCCGACCGGCAAGCGCTATTGCATGAACGGCGCGGCCATGAAGTTTCGCGCGGGGTAGTTTGCCCGACTGGCAGCCAACCCTATCCCCGCCGCTGGCCTGCCGGACCTTCGGGCAGGTCGCTCGGCACAGTTCCGGGCAGTTGCAGCCGCGCAACCGAAATCGCAAGATCGCGAAAGCTGAAGATGTGGCGCAGCGCCAGGCCGAAATCGGGTCGGTTGCGCCAGCGCACGACAGCATCGATGTCGGGAAGCCCGGGTGCGTGGACGATCACCCGCTGGTCCAGCGCGAGCGGTGTTGCAGTTTCGATCCGCATCCCCTGCCGCGAAATATCGCGGATGATGGCTTCATGGACCTCGCCATCGCAAACGATCGCTCCGGGGCAAGTCAGCCGCAGGCGCAAGGCGCGCTTGGGATGCCGGCCCGATTCGGCGATGAAGGCGCGCAGGTCGATGCGCTTGTCGAAACGAAAGCCTGCTTCGCTGCCCCGCTGCCAGACGTTTTCGATTGCATAGCGATCGCCGTTGGCCAGTTCGAGCAGCGCACCCCCGGCCAGCGGGAGTGGATGAAACAGGCGCAGCTTCACCCCGGCATCGGATACGTCGCGGATGATGCAAAGGAACTCGCCGTGCGTGTTGACAAGCTTGGCGGTGCGGATCAGCAGGGTGAGCCGCATCGCCGCGCGTTTCTCTGGCTGTCCCGGCGGCGGGCCACCCAGCCCCTCCGGCCCGGTCGCCGGATTTCTCAAAGCGCTCATATGCCACGTACCCCTTTGCATGGCGGCAGTTCCCACTGCCGTCAGCGGTAAGCGTGCCATGCTAAGCAATCGCGCGTCGGGGCGTCCGTATATTTCCGGAAGGAGCGCGCTGGTGCGGACGGTGGGACTCGAACCCACACGATCAAGGATCAGGGGATTTTAAGTCCCCGGCGTCTACCATTCCGCCACGTCCGCTTCGCAGCGGTCAGGCTTTGGCAGATGTGCGGGGCAGCGGCAACACGCCGCGTCGGCCTGGCTCAATCGGGATTGAGGCGCGCCAGCATTTCCTTGCCCGGCTTGAAATAGGGCACGCGCTTGGCCGGGACTTCGACCGATTCCCCGGTGCGCGGATTCCTGCCGACACGGGCATCGCGCTCGCGGGTGGAAAAGGCTCCGAAACCGCGCAGTTCGACGCGCCCGCCATTGGCCAGCTGAGCCGTGATGGCATCGAAAAAGGCATCGAGCGTGTTTTCGACGTCGCTGGATTTCAGCTCCGGGTTTTCCTCGGCAAGCGCCTGAAGCAGTTCGGACCGTATCATCGGGACCTCCGGAGTTAGCAAAGCGAATCGCACGCAACGGCGGCACGCAGGCCGCGAGTCTTCCACAGGCAGAAGGTGCCATTCGCCCGCCGTTTGCGCAAGGCCGAGTTTACAAGGGCCCGATCGCCGCATTCGCTGGCAATTCCGGCCCTTTCCCGCTGCGGGATTTGCCGCTAGCTTCGCGCCCTTCAAGCCACCCTTGCCGCAGGACGGCTCGGGCGGCTGCCAAAACAGAACAGAAATCGCGCAAGCCAACCAAAAAAGGAAAACGGGTCGATGGCTAGCCAATATGCACAAAACGGGGATGCGCAGGGCACGATCCTGGGGCACCCCAAGGGACTTTTCGTCCTCTTCTTCGCCGAAATGTGGGAGCGTTTCTCGTACTACGGGATGCGCGCCCTGCTCATCTTCTACCTCACCAAGCACTGGCTGTTTTCGGACAGCGAAGCGGGTATCATCTACGGCGCCTACACCGCGCTGGTCTATATCACGCCGGTGGTCGGCGGGTATCTGGCCGACAAATACCTCGGGCAGAGAAAGGCGGTGCTGTTCGGCGCTGTCCTGCTCACGCTCGGCCACTTCTTCATGGCTTTCGAGGGAGAGCCGGGGGCGGGAACCGAAAACAACCCCATCGTTTACGTCTTCTGGCTGGCGCTGGCGCTGATCATTGTCGGCTCGGGCTTCCTCAAGGCGAACATCTCGGTGATCGTCGGCCAGCTTTACCCGCGCACCGATACGCGGCGCGATGCGGCCTACACGATCTTCTACATGGGGATTAACCTCGGCGCGGCGATCGGTTCGCTGCTTTGCGGCTATATCGGCGAGACTTACGGCTGGGCCTATGGCTTCGGCCTTGCGGGTATCGGCATGCTGCTCGGGCTGGTCGTCTTCATCTGGGGCAAGCCGCTGCTGCTGGGCCGCGGCGAGCCGCCCAAGGCGCTCGCGAAAGGCACCGAATGGAAGATGTACGGTGCGGGCATCGTCATGGTCGGCATCTGCTGGCTGGCGATCCAGTTCCAGGACCTTGTCGGCTATGTCCTTGGCGGGTTCGGCGGCGCGCTGGTGCTCTATGTGCTCTATACGGCAGTCGCCAAGCTGCCGTCCGAAGAGCGCGACCGCATCTTTGCTGCGATGTTCCTGATCCTGACCTCGATCGTCTTCTGGGCGCTGTTCGAGCAGGCGGGCTCCTCGCTCAACCTCTTCACCGATCGCCATGTCGATCGCGGCGGGGTTCCGGCATCGGTCTTCCAGTCGATCAACGCGATCTACATCATCCTGCTCGCGCCGGTTTTCGCGACCGTCTGGCAGGTGCTCGGGCGCAAGGGGCTGGAGCCGTCGGCGCCGTTCAAGTTCGGGCTGGGCGTGGTGCAGGTCGGGCTCGGCTTCCTCGTGCTCGTCTGGGGCGCGCAATCGGTCGGGCTCGAAGCGGCGACGCCGGTTATCTTCATTTTCCTGATCTACCTGCTGCATACGACCGGTGAGCTCTGCCTCTCGCCCGTCGGCCTTTCGGCGATGAACCGTCTGGCCCCGGCGCACATGGCCTCGCTGATCATGGGCACCTGGTTCTTCGCGTCGGCAACGGGCAACTTTGCCGCCGGGCTGATCGCTTCGGCGACGGGCGCGGAAGGCGTTGGCGAGGAAGCGGGCAAGCAGGTCGTGCTCGACGTCTATTCGTCGGTCGGCTGGTTTGCCATCGGCATCGGCGTTGTCGTGCTGGTCATCTCGCCCTTCATCAAGAAGCTGATGCATCTCGATACGCTCAAGGACGACGATGTCGGCGATGACCTCGTGGGTCAAAGCGAAGTCGGCGAGCCGCAGGCGGCGGGCATTCATCCGGAGACGAAGCCGCTGTAAGCCTGGCAAAGGGGGAGATTTTGCGATGGAACCACTGGCAAGCCTGATCGCGGCGAACGTCGCTTTTGTCGGAGGCCATTTCGCGATGTCTCACCCCTTGCGCGCGCCGATGGTGCGCATGCTGGGGGACAAGGGTTTCCTTGGCGTCTATTCGCTGGTCAGCTTCGCGACGCTCGGCTGGGTCGGGCACGCGTTTGGCATGGCTCCGACCGCGCCGCTTTGGGGCGATGGCGGCGACCTTGTCTGGGTCATCGCCAGCCTGCTGACGATCCTCGCGCTGGCGCTGCTGATCGGCTCGCTCAGGGGCAACCCGGCGCTCCCCGATACGCCGGTCGAGAAGGTCGCGGCGGCGCGCGCTACCGGAGCCTTCGCGATAACGCGCCACCCGATGATGTGGGGCATCGCCATCTGGGCGCTCTCGCATGTGATCGTCTGGCCCAGCCCGCGCACGCTGGTGACGGCAGGTGCGATGGGCGTGCTGGCGCTGCTCGGCGCGCGGCTGCAGGACCGCAAGAAGGAAGCGCTACTTGGTGAAGCATGGACGCGCTGGGAAGCGGAAACGACCTACTGGCCGCGGCTGGGCAAGCTCGGCGGGCTCGGTGCTTCGGCATGGGCGATTGCCATCGTCATCTGGTTCGGTGTGACCTGGCTGCACATCTGGCTCGGCGGGATCGCCGCCGGTGCCTGGCGCTGGATGGGATTCTGATTTCGGGCGTGCTTCGCACAGCGCATACCTCCCGCCCCGCCTCCCCGCCCGAGCACCAACAGTACCGTTACGATTTGGTGGTCGGGCGGGGAGACGGGGCGGGAGGTGGCCGGGTTCGCGGTAGCGAACCTTAAGACAAAAGATCCGCCTTGGCGGCGCGTTCCGCAACTTCCGCAAAATAGCCGATGTGATCGTCGCAGGTCTCGAACCCCAGTCCCATCGAATTAACCGCAGCATGGCTCCCGCCGGCATCGCGCCAGCGCTGCGCGGTATCGATCACATCCTGCGCGGTCTTTGGTCCCAGCATGTTGCACTGCTTGCCAAACGACGCGGGATCGCGGCCCTGATCGGCGAGGAAGCGATCCATCGTTGCGAGTTGCTCGAACGCGTCGGCAGCGCCGTGCGCGAAAATGAAGCCATCGGCGATCCGTGATGCGCGTTCCAGCGCGACATCCTTGAAGCCGCCCATCCAGATCGGGATCTGCCGGTGCGGTCGCGGCAGGATGCCGGCGCGGTCGATCCTGTCGAACTCGCCCGAAAAATCGACCACCGGCTCGCTCCAGAGCCTGCGCAGCAGCTCCACCTGCTCGCCGACGCGCCGCCCGCGCTTCGTGTAATCCTGCCCCAGCGCATCGTATTCGACATGGTTCCAGCCGATGCCGACACCAAGTCGCAGCCGCCCGCCCGATAGCAGGTCGACGTCCGCCGCCTGCCGGGCCACCAGCGCGGTCTGCCGCTGCGGCAGGATCAGGACGCCGGTGACCAGTTCGATGCGCCGGGTGATGCCCGCGAGATAGCCGAACATGACGAAGGGATCGTGGAACGGATCGTCCTCGGTATAAGGCCCCCAAAGCTTGCGCGTCCGCCCCTCGTGCACCGCGCCGAGGACATGATCGTAAGCGACGAAATGGTCGTACCCCATCTCCTCCGCCGCCAGCCCGATGGCCCTGACCGCCCCCGGATCGCCGCCCAGCGCATTCTGCGGGTAAATCAGGCCGAGCTTCACGCCCGCGCTTCTTCGACGCCGCCGCTGTTGTGGCGCAGCGCCTTGAGCACCGTATCGACGATCTGCGGTGCGTTGAGGCCTGCTTCGTCATATTGCGCTTCGGGTTTGTCCTGGTCCTGGAAAAGATCGGGCAGGCGCATCGTGCGGATTTTCAGGCCGCCATCGGTGAGGCCTTCGTCGCTCGCCATCGTCAGGACATGCGCACCGAGGCCGCCGATTGCGCCTTCCTCGACTGTCACTACGACCTCGTGGCTGAGCATGAGCTTGCGGATCAGGTCGGTGTCGAGCGGCTTGGCAAAGCGCAAGTCGGCGACCGTGGTCGAGAGGCCCTTTGCTTCGAGCTGGTCGGCGGCCTTCAATGCTTCGGCGAGGCGCGTGCCGAGCGAAAGCAGCGCGACCTTGCTGCCTTCGCGGACGATCCGGCCCTTGCCGATTTCGAGCTTCTCGGGCGTTTCGGGCAGCGCCACGCCGGTGCCGTTGCCGCGCGGGTAGCGGAAGGCGATGGGGCCGTCGTCATATTGCGCGGCGGTGTGGACCATGTGGACCAGTTCCGCCTCGTCCGCGGCGGCCATGACCACCATGTTGGGCAGTGTCGCCAGATAGGTGATGTCGAACGATCCGGCATGCGTCGCGCCGTCCGCGCCGACCAGCCCGGCGCGGTCGATGGCGAAGCGCACCGGCAGGTTCTGGATCGCGACATCGTGGACGACCTGATCGAACGCGCGCTGCAGGAAGGTGGAGTAGATCGCGCAGAACGGGCGCATACCCTGCGCTGCGAGGCCAGCCGCGAAGGTGACGCCGTGTTGTTCGGCGATGCCGACATCGAAGGCGCGGTCGGGGAAGGCGGCCTCGAACTTGTCGATGCCGGTACCCGAGGGCATCGCGGCGGTGATCGCGCAGATGCGCTCGTCCTTTTCCGCTTCGGCGATCAGCGCCTTGGCGAAGACGCCGGTGTAGGAGGGCGGCCCGCCCGCGCTCTTTTGCTGCTCGCCGGTGACGACGTTGAACTTCTGCACGCCATGATACTTGTCGGCGGACTCTTCGGCGGGCGCGTAGCCCTTGCCCTTTTGCGTGACGACATGGATCAGGCACGGTCCCTCTGCGGCATCGCGCACGTTTTCGAGCACTGGCACCAGCTGGTCCATGTTGTGCCCGTCGATCGGGCCGACGTAGTAGAAGCCCAGCTCCTCGAACAGCGTGCCGCCCATCGCCATGCCGCGCGCATATTCGTCGGTCTTCTTGGCGGCGCGGTGGAGCGGCTCGGGAAGCTTGCGCGAAATCTTCTTTGCCAGCTCGCGCATCGAGAGGAACTGTTCGGACGAGACCAGTCGGGCGAGATAGGCCGAGAGCCCGCCCACCGGTGGCGCAATCGACATATCGTTGTCGTTGAGGATCACGACGAGGCGGTTGCCCGCCGCGCGCGCGTTGTTCATCGCCTCATAGGCCATGCCCGCGCTCATCGCGCCGTCGCCGATCACCGCGATGCCGCGCCCCGGCGTGCCCGCCAGCTTGTTGGCCACGGCAAAGCCCAGCGCGGCGGAAATCGAGGTCGACGAGTGCGCCGCGCCGAAGGGGTCGTATTCGCTCTCGCTGCGCTTGGTGAAGCCCGAAAGCCCGCCGCCCTGTCGCAAGGTGCGAATGCGGTCGCGCCGCCCGGTGAGGATCTTGTGCGGATAGGCCTGATGGCCGACATCCCAGATCAGCCGGTCGTCGGGCGTGTTGAAGACATAATGGATCGCCACCGTCAGCTCGACCACACCAAGCCCTGAGCCAAGGTGCCCGCCAGTCTGCCCCACCGCCGCGATCAGCTCCGCGCGCAATTCGTCGGCCAGTTGCCGCAGCTGTCCCGGCTCGAGCTGGCGAAGCTCGGCAGGCAGGTTGACGGTATCGAGAAGCGGCGTATCCGGTTGCGGGGTCATGCCCGGCATTTAGCCGCAGTTTCGCGCCGAGTCGAATGCACCGACGTGCATTTTGGCCGATTTCATGACAGGCAGGCGAAAATTTACGCGAAGGAACAGATGGATTTGCTGCAAGACACGCCGATTATCAGCTTCATCCTCACCAGCGACAGGACGCGCGCCAAGCCGTTCTATGCTGGCGCGCTGGGCCTGCCGATTGCCAGCGAAGACGACTTCGCGGTGACCTTTACGCTCGCCGGAGGCGCGATGATCCGGCTGACGATGGTCCCGGATCATGTCGGGCAGGGGCACACGGTCTGCGGCTGGAACGTTGCCGATATCCGCGCGACCGTATCGGCGCTCAAGGCGCGCGGGGTGACGTTCAAGATTTATGAAGGCTTCGGGCAGGATGCGGACGGCGTCTGGGAAACGCCCGATGGCTCGGCGAAGGTGGCGTGGTTCACCGATCCCGATGGCAATGTCTTGAGCCTCACGCAGTTTGCGTGAGTTGCGCGCCTAATCCTTGAACCGCGCACCTGAAAGGATTTCGCTCGGGTCAAGCCGGGCCGGGAGGCAGCGCGCGGGATCCTTGTTGGGGAAGCGCTCGCAATCGAAGCGGGGTGAGCCGCCCGCATTGCCGCCGCGCTCGTATTCGAAGACCATCGTCGCCCGCGCGCCCGAGGGGATCGGGAATGCGCCGGGGATGTCGTCCTCATTGGCCCATGCATTGACGCGGCACGGCCCCGGCTTGTCGCAAAGCGCAAGCGCGGCATTGACCAGCTTTGCCGCCGTCGCGCCCGATGGGGCCAGCAGGCCGAACGAACGCTCGTCCGAGCCGACCAGCCGCAGCCGGTTGCCGTAAAGCGGGACGGAGCCCCGGCCTTCGGGCAGTTCCGCCTTGGGCTGCGGCAGGCCGAGGATTTTCGGTGCGTCGGGATCGACTGTGTCGAATGTGCCGGTCTCGTCGAGATCTTCGGCGGATACGGCCACGCTGCCCCTGGCAGGCAGGCTCTCGTTGCCGCGATAGGTCCGGCTGAAGGCAGCGGACTTGCCTGCGCTGCCCGGCCAGCCGAAGAAGAGGTGCGTGCCGACCTTGGCGAGCTTGTTGAGCGAGGGGCTCCAGTAGGGATAGACCCAGTCGGTGTGGTAATGCGTGGCGAGGCCGACGGTGGGATCGACAAAGCCGCCAAGCGCGCGGCTGGCAACATTGCGCGCGCGGCCCCATGCAGCGTCGGGCATGCGGCGCGATAGCGAGCCATCGCAGGTGAAGGTGAACTGGCAGCCGGTGCGGCGCTGCGATCCCTGGTAGACCACGCCGCAAACGGTGCCGGGGAAGGCCGGATGGCGCACCCGGTTCAGCACCACTTGCGCAACGGCGGCCTGCCCGGTGGTATCGTCGCCTGCCTCATAGAGCACGGCGGTGGCAAGGCAGTCGAGCGCGCGCATGCGGTCGGTATCGCTGCCCCTGAAGGCAAAGGCGGGGGCCGGATCGGGTCGGCCTGCCGCGAAGGCAACTGCTTCGTTGCGGGCGCGGGCATCGTCGGGCGCGAGCACGGTGATCGCCTTTTCGCCGCGCGCTTCGATGTCTTCGGGTGTCGCGATCAGGCCTTCGGGCACAGCGGGTTCGGCGACTTCGGCGGGCGCCTTGGCGCTGCGCACGAGGTAGGTGACGCCGACCAGCGTGATCGCGACCAGCAGGGCCAGCCCGGCGATGGCCAGAAGCCATTCCTTGCGCGCGAGCAGGGGCGCGGCTTCGGTGGGGGGCACCTTGTCCATTCGCGCTGTCGTCAGGTGCAGTCCGCGCAGACGCCGCGCAGCTCGACCACCGGGCGCACGTCTGCGAACCCGGCCTGCTTTGCTGCCGTCACCAGCGAGCCGGTCAGCGCATCGTCATCGACATGGATCGCCTGCCCGCAGGAATCGCAGATCAGGAAGATGCAGTCGTGGCGGCATCCCGGGTGGCTGTTGGCAAGATAGGCGTTGGCGCTTTCGATCCGTCGCGCAAGGTTGGTGCGCACGAAAAGGTCAAGGATGCGATAGACCGAATTGGGCGCGACGCGCTTACCGCGCAGGGCGGAGACCGCTTCGGCCAGGTCATAGGCGGAGGCAGGCTTGTCGCATTCGGCCAGCGCGGCGAAGACATCGGCGCGCATTTCGGTCCACTGCTCGCCCGCGTCGGTGAGCACGTCCTCGGCCTCGGCGACGAGCCGGTCGCCCGAATGTTCATGATGCGTATGCGTTGCCATCGCGCCGATATAGGGATGACGGGGGCAGATGCGCAATCAGTTGCGGGTGAATGCCGCCTTGTATGCGCCGGGATGCATCTCCTTGAACGCGGCAACCTTGGGCGCGTCCCAGCGCTGGATATAGGGATGGCGCGGGTTCTTGAGCATGAAGTCCTGATGATAGTCTTCTGCCGGGTAGAACGCCTTGTAACGCTCGATCTTCGTAACGATGGGCTTGTCCCATAATCCGGCCTTGGCCAGCTGGGCTAGATAGGCGGCGGCGACGCTGCTCTGGTCGGCGTTCAGCGGGACGAGTGCGGAGCGGTAATGCGCGCCGACATCGGGGCCTTGCCGGTTAAGCTGGGTCGGGTCGGTGATGACCGAGAAGAAGATGCGCAGCAGCTGGTCGTAGCGCACGAGGTCGGGATCGTAGGTGACCTTGACCGCTTCGGCATGGCCTGTGCGCCCGCTGCTGACTTCCTTGTAATCGGCCCCGGCGCGCCCGCCGCCGTGATAGCCGGAAACGGCGGATTTTACGCCCTTCACATGGCTGAACACGCCTTCGACACCCCAGAAGCAACCGCCCGCGAAGATCGCTGTGCGCAGTTTCCCGGTTTCGGTCGAGCGCAGGTCGGCGACTGGCGCGTTGACCGGCTTTTCGGCGGCGATGGCGGGCTGCTGGCAGGCAGCGGTTATCGCCAGAGCTGGAAGGAGAAGGGCGGAGCGGATCGGGCCGCCGCGCATCACGGTGCGGGCTGGGCTTCCGCTGCCGGGAAGACCGTGTCCGTCAGCGCGCCGATCCCGCCGTCCACCGTCGCAACCACGAAGAGCGCGCCGACCGCGAAACCAATGGTGAAAAAGCGATAGAGATCGGGTTTGAACAGGCCCATGAGGACTTGGCTTTCGGTCTGGAGTAAACGGGTTGGTTCGTGATGCATCGGTCATGCCCGACATTCGCTTGCCAAGGGGTGAACGTTACGTTGTGAAATAGTGACTTGCGTTGAAACGAATTTGGGCTGCGGTGAATTGAGGGAAAGCGGGCTGGTACCGTACCCGGCGTCCCACATCTCCTCACTCGACAGCTTGCCAAACGCCGGAAAAATCAGTGCCGGAAATGCCGCATCCCGGTGAAGACCATCGCGAGCCCTGCTTCGTCGGCGGCGGCGATCACCTCGTCGTCGCGGATCGAGCCGCCGGGCTGGATAATCGCGGTCGCGCCTGCTTCGGCGGCGGCGAGCAGGCCATCGGCAAAGGGGAAGAACGCGTCCGATGCAACCGCGCTGCCCACGGTGCGCGACTGCGCCCAGCCATAGGTTTCGGCGGCTTCGGCAGCCTTCATCGCGGCGATGCGCGAGGAATCGCGGCGGTTCATCTGGCCCGCGCCTATCCCGGCGGTCGCGCCGTCCTTCGCATAGACGATGGCGTTCGACTTGACGTGGCGCGCGACGGTCCAGGCGAAAAGGCAGTCTTTCAGTTCCTGCTCGGTCGGCTCGCGCTTGGTGACAACCTTGAGCGCGGCGGGATCGACCGCGCCATTGTCGCGATCCTGCACGAGGATGCCGCCTGCGATGATTGCCAGCGTCTGGCCGGGACGGCGTGGATCGGGCAGGTCTTCGGTCAGCAGCAGGCGCAGGTTCTTCTTCTTGGCAAAGGCTGCGCGGGCTGCCTCGTCGGCTCCGGGCGCGACGACGACTTCGGTGAAGATCTCGCAGATCGCCTCCGCCGTCGGGCCGTCAAGCGGGACGTTGGTGGCGACGATACCGCCGAATGCAGAGACCGAATCGCAGTGCAGCGCGTCGGTCCAGGCATCGAGCAAGCTACCGCGCTGGGCGACGCCGCAGGGGTTGGCGTGCTTGACGATGACCACTGTCGGATCTTGCCCGCGAAACTCGGCGGCGAGTTCGAGCGCGGCATTGGCATCGTTGTAGTTGTTGTAAGACAGCTCCTTGCCCTGCACCTGTTCGGCCTGCGGCAGGCCCTGCGCGTGCGGGCCGGACGGCAGGTAAAGCGCGGCGTCCTGGTGCGGGTTTTCGCCATAGCGCAGCGGCCCGGCGAGCACGCGGGTCATGCTGACGCGGGCAGGGAATTTCTCCTGCTGGTCGGCAAAGGCGAACCACTGGCTGATCGCCGAATCGTATTCCGCCGTCGCCGCGAAAGCCTTGGCGGCCATGCGCTTGCGAAAGTCGAGGCTGGTCGCGCCGTTCGACTGTTCCAGTTCGCCGAGCAGCCTGTCGTAGTCCGAAGGATCGGTAACGATGGTGACGAAGGCATGGTTCTTGGCCGCCGAGCGCACCATCGAAGGGCCGCCGATGTCGATATTCTCGATCACCTCGTCGCGGCCCGCGCCCTTGGCGACGGTCTGGACGAAAGGATAGAGGTTGACGACGACAAGGTCGATCGCGCCGATGGCGTGCTCTTCCATCGCGGCGGCATGTTCGGGGTTGTCGCGCACTGCCAGAAGGCCGCCGTGGACCATCGGGTGCAGTGTCTTGACCCGCCCGTCCATCATTTCGGGGAACTGCGTCAGGTCAGAAACGTCGCGGACATCAAGCCCGGCATCGCGCAAGGCCTTCGCCGTGCCGCCGGTCGAGACCAGCTCGACCCCGCGTTCGCTGAGCGCCTTGCCGAGCTCGGCGAGCCCCGCCTTGTCGGAAACGGAAAGCAGCGCGCGCTTGATGGTGATGGAATCGCTCATCGGGAGGCCCCTGTCTGAATGGATCAGGGCGCGTCCTAGTCAGCGCGGGTGCGGGGAGCAAGTTGCGCTCCGCTTCTTATCCCATTTTCTTCAGCAGCCAGGCGAAGTTGCCGCCGCCGCGCGAGACCATGCCCTGGATCACCAGCTGCTGGATCGGCACAGGCCGCCCGTTGCCATCGACCCAGAGGCTGTCCTCGATCCTCAGCTCGCCCGAGCCCGAGCGGAACTGCCAGTAGGAGCCATCGGGCAGCGCGAGGCCCGCGCCGTGGCCGTCTTCGGACAGGCCGATTTCGATATCGGGGCCGAGGTGGAAGCGGATCGCATAACCGACCTTGCCGCGCTTGCCCTTGCGCCCGGTCGGCACCAGCAGGTCTTCGCCGCGCAGCTCGGTGCCGTCGTCGCGCATGATGAGGATGCGCTGGTGGGTGAGGCCAAAGCGCTGGGCATAGCCGTTGTGGCTTGCCTCGATCCGCGTCGCTTCCCCGCTGGCGGCTCCGGCGAGCGAGCGGCGGTCGATCTCGACCTCGGAAACGCCCGCGCCGATCTTGCCGTTGATGAGGATTGCTGTCGAATTGGAATCGTCGAGCGCCAGCGTCGAATGCGCGGCAGTGGCGCGCAGGCCCTGTTCGAGGCGCACCGGGACCAGTCCGCCACCACAGGCGGCGCCGCCGCAGTTGACGATGATCCGCTGGCCATCATGCGAAAGCTCGAAGGCCAGCGTCGAGGCGCAGCCATAGCGTGCGTGGCGCTGCAAGGGCGGCGGCGCGGTGTCGAAGAGCAGGATCGACTTCTTGGCGACGACGCGCTGATAGCCCCACTGACGGACATCGCGCAGCGGGCGGGTGCGCACGCCGCTGGCGTCGATCAGCCGCGCGATTTCGTCGCTGGAGATCGCCCATGCGCCCTGCCATGAGCCGAGCGAGCCGTCGCCATGCGTGAGCGCGAGCAGCGGCGGAACCAGCATCGTCAGGATGCCTTCGAGCGCCTCGGGCGGATCGAGCCTCACCGCCTGATAACAGGCGCGCAGCTTCACGAGTAGTGCAATGGCGTCCATCTGCACCAGCGGGCTGCGCGAAAGCGAACCGCCATCGTCGCCGACCATCTCGCCCAGCGCGCGGACCAGCCCCGCCTCGCCGAACAGGCGGCGCGGCTTGCCATCGGCGAGCAGCAATCCGGCGGCGGTGATCCCGCACCATCCGGCCACCGCGCCAAGCCCGTCTTCGGCGCGGCCAACATTGCGATCGAGCCAACGCGCGGTCTCGTCGATGGCGGCAAGCGCGCGCGGGCGCAGGCTCTTGTCGACGCCCGAGAGCACCAGCGGCGCATGGATCAGCCAGTTGAGCAGCCGCATGCCGGTGTTGCAGACCATCCAAGCCGGGCCCTTGCCCGGCTTCGAGGGGGCCTTGGGATTGGCCTTGAGCCATTCGGCAAGGATTCGCTCGGCTACGCCCGCGCCCTGTTCGCGCGCGGCGCAGGCATCGAGGTCGGACAGCCAGGAGAACGAGTGGACCACGCGCTCAAGCGGCGGCGTGACGCGCGCGGCACCGCCGAAATCGACCTGCGAGATCGCGGTCTTCGCGCCGTGGACGTAGAAGTGCCCGGCGCGCAATGCGGTCCCGGCGGCGCGGTCGCCCGGCAGCGGGTTCTCGACCGTCGCCAGCATCCGGGTTTTCTTCTTCTTGCCCATCGGCGAGGTGAGCATCGTTGCGGGTACACCGACGCGATAGGCAAGCCGGATCAGGCGCTCGCCCGCACCGACAGCGGGCGGCTGGAAATCGACCAGCGCCAGCGCGCGGCCCGGCTCGATCACCGTGCTTTCGCGCTCGTCGTTTTCATCAGGTTTATGCGCCCCGGCCAATACGCCCTCCTCGCCCGCATCGCCCAGCGGCAGCGCCGGACCATCTGCGGGTTCGGTCCCCGTGGTATCGCTTGCGTCGATGTCGCGGAAGGCGGATTCGGCCATCGGGTCAGCCTTCTCCCTTGAGTGCGGCGATATTGGCGGCGTACTGGCTCGGCCCGCCCTTGAACGTCGCGGAACCTGCGACGAGCACGTCGGCACCGGCATCGACGCAAAGGCGCGCGGTCTCGGCATTGACGCCGCCGTCGACTTCGAGGTGGATCGGCTTGCCCATCTTGTCGATGCGCTTGCGGATCGCCTCGATCTTGCGCAGCTGGTCGGAGATAAAGCTCTGCCCGCCAAAGCCGGGATTGACGCTCATCACCAGTACGAGGTCGAGATCCTCGTAGAGATAATCGAGCATCTTCGCGGGCGTGCCGGGGTTGAGCGAGACGCCGGCCTTCTTGCCCAGTGCCTTGATCGCCTGGATCGTGCGGTGCGGATGCGGGCCAGCCTCGGGATGGATGGTGATGATATCCGCGCCAGCCTCGGCGAATTCTTCAAGATAGGGATCG
Source organism: Sphingomonadaceae bacterium (assembly GCA_041396945.1). Taxonomy (GTDB): domain Bacteria; phylum Pseudomonadota; class Alphaproteobacteria; order Sphingomonadales; family Sphingomonadaceae; genus Novosphingobium. The sequence goes on along the minus strand of JAWKXP010000007.1, from coordinate 49,050 downwards.
ACCGGCGATATCATCAGATGGACGTCGAAAGTCTTCGCCGAGTGCGGGCGCAAGGCTTTCACCACGCCCGGGCCGATGGTGATGTTGGGCACGAAATGGCCATCCATCACGTCGACATGGATCCAGTCCGCCCCGGCCTCGTCGATCGCGCGCACCTCTTCTCCCAGCCGGGCAAAGTCGGCGGAAAGGATCGACGGCGATATCAGCGGTGCTGCCATGGGTGGACTACGGGCTCCCTGATTGGCGATTAGATGGGCCGATTCGGCCCTACAAGGCATGGGCGCGGCGTTTTCCACACGCATTATTACAGAATTGCGATAGTCCGAGGGGTATGGCGCGATTGACCGAGTCCCGCTTTGCGGCCAGACGTGCGCGGGCAATGGTCGAACCGGGCGGACAGGAGCTTCTGGCAAACGAGATGCGGGTGCGCATCGGGGCGGTGCCGCATGCGCTGGAAGCGGATGATTTGCCGGAATATTCCTGGCAGCTGGCAAATGGTCAGTTCCTGCTGCGCACGCGCGGCGAGCATTATTTCCACTATCGCCGGGGCGAAGGCGTCACCATCGAGCGCGGCGAGGGCGCGGACGCCAGCGAGGAGCCGCTCTGGCTAAGTGGTTCTGTCTATTCGGCGGTCGCCAGCATCAACGGTTTTTACCCGATCCATGCTTCTGCCGTCTGTCACGAAGGTGCGGTCCATGCCTTCACCGGGCCGAGCGGGGCGGGCAAGTCGACGCTTTGCACGGCGCTGGCGGCGCGCGGGCTGGCGCTGTTCTGCGACGATACGCTGGTCTTCGACCTTTCCGATCCCGAGCGCGTAATCTGCCTGCCCGGGCACAAGCGCCTCAAGCTCACCGAAGAGGCGCTGGCTCTGACCGGCGCGGCGCGGCAGGAGAAGGTCGGCGAGGCGATCGAGAAGTTCTACGCCGAGCCGCACGCGCTTTATCGTGGCGGCCCCCTGCCGCTGGCCGAGTTACTGTTCCTTGAGGAGGGCGAGGACCCACGCATAGAGCCGTTGCGCGGGGCGGAGCGAATGGTGCGCCTGCAGGACGATCACTATACCGCGCTGCACACCGCCGCCGCGCGCGGGTTCGATGCGGCGGGTCAGTTTGGCCACCTTGCGACGCTGGCGCAACGTATCACCGCCAGCCGCTTCGTCCGGCCCTGGGACCAGGCGCGCTTCGATGCCGGGGCGGACTATGTCTATTCCCATATCGTCGGCACTTGCGGTAAGGGCGAAGCATGACTGCACTCGCGAAAATGACCGACAAGTTCAGCGAAACCCGCATCGACGACGAATATGTCGTGATGCTGCTCGATACCGGTGAGTTCCTCTCGCTGGCAGGCACGGCGGGTGCAATCTGGTCGCTGATCGACGGTACACGCGGGCGCGATGCGATCCTTGCGGCATTGTCGGATGAGTACGACGCGCCCGAAGAGGCGATCGCCGCCGATCTCGACGAGTTCCTCGCAACGCTGAGGGGCAATGGCCTCCTCGCCGAAGCCTGATCTTGCCCGGCAACGCCTGCTGACAATGCAGGCTGCGGGCGCGCTGGTCCTGGCAAAGCTGCTGGTAGCCTTTGTGCCGCTGCGCTTCTGGCGCGGTTCGCTGGGGCTGGGCGAGGCGCATGCTGGTGGCGTTGGTGAGGCGGGAGGGCAGTTCCTGGCAGGCAGGGTCGAGCGCGCCGCCGCGCGGCTGCCGTTCGACACCAAATGCCTGCCCCGGGCAATGGCGCTAAGCTGGATGCTGCGCCGCCGCAAACAGGCGCACGAAGTCGTCATCGCCGTGCGACCGCCCGACCTGCGAGAGGGCGATGATGGCCTCCACGCCTGGGTCGAAGCCGGAAACGCGACGTTGATCGGCGATTTGCCCGGGCCATGGCACGAAATCTACCGCGCCCGATGAGCAGGATTGCAATGGTTAAAAATCCGTGATTGCACCTAGGTTTACATTGATGTATTCGCAGGCGCGAAACGGTTCAGGCCAGAAGGCATGCAAGGAGTAACACCGGTCATGGAACATCGCGCTTCCCCCACGGCAGGCAAGCATTGGTCGAAGCCGCAGCTGGCACGGCTGGGCCGCATGACCGATGTTTCGGGCCAGGCCGCCACGGCGACCCAGATCACCAAGAACGGCACCAACCCGGGTTCCTGACCCCGCCCTTTGCGTGAATGCTGTTTCTAGCGCGCCGGTGGCAGGAGGCCGATGGCCTTTCACCCGGGCGCGCAGCTACATCCCTCGGAATTTTTGCGGGCTTTCCAGCGCCCTGTGCTGAACTGGGCGATAATTTCTTTGCCCAGCTTCCGAAACAGAGACCGCGTCCGGGTGAGCGCTTGCTTGTGCCGCGCTCGCCCTCGGGCTGGCCGGTTCTCCTGCATGGCTGGATCGACAATCTCCCGGATTTGCAGGTCGCGCTTGGCCTGAACGGCGTGAGCGCAGCGACGACGTTCGGCGCTGCGGTCGAACGCTGGGGGCGCGATGCCGACGCTCATGTCATCGGCACATATGCGGCGATAGTCTGTCTGCCCGACGAATCGCTTCGCCTGTCGCGCAGCCCCTGGGAAGGGTTCCCGCTTTTCGTTCACCGCAGCGGTCCGGCCGCGCTCGTCAGTTCGCTGCCACGCGCACTCTTCGCTGCGGGTGTGCCCAAGCGCCTGCGGAGCGATGCGGTCGAGCAAATGCTGGCGATGGAGATGCTCGCAGACACCGAATCGATGTTCGAAGGCGTCGAATGCATCCCGCATGGCAGCATCGTCACCATCACCGGCGGCGAGATGGCAATCGACCGCTGGTATGATCCGGTGCCTTCCGGTCCGATCCGACTGGCACGCGACGAGGACTATGTCGAGGCTGCCGATGCCCTGATTGCGGATTCGGTTGCCTCCTGCCTGCGCGATTGTGAGAAGCCCGCCATGTCGCTCTCGGGTGGGCTCGATTCGCCGATTGTGACAGCGGAAATCCTGCGACAGCTGCCCAACGGAAGGCTTCTGCCCTCTTTTACCTTCCGTCCGCATCCTGAGTGGGATGGCATCGTGAAGAGCGGCGGCTTCGGCGATGACTGGCCCTGGGTGCAGGAGTTCACGAAGCAGTATCCAAACCTCGAAGCGCATCCGGTCCGCGTCGATGGTCTGGCCTTCGACGACAAGGCCGAAGCCCTGTTCCTTGCGACCGACATGGGCCATCCATCGCGCGTTCTTTCCACCGTCTATCACCCGGTTCTCACCGCTGCGCGCGAGGCGGGCTGCGATATCGTGCTATCGGCGGGCTTCGGGAACCTCAGCTTCTCCTCGATGGCGCCCTGGGCCTATGCCGAATTCCTGCGCGAGGGACGCTGGGGCCAGCTACGCAAGCTGCTCCTGCACAAGGGCGATCCGCGCAGTCCCCTGCGCAAGTTCGTCGCCGAATGTCTCGTGCCATCGCTGCCCCGACCGGCGCAAAGCCTTTATCGTGATGCATTGGCCCGCCTGCGCGGCGGCGATCGCCTTGCCAATCCGTTTCTCGCCAAGGACGGGCCGCTCGGCCAGTATCGCCAGCGCGAGAATATCGCAGCCAACTTCTCCGCTGTCGGCATCGGCAAGTCGCGCGAGGAAGTGATCCGCGAGCAGTACCACGGCGCAGGGCTGCATGCCGAAGTCGGCCTTGGCCTTGAACAGGTCTTCGGCATGCCACACCGCGACGTGACCGCCTATCGCCCGCTGATCGAGTTCTGCAACGCGATCCCGACCGACCAGTTCGTGCGCAATGGCGAGCGGCGCTTTCTCGCGCGGCGCATGGCAAAAGGGCGGATGCCCGAGGCGCAGCGCACCAACACCCTTTATGGCCAGCACAACGTCGACTGGCATGCGCGCATGACCCCGCGCCTCGATGACTGGCGCGCCGAGGTGCGCCGGATCGCCGATCATCCCGAGCTTGGCGCGTTGCTCGATACGCAGGCCATGAGCGCCGCGCTCGACGCCTGGCCGGATCGGACACCGACTGATCCTTACCACTGCGACCGCCTGCGCTTTTACCTTCCGGCGGCAATCTACATGCGGCGTTACGTCGATGCGATGACCGGCAGGAACGCGGAATAAACCATCCCGATTAAGGTAAATTTTACAAGTGCGCCCTAGAGCGTCCGATGTCGAATTGTGTCCGGCGACGGCGCGGGAGGTTGCCCCCGGGCCCGCTCGCCCACGCGGTTCGAGAACGGAACGATCGAAGGGTCACGTTTAGTGCGACACGAAGGGTACGAACAGTTTGCGAAGGCAATGGCAGGCGATCACGCCGATGCCGCTGCGCGCGTTTGGGTGCGGCCAGAACTGGTGCGCATCGGTGCACTGTCCCATGTTGCGCAGTACGATCCATCGAAGCACCCGCACGGCGGCCCTCCGGGTCAGACCGGTTGCCGTCCCAACCAGCTTTGCAGCTAGGCACAATTACCCACAGCCCTTGCTTGACGCGATGAATCGCGCGCCGCACTGACTGGCCCGATCCGCAGTTTCGGGAAGGACGATGCCAGGCCGGGCCTTCATGCCATTGCCGCTTTCGCGCGGGGACAAGCACTCTGTTGCGCTGCTTGTCTTGCTGATGCTGCTTTCGGCGCTGACCGAAGGCTTTGGCCTCGTTCTGCTGGTGCCGATGCTCGGCGTGCTGGGCGGCTCCGACGCGGTGCCCGAGCCGGTCACGCAGGCGCTAGCCGATATCGGCCTGCCGCTGACGCTCCCGGTGCTGCTTGCGCTCTTCGTGCTGCTTGTCGCCCTGCGCGCCCTGGTCAACTACGCGCGCACGATGCAGTCTTTCGCGCTGGAGATCGCCATCGTCGATGGCCTGCGCGAGCGGGCATGGAATGCGCTGCTGCATTGCGACTGGCGGCATCTCTCGCAGATGAACCAGACGGACAACGCCAGCCTGCTGATCAGCAACGTCGACCGCGTCGGTTATGGCATCAGCGAGGCGCTGCGCGGGCTGGCGATCCTGATAACGCTGGGCGGGCTCGGCCTCGCTGCGCTGGTCATCTCGCCCTGGATCGCCGTTGCCGCTGCGGCGATCGGGGTTGCCGTGCTGATCGCCTATCGCGGGATGCGGCGGCGCGCGGCGAAGCTGGGCGATGAGCTGACCGATGCCTGGGACCGCGTCCATTCGCATATGACCGAAGGGCTGGGCGCGCTGCGCATTATCAAGAGTTTTGCGCGCGAGGATCATGCGCTCGAAACCGGTTCGCAGGCCTTTGCCGGGTTGCGCGAGACGCAGCGTGCGTTCCTGCGCGATGCGGGGCTGGCGCAGGCGAGCCTGCATGTCGGCGGCGCGCTGTGCCTTGCCGCGCTGGTCTGGGTGGCCACGGTGCACTGGGGCGCAGGGGCGGTGCAGGTGCTGCCGCTCGTGGCGCTCTTCGCGCGCGCGCTGCCGCTGATCGGGTCGTTGCAGCAGACCTTGCAGAACTGGGCGCATGCCCGCCCGGCAGCCGACGCTGCGCTGTCGCTCATCGAGACTGCCGAAGCCGAGCGCGAACCTGCCGAAGAGGATGGCCCGTCGCCGCCCGCGCTTTCGCAGGCGATCACGCTGGAGGGCGTGACGGTGCGCTATGCCGGGCGCGATCGCCACGCGCTCGAAGCGGCGAGCATCGCCTTTCCCGCCGGGTCGATCACCGCCATCGCGGGGCCTTCGGGTGCGGGCAAGAGCACGCTGGCCGACCTCATCGCCGGGCTGATCGCGCCCGATCAAGGCATCGTCTCGGTCGATGGCATCATGCTTGATGGCGGATTGCGCCGGGCCTGGCGCTCGCGCGTGACTTATGTGCAGCAGGATCCACTGCTCTTCACCGGCACGGTGCGCAGCAATCTGCTCTGGGCCGATCCTTATGCCGACGAAGCCCGGCTGGCGACGGCGCTCGGCGATGCCAGTGCCGATTTCGTCCACGATCTGCCCGAAGGCCTCGACACCCGTGTCGGCGAGGGCGGCAGGCAGCTTTCGGGCGGCGAGCGCCAGCGCATCGTGCTCGCCCGCGCCTTGCTGCGCGATCCGGCGCTGCTGATCCTCGACGAAGCGGCTTCGGCGCTCGACCTCGAAAGCGAATCGCGTATCGCCGAAGCGGTGGCGCGGCTGCGCGGGCGCATGACGATCGTCATCATCGGCCACAAGGGCGTGCTGGGCGATGTCGCCGAGCGCGATATCCGGCTCGAATCAGGCCGTGTCGTGGAAGTCCGGGAACGTCGCGCGGTTTGAACCGCTTACGGTCACATGAGCGCCCAATTCAGTCGCTATTCAGTCCGCGAATCGTAAGAAGGGCCTAACAAAGAGCTGGCCGTTGCCCGCGGTGCGGGGGAATGGCCGGTTACGATGCCAGCAATTCAACCGGGAATGACATGACGAAAACCTTGCCGAACCAGACCCCTGCCACGCGCCGCCCGATCCCCCTCGCGGCGGCTGTTCTGGCGGCGGCCGGGCTGGCCGTTTCCGCGCCTGCCGCCGCCCAGTATCGCCAGCAGATCAGCAACGACATGAGCCAGTGCAGTCGTGGCAGCGGCCCGGCGGTAATGGTGACGGTCGACGGCGTGAAATCCTCGCAGGGCAAGATTCGCGTACAATCCTACCGCGCGACCTCTGGCGAGTGGCTGAAGAAGGGCAAATGGCTCACCCGCGTCGAAACCTCTGCGCGCGCGGGCACGATGACTTTCTGCCTGCCGGTTCCTGCCTCGGGCTCCTATGGCATCGCCGTGCGCCACGACGTGAATGGCAACGGCAGCACCGACCTGCGCTCGGACGGCGGCGGGATGTCGAACAACCCGTCGATAAACATCTTCAACCTCGGAAAGCCGAGCTACACGAAGACCGCGTTCCCGGTCGGCAACGGCGTCAAGTCGATCCGTATCCAGATGAAGTATATGTAGGGGTTGGGGCGGAGCGCATCCTCCCCAGCACCTCACTCCACCGGATAAAGCGCAACCAGATCACCCAGCCGGTCGCGCACGATATCCTGTTCCGCATCGGTCGAATGGCCGAGCCGCACCACGGTGAGCTTCTGCGCGGGTGAGCCGATCACATATTGGCCCATGTGCCCGATGCAGGAAAACAGCGTTTCCGGGGCGCGGCCGGGAAAGAGCAACTGCTTGCCGCCTGTACGCGGGCGGTTCAGCCAGACCTGCGCGCCATAGGCTTCGTTACGCGGGCTTGGCGTCAGCATGAATTCGATCCAGCGGCGCGGGATGACCTGCGCGCCGCGCACCGATCCCTTGTTGCGCAGGAACTCGCCCAGCTTCGCCCAGTCGCGCGCGGTGGCGTGGATCATGCTCGATCCCAGCATCGTTCCGGTCGCGTCGTACTCCGCCACCGCCGAATCCATCCCCGCCGGTTCGAAAAACCGCGTGTGCAGAAAGGTGTCGATCAGCCGCCGCCGCGCGCCCGCGTCTTCGCGCGAGGTGAGCGAGCGCGCAGCAAGATCGGAGAGGATTACCGATGTCGCCGAGGAATATTCGAACGTCGCGCCCGGTTCGGATTCGAGCGGCTGCGCTTCGGCATAGGCCGCGGTATCGTCGCGCCCGTCGAGGAACAGCATGCGCGGCGTATCCGAATCGTAGAGCGGGTCGTCCTGCTCCGAGTGGCGCAGGCCCGAGCGCATCTGCAAAAGCTGGCGCAGCGTGATTTCGCCGCGCGGGTCGCCGGTGCGCTTCCATGCCGGGACCGGCGCGGTTTCGTCGAGACGTAGCCGCCCGTCGCTGACCAGCTGGCCGATCATGATTCCCGTCACGCATTTCGAGACCGACCAGCCGAGGTGGCGTGTCTTCGCATCGTAACCCGGCGCATAACGCTCGGCGACCAGTTTGCCTCGATGCATGACGATCAGCGCGCGGGTCTCGCCCAGCACTTCGGGATCGAACAGCCGGTCGATGGCACGGGCAAGCTCGTCGCGCGCGGTGCCGGGGTCGGCCTTGATCGCATCGAGCGAGGCTTTGCTTGGCGGCAGCGGGCCAGTCGGCTCGGGCTCGCCGGAGCAGCCAGCCAGCAGCGCGGACGCGAGCAGGGTTGCGATAAAATAACGGGCCTTCATTGCGCGGGCATTGATGCGCGGGCGCGCGCAAGATAGCAACAGCCGCAATGGCCCGAACCACATCCACGATCCGGCGCGGCGGACCGCGCGCGCGCTGGCCGAAGCGAATCGCGCTGCTGGTGCTGCTGGCGCTGGTGCTGGCGCTCGCCTGGTACTGGACGCCTTTGAAGGCGCAGGCGGGTGTTGGCGCTGCTTATGGTGCGCGCGTGGCTTGTGCCTGCCGTTATATTGGCGGGCGCGATCTCGATTCGTGCAAGGGCGATTTCGTCGACGGGATGGGCATCGTGATGCTCGGCGAATCGGTTGAGGACAAATCCGTCACCGCCACTGTCCCGCTGCTCGCCAGCGAAACCGCGACCTGGCGCAAGGGCGAGGGCTGCACGCTGGAGGCGTGGGAAGACTGATCCCTCACCGCTCCCGATCGTCAGCCCGCAACCGCCGGTTCGGTTTCTTCGATCCAGCCGCCACCGACCACGCGCTCCCCGGCATAAAGCACCGCCGCCTGTCCCGGCGCGACGCCATATTCGGGCGCGGCGAAGCGGATGCGCGTTTCGGCGCCCTCGCCGAACGGGCCTTCGAGCGTCATCGGCACCGGCTTTGCCAGCGAGCGCACTTTCGCGGTCAAAGGCGCATCGGGCAGCGGACCGATCCGGTTGGTCTCGATCACCCGCGCCGAAGCCACACCGAGCAACTCGCGCGGGCCGACGAGAACGCGGCGCTGTTCTGCATCTATGCCAGTGACATAAAGCGGTTCCGGCTGGCCGCCGATCTCAAGGCCACGGCGCTGGCCGACGGTATAGTGCACGATGCCTCGGTGCTGCCCCAGCGTCTCGCCGCTCTGTGCATGGACGATGTCGCCCGGCGCATCGGCTTCGGGGCGCAGCTTGCGCACGATCCCGGCATAGTCGCCATCGGGTACGAAGCAGATGTCCTGGCTGTCGGGCTTGTTCGCGACCACCAGTCCCGCCGCTTCTGCGATTCGCCGCGTTTCGCTCTTGGGCAGGCCGCCCAGCGGAAAGCGCAGGAAATCGAGCTGTGCTTCGGTCGTAGCGTAAAGGAAGTAGCTCTGGTCGCGCGCCGGATCGAGCGCGCGGTGCAGCTCCGCGCCTGCCGCGCCGATCTCGCGGCGAACGTAATGCCCGGTGGCAAGGCAATCCGCGCCAAGGTCGCGCGCCATCTTCAGCAGGTCGGTGAACTTGGGCCCCATGTTGCAGCGGATGCAGGGGATCGGCGTGCGCCCGGCCATATAGTCGTCGGCGAACTGCTCGACGACCTCTTCGCGGAATGCCGATTCGTGGTCGAAGACATAGTGCGCGATGCCCAGCCGGTCGGCGACATTGCGCGCATCGCGGATGTCGTCGCCCGCACAGCAGGCACCTTTTCTTCCCGTCGCCGCGCCATAATCGTAAAGCTGGAGGGTGATGCCGATCGTCTCCGCGCCGGTTGCGGCGGCGAGGGCCGCGACCACCGAGCTGTCCACCCCACCCGACATGGCGACCACGATCCGCCGCCCGGCAAAGTCGCCGGAAAGCTGGAAAAGCGCGGCCGGATCGAGTCCGGAGAGGAGATCGGCGGTGGTCATCGCCGCGCCCATATAGGTGCGCGCAGCAGATGCAAACAGGCCGCGCAGTGCCGCCGGTTTCGTTGCGGATAGCAATTAACCTCCGTCAACGCCCGGTAAACCGCGCCTTTACCTCGCTTTGACGACCTCTCGTTTATAGCGCCGCTCATGGATTTTACGTTTGAACAAGAAAAATGGCTCGCATCGCACGAGCATTCGGCTTCCCGGCCCTCGGGTTCGCATCCGGCCTGGGACGATCTGCGCCTGCGTTTTGCCGCGTCGTATAACGCGCGCAAGGCGCTCGTCGCGCAGGGCATCGACGATCATTCGCGCGCCACGGGCAGCTTTGCCGCGCATGCAGCACGGACCATCGCGTCGCTGGAGCATGGGTTAATTCCGGTTAACCCTACCGCTTCAACTGATGGCAATCCCGATGATGGCAATGGTTTCGTCGCCGTCGAAAACAGCAACCACGGCGGACGAGGGTAACGATGATCGAGAACCAGAAAATCCGTCCTGCAGAAGTAATCGGCCCTCTGGGCGAGCCGTTGACGCTCGATTCGCTTCCGCCGCCGAGCACTACTCGCTGGGTCGTGCGCCGCAAGGCCGAGGTGGTTGCCGCGGTCAATGGCGGGCTGCTGACCATCGACGAGGTCTGCGAGCGTTACCAGCTTACTCTGGAAGAGTTCGCCTCTTGGCAGCGTGCGGTGGATCGCTCGGGAATGCAGGGCCTTCGCGTCACCCGCATCCAGCATTATCGCGACCTTTACGAGCGTCAGCAGAAGTACTGATCCTGCGCCCGGGTGCCCCGTTTCGGGGCGTTACAAAGCCGGGGACGACAAAAATGCACAGATGCGTTAGGAACCTCCGCTGCGGATGGGGATTATAACCCCATACCGTTCAGTCACGCAGGAGGTTTTGATGGTTGGTTGGATTGTTGCATTGATCGTAGGTGGTGTTGCCGGCTGGCTTGCCAGCATGGTGATGAACCGCGATGCCTCGATGGGCATTTTCTGGAATATCGTTGTCGGCTGTGTCGGTTCGATCATCGGTAACCTGCTCCTCGGGCCCCTCTTGACAGGCGGCACAACCGTCAAGGAATTTTCGATCATGGGATTGGTTGTAGCGGTTATCGGCGCTGTCGTGCTGCTTGGCATCGTCAACCTCGTCCAGCGCGGTCGCGTGAGGTAAGACGGCCACAAATCGATGGATTTTGCGGGTGGTCCGGAGCCTTCGGGTTCCGGGCCACCTTGCTTTTGGGCTGTGGCCGGAATGTCGCAGTATGTCGCAGCATCGTGTCTGCGCATTGCCAGTTAACCCAAGCAAGTATATTGCTTGCAACCGAATTCGGGAATTCCGCGTCCAGCGCGGATTTCCCCGGCGCAAATGCGTCATTTTTTGGTTTCTGGTCGGCTCGTTCAGGGAGCGTCCGGCCGCTGCGGTGATCTCGATGAATTACGATGCCAAGATCGATACGAGCGATACCTCCGCGCAGGATCTGAGCGGGGTCGATGCGCTGCACGAGGTGAGCGAGGAAGATCGCCGCTCGACGCGCCGCATGTGGATCATCGGCATCCTCGCGGTGCTTGTCCTGATTGCGATCTGGTTCCTCAACAAATCGAGCGAAGAGCCCGCGCTGGCCGATGATGGCGCACAGGTTCCCGTGGTTTCGGTCATCAGCCCCGGTCGCAGCACCGTGGTCGGCCAGATTGCCGCGACCGGCACACTGGCCGCGCGCCGCGAAATGCCGGTCGGCGTGGTCGGCGAAGGCGGGCAGGTGGTTCGGGTGCTGGTAGAGCCGGGTGACTGGGTCGGCGCAGGGCAGGTGCTCGCGGTGATCGACCGCGACGTCCAGACGCAGCAGCAAGCCAGCCTCGCCGCGCAGGTCCAGGTGTCGCAGGCCGATGCACGGCTGGCACAATCGAACCTCGACCGCGCGCTCAAGCTGGTCGATCGCGGGTTCATTTCCAAGGCCGATGTCGACCGCCTGACCGCGACGCGCGATGCCAGCAACGCAAGGGTCCGCGTGGCGCAGGCACAGCTTGCCGAGATGCGCGCGCGCACCAGCCGCCTCAATATTACCGCGCCGGCGGCCGGGCTCGTGCTCGAACGCAATGTCGAGCCGGGGCAGGTCGTGAGCCCGGGCTCGGGCGTGCTGTTCAGTCTTGCCAAGGGCGGCGAGATGGAATTGCTCGCCAATGTCAGCGAGGATGAACTGATGCGCATCCCGCAAGGCGTCGCCGCTTCGGTGACACCGGTTGGCAGCGAAAAGAGCTTCACCGGGCAGGTCTGGCAGATTTCGCCGGTTATCGACGCGCAAACGCGCCAGGGCACTGCGCGGATCGCGCTGTCCTATTCGCCCGAATTGCGCCCCGGCGGCTTTGCCAGCGCTGAGATTACGGCGGGAACGGTAGTCGCGCCGATGCTGCCCGAATCGGCACTGCTTTCCGATAACAAGGGCAGCTATGTCTATATCGTCGGCAAGGACAACAAGGCCGAGCGGCGCGCCGTCAAGACGGGCACGATCACCAGCGCTGGCGTCATTATCTCCGAAGGGCTGACCGGCACCGAGCAGGTCGTCGTGCGCGCCGGGGCTTTCCTGGCCGACGGCGAAACGATCAAGCCGCGCCGCGTCAAGGAATCGTGAGCGGACAGGTCTCATGAATTTCCGCAACATCTCTGCATGGTCGATCCGCAACCCGGTGGTGCCGATCGTCCTTTTCGCGGCGCTGATGCTGATGGGCATCGTCAGCTTCATGAACATGGAAGTGCAGCAGCAGCCGGATATCGAGTTTCCGGCGGTGATCGTTGCAGTCTCGCAGCCCGGCGCTGCGCCGACCGAAATCGAAACCCAGATTACCCAGCGCGTCGAGGCTGCGGCGCGATCGATCTCCGGCGTCGTCTCGATCGTTTCCACCGCCCGCGAAGGCAGCAGCCGGACCTTCGTCGAATTCGCGATCGGCGAGGACGTCAACGCCGCCACACAAGAAGTAAAGAACGCGATCGACCAGATACGCGGCGAATTGCCCGACGGCATTCTTGAACCGCAGGTCATGAAGGCCTCCACCACCTCCGACCCGATCGCCTACTTCGCGGTCGAGGCGGATGACATGACGATGGAGCAGCTGTCCTGGTTCATCGACGACACGGTAGCCAAGCGCCTCCTCTCGATCGACGGCATGGCCGATGTCGAGCGCTATGGCGGCGTCGACCGCGAAATTCTCGTGACTCTCATCCCCGCCCGGATGCAGGCGCTTGGCGTCACCGCCTCGCAGGTCAACGCAACGCTGCGGCAATTGAACCTCAATGCCGCCGGCGGGCAGGCCGAGATCGGCGAATCGCGCCAGTCGGTGCGTGTGCTGGGCAATGCAACGGATGCCTATGCGCTGTCGCAGACACAGATTTCGCTGGGCGGCGGGCGCACGGTCAAGCTTGCCGATGTTGCGCGCGTCGCCGACAGCCATGGCGAGCTTACATCGATCGGCAAGTTCGACGGCAAGCCTACGGTCAGCTTCGGCATGAGCCGCGCGCGCGGCGCTTCCGACGTCACCGTTTACGACAGCGCGGTGGAGGAACTGGCCAAGCTGGAGGAAGAATACCCCGGCATCCACTTCAACCGCATGTTCACATCGGTGGACTACACCAAGTCGCAATACGAAAGCTCGATCGCGGCGATGGTCGAAGGCGCGATCCTTGCGGTTATCGTCGTGTTCTTCTTCCTGCGTGACTGGCGCGCGACGGTTATCGCGGCCATCGCGATCCCGCTTTCGGCAATCCCGACCTTCTGGTTCATCGACCTGATGGGCTTCACCCTCAACCAGCTTTCGCTGCTTGCGCTGGGGCTTGTCGCGGGGGTGCTGGTCGACGATGCGATCGTCGAGATCGAGAATATCGTCAGACACATGCGCATGGGCAAGACCGCCTATCAGGCCTCGATCGACGCGGCGGACGAGATCGGCCTGGCGGTTGTCGCCACGACCTTCTCCATCGTCGCGGTCTTCCTGCCGGTCGGCCTGATGCCGGGCGTCTCGGGCGAGATGTTCAAGAACTTCGGGCTGACCGTCGTTATTTCGGTGCTGATGAGCCTTGCCGTGGCGCGCACGATCACACCGATGGTCGCGGCCTATTTCCTCAAGGCGCATGGCCATGCCGAACATGCCAGCGGCAAGTGGATGGATCGCTACCTGAAGGTGCTCGACTGGTCGCTCGACATGCGCAAGGCGCATGCGGTGCGCGAGCGGTATCGCCGCGCGGACGGAAAGGTCGGCATAGTCCCCCGGCTGCGGGCCCGCTTCCACGATCACCGCATCTGGATGATGGGTGTCGGCGCGGCTGCATTGGCGTTGACCGGCCTGCTTTTCACCTATTTGCCGGGCGAGTTTTTCCCGACCACCGACGAGGATTACGTTGCCGTCGGCATCGAGATGGTGCCGGGGACAACCCTCGAACAAACTGCGGCCGTATCAGACCAGGTCGCCGCCATCGTCAAGGCGCAGCCCGAAACCGACCACTACATGCAGCGCGTGTTCGAAGGTAACGCGCGCGTCATGGTCATGCTCAAGCCCGATCGCGAGCGCACCAGCCAGGAATTCTCGCAGGACCTGACACCGACCATGCAGGGCATTGCCGACGCGCGGGTCACCTTCCAGGACCTGTTCGGCGGTGGCTCCGGCACGGGCCGTCCGATATCGGTGATGTTCTCGGGTTCGGATTCGCAATTGCTGGAAGAGACTGCGGCCAAGCTTGTCGAGCAGATGAAGGGCCTGCCGCAGGTGGTTGCGCCGCGTGTCAGCGCCGACATGCGGCGGCCCGAAATCATCATCACACCCCGGCTCGATCTTGCCGCCAGCCTTGGCGTCACCACCGCCGCGCTGAGCAACACGATCCGCATCGCGACGCTGGGCGAAATCGACCAGAACGCCGCAAAGTTTTCGCTCACCGACCGGCAGGTGCCGATCCGCGTGCGCCTGCCTGAAAATGCGCGGCGCGACCTCGATAACATCCGCAACCTGCCGGTGCCGACCGCCTCGGGCGGCTCGGTCCCGCTCTCGCGCGTGGCCGAAATCACGCTCGGCTCGGGGCCAACGACGATCCAGCGCTATAACCAGTCGCGCCGCATCTTCGTCGGTGCGGACCTTGCGCCCGGCGTCGTCAAGAGCGAGGCGGACGAGGCGATCAACCAGTTGCCAATCATGAAGAACCTGCCCACCGGTGTTTCCAATGCGCCGTTCGGGTCGGACCGCTGGCAGCAGGAAATGCTCGATAATCTCATGCTTGCTGTTCCTGCCGGCATCCTGCTGACCTTCGCGGTGCTGGTGCTGCTTTACCACCGCATCATTTCGCCGCTGGTCAACATGGGTTCGCTGTTCCTCGCGCCGCTGGGCGGCTTGCTGGCGCTGGCCATCACCGGGCAAGCGCTGTCAATGCCGGTCTT
This sequence comes from Sphingomonadaceae bacterium, assembly GCA_041396945.1. Taxonomy (GTDB): domain Bacteria; phylum Pseudomonadota; class Alphaproteobacteria; order Sphingomonadales; family Sphingomonadaceae; genus Novosphingobium. The sequence continues at coordinate 34,031 of JAWKXP010000007.1, read as the reverse complement.
CATTGGCATTCTCATGCTCTTCGGCATCGTCGCCAAGAACTCGATCCTGCTGATCGACTTTGCGATCGAGGAGATGGCCCAAGGTGTGCCCAAGTTCGAGGCGATCTTCGATGCCGGGCGCAAGCGCGCGCAGCCGATCGTCATGACCACCGTCGCGATGACGGCGGGCATGGTGCCGACGGCAATCTCGCTTTCCGCCGATGGCGCATGGCGCGCGCCGATGGGCACGGTCGTGATCGGTGGCCTGATCCTTTCGACCGCGCTGACGCTGCTGATCGTGCCGGCTGCCTTCAGCCTTGCCGATGGCCTCGAAAAGCGAATCGGGCCGAAGCTGCGCCGTTCGCTGCTGACCTTCGAGCCGGAACATGCGCACGAGGATCGCGCGGGCCAGGCAGGCGAAAGCTCGATGCCGGCCGAATAGACCGGCCCGGCGCATCGTGTCCCCGGCCCCGCTCAACGATCCGCGTTTCTCGCCTGCTCGTGCGCGGCAGATGCGGCGTGTCGCGACCGGCCTGCTGGTGCTCATGGCGCTGGCCTTCCTGATCCTGCGCCAGCTCGACAATGGTCACGCGGCATGGGGTTATGCCATCGCCTTTACCGAAGCGGCGATGGTCGGCGGGCTGGCGGACTGGTTCGCGGTGACCGCGCTGTTCCGCCATCCGCTCGGCATCCCGATCCCGCACACCGCGATCATCCCGGTCAACAAGGACCGCATTGCCGAGACGATGGCGCAATTCTTGCGCGAGAATTTCCTCACCCCGCAGGTCGTCGCGCGGCGCGTGGGCGCGTTCAACTTTGCCGCCTCGCTGGGCGATTTCCTCTCCGCCCCGCGCGAGCGCGGCGGGGCGCGGCTGCGCGAGGGCGCGGCGGACCTCGTCGCCGATCTGCTGCGCGCGCTCGATCCCGAACGGCTCGGTGGACAGGTACGCGCAGGCCTCGCCGCGCAGCTTGAGCGGCTCGAAGTTTCGCCATTGCTCGGCAAGATGCTCGAAGCGGTGATCGCCGACCGTCGCCACTGGCCGCTGATCGAAGACATGATTGCCTGGGTCGGCGAGATGCTGGCGGCCAACGAAGACATTGCCCGCGCCCTTATCAAGGAGCGATCCAACGGCATCCTGCGCTGGACCGGGCTGGACGAAAAGGTCGCCAACTCGATCCTCGACGGCACCTACAGGCTGCTCGCCGAAATCCTCGTGATAGAGGACCATCCGGTTCGTATCCGCATGAGCGAGGGGCTGGAAAAGCTGGCGCGGAACCTCCAGCACGACCCGGACCTGCGCGCGCGGGTTGAACAGGCGAAACGCGAAATTCTCGCCAACGAGGCGCTGGGCGACTGGTGGATGGGCATCTGGGAACGCCTGCGGCATGGCATGATCGCCGCCATGCGCGATCCCGATGCGGCGCTGGCGGGGCAACTCGGCACGGCATTGGCAGAGCTCGGCGCTGCGCTGCGCGGCGATCCGGCGCTGCAAATGCAGGTCAACCGCTTTGCCCGCCGCACGATCGTGGGTATCGTTGCCCGCTACGGGGGAGAGATCGTGCGGCTCGTTTCCGAAACGGTAAAACGCTGGGATGCGCAGACAGTGACGGGCAGGATCGAAGGCGCGGTCGGCCGCGACCTGCAGTTCATCCGGATTAACGGAACGCTGGTGGGCGGCTGCGTCGGGCTGGTGATCCATGCCGTGGACCACCTGCTGTGAGTGAGGGACCGATCCTGCGCACAGAGCGGCTGGAGCTACGCCCCAATGTCGCCTCCGATCTCGACGGGCTCGTCAGGTTGCTACGCGATGAGGAGACGCGGCGCTTTCTCGGCCCCTCGCACAATGGCGCGCCCGACCAGTTCGCCGGCCTGATGCGTAATGCCGGGTCGTGGCGGCTCTATGGCTACGGCGGCTTCGCAGTCCGCAAGGCAGACGAGGACGAGTTGATCGCCTCTTGCGGCGTCTTCCATTCCTGGCGCGCTTTTGGTGAGCGCATGCAGGACGTGCCCGAGGCCGGCTGGATCGTGCGCCACGATCACACCGGACAGGGCATCGCGCGCGAGGCGATGGAGGCGATCCTTGGCTGGTTCGACGAGGCGCACGGAATTCGCCGGATCGCCTGCATGATCGAAAAGGGTAACGTGCCGTCCGAACGCCTCGCCGCGCGACTGGGCTTTGCCGCCTATGGTGAGGCCGAAGCCGATGACGACGGCGTGCTGCTCACACTTTACGAACGCCACGGTCCGCCCGCACCAAAGCCCGCTTGACGGCGCGCGCGGCGCAATCCATCGCTTTGCCCGTCATGCAGTTCCTTTCCGATAATGCCGCAAGGGTCCATCCCGCCGTCTGGCAGGCGATGCAGACCGCCGACGCGCCCGATGTGCCTTACGATGGCGACGCCCTGAGCCAGCAGCTCGACGAGCGCTTCGCGGCGCTGTTCGGGCGTGACTGCGCAGTGCTCTGGGCGGCGACAGGGACGGCAGCGAACTGCCTTGCGCTCGCCGCCATGGTCCCGCCCGAAGGCGGCGTGGTCTGCCACAAGGCCGCGCATATCGAGAACGACGAATGCGGCGCGCCGGGATTTTACCTGCACGGTGCAAAGCTGATGCTGGCCGGGGGCGAGGGTGCGAAAGTCACGCCCGAAACTGTCGCCGCCGTGATCGACCCGATCCGCGCCGACGTCCACCGCGTCCACCCGCATGCGGTTTCGATCACGCAGGCTTCCGAGCTGGGCTGCGTCTATTCGCCCGCCGAGCTTGCCGCGCTGTCGACGCTATGCGGCGAGCGCAATCTCGGCCTGCACATGGACGGTGCGCGCTTTGCCAATGCCGTCGCGCACCTTGGCTGCACGCCCGCCGAAGCCTGCACCGGCGTCGACGCGCTCTCGTTCGGCTTCGTCAAGAACGGAGCGATGAATGCCGAGGCGATCGTATTTTTCGATCCCGAAATGGCCGCGCCGATCCGGTATCGCCGCAAGCGCGCGGGTCATTTGCAATCGAAAGGGCGCTTCCTCGCCGCGCAAATCCTCGCGATGCTGGAAAACGATCTCTGGCTGGAAAATGCGCGCGCCGCCAATGCCGCTGCGCAGGAAATCGCCTCTGCCGCCGGCGAGCGCCTGACTGAGCCGACGCAGGCCAACGAAGTTTTCTTCCGCGCCACCGGGGCCGAGCGCGCTGCGCTGCGCGAACAGGGTTTCGGCTTTTACGACTGGGGCGAAGACGGCGTGCGCATTGTTACCGCCTGGGACAGCCGCGCCGAGGATGTCGCCGCGCTCACCCGCGCCATCGCCGCGTTATGAGCGAGGCCCCGCCGCACGCGCTGCTGGCCCCGCGCGTTGCGATCCCCTTCATCATCATCTCGCTGATCTGGGGATCGACCTGGCTGGTGATCGTCGATCAGATCGACGGGGTACCGCCGCAATGGTCCGTCGTCTGGCGTTTTGCGCTGGCGACGGTCGGCGCGGCGATCCTTGCAAAGGCGATGGGGCACAGTCTTGCGATCAGCCGCCGTGCGCATGCCCTCGCCGCCGTGATCGGGCTGTGCCAGTTCTGCGGCAATTTCAATTTCGTCTATCCGGCGGAGTTACACCTGACCTCGGGCATCGTCGCGGTCATGCTTTCGATGATGTTCATTCCCAATGCGATCTTCGGCAAGCTCTTCCTCGGCCAGCCGATCACGCCGCGCTTCATGCTGGGCGGGCTGATTGCGATTGCGGGTATTGCCTTGTTGCTGGTCAACGAATCGCGCGAGGCGCGGCTGGGCGGGAATGTGCCGCTGGGCGTGTGGCTGGCGCTGGGCGCAGTGCTGGCGGCCTCGCTCGCCTCGGTGTTTCAGGCGGGCAAGACCGGGCAGTCGATCCCGATGCCATCGCTGCTGGCATGGTCGATCTTTTACGGGCTGCTGTTCGACATTGCGCTGGCGCTGATGATTGCCGGGCCGCCGGTCTTCCCGGCGCGCTGGTCCTACTGGGCGGGCGTCGCCTATCTCGGCGTGTTCGGCTCGCTGGTAACCTTCCCGCTCTACTGGCGACTGGTGCGCGAGATCGGCGCGGGGCGGGCGGCCTATAACGGCATTGCCGTGGTCGTGATCGCGATGCTGCTTTCGACGGTCTTCGAGGGCTATCGCTGGTCGCCGCTCGCGGTTTCGGGCGCGGTGCTCTCGCTCGCCGGGCTGGTCGTGGCATTGAGGGCGCGCAATCCGGCCCTAAAATCGGGGTAGGCCGGTTTCCAGCCCAGCACCCGCTTCGCCTTGCCGTTAGCGACGCGGCGGTTCTCGGCATAGAAGCCGCGCGCCATCGGCGAGAGGTTGGCTTCTTCGAGCGAGAGTAACGGCGGAGGTTCGATGCCGGTAAGGCGGCAGGCTTCCTCGATCACCGCGTTCTGGCTTGCCGGCAGGTCGTCGCCGATGTTGTAGGCTCCGGCGGGCGCATCGAGTGCGGCGAGGACGGCGGAAGCGATGTCCTCGACGTGGATGCGGCTGAAGACCTGTCCGGGCAGGTCGATGCGGTTGGCCTTGCCTTCGTGCACGCGCTCAAGCGCCGAGCGGCCCGGCCCGTATATGCCCGGCAGGCGGAACACCCGCGCCCCGCGTTCCAGCCATTGCGCATCGCATTCAGCCCGCGCGGTGCGGCGGCCGGTTCCGGTGGGGGCGGTCTCGTCGACCCATGCGCCGCCCGCATCGCCGTAGACGCCGGTGGAGGAGAGGTAGCCCAGCCATTTCCCGCCCAATGCGTCGCCATAGCGCTCCAGCACCGGATCGCTGCCCTCGCCGCCGGGCGGGACCGAAGAGAGCACATGACTGCAATCGGCCAGCGCCATGCGCACGGTGCCGTCGTCGTCGAACGACAGCGTGCCTTCGCTGCCGGTGGAGATGACTTCCCAGCCACCTGCTTCGAGGCGGGTCGCAATGACTTTGGCGGAATAGCCGAGGCCGAAGACGAAGAAGCGTTTCATCGCTCCCCCATACACGCTGGCGCACGCGTGTCTCGACTTCGCTCGACACGAACGGAAAGGTTGGTCTGGAAATAAGTCAGCAACGCGCTAACTAGGCCTGATGGATATTGCCCAACGCCCCTCCGACCCTGCCGCCAACACCCAGACCGCCGATGCCGCGCCTTCGCCGAAAGCGCCGCCGGTGATCCGCCGCGAGGATTATCAGCCGTTCGACTGGCTGGTCCCCGAAACGCGGCTCGATTTCGACCTTGGCGTCGACGAGACGACCGTGACGGCAACGCTCAAGGTCGAGAAAAACCCCGCAGGCTCTGGCGCGCCCTCGATTCGCCTCAACGGCGATGGCATCGCGGCGCGCGCGGTCTCGGTCGATGGCAAGGCGGTGACCGACTTTGCAATGGACGGAGCCGACCTCTTGCTCGACCTGCCCGGCGAGGCGCACGAGATCGTCATCGAAACGCAGATCAAGCCCGTCGCCAACAGCCAGCTGATGGGCCTCTACGCCTCGAACGGCATGCTCTGCACCCAGTGCGAGGCCGAGGGCTTTCGCCGCATCACCTTCTTCCCCGACCGCCCCGATGTGCTTTCGACCTATACCGTGCGCATGGAAGGCGACGCCAAGGCGTTCCCGGTGATGCTCTGCAACGGCAACATCGTTTCGGAAGGCGATGCGGGCGCGGGGCGCAGGTTTGCCGAATGGCACGATCCCTGGCCCAAGCCGTGTTACCTCTTTGCGCTGGTCGCAGGGCAGCTCGTCGCCAACTCGGACAGTTTTACCACGATGGGCGGGCGCAAGGTCGATCTCAACATCTGGGTGCGCGAGGGCGATCTCGACCGCACCGGCCACGCGATGGATTCGCTCAAGGCCTCGATGAAGTGGGATGAAGAAACTTTCGGCCGCGAGTACGACCTCGACCTCTACAACATCGTCGCCGTCTCCGACTTCAACATGGGCGCGATGGAGAACAAGGGCCTCAACGTCTTCAATACCAAGTACGTCCTCGCCGATCCCGAAACCGCGACCGATGGCGATTACGACGCGGTCGAAGGCGTGATCGCGCACGAATATTTCCACAACTGGTCGGGCAACCGCGTCACCTGCCGCGACTGGTTCCAGCTTTCCTTGAAGGAAGGCTTTACCGTCCTGCGCGACCAGCTGTTCAGCCAGGACATGGGGTCCGAGCCGGTCAAGCGGATCGAGGATGTGCGCGTGCTGCGCGCGGCGCAGTTCCCCGAGGATTCCGGCCCGCTGGCGCATCCGATCCGGCCCGATTCCTATCAGGAAATAAGCAACTTCTACACCGCAACGGTCTATAACAAGGGCGCCGAAGTCATCCGGATGATGCGCACGATGGTGGGAGAAGCGGCATTTCGTGAAGGCTGCGACCTCTATTTCCAGCGCCACGACGGCGAAGCGGCGACCTGCGAGGATTTCGTCAAGGCGATCGAGGATGGCACCGGCGCTGACCTGACGCAGTTCCGCCTCTGGTATTCGCAGGCGGGCACGCCCACAGTCTCGGTCAAGCAGATCCACGAGAACGGCTTTGCGACGCTACGCCTGACGCAGGACGTTCCCGCTACCCCCGGCCAGCCCGTGAAGGAGCCGATGCCGATCCCGCTCAAGGTCGCGTTGTTCGACCGCGAGACCGGCAAGCACCACGGCGAAGAACTGATCGTGCTCGACAAGGCCGAACAGGACTTCCCCTTCAAAGGCTTCCTGCGCCCGCCGGTGCTCTCGATCAATCGCGGCTTTTCCGCGCCGGTGAATATCGAGGTGCCCGAGCGCCCAGTCGAAGATCTGGTGTTCCTTGCCGCCAAGGACGACGATCCGTTCGCGCGCTACGAGGCAATGCATTCGCTGATCGTCCAGCATCTGGTGAAAGCGGCCAGCGACGGGTTCGCGGACGAGCGCGCCAAGGACGTCGACCGCGATGCGATCAGTCAGGCGTTCGAATCGGTGCTCTTCGACGAGAACCTCGACGACCTGATGCGTGGCGAACTGCTCTCGCTGCCTTCGGTCGGTATCCTCTCCGAGCGCTTCGAGCGCGCCGATCCCGGCAAGATCCACGCCGAGCGCGAAGGCCTCAAGGCCTGGCTCGGCGAGGAACTGCAGGAAGACTTCGAAGACCTGCATGACCGCGCCAGCGAGGTCGGATACGCGCGCGATGCCGAGGCGCGCGGCGCGCGCAAGGTCAAGACGATGGCGCTGATGTACCTTGCCGCCGCCGATGCCGAGGAAGCCGCCGAGCGCGCGGCGCGCCAGTATGCATTGGCCGACAACATGACCGACCGGCAGGGCGCGCTGATGATCCTCTGCAATCTCGACGTGCCCGAGCGCGACCGGGCGCTGGCCGACTTCCACGAGCGCTACAGGGACAACGAACTGGTCGTAGACAAGTGGTTCGCGCTGCAGGCCGGATCGCTGCATCCCGACGTGCTGGAGCATGTGAAGGAACTGGCGGAGCATCCCGATTTCCGCATGACCAATCCCAACCGTGTGCGCTCGCTCTATATGTCGATGGCGGTCAACCCGGCGGCGTTCCATGCCGCCGATGGCGAGGGCTATCGACTGATCGGCGAGCTGATTCGCAATCTCGATCCGATCAATGCGCAGACGGCGGCGCGCTTCGTCCCGCCGCTGGGGCGCTGGAGGCGGATCGAGGAAAGCCGCGCGGCGATGATGCAGGGCGAGCTGGAAAAGATCATCGCGGTGCCGGGCCTTTCGCGCGACACGCTGGAGCAGGCGACCAAGAGCCTTGGCTGACACTGGCGGCGAGGCGGTCGAGGTCAATCGCGCCACTGCGCTCGATCCGGTTCCGCACGGATTTCTCGGGCGGCGCGGGGGCGTTTCGACCGGCGCAATGGCCGGGCTCAACACCGGCCCGGGCTCTGGCGACGATGCCGCCGTTGTGGCCGAAAACCGCCGCCGCGCTGCCGAAGCCGTGCTGCCCGGTGCGCGGCTGGTCTCGGTCTATCAGGTCCATTCGCCCGACTGCGTGATCGTGGAGGAGCCGTGGGATGATGACGCTCGCCCCGAAGCCGACGCGCTTGTCACGGCCCGCCCCGGTCTCCTGCTTGGCATCCTCACCGCCGACTGTGCGCCGGTTTTGCTGGCAGACCGCGAAGCGGGCGTGATCGGCGCAGCGCATGCCGGATGGAAGGGCGCAATCGCTGGCGTCACCGACAGCACAATCGCCGCAATGGAGCAACTCGGTGCCGAGCGCGCGCGCATCGTCGCCGCCATCGGCCCCTGCATCGCGCAGGCGAGTTATGAGGTGGATGAGGGCTTTCGCGACCGCTTCCTTGCCGCCGCGCCAGCAAACGATGCGTTCTTCAAGGCAGGCGCGCCGGGCCACTGGCAGTTCGACCTCGAAGGCTATGTCGCGCGCCGCCTCGGCGATGCCGGGATCGCCCGGACCGAGTCGCTCTCGCTCGATACCTATGCCGATCCGGCGCGCTTCTTTTCCTATCGCCGCGCCACGCATCGGGGCGAGCCAGCCTATGGCCGCCAAATCTCGCTGATCGGCTTGCCGTCCACAGCCTAGGCACCTCGCCAAAAAAGGCGGTTGGCAGCGTGGGTTTTCGCGTCTATCAGGCGCGCCAAGCCGGTATTTCCGCAAGCTCGCTCGCGGCAATATCGACGGACCCAGGGGCTTGCAGGGTATATTGCAAAACAGGTTTTATCCCTGCTTCCCAATGGGTTGTGGGTACACAGGGCAAGGCAAGGTCAAGATGGCAGAAGAAGCGGTCACAGACGCTCCCGAAATCGCAGCCGACGATGGCGTCAGGCGTCGCGATTTCATCAACATTGCAGCGGTAAGCGCAGCGGGCGTCGCGGGCGTCTCCGTGCTGGTCCCGCTGGTCAGCCAGATGGCACCGTCCGCCGACGTGCTGGCGGCCTCTTCGACCGAGATCGATATTTCCGCGATCGAGCCGGGCCAGGCGATCAAGGCGGTCTTCCGCAAGCAGCCCGTTTTCGTGCGCAACCTGACCCCGGCCGAGATCGAGGAAGCCAACGCGGTTCCGCTTGGCGAGCTGCGGGACGCGCAGACGCTGGCCGAGCGTACCAAGGAAGGCCATGAGAACTGGCTGATCACGATGGGCGTCTGCACCCACCTCGGCTGCGTCCCGCTCGGCGCCGGCGAAGGCGAGAACAAGGGCGAGTACGGCGGCTATTTCTGCCCCTGCCACGGCTCGCACTACGACACCGCCGCGCGCATCCGCAAAGGTCCGGCACCGCTTAACCTCGAAGTGCCGGAATATGAATTCACGTCCGACACCGTCGTGCAGATCGGCTAAGGAGAGATAGAATGAGCTTTCCCTGGGCCAAGGAATACAAGCCTTCCCATCCCTTCATGCAGTGGATGGACGAGAAGCTGCCCCTGCCGCGCCTCGTCTATAACTCGGTGGGCATGGGCTATCCGGTTCCGCGCAACCTGAACTACTTCTGGAACTTCGGTTTCATGGCGCTGTTCTGCCTTGCGCTGCAGATCGTCACCGGCATCATCCTCGCGATGCATTATGCCGCCAACGCGGGCGTCGCGTTCGATTCGGTCGAGCACATCATGCGCGACGTCAACTGGGGCTGGATGCTGCGTTATGCGCACGCTAACGGCGCCTCGGCGTTCTTCGTCGTCATCTACATCCATATCTTCCGCGGTTTCTATTACGGCTCGTACAAGGCGCCGCGCGAAATGGTCTGGCTGCTCGGCGTGGTGATCTTCCTGCTGATGATGGCAACCGCGTTCATGGGCTATGTCCTGCCCTGGGGCCAGATGTCGTTCTGGGGCGCGAAGGTCATTACCGGCCTGTTCGGTGCGATCCCGCTGGTCGGCGAACCGCTGCAGGTCTGGCTGCTTGGCGGCTTTGCCCCCGATAACGCCGCGCTTAACCGCTTCTTCTCGCTGCACTACCTGCTGCCCTTCGTGATTGCGGCGGTCGTCGTGCTGCACGTCTGGGCGCTGCACATCCCGGGTTCGAACAACCCGACGGGCGTGCCGGTGAAGAGCGAGAGCGATACCGTCCCGTTCTACCCCTACTTCGTGGCGAAGGACGGCTGGACGCTGGGCGCGTTCCTGTTCCTGTTCTGCGCGATGCTGTTCTTCGCGCCGAACATGCTCGGCCACCCGGACAACTACATCCCGGCGAACCCGATGAGCACCCCGGCGCATATCGTTCCGGAATGGTACTTCTGGCCGTTCTACGCGATCCTTCGCGCCTTCACGCAGGACTTCCTGTTCTTCCCGGCAAAGCTGATGGGCGTGCTCGCGATGTTCGGCTCGATCCTGGTCTGGTTCTTCCTGCCCTGGCTCGACAAGTCGCCGGTACGCAGCTCGAACTATCGCCCGATCTATCGCAAGTTCTTCTGGTTCGGCCTGATCCCGGCGATGGCGGTGCTGTTCTACTGTGGCGGTGCGCCGGCCGAGGAGCCCTATGTGGTGCTGAGCCAGCTCGCCGCGCTTTACTACTTCGCGCACTTCCTCATCATCCTGCCGATCGTTTCGGCCATCGAGCGGCCCGAGCCGCTGCCCTACTCGATCACCGAGGCTGTCCTCGGCGAGGACGAGCAGGCAGCGCTGGCCCCCGCCTCGTAAGCAACAGTCAGACGGAAAGACGAACGCAATGGCACGTATCATCTCCATCCTCGTCGGGCTGTTCTTCACGGTCGCGCTGGTCTGGTCGCTCATCATCGGCCTGATCAACTTCGAGATCCCGCACACGGTCGAGCACGAGTTCCACAAGAACCCGAAGGAAGTCGCCTTCGCGCACGACGGCGCGTTCGGGAAGTTCGACCGCCAGCAGCTGCAGCGCGGCTACCAGGTCTACAAGGAAGTCTGCTCGGCCTGTCACTCGCTGCGCCTCGTGGCCTTCCGCAACCTGGCGGACCTTGGCTACACCGAAGCAGAAGTGAAGGCCGAAGCGGCGGCGTGGACGGTTCCGGGCATCGATCCGGCGACGGGCGAAACCTCGACCCGTCCGGGCATGCCGACCGACTTCTTCCCCAAGCCCTATGCCAACGATGTTGCCGCTGCGGCTGCCAACAACAATGCGATCCCGCCCGATCTTTCGCTGATCACCAAGGCGCGGCATCACGGCCCGGCCTATGTCTATTCGCTGCTGACGGGTTACACCAACCCGCCGGCCGACCTGCCCGAAGCGAACCGTCCGGGGCAGGGGCTGCATTACAACCCCTATTTCGCGAACCTAAACCTCGCGATGGCACCGCCGCTCACCAGCGAGGGTCAGGTGACCTACGCCGACGGCACCAAGGCGACCGTCGACCAGATGTCCAAGGACGTGTCCGCGTTCCTCACCTGGACCGCCGAGCCCAAGCTCGAAAAGCGCAAGCAGACCGGCTGGCCGGTGCTCGGCTTCCTGCTCTTCGCGACGATCCTCGGTTTCCTCGCGTTCAAGAACGTCTGGGCCGACAAGAAGAAAAAGAAGGCCTGACGCAGCTTTCATGCGTCACCGAGAGCGCCCCTCCATCTTCGCGATGGCAGGGGCGTTTTCCGTTTTGTCAGCCGGGAGACGAAAGCGATGACCCGCGATGACCTCGCCGCGCTGGTCCGCTCGATTCCGGACTTTCCGAAGCCAGGCATCCTGTTTCGCGACATCACCACGCTGATCGCGCATGGCGAGGGCTTCGCCCATGCCGTCGCCGAACTTGCCGGTCATGCACGCGATGCCAATGCACAGGCGATCGCCGGGATCGAGGCGCGTGGATTCATCTTTGGCGCGGCGGTCGCGGCGCAGCTCGGCCTCGGGTTCGTCCCGGTGCGCAAGAAGGGCAAACTGCCCGTCCCGGCGCTGGCGCAGGACTATGCGCTCGAATATGGCACCGCTACGCTGGAGATCGATCCCGACGCCATTGCGTCAGGCGAACGGGTCGTGCTGATCGACGACCTCGTCGCAACCGGTGGCACCGCCCGCGCGGCGGCCAGCCTGCTGGAGCGCGCCGGGGCGGTGCTGATCGAAGTCCTGTTCGTGATCGATCTGCCCGACCTTGGCGGAGCCGACGCCCTTCGCGCCGACGGCCAGGCGGTCCGTTCGCTGCTGGAATTTCCGGGCCACTGGACTCGATTTCATTGACTGAAGCGTACCCGGAGTTTCTGAGGTAGTTGGCGCATTCGTTTGGCGAGGCGTCGTGCGGTTCCGATGCGCTTCCGTGAGGTGGCGGCGCTTTGCGATGAGCGTTTGAGCTTGCGAAGTGTTCGCAGGTGAGCGGGCGAGGGAGCGCGGCGGCGCGGATGGGCGCACAGCCAAGCCGTTGCTGGACGCATCGGGAACTTGGGGACGAGGAACTGCTCGACGTAAGCCGTGGCTGAATTGTCGGCACGGCACACGGCGCATCGATGCGGCTGGTGCGGCGAGGAATGAGTTACGCCTTTGCCGAACGGGCGCGCCCAGCTCGCGCGGCCAGCCCCGGATCAGGGTCTTGGTCTTGCCCGGTCTCATCGATGAGACCGGGCGGATCAAGCCCCTGATCCGGCGCTCGCCGCGCGATCTGGCGCGCCGCTCCTCGGCAAAGGCTTAACTCATTCCTCGCCGCACGCCATGCCGGATCGTGATGCCGTGCTCGGCCGTTCGGCCAGCTTGAGGCTCAGTCGGGTTCTTCCCACGCTCACACCCGATGCGTCCAGCAAGCTTGGAGTCCGATCCGCTTCGCCGCCGGTCCCGGCGCCGCTCCTGCCCACCCACAGCTCCGCTCACATCGAACAGGCCGCCACCTCAAACTGCTCGCGCAAGCAGCCGCGCACATTCGAATACCTCGCATCATGCAGCCTCCATCCAAACGAATGCGAACTACCTCAGAAATCCAATTCAATCAATGAAAACGAGTCTAGCCCACTGCCACCCCGGAAAATTCCGTTCGTGTCGAGCGAATGTCGAGACACGTTCCGCACGCGTGTCTCGACTTCGCTCGACAAGAACGGGTCAGGTTTCACCCTAAATACTGGACCGGTCAGGCCGCGATCTCGCCATCCTGCGCCGAAGCCGTCACAACGCGCGCTGCGCCAAGCCCGGCCAGCGCCTCGACATCCTTCGACATCGCCACCGTGCCCATCTCGTTAAGCGCGAAGTGGTTCGCCTCGATCTCGTCGAGGTCATAAACATAGTTGACCATCACGCCATGCGCCTGCTTCTGCCCGTTGGCCGAGAGGTCCGCATCGGCGTGGATCGCTTCGAGCCGCGCGCCGTTGCCGAGATGAAACCGCGCCACCGGATCGCGCGGCAGGCCGGTGCGGTGCTTAGCACTGACGAGGTAATGTGCAGCCAGCTCGCGAAGCTCTTCGCCCATCGGCACCGCGCCCGCATAACCGCCATCGCCTGCCATCCACTTGGCAAACCCGGGCACCGGCGAAAGCGTCGCAAAGGTCTGCAGATGCGGCAGCTCTTCCTTGAGCAGCCCGACAACGCGCTTGATCAGGTAGTTGCCGAAAGGAATGCCGCGCAGCCCCTCCTGGCAATTCGAAATCGAATAGAAGATCGCGCAGGAGGCATCGGCGGGGCTGATCGTCTCGCGCTCTTCGGCGATGATGTCGTGAATCGCGCGCGGCAGCGAAGGCGTCAGCGCAACCTCGACGAAGATCAGCGGATCGTCTGCCATCTGCGGATGGAAGAAGCCGTAACAGCGCCGGTCGACCGGCTCGACCCGGCGGCGCATGTCCTCCCAGCCCTTGATTTCGTGAACCGCCTCGTAACCGATCAGCCGCTCAAGCAGGCGTGCGGGCGAATCCCAGCGGATCCGGCGCAGCTCGAGGAACCCGGCATTGAACCAGGCCGCGAAGGACCGTTCGAGATCGCGGTCGAAGGCCTTCACCCCCGGTGTCTTCTCGGGCATTTCCAGCAAGTCCTGGCGCATCCCGATCAGCCGAGTCGTGCCGCGCGGAGCAAGGTTGAGCATGCGGATAAGCTTGTGCGTCGGCGACTGCGCGGCGGCGTTCAGCGCCGAAGCCGCCGCATCGTCGCGCGCTTCCTGCCAGCGCAGGATCGCTGCATCGATCGCGGCGGCATCGCGCGGGTGCTGTTCATAGACCTTGGTCAGGAAATTGCGCCGCGCAGCCGTATCGCTGTCCTCATAAAGGTCGAAAAACGCCGAAGCGAGCGCCGGCCCCGAAGCTCCGCCGCGAAGCGACAACAGCGCGTCGGCCAGATCGAGCAGGCCCTCGCCCTCGGTCGCCTTTTCGCCGCGCCCGATGCGCCCGAGAAATCGCCCGATGCCCGAGTTTCGCAGCCGCTCGAGCGGATTGCGACGGCGCGGCCCGCCAGCATTGGCCGCCTTCTGCTTGCCCGGAGCGTTCATAAGCGCGAATTTCCTGCCAATATTCATGACGCCAAGCTTAACGCCGAAGTGTTCCAGTATGATGAATGCGGCGAGGCGGTGCTGACAAGGGCGATCTCTTCGCAGCAGCGATCACTCGCCGCCGGAGACGGACCGGTGCGCATCGCGAACAGGATTGACGCAGATACCATGCCCGTGGCAGGGGCGAATCCAGCAAACGCAGTGCGAGCAGGGCGGGTATAGCTTAGTGGTAAAGCCCTAGCCTTCCAAGCTAGTTATGCGGGTTCGATTCCCGCTACCCGCTCCAGCCGCGCGTTCGTCATCCCCGTCTCCGTCCTTTTCAGCGCCCGGCCAGCCGGCTTGCGAAAGGTCGAAGACGATGCCGTCGGGGGTACGGTATTTGGCTTCGTACTGTGCCAACTCGTCCGTGGGTGTCAGGTCGAGCGATACTGCGCCGGCCTTTACTACCCGGTCGCCTGCAGCTTCGAGGTCATCGACCCACAGGCCGAAGTGATCGATGCCGATCTGCTCTTCCTCGGTTTCCTTCCTGAGGAGCGCGACAGAGACCACGCCGTCGCTCATCTGGCAACCGCAGCGCAGCTCGCCGGTGCGCCTCATGCCGAAGGCGCGGGCAAAGAACTCCGCAGAAGCTTCAGGGTCTGCGACGATCAGGGCGATGTGGCGAAGCTTTGCCAAGCTGGGGTCTCCGTACGATTGCCTCGCGGCGTGCGCTGCCTAGGCAGTTTCGGCGCTGCCGAACAGGGCGGAGGCCTCGCCCCAGCCGTCCTCGAAAACAAGTTCTTCCAGCGGGCGGCGGGTGCGCGGGGCCTCTTCTTTCTCGCGCAGGTCCGGCGGCAACGCGTCGGAGGGGCCGAGATAGCCCACCGCGATGACCATCGCGGGCAGGAACAGCTCGGGTATCGCGAACTCTTCCTGTGCCTTTTCCGGATCGAACGCGGCCATGAGATGCGTGTGCAGGCCAAGGTGGTGGGCCTGCACGGTCAGCGACATGACCGCCAGTCCAAGGTCGTGCAGGCAATGTGGATAGGGGTGGAATTCGCCGGTAATCTGGCTGAACCGCCGACGCGTGACCGAGGCAAGGATGAGCACCGGCGCGCGGTCCGCCCATTCCTGGTTGTGATCGTCGAGGCAGTCGAACAGCCGCCGGTAAACGTCACCGCGCCCCTTGCGCGCGAGCAGGAAGCGGGTTGGCTGGGTGTTATGTGCAGAAGGTGCCAGTCGCGCCGCCTCGAACATCGAACACAGCTTGGCCGGTTCGGGTTCGCGATCGGTAAAGCTGCGCGGGCTCCAGCGGTCGACCAGCGCGGGTAGCACCGGGTAGCGCGTATCGACACGGCGGTCCGTCTCGCCGGCTGCAGGCTGCGCGGTGCTCATATCCGGAACTTCTCGCCGTGATAGAATGGTTCGTCCAGCGCCTCCCGGGCATCCTCGAAGACCCCTCCGCCCTTGCCGCCGCCACGCGAAAGCATGTCGATTGCCTTGCTGGTCCAGCGCGCGCAGGCCTGCATTGCCTGTTCGATCATCTCGTCGGTCATGCCGACTTCGGCAAGCACGGCATCGTCCATGCCCGAGCGCAGCAACGTTTCGCGGCGGCCGCTGACATTGGAAATCCAGCGCCGCGGTTCCTCATGGAAATGTTCCGGGTCAAATGCCTCGGGCGTAAGCCGCAGCGTGACCGGATAGGCCAGCACCCTGCCCGGTTCGTACTGGATCGCGATCCGCAGATCCCAGAGATGCTCGCCGTCCTCAAGCGCGAAACCGGTCGAACGCACGAATTCGAAGCCCCGGATCGGCAGGATCATCGCATCGGAATTTTCGCCATATTTGCGGCGGCAATCGGCGATCAGCCTGTCGATGACGCCGCGAATATCGTCGTCGGACATGCTCGCAACGACAACGCTGACCCCCACGCCGCCGCTGGTATCGCTTGGCTTGAGCACCACTGGCCCCTCTGCCAGCATCGCCCGCGTCTTTGCCACCGCCTCCTCGGGCGAAGAGGCCGCGAAATGTCGCAAGGGCCTGATCGCGGTGTTGGCGAAGAGCTCCTGTTGCTGTCCCTTGTCGTGGATCAGCCCGGAAAAGCGCCAGGCGTGAAGGATGCGCAGGCAGGGATCGAGACTGTCCCGCAACGCGCGGGGGAATTTGCCGGAGCGGATCAGGTCGGAGAGCAGGTTGGGATTGCCCATGAAGACCACCGGCCGTCCGCGATAGGTGAAGCGGCGGGCTTCGGCGTCGAACGCGATGTTCGCGGTTATCGCGGGCACATCGCCCATCACCACCGAGACCTGTTCATCGCCCAAGGCATCGCCTGCAGCGTAGCAGGCAAGCGACTGGCCGGGCAGCTTGTCGGCCAGGCAATCGGCGAAGGCGGCAACGCGCGGGTAGAACTCGCCGCCGGTGCGGAAAAACTGCCAGTGCTGGTGCGCGTGGATCGTCACGACCTGCGTGCCTAGCTGGCCGTCCGTGCCAAGATAGCCCAGCTCCTTCATCCGGCGTATGGCGTGGCTCGCCTCGTTCGCGGCGCGCAGCGTGCTGTCGCCGGTCAGCGCATCGGAGCCGACCGCATTGGGGCCGTTGACCTCGTGGCAGACCAGCTTGCCGCTCCCGGCATCGAGAACGATGTCGACGAAGAGGATGCCCCAGTCGTCGATCAGTTCACCGGGAAAGGCGCGCGGATAACCTTTTGCGGCGGCCAGCGCCGGGTCGCCCAGCCGCCACTCCTCGATATCGTTGATGCCGGAAAGGATGATGCGGGCGAGGCGCTCGCGGTCCACGGTCACGCGGCAAGATCCTCCAGCATCGGCGAAAGAGTGACGGCAATGGCGGGCATCGCGAAGCGCACGGTGCCGTCGCCTTCTGCCTCGATCGCGGGCAGTTGAACGGTACGCGGGCCGCTGCGCGTCTGGTAGGTGAGGCGCTTGTCGGGGAAGCAGTTGTCCAGCCAGCCAACCGACCGGGCAGCCAGCGCAATCGACGCCATCCCGGTCTGCGGCACTGCGCCGTGGCGGCCATTCGAATTGTAGAAGGCGACGATCCGGCCCCCTGCATTTTCGCCGACGACTGCCAGCTTGCCGGTCGGCGCGCTGCCCAATAATTCGTTCTGCGCGGTCTCGGCGCTCACGCCGTCGGGCAGGTTTCCGCGGAGAATCGCATATTCGTTAAGCGCACCTATCGCCACGAACGGTTGCCCGCGCCAGTCGCGCTCGGCGATTTCGCCCTGCGGAAGCGACCAGTCTTGCCGCACCCGGTCTTCTTCGATCCGGGCTGAAACGCGATAAGGGCTGGCAGCGGGGCCGTGGACCGCCACGACTGTCTCGCTGCCGCCAATGCAAAGGATCGCAGCTGCTGTGGAGTTGCCGCAGAAGACCGGCAATGCCTCGTTATCCCCGGTCACCTGAAACGTGAAAATGCCCTCGCGCGCGATTACGGCGATCTTGCCGAAGGCACAGGCATCGGGATGGCTGTTTGCTGCTTGCGCGAGCGCGGAGAGCCCGGCACATGCCTGCGCCGCACTGCTCTCTCGCGCGTCGATGACAAGCCCGTAGGTCAGCGGCTCGCCGCAGTCATGCGTTACAAAGCGGTAAATTGCCCCGCCCGGCTCCATTGCGGCCCCTTTCAAAACCTGGTGTCGCATTGTAGAGCGCCGCACGGAGACTCTGCAAGGCATTGCATCGCACCATCTGCGGGAATCCGGTCACGCGGGCCTGGGGGCATTGTCCTCCTCGCCATTTCCCCCGAACAAGGTCCGGATGCAGAATATGGCAGAAACCCAGCCCAGTCCCACCAACCCTGACATCCGGGCGGCCGGGCTTGCGAAGGTCGACGGTTTCCTTTTCGGCATGACGCAAAGATGCCTGATGGCGACGATCGAGATTGCGCCCGGAGTTGATCTTGCGGCCCTTGCCGGGCGACTGGAAAATGCGACCACGCCCTACCGGCTTGAGCTCGACGATGCGCTGCCACTGGAGAATATCGCGGGGGGCGATGACGCCTCCGCGGCCTTTGCGGTCGAACTCGCGCGGGCAGTCAGGGGATTGCAGGAAGCGGCGGGCATTCCGGTTTGCGGGGCGGCCCGGCTGAACGAACTGCACGCGCTTGCCGATGGCATCCGACGGATGGTCCTGTTCCTGCCATCGTTCCACTTGCCAAGCGCGGCGCTGGCGCTCGAAGCTGTGCTTGGCCTTGGCAACACGCTGGTCGCTGCGCCACAAGGCAGCGAAATACCTGCGCAACAGCAACAGGCCCTCGATGCGCTGATGATGCGGCTGCGTGGCAATGCGCCGGGCGGTAACAACACGCGCCACCTGATCCGCGCGGCGCATGGCCTGGGCATCGCCTGCCGCGTGCTGCCGCTCGGCGTGCTCCAGCTCGGCATTGGCAAAAGCAGCCGATTGTTCAACAGCACCTCGACCGATGCCACGTCGGTTATTGGCACGATCATGGCGCGCAACAAGCTCGCCGCGACCGAATTCATGCGCCGGGCCGACATCCCCGTTCCGGTGACAGCTGCGGCTCCCTCGGCAGAGGCCGCTGTTGCTGCGGCGAAAAGAATCGGCTTCCCCGTCGTCGTCAAACCGGTGGACGAGGAGCGCGGGCGCGGCGTTTCCACCAACCTGTGCGATGAAGAGGCGGTCAGGCAGGCCCATGCCAAGGCGCGAAGGCTTTCCCCCAATATCCTGGTGCAAAAGCATATCGACGGGTCCGAATACCGCATGCTCGTGGTCAACGGAAAACTCTTCTGGGCCTTCGAACGCGCGCCCGCGCAGGTTACCGGTGACGGCAAGCAGTCTGTCACTGGGCTGATCGAGGCGACGAACAGCACGCGGCGCGACGGGCGCAGTACCGGTCTTCACCTGATGAAGATCGTCGTGGACGATGCCCTTGTTGCCGTGCTGGAAGGACAGGGCCTCACGCTCGAATCGATTCCCGAGGCCGGGCAGCGGGTGCGATTGCGCACCGTGCCGCTGGTCATGGACGGGGGCGAGCTGATCCCGGTGTTCGACCAGGTCCATCCCGACAACCGCGAGATGGCCGAGCGCATCGCTCGCTTGTTGCGGCTCGACATAGCGGGGATCGATTTCCTGACACCCGACATTTCCCGCTCCTGGCGAGAGGTCGGCGGCGGCGTGACCGAGGCCAATTCGCAGCCCCAGTTCTCGCCAATGAGCCGACACGACATCTACGAAGTGATGCTCGGCGAGCTCGTGCCGAACCGGGGCCGCGTGCCGGTCGCTCTGGTGATTGGCGAGGATACCGCAGACCTGCAGGCGGCCGTGCGCGACCGGCTGGCAAGCGCGGGGATGCGCGCAGGCCTTGCATCGGACCGCAAGATCCTGATCGGCAGCGAGCGCGTGTCACAGGGCCGGATCGATCCTTTCCATGCCGCCGACCTGCTGGCTACCGACCCGGCGGTAGAGGCGATCGTGCTGTTCAGCGACGGTCGCGAGATTTTGCGCAAGGGCATACCGTTCGAACGCTTCGACCTGCTGGTCGTCGACGGGAAGGGCGAGGTTACGCCCGAACAGCGCCGGATGCTCTCGCTTGTGCATCCGCATCTCGACGGCCCCGTCATCGCGGTGAACCGCAGCCCCTTGGCGGAACTGGTTGCGCGCACGCTGGGGCCTGACAAGGCGCGGCTGGCGGGAACGCGGGCCGAGGTTGCTGCGAAGCTCTGCTCCGCGGTGCAGGCGATTGGCCAGACCGACTGATCCGCGATCCGAAAGGGCCGCGTCCAAATGCGTTGGCCGATACTTGCGGGCGCTATCCTGCCGACAGGATCACCGGTCCGAGCAGCCCGTAGTCGCGATAGACGCGTTCCGAGCCTGGAGGTGCGGAGCCGGGCTGCATTCCCGCCATGGCGGGCGGGCCATCGACCAGGTCGGGGTCCGGCTCCGCAGCAGGCTCTGGTGGCGGCGGAGGAGGCGGTGCGTCATCGTTCACCGGAGGCTTGAAGCCCTGTTCCTCGATTCCCTCGGCCATAAGCCGGTTGTTCAGCGGCGAGGCAACTGCGATCTCGATCCTGTTCTCACCGGTCTTGAGAAGGTGCCCGATCTGCGCTTTGTTGGTGAAGGGGTTAACCGGCATGGCAGGCGATCCGTTGACCGAAAGCGTTGCCGCGCCCTCGACCCTGCCGAGATCGATGTGCGCTGCTGTCGGGACAGGGCGGGCAATCGCAACGACAGCGCGGTAGCGGGCGAGGCCAGCCATGCCCTCGTGGCCGGGAATCTCGCGCCATGGTTTCAGTTCGGCCATTTCCATCTTTGCCGTCTGCCGCCGCGTTTCATTTGCGCCAGCGGCAGGAAGCCAGTCTTCAAGCTCGACATGCCATGGGCCAAGGGGCTTTTCGAAAGCTTCGGCAGGACCGGTCGGGATTGCCACCGCCCCGGGGACCGGCTGTTCGGACAGGATGATAGCAGCAGGCTCGTTCGGCGCGAGCGCCAGGTCGATCTCGGCCAGTCCGCCCTGCCTGCGCGGCTCCAGTTCGATCAGCTGCCCGCTCCAAAGATCGACGCGGTATGCGGTACCGGGCGCGGCAAGGCCGACTGTCTGCCGCATCGCTGCGTCGCTGTCGTTGAGCAGGTAGAATATCTGCCGCCCGGCACTGCGTCGGTGCTGCGCAAGGATGCGGTGCGGGGTGGCGAGGCGGATGTAACTGCCGACGCCAAGCGCGACGAGGGCGTTTGGCACGTCTGACTGCCGGGCCACGCGCCTGACACCGGGCAGCCTGGCGAGCCGGGCGAAGATATCCGCGACGGCGGCATCGCTTGCCGCATGGTCCTTCCAGCCGCGTGCATGCTGCGGCGCGTCGCCGACAATGACGATCGGCAGGCCGGCCCTGGCATGCTCTTCAAGACGCTTTGCGACCGAGAGGTCCATTGCCTCCAGCGCGTTGAGCACGATGGCGCGATAGGCCGGGCCTTCGGGCATCAGTAATCCGCCTTCGACACGCATTTGCGGTCGATCGAACAGTTCCATCGCGGGATACTGGAACGTGTAACCAGCCTGCAGGACCGACTGGCTCTTGAGCGGCTCGCCAAGCACGGCAAGGTCCGCGTGCGTCCTGCCGTCGCGCAGCAGCGCCTGCAATCGGCCAAGATAGGCTGTCACGCCCGGAGCCATCGTCCACTGCGGATCGCGCGGCCCCCAATCGTTGCCGATCGCTCGCCCGAAGGCCGAGAATCCGGGCCAGCCGGCCCCCGGCGCGTCGGCATAAGAGAAGCCGTGCAGCATGATCTGGTTGGCACCGCCGACCATGTCGCGCTGGAGCATGTAGAGCGCATCTTTCCATGTCGCGACGTGGGCAATGCCTTTTACGAAGGTTGCAGCCTCATCGGACAGGATGGTCGTCTTCCCGCCGATGTCGCGACCGGCGGCCAGCTTGCGCCAGCCATGGATGTCGTTGCTGTTGTCGCCCTCGGGGATGTCCGCATGAGCGGCGGCAAGGCCGGAATTGATCTCGCTGCCGATGGCCTGCACGCGGAATTTCATGCCAAGTCCGGCCGCCCACCTGCTCAGGCCTTCGAGACGGTTTTCGACATACATGTCGGACAGCATTGAATCGAAATCATGCCTCAGGCGTTCGGTATCGACGCCCTGCAAGACAAACAGTTCGGGCCGCCCGCCGCCCATGATCATCTCGTCGAAGGTCGGCTGGCGCGAGACAAGCAGCGGCAAATAGGGCGTAAGGTCATAGCCCCGCCGGGTGCGGAACTGCTCGATGGCGCCGGGTGTCCAGGGGAACGCGAAGGAGAGTTCGAGCGAATCCTCGAAGAAGGTGCCGCCCGATTGCCGCATCAGGTCGCGGATGCGCGGGCTGAGCAGGTTCTTTTCCCAATATGTGGTCAGCGCATCGACCGCCGCCGGGCCATAGATGTCGAGCACATAGGGAATTGGATCGGCCAGCATCGAGCCGGTCTTGTTCATCCCGAACATGTTCTGGATCTGGCCGGTCCCGCGCATGAAAAAGCTGAGGAGGAGCCAGTCGCCACCTTTGGGGGCAGTCCAGTCCACGGTGCCATTGGTGCTTTCGACAAGGGTCCGGCTTGCGGGATCGAGCAGGGGCAATCCGTTGTCGTTGCCAACGATACGATAGGCCTGCACCAGAAGCAGTTCGGGCGTGACGGGCGGATTCTCGTTCGAACCCGCCAGCACGCCGGAAGGCTTTGCCTGTTCCGGCGATGGCACGGGGCCCCGGTAGGTTTCCCCCGCCGCCAGTTGCCTTTGCCCGTAGACCAGTTCCTTCGACGCTGCGGCATCGTCAGGCACGACGCCCGGGACGCCGGTCGGCCAGTGCGGCCCCAGCGTCAGCGATGGCATTATGCCTTGCCGGATGGCTTCTTCCAGCGCGGCCTCGACGCCGCGATTCCACGCCGGAGTACCCCAGCCGAATGCCGCCGGATCGATCGGCTCGCGCACGCTGTCGCGCACGTCGGCGATTTCGAAACCGCCGAACCCGGCCTCGGCGATCTGCTGCGCCTCGGCCCGCACCTGCGCCGGATCGATGGTTCCGCCCGGCCACCACCAGCGGACCTGCGGGCGGACCGAGGCGGGCGGGTTGCGCATGATATCAGCGAGGCCGCCGAGATCGTGCGCCTCCTGCGCAAGGGCTAGTCGCGGCGAAGCGGACGTGGCCAGCGCAGCAGCGCTTGCGGTGAAAAGAAATTCCCTGCGATCCATGCTATCCCCACCCGTCGCGTTTATCTCAATTTTTGCCCGTACTTGACCGAACGACGAGTTCGCCCGGCAGGCGCAATGTCTCGCCGATCATTCGCTCGCCCGCGATCTCGGCGAACAGCCCCTCGACGCAGGCATCGACCATCGCGGCAACCGGCTGCTTGTAGGTCGTCAGCGAAAACGAGGGCCATGCGGCGATGCCGACATCGTCGAACCCGGCAATCGATACATCCCGACCGGGCGCCTTGCCCAACTCGTGACAGGTCTCGATCGCGGCAAGCGCCATGTGATCGTTGGCGCAGAAGATCGCGGTTGGCGGCGCTTCGGCCATGAGCAGCTCGCGCGTCGCTTGCGCCGCGCCCTGCGAAGAATAATCACCACTGCGCAGAACCGGATCGGGCAGGCCCGCCTTGAGCATCCTTTCGCGAAACGCGGTGACGCGTTCCCGGCTCGTCGAACTGTCCGGAACCCCTTCGATGATTGCAATCGAGCTGTGGCCAAGCCCGATCAGGTGATCGGCGACGATCGCGGCGCCCAGCTCGTTGTCGGTGCAGACACCGGGCAGCCTGCCCGACGTGTCGACATTGTTGAACATGATGACCGGCATCGCTGCACGCGTGCATTCTGCCGCGACCTCGGCAGCATGGCTGCTCGATGCGAGGATCACGCCGTCGAGCCCGAACCCCAGCAATTCATCGATCATCGGTTCGAGGCCGGCCTCGCCGCGAGTCACGAAAAGCACCACCCGGCAGCCATCGCAGGCAAGGCGCCCGGAGAATTTTTCGATCACTTCGGGATAGAACTGGTTGTCGAGATGGGTGACGGCAAGGCCGATCAGGCGCGAACGATTGGTCTTGAGCGAGCGCGCCGAATGGCTCGGGCGATAGCGTAGTTCGCTGGCCGCCTTGAGCACGCGTTCACGCGTATCTTCGGATACGCTACCTCCAGTGAAGGCACGGGAAACAGCGGATTTCGAGACGCCTGCGCGCCGCGCGACATCGATGATCGTAGGGGGCCTGACGGCGGTCATTCTCTGGCTGCTCGCTTTCGACATCTGCGCCATTTCTAACCAGCCCGGACAAAATTCGAGCAACCCAAAATTTCGATGGGAACGATCCCAATCTATCGATTCGACAAATTTTGGGAACGATTGCACGTTCGCCGGAACCTTGGGAGGATGCTTGATGACCGCGAACTTCAAAAACCTGTCGCGCCTGTCGGTGGGAACGATTGCATTGCTATCGACGCCAGCCTTCGCGCAGGCCGATCCTGACGGCCCGCCGCCGTACGATCCTGGCGAAATCATCGTTACCGCGACCAAGCGCGAGACCACGCTGCAGGATACGCCGATGGCGATTTCCGTCGTTTCGGGTGACGAGATCGCGGCGAGGGGCCAGAACTCGATCGAGGACGTGCTCAAAAACGTCGGCGGCGTGCAGCTGCAGAACTTCGCGCAAGGCGCGCAAATCTATATTCGCGGCATCGGCTCCTCGATCGATCCGGGCTTCGCCGATCCGTCGGTCGCGCTGATGGTGGATGGCATCTACAACGGGCGCACCGAGTCCGTGCAGTCGGGCGGCTACGACATTTCCCGCGTCGAAGTCGCGCGCGGGCCGCAGGGAACGCTTTACGGACGCAACGCCAACGGCGGCGTCGTCAATGTCATTACGAACGATCCCCAGACCGATGCGATGGGCATGGGCGCGCGCATCACGGCTGGCAACTACGGGCTGGTCCGCGGCGAGGGCATGGTCAACGTGCCGCTCTCCGAGATGTTCGCTATCCGCCTCGCCGGTTTCCGCGAAGTGCGCGACGGCTATATCGACGATGGCTCGAACGATTCGGACAAGTGGGGCCTGCGCGGCAAGCTCCTTCTCCAGCCCAGCGATGCGCTGCGCGTTGTCTTCAAGGCCGAAATCTACAAGGCGCGCGAAGTCGGGCAGAACACGGTGCCGGTGCCCGGTTCGGGCGATTATCCCGCTGGCAGCCCGTTCAACAACCTCGGCATCTTTCCGCCGCCGTTCCTGACCAGCAACTTCAACCCACCGCTGGCATTCGCGACCAACCCGCCGGTATGCCCCGGCAGCCCGTTTGTCGGCTGTGCCCCGCAGGCGCGCTTCCCCAACGGCTGGGAGCAGGCAAATCCGGGCAACCCCTGGTCGAACAACCCCGAACATGCTCCGGGCTTTTCCAACCGCGACAGCGAAACCTATTCGGCGGACATCCAGGCCGATCTCGGCTTCGCCACGCTGACGGTGCTGCCTGCCTACTCGATCAACAAGAGCGAGCTGGCCAGCAATTACCTGTTCGGCACGCTGATGGGGCCTTATACCTCGGTGCCGGTCAAGACGACTTACAAGTCGGTCGAGGCGCGCATTGCCTCGAACGGCGACGGCCCGCTCACCTACGTCGCCGGTGTCTATTACCTCAAGACCAAGTCAGAAGGCGTGCAGGTTCTTGCCTCGAACATGAGCCTTGAGGGCAATCCCTTCACGCTCGGCAATGTCCCGCAACCTTCGGAGACGATCGCCGGCTTCGGCCAGCTCACCTATGCGCTGACCGACAGGTTCCGCCTCACCGGCGGCATCCGCTTCAGCCAGGACAAGATCAGGCAGGAGTACACCTTCCAGATGCCCGGCGCCGACCAGGCCGACCTGCAGGGCCTGACGACCTACGGCTACGACAACAAGCAGAGCTCGACGCTTTACAAGGCCGGTTTCGAGTTCGACGTTGCGCCGCAGTCGCTGCTCTACGGCCACGTTGCCTCGGGCTTCAAGCAGGGCGGGGTCAATGTCACCGCGCCGCCGGTCGAGTTCAATCCCGAAAAACTGACGTCTTTCGAACTCGGCCTGAAAAACCAGTTCCTCGACAACCGCATCACGCTCAACCTCGCGGGCTTCTACTACAAGTACAAGAACTACCAGTACTCGGCACCGCTCACGCTGCCGCTGGCGGGCGCGACGATTGGCGGGGTTGCGCAGACCTACAGCTTCTTCGGCGTGGTGCAGAATGCCGGGTCGACCGACGTCTACGGCGTCGAGGCCGAGGGTGAATTCCGCCCCTGGCGCGGTGGCCGCCTGAGCGCCTCGATCAACTACCTGAATGCGAAGTACGGGCAGGCCTGCCTTGGCAGCAACCCGTTCACCGATGGACCGGGCACGGTTCCGGACGCGGGATGCCCCGCCGGGTTCGTCCACTCGCTGACCGACAAGCAGATCCAGAATTCGCCGAAATGGTCGGGCACCGCCGGTTTCAGCCAGGATTTCGATATCGGACCCGACACGCTGACCTTCGGCGTCAACACCCGCTGGAGCTCAAGCTACTTCGTCTCGCCCGAGCAGTTCCTGCCCGGCGCCAAGCAAAAGTCGTATACGGTGACCAATGCGCGCGTGCGTTACTCGGTGCAGGATGACCGCTACGCAGTCAGCCTCTGGGCCAACAATCTCGAGAAGAACGCCCAGACCACCGGCCTGTTTCCGCTGTACCGCCGGTTCGTCTCCGAACCGCGCACCTACGGCGTAACGCTTGAAATCAGCTACTAAGGAGAGACCCATGACCCTGAAGACCATGACGCGGGCCGCCGTTTGCGCCATCGCTCTTGCCTCGCTGCCAGGCGCTGCATTTGCCGACAACCACAAGCCGGTCACGCATGTCTCGGTTGCCAAGGGGCGCGAGACGATCTCCGATGGCGAACGCGCGCTGGCGATGTGGGAAGTCCAGAACGCGATGAGCAAGCACGAGTTCTATCATGCCGCCGGCATGAACCTCGAGGAAGTCGACGCGCTCTGGGTGTCGCGGACCGGCCCTTATGCCGCCACCGCCACTTTCAGCAGCCCGATCTGGGTGATGTACGGGCTTGAAACCGTGCGCAATGCCTATGGCGTCGAGAACCAGAAAAACCGCGAAAAGGCACTTGCCGCAATCAATTCCGCCGACCCCTCGGTCGAGGTCAAGCCGGAGAATTACGGCGCGGGTCACGAATGGGTGATGCACACCAGCACCACCCCGGTGATCGAGATCGCAGGTGACGGCAAGACCGCCAAGGGCATCTGGTACTCGCCGGGCCTCGGGATCATGGCCAATGTCACCGATGGGAAGATCGGCGCAAAGGGCAGCATGTTCTGGGAAAAATACGCGGGCGACTTCATCAAGGAAGACGGCGTCTGGAAGATCTGGCACCTGCAGATGGCCTATGACTTTGTGCCCGGCCTGCCGCAGGAGATGATGGACTCGGTGCTCGCCAAGCTCGGCGAGATGGCCTATCGCCCCGACGAATCCGGCGACGCGATGCGCCAGGCGGGCGAGCGCCCCGACTTCGCAATGCCGCCCGGCTTCCGCCAGCCGCTCTATTCCTATCCGGATTACAGCCCGCAGCGCGCCGGCATCCTCTATCCGAAGATTCCGGAGCCGTACTACACGTTCGGCGAGACCTTCACTTATTGCAACTGCGAGCAGGACCTGCCGTTCTGATCCGCTGTTCGACCTCGGTCTGCGTCAGGGTTCCTCCCCTTTGATCCGGGGTCGATGATGCCGACAGCCAAGGGGAGCGCACCTTGCGGCTGTCGGCATCGCTCCATCGGGCCGCCTTGTCCCGGCCAGATTGCCCGCGCGGCAAGCGCATCGCGAAAGGACGCATGATGAAACTTCGAACTTTGATCCTGATCGTCGCGGCATTGGCTGCGAGCGGATGCCAGCAGGCCGACCAGCAGGAAGCCGCCGCACCGCAGGCTTCGGCACCGCAAGCCGGACCGCCACCGATGGGCGATCCCGCGGACAACCCCGACATGACGGGTTTCGCGGCAGAGGTCGATGCCGACGGCAACGGCGAGATGTCGCGCGAGGAATGGCAGGCGAAGGGCCTGCCCAACAGTTCGTTCGACATGTTCGAGAAGGGGCGCGGCTTCGTGACCCTGAAGGATTACCAGGAAAACGCCGCGCCTCCCGGCATCGACATGGATGGCGATGGCAAGGTCACCGTTGCCGAGTTCGTCGCGTTCGACAAGAAGATGTCGGCAAACATGCCGCCGCCGGGCGGCGATGGACCGCCGAAGCAATAGCGGCATCGCGGGCAGGATGACGGGGGAGAGGAAACGGATATGACGATGCGACGCTGGCACCGCTGGATCGCCTTTCCGGCGGCGACCTTCCTGCTGCTGATCGCCCTGACGGGTGTCCTGCTGCATGCCGATATGATCCGGCTGGGACAGAACCCGCCGGGCAGCGAGCCGGGCCCGCCGCCCGCACCTGCCGCGATCCCTTCGAACGATGAACTGGCCGGCATGGTCGTTCGCATCGCCGATGCCGCGCGCGCCGAACAGGGCCTGACCGTCAATTCGATCCAGATCAACCTGATGGGGCCGAAGGTCACGCTGACCGCCGGGCCGGGCGGGCCTCCGGGCAGTCCGCAGGTAAAGCTCGACGCGGCAACCGGCGACCGGATCATCGACCCGCCGCCACCTGCCGACTATCACTACGTCTTGCAGAACCTCCACGCGGGTTACGAATTCGGCTGGACCGGGCGGATTATCAGCATCCTCTGCGGACTTGCACTGGCCATCCTTTGCGTTACCGGGCTGCAGATATGGTGGGAGATGCGCAAGCGCGGGAAGAAGGGACTCTTCTGGAAATGAACAAGCAACAAACCCCGACGTTCATGACGGGCATATCGCTGCTCCTGCCGATCACGCTAACGACGATGGCGATCGTCCTGCTGGCGCCGGTGATGCCCCAGCTCATGGCCGAGTTCGCCTCGGTGCCGAACCACGAATACCTCGTGCCGATGGTGCTGACGCTGCCTGCGCTTTGCGTGGCCATTCTCTGCCCGTTTGCGGGCATCCTCGGCGATTACTTCGGGCGTCGCAAGCTGCTCCTGTCATCCTTCCTGATCTATGCCCTGGTCGGTGTCGCGCCGGTATTCCTGACCGACCTCACGCACATCCTGATCAGCCGCATCGGCGTCGGCATTGCCGAAGCGCTGATCTACGTGCTTTCGACGACGATGATCGCGGATTTCTATTTCGGCGAATCGCGCGACAAGTGGCTTGCCGGGCAGACCGCCTTCGCCTCGATGTCGGCGCTGGTCTTCTTCAACCTTGGCGGTTTCCTTGGCGAGTTCGGCTGGCGCACGCCGTTCTGGGTTTACCTCTCGGCGCTGGTCATGTTCGCGCTGGTCTGGAAATTCACCTGGGAGCCGCAGAAAACCCGGCAGGACCATGCCGAGGGCGAGAGCGAGGAACTGGCCGAGGCGCATCTCGGCGAGACGGCACACAGCCTGAGCTGGGAGGGTTTCCCCTGGGCCAAGATGGCGCTGATCGTGCTGATTACGGTCTATGGCTCGGTGTTCTTCTACACCGTGCAGATCCAGGCCTCCTCGGGGCTGCACGAGCTCGGCATGACCAGCCCGGCGCAGGCGGGGTTCTGGACCTCGGTCGCCAGTGTCGGGGTGCCGCTGGGCACATTGATCTATGGCAAGTTCGGCGCGCGCATCGGCGTCGGGCGGCTTTTGCTGATCGAGTTCGCGCTGCTCGCGGTCGGCTTCATGACGATGGGCAAGGCGGCCTCGGTGCCGATGTTCCTTGTCGGCTGCTTCATCAACCAGGTCGGCGCGGGCATGCTGCTGCCGACGCTGCTGGTCTGGGCGATGTCGATCCTGCCGTTCGAAGTGCGCAGCCGCGGCTCGGGCTTCTGGCAGTCGGCCTTCGCGCTCGGCCAGTGGCTCAGCCCGGTTATCGTGACCTTCTTCGCGCTGCGCCTTGGCGGACTACTCGATTCGTTCCAGATGCTCTCCTACATGGCGGCGGCGGGCGTGGTGGTGGCAATCGTCGCCTCGCGCTTTGCGGGCAAGGGCGAGGACGCAGCGGCCAATGGCTGATCGCCTGACGGGCAAGATCGCCGTCGTCACCGGCGCGGCCAACGGCATCGGCAAAGGCTGTGCCGGGATGTTCGCGGCACAGGGCGCGCGCGTCATCGGCGTTGACCGCGAAGACTGCGACCTTACCGACGAGGCCGCCACCAACGCCCTGTTCGCGCGGATCGGTAAGGAGCATGGCCGCATCGACATCCTCCTCAACGCCGCCGCCTTCGCCCTGTTCGACTGGATCGAAGAGCTGTCCTACGAAGACTGGAAGACAACGCTGACCGGCGAGCTCGACATCGTCTTCCTCGCCACCCGCGCGGCATGGCCGCATCTCAAGGCCTCGGGCGCGGCCTCGGTCATCAACTTCGCCAGCGCCAATGCGCGCCACGCGCTCGAAGGCTCCGCCGCGCTCGCCCATTGCGCGGGCAAGGGCGGGGTGCAGGCGATGACGCGCCAGCTGGCGATGGAAGGCGCACCCCACGGCATCCGCGCCAACACCATCGCGCCCGGCTTCATCCTGACCGAAGCGACGCGCCGCCATATGGAGGCCGAGCCCGCGCTGCGCGAGCAGGTGCTGGCCAAGAACATGCTCAAGCTGCTGGGCGAGCCGCAAGACGTGGCCCACTGCGCCACATGGCTCGCCAGCGACGAGGCGCGCTATGTCACCGGCGCGGACATCGCCGTCGATGCCGGGGCTACGGCCTGGTAAGCGGCTTCCGGTGGGCGGGATCGCCCAGCCGGAAGCAGGGATTGTATGAAGTCTTACTCGGCCTGCGGTGCGGCCGCCGATGCGTTCGCCGGCAGGCCACCCATCTGGCCGACCAGCTGGGTGTAGGCGTCGAGGTAGGCGAGCACGATGATCTGGCCGATCTGCGTGTTCTGGTAACCGCCACCTGCCGCGCCGACGAACGCGCCGCCGAGGAAACCGCCTGCGCCGCCGCCAAAGCTGACGTCGGCCTTGCGCGCATAGCCTTCGGTCAGTGCTTCCTCGACCGTCGTGCGGGCGTTGACCAGCGAGAGCGTGACGTTGGCCTCGCCCTTCTTGATCTTGAGGCCGCCGGCGATGCCGCCAAACCGGTTGCCGAGCAGTGCGCCGCCAAGCGCGCCGCCGATGCCGCCGCCGCCCGAGTTCCGGTTGGTGCTGACGATGTCGGGCTGAAGGAAGTAGTCCGCCGCCTTGACCTGGCCGCGCCCGATGTTCGAGCCGCGCTGCAGTTCGCCCGAATCGGCGAGGGCACGTTCCATCGCCCGGTTCTGTAGCGAGCGACCGCGATTGACCAGCGTGAAGCAGCCCGAGCGCTGCACGAAGATGCGCAGGATCGCCTCGGGGCTGCCGAGGCTCATTTCGCGCCACCACTGCGTATCGGGCTCGACGATGGCGACCGTGCCGAGATTGCGCGAACAGCGCGGAATTTCGGCGGTTCCGCGCTCCTGCGCCTTGCGTGAGGAGGACGGTCCGGCCGCTTCGGCAACGCCGCTGGTGAGCGTCAGCGCGGTGGCTGCGAGTGCGATTGCAAGTTTCTTCATGGTGATTCCCCTGGTCCTCGCCGCCCCTCGACGGCGCGTCTGTGCTTAAGCGATGGAAGGATACATACCGCTGCAACTGCCTCAGGCCAATGACCGCGTGCAATTAATTCATGGGGCGCTGCCAGTGACTGCCATGTTGTCGATCAGCCGCGCCTTGCCAATGCGCGCTGCGACGAGCAGGCGGGCCGGGCTTGCGGGTGTTCCGCTGAGCGGGGCGAGGCTGTCGGCATCGCGCAATTCGGCATAGTCGACCGAGGCAAAGCCGCCATCGGTGAGCGCAGAGTGCAAGGCATCGAGCGCCGGGGTGACCGGCTCGCCCGCTTCGATCCGGGCAATCGCGGCGCGCATCGCGGCGGGCAGCGTCGCGGCCTGCTGGCGCTGTTCGGGGGTGAGGTAAGCATTGCGCGAGCTCATTGCGAGGCCATCGTCTTCGCGCACCGTGGGCACGCCGTGGATTGCATCGACAAAAGGCCGGACCAGATCGAGGTCGCGCGCCATGCGGCGAATCACGGCAAGCTGCTGCCAGTCCTTCTCGCCGAAAAACGCCATGTCCGGGCGAACCTGATTGAACAGTTTGCAGACCACGGTCGCCACACCGTCGAAATGGCCGGGCCGATCGCCACCGCACAGACCCTCGCTCACGCCCGAGACCGAGATATTGGTCGAATAACCATTCGGGTACATTTCGCGGACTGGAGGGTGCCAAAGAAGCGAGACGTCTTCGGCTTCGAGCAACGCCATGTCCCGTTCCAGCGGGCGCGGGTAAGCGTCGAGATCCTCACCCACACCGAACTGGCGCGGATTGACGAAGATCGAGACGGCAACATGCGCCGCGCGCGCCTTCGCCTCGCGCACCAGCGTCATATGCCCCTCGTGCAGCGCGCCCATCGTCGGCACCAGCGCTACCGGGCCATCCTTGCGCAAGTCCGCAATCGCATTTCGCAGTGGATCGAGCCGTTCGATCAATTGCATGGACCAAGCCCCTCCGATAAGACCGCGTTACAGTGCGGCAACCTGACCACTAGCCGCCGCCGGACTGGGCCGGCAAGGGTTCTGGAATAAAGCAAACGTGGCTGCACATCGCATAGTCTTCGCCAACGAAAAGGGCGGCACCGGCAAATCGACCACCGCCGTGCATGTCGCCATAGCGCTGGCCTATCACGGCGCGAAGGTCGCCGCGATTGACCTCGATTTCCGCCAGCGCACGCTTTACCGCTATCTCGAAAACCGCGTCGAGACCGAGCGCAAGCGCGAGATCGCGCTGCCGGGCGCGCGCTTCGCGGTGTTCGACGGCCCCGACATTGCCGAATTCGATGCGCTCGCCGAGGAAATTGCCGATGGCCACGATTTCCTCGTCATCGACACGCCCGGCCGTAACGACGAGTACGCGATCCACGCCGCGACGAGTGCCGACACGCTGGTCACCCCGATCAACGATTCGTTTGTCGATTTCGACCTGATCGGCCAGGTCGAGGGCGAGACCTTCAAGGTCAAGAAACTCTCGTTCTATGCCGAGGCGATCTGGGAAGCGCGCAAGAAACGCGCGATGGCCACGATCCGCGAGAAACGGCGCGAGCTGGACTGGGTGGTGGTGCGCAACCGCCTGCAATATGTCGAGGCGAGGAACCGCGTGCGCCTCGAAGGCGCATTGAAGGAACTCTCGCAGCGCGTCGGTTTCCGTATTGCAGCGGGCTTGTCCGAACGTGTGATCTATCGCGAGCTGTTCCCTTCGGGTCTGACGCTGCTCGACAAGGGCCATCTCGGCGAACTCGGCACCAGCCACCTTGTCGCGCGGCAGGAGCTGCGCGAACTGGTCGCCGGGCTCAAATTACCGCTGGCAAAGACCGCCCAATCCGAACCGGTGCTTGCCGAGAACGCATGAAACTGCTCTGGCTGCTCCTGCTCGC
This sequence comes from Sphingomonadaceae bacterium, assembly GCA_041396945.1. Classification (GTDB taxonomy): domain Bacteria; phylum Pseudomonadota; class Alphaproteobacteria; order Sphingomonadales; family Sphingomonadaceae; genus Novosphingobium. Next base: position 834 of record JAWKXP010000007.1, on the reverse strand, counting down.
GGTGATCGCTTGCCGCGTGTTTACCGGGCGTTGGCCCTGGCAATTTCTTCGCCCCTATCGCACGCGGCAGGAATCGCTAAAGCAGGCCCGCAAGCTTCTTGGGGTCAGCCCGGAAGCGACTCGGCAGGAGATCAACGAAGCACACCGGCGGCGCATTGCCGCGGTCCATCCCGACCGGGGCGGCAGCAACGAACAGGTGCATGAAGCGAATGAAGCGCGCGACCTCCTCCACCAGAATCTAGACCACGAATGATCGAGACATACCGATGAGCCATACCTTCAATTCCACCGTCCTGCGCGAATACGACATTCGCGGCATCGTCGGCACGACGCTGCATACCGAGGACGCCAATGCCATCGGGCGCGGCTTTGCAACGCTGCTGCGCCGCGCGGGCGGCAAGAAGGTCGCGGTGGGCTATGACGGGCGGACGAGCTCGCCGATGCTGGAAGAAGCGCTGGTCGCGGGCCTGCGCGCATCGGGCTGTGACGTTGTGCGCATCGGCATGGGTCCGACGCCGATGCTCTATTACGCCGAAGCCTCAGCCGAAGATGTGGACGGCGGCATTCAGATAACAGGCAGCCACAATCCCGCCGATTACAATGGCTTCAAGATGGCATTTCAGGGCCGGCCGTTCTTCGGGGACGACATCCAGGAACTCGGGAAGCTCGCGCAGGCCGGAGACTGGGAGACCGGGGAAGGCACTGTCGAGGATCGCGATGTCCTCGATGCGTACGTCAACCGTCTCATCGAAGGGCTCGACGGCCTCGACACGCATGCCGTCAACGGCCTGCGCATCGGCTGGGATGCCGGCAACGGCGCCGCCGGTCCCGCGC
>JAWKXP010000006.1:0-128536 GCA_041396945.1 Sphingomonadaceae bacterium | reverse complement strand
CGCACGTCCGGCCAGCGATGGCACCAGCATCCATTCATCGGGCGAGTGGATGTTGGCCCCCGCCGCCCCCATCGTATCGACCACCGGCACCCCGCAGGCGCGCACGTTGTTGCCATCGCAGACGCCGCCGGTGTCTTTCCAGCCGATGGTCTCGCCAAGGTCCGCCGCCGAGCGCTGGACCAGCGCGAACAGCGCCTCATCCGCCGCGCCGACCGGCTTGGGCGGACGCCCGAAACCGCCGGTCAGGTCGATTGCAACGTCGCGCTCTTTCGCGATCCGCTCGACGAGATCGGCAATCAGCACTTCGGCTTCGGCCAGGTCCTGCGTGCCGCGCGGGCGGACGTTGACGTTAAGCACCGCAAGGTCTGGCACGACATTATTCGGTCCGCCGCCGTCGATCTTCGCCGGGTTGATCCGCATTCCGTCGCGCGAGGCGGCATATAGCTCGACCGCCAGCGCGGAGGCCGCGACGATAGCATTGCGCCCGTCCTCCGGGTTGCGCCCGGCGTGGGCGGAAAGGCCGCGCACGACAATCGCGAAGTTACCCGAACCGGGCCGCGCGCGCGCCATCGAGCCGTCGGGCAGCGAAGGTTCGTAGGTCAGCGCGGCGATCTTGCCCGTCGCGAGTTCGGCAATCAGCGCGGCGGAGGAAGCGGAGCCGGTCTCTTCGTCCGAATTGACCATGACGTCGTAACCGATTTCCGGCCCGGTGCTTTCGAAGGCCTTGAGGCCCTCAAGCAGGAGCGAAAGCCCGCCCTTCATGTCCGCCGTGCCGGGGCCGTGCAGCCGCTCGTCGTCGAGCCAGTCGCAAGTCTGGAAGGGGTGATCCGCCGGGTAAACCGTGTCCATATGCCCGGTGAGCAATACCCGCCGCACCGCCTCGGGCCGCACCGATACTACGAGATGCTGGCCATGCCGGACGGCAACGCGCTCGCCCGCGGCATCGACCTTCTTGACTGGCGCGGGGTCGACCAGCCGCACCTCGCCGGGCAGCGCGGCAAAGGTGTCAGCCATAAGGCCAGCCATCGTCGCCAGTCCGTCGAGATTGGAGGTGCCCGAGTTGACCGCCGCCCAGTCGAGCGTTCGTGCGAGGATCGGGTCGGGATCGACCTTGTCCAGCATCGCCTCCGCCTCGGGGGTCAACGCGCCGCTCAAGTGAGGTAGCCCTCAAGGCTATCGACCGCGCCCGCCGCCTCGCCTGCCTCGAACGAGGCGACCGGATAGGCGCAATAGTCGGCGGCGTAGTATGCACCGGGACGGTGGTTGCCCGAATCGCCGGTGCCGCCGAACGGCATCAAGCCTGCCGCGCCCGTCGTAGGCCGGTTGCGGTTCACGACGCCCGCGCGCACCTCGCGCACGAAGCGTTGCCACATGGCATCGTCCTCACCGATGAACCCGGCGGACAGGCCGAAGCGCGTGTCGTTGGCGGCAGCCAGAGCCGCGTCGAAATCGGCAACGCGGCGGACCTGAAGCATCGGCGCAAAAACTTCCTCGTCGGGCACTTCGACACCGGTGACGTCAAGCAGCGCAGGCGTGACAAAGGAGGTGCGCAGGCCCTCGGGCTGGCCCATCGCGCGGATCGTCTTTGCGCCTTTCACGGTCAGGTCCTTGAACGCCGAGCGCGCGGCATTGGCGGCTTTCGAGGAGACCAGCGGCCCCATGTAAGGCGCAGGCTCGCTGTCCCACGCGCCGATGCGCAGCCGGTCTGCAAGCGCCGCGATGGCCTCGACCAGATCATCGCCGAACTTCCCCTCCGAAACGATCAGCCGCCGCGCGCAGGAGCAACGCTGGCCGGTGGTGATATAGGCCGACTGCACCACCGTCGCCGCGACCTCGTCGATGTCGCCATCCCATGCGACCAGCGGATTATTGCCACCCAGCTCCAGCGCGAGGATCACGCGCGGTCGCTCTGCAAACATCCGGCGGAAATGCATGCCCGTCGCTGCCGAACCGGTGAAGAGCAGCCCGTCGATCTCGGCCTCGGCCAGCGCTGCGCCAGTTTCACGCGCGCCTTGCACGATATTGAATACGCCCTTGGGCAGGCCGACCTCTTCCCACGCCTGCGCCATCATTTCGCCGGTCGCGGGAGTGATTTCGGAGGGCTTGAACACAACCGTGTTCCCCGCGAGCAGCGCGGGCACGATGTGGCCGTTGGGCAGGTGTCCGGGGAAGTTGTACGGCCCGAAGACCGCCATCACGCCTTGCGGATTATGCCGAAGCACCGCTTCGCCGAAGGGCATATCGCTGCGCCGCTCGCCCGCGCGTTCGGCCTGCGCGCGGATCGAGACATCGACCTTGGCGATCATAGAGCCGACTTCGCCCTGCGCTTCCCAGGCAGGCTTCCCGGTCTCGAGGCTGATGATCCGCGCCAGTTCGTCGCGCCGCGCATCGAGCGCGCCCTTGAACGCTTCGACCAGCGCGATGCGCACGGCGAGCGGCGTTGCGGCCCAGCCGGGGAACGCCCGGTGCGCGCGGTTGACTGCGGTGCGCACCTCGGTCTCGCCTGCCATCGCGCCTTCCCAGACCAGCTCGCCGGTTGCCGGGTCGATGGATTTCAGCGTCTCGCTCATGCCGACCTCGTTACCGCGAAGATGCCGGTGGCATTGCCGCTGTCGAAGGTGAGATCGAGTCCGCCAGAGGCCGCGTCGATGTCGCGGGTGATGAATTCGAAGAACGATCCTGGCACTTCGCGCGTCACCGCGTTGCCATCGGCGTCGCGAAAGGGACGCATGACTTTGTCGGCGATAAAGGCGGTCTGGTGGACCTGCCCGTTGGCCGAATGCTCGACCGCGTCCTTGACCGGATAGCCACGCGCCTTGAGATCGGCGGCCAATGCCTCGACATCGGCGACGCGGTTGGTGGCGTGGTTGAAGGCATTGCCTTCGGTCGCGATCCATGCGCCCTCGGCGGTGTGCGGCAGCAGCGCTTCGTAGTCGGCGAGCGCAGGGTCCAGATGCTGGCGGCCAAAGGCGGCGACGAGGCCGGGCAGCGCAGCGGCGCATTGCGTGAACGGCGCTTCGCCATCGCGCGCCATCGCGGCAAGAAGTGCGTTCTCAGCCTCGCCCAGCGGATCGCGCGAGGTTCCGAATACCCGCTCACCCGCCGCCTGCGCCTCTGCGGGCAACTGGTCCATATGCAATTCGCTGACAAAGAACTGAGGCACGATTTCGGGGAAATCCGCCTGCACATAGGCGCGGCCGGTCATCGTCAGGCGCGGCAGGGGATATTCGCCCGCGACTTCATAGCCCAGCGGCTCAAGAATGCGCGCGAAGGCGGCGCGGCCCGAAGGTAACGCCCCGGTCGGCCCGTCGATGGTCCGCAAGGCTCCGTGATCGAAAACCAGCCGCTCGCCCGCCACGATCACATCCTCGACATAACGCCGCGCGGTCGGCACCGCGTCGAGCAATCCGGCGAAAAGGCAGAGATTCAGCGCCATCGCCGCTTCGGCGCGGCTCACCGTCTCGCCGCCCGATCCGGCAACGCGCGGGTCGATATCGAGCACGGCGAGCGCCAGCCTTGCCCCGCCCTCGCCAAGCGACGCAGCGGCAAGCCGCGAAACCGTGCCGGTTTCGGCTGAAATATCCAAGCGACCTCCTGTCATCTCTCCAGCGTCTAACGGGTTCGCCGCGCCGGTGTTCCTTGCCAGATAGGCCCCTCCCACCGCGCTGTGAAGGCCAGTGCGGAGCGTTATGACGGAAATCCGCTGTTTGACTCGCGCGCAAACCTCTCCATAGGCATGCCGCATGACCGACCAGACCATCCGCACCGACTGGACCCGCGAGGAAATCGCCGGGCTGTTCGACCTGCCGTTCACCGAACTCGTGTTCCGCGCCGCCGAGATGCATCGTGCGCATCACCGCGCCGGGGAAGTCCAGCTTTGCACGCTGCTTTCGATCAAGACCGGCGGCTGCGTCGAGGATTGCGGCTATTGTTCGCAGTCGGTGCATGCGGACTCGGGCGTCGAGGCGACCAAGCTGATGGACGTGCAGGGCGTGTTGCAACGCGCGGCGCAGGCGAAGGACGCGGGCAGCCAGCGCTTTTGCATGGGCGCAGCCTGGCGCAATCCCAAGGACCGCGACATGGGCAAGATCGTCCAGATCGTCGAGGGCGTGCGGGCGATGGGCATGGAAACGTGCATGACGCTGGGCATGCTGACGAAGGATCAGGCCGACCAACTCGCCGCCGCTGGCCTCGATTACTACAACCACAATATCGACACCGGCCCCGAATATTACGAACGAGTGATCTCCACGCGGACGATGGACGACCGGCTCGAAACGCTGGGCAACGTGCGTGAGGCGGGGATCAACGTCTGTTCGGGCGGGATCGTCGGGATGGGCGAGACGCGCGCCGACCGCGTCGGCTTCGTCCATACGCTGGCAACGCTGGAACAGCATCCCGAGTCCGTGCCGGTCAACGCGCTGGTCCCGGTCAAGGGCACGGTGCTGGGTGACATGCTCGCCGATACGCCGCTGGCGCAGATCGACCCGATCGAGTTCGTTCGCACCGTCGCCGTGGCGCGGATCACGATGCCGCTCAGCATGGTGCGCCTTTCGGCAGGGCGCGAGTCGATGTCCGACGAGACACAGGCGCTGTGCTTTCTGGCAGGTGCAAACTCGATCTTCACCGGCGACAAGCTGCTCACCGCGCCCAATGCGGGCGATGACAGCGATGCAGCCCTGTTCGACCGGCTTGGCCTGAAACCGATGGCCGGCGAAGAACCGATGCGGGCGGCGCGCGCAGGCACGATGGAGGAAGCCGCCGAATGACCGACAACGCGATCTCGCAGGAAGCCAGGGAACTTGCCGACAAGGTCGAGGCATTCGTACGCGAAACCATCATACCCTACGAAAAAGACCCGCGCCGCGACCACCACGGTGCACCGATGGACGAGATGGTCTACGAGATGCGCGACAAGGCGCGCGCGGCGGGTGTGCTCACCCCGCATATCAAGCCCGATGGCTCGCACCGCAGCCAGCGTGAGACTGCGCTGATCCTTATCAAGTCGGGCCTGTCGCCGCTTGGTCCGCTGGCCTGCAACACCAACGCGCCCGACGAAGGCAACATGTATCTGATCGGCCATGTCGGATCGCCCGAATTGCAGGAACGCTTCCTCAAGCCGCTGCACGAAGGACGCGCACGCTCGGCCTTCCTGATGACCGAGCCCGCCGAATGGGGCGGCGCGGGCGCGGACCCTTCGATGATGAAGACGACCTGCAAGCAGGACGGCAATCACTGGGTGGTGAACGGGCGCAAGTGCTTTATCACCGGCTACGAGGGCGCATCGGTCGGTATCGTCATGGCCGCTGCCGAGGAAGGCGCGTGCATGTTCCTCGTCGACCTGCCCAACGAGGCAATCCGCATCGATACGATCCCCAACACGATCGACAGCTCGATGCCCGGCAGCCACGCCACGCTGACCATCGATAATTTGCGTGTACCCGCAGACCAGATGCTCGGCCAGCCCGGCGAAGGCTTCAAGTATGCGCAGGTACGTCTTTCGCCTGCGCGCCTCTCGCACTGCATGCGCTGGCTCGGCTGCTGCATCCGCGCGCAGGAAATCGCCACCGACTATGCCTGCCGCCGCATGGCGTTCAGCCAGCACCTGATCGATCACGAAGGCGTCGGCTTCAAGCTGGCCGAGAACAAGATCGACATCCAGCAGGCCGAACTGATGATCGACTGGTGCGCCTCGGTGCTCGACACCGGCTCGCTCGGCACGGTCGAGAGCTCGATGGCCAAGGTTGCCGTCTCCGAAGCGCTGATGCGCATCGCCGACAATTGCGTTCAGGTGATGGGCGGGACCGGGGTGACACAGGACACCATTGTCGAGCAGGTCTTCCGCGAAGTGCGTGCCTTCCGCATCTACGACGGCCCGACCGAGGTGCACAAATGGTCGCTCGCCAAGAAGATCAAGCGCGAATGGCGGAACGCGAACAGTGGTTGACGCTGCCGCCAATACCGGCACCGGCGAGATTCGCACGCCGCTCGATCAGGCCGCGCTCGAAGGGTGGCTTGGTGCCAATGTCGAGGGATACGCGGGACCGCTGACGGTCGAGCAGTTCAAGGGCGGGCAATCGAACCCGACCTACAAGCTGACCACACCCGGCCAGAACTACGTCCTGCGCCGCAAGCCGCCGGGGCCGCTGCTCAAGGGCGCACACGACGTCTTGCGCGAGGCGCGGGTGATGGGCGCGCTGGGCAAGACCGACGTGCCGGTGCCGCGCATCTTCGGCGTCTGCGAGGACGAGGCCGTGATCGGCAGCCAGTTCTTCGTGATGGACATGGTCGAAGGCCGCATCTTCTGGGACGCGGGCTTTACCGAAGTGCCGCAGGGCGAACGCGCGGCCTACTATGATGCGATGAACAAGGCGCTCGCGGCGCTGCACATGGCTGATTACGCAGCCATCGGGCTGGGCGACTATGGCAAGCCGGGCAACTATTTCGCGCGGCAGGTCGGGCGCTGGTCGAAACAATACCTCGCCGACGATCTTGCCGGACGCGATGCCAATATGGACGCGCTGGTCGAATGGCTGCCCGGCGCGATCCCCGAAGGCGACGAAACCTCGATCGTCCACGGAGATTTTCGCTGCGATAACATGATCTTCCACCCCACCGAGCCGCGCGTTGTCGCGATCCTCGACTGGGAGCTGTCGACATTGGGCCATCCGCTCGCCGACTTCGCCTATCACGCGATGATGTATCGCATGCCGTCCGATATCGTGCCGGGCATCGGCGGGATCGACCCGGCGAGCCTCGGCCTGCCATCGGAGGCGGAATACATCGCCGCCTATTGCGCGCGGACCGGGCGCGAGAGCATCCCCAACTGGGATTTCTACTTGGCGTTCAACTTCTTCCGCCTCGCCGCGATTTTCCACGGCATCAAGGGCCGGGTCCTTCGCGGCAATGCCACCAATGAACAGGCCAAGGAACGCGCAAAAGCCTTCCCGCGCCTCGCGCAGCTGGCCCGCGATGCGATGGAGCAGTGCGGGTAGGCTTGCTGTCGGGCACCTTCGCGACTAGCCCAGCCCCGATGACATCGCTTGACCAGATCCTAGGCACCGCGCTCGGCGAAATCGAGGCGCGCGGGCACCTACGCAGGCTGACGCCGACGCGGCTCATGGGCGAAGGCCGGCTTGAGCGCGGCAATGCCGACGTCATCGACTTTTCGAGCAACGATTACCTTGGCCTTGCGCGCCTTCCGCTGCTGGTCGAGCGCGCCTGCGAATGGGCTAAGGCGATGGGCGCGGGATCGGGCGCATCGCGGCTGGTGACGGGCACCACGCCCGAACATCTCGCGCTGGAAGCCAGGATCGCCGCGTTCAAGGGCACCGAGGCGGCGCTGGTCTATGCCACCGGCTGGCAGGCGAACGCGGGCGTGATCGCGGCGCTGGCCAAGGCGATCCCCGGCATCGCGGTCTTTACCGATGACCTGATCCACGCCTCGATGCATCAGGGCTACCGCGCCGCCGGGATCAAGCCGCACCGCTTCGCGCACAACGACCTTGCGGCGCTCGAAGCCGCGCTCGCCGAACATGGCCGTGATGCTCCGGCGCGGCTGATCCTCGTCGAATCGGTCTATTCGATGGACGGCGACCGCGCTGACCTTGCCCGCCTCTCCGCAATCGCCAAGGCGCACGGTGCCTTTCTCTTCGTCGACGAGGCGCATGCCACCGGCGTGCTTGGCCCGCGCGGAGCGGGGCTGTCCGCAGCATTGCCCGAAGGCGTCGATGTGGTGATGGGCACCTTTAGCAAGGCCTTGGGCGGCTTCGGGGCCTATGTCGCGGGATCGCGCGTGCTTTGCGACTATCTCGTCAACCGCTGCGCCGGGTTCATCTTCTCGACCGCGCCGCCGCCTGCGGTGCTCGGCGCGATCGACGCGGCGCTCGATCTGCTGCCCGAGATGGACACGGAGCGCGCGCATCTGGCCGCGCTGGGCGACGATCTGCGCGAACAGTTGCAGGCGCTGGGCTTTGCGACGGGCGAATCTTCGACCCATATCGTCCCCGCCATCGTCGGCGACCCGCGCGCAACGGTCGCCTTGAGCAAGGCACTGGAGGCAGAGGGCTTCCTTGCTTGGCCGTACCGCCCGCCGACCGTGCCCGAAGGCACCAGCCGCATCCGCTTCGCGCTGCGCGCGACGCTCTCGCATGGCGATATCGCGCGGCTGGCCAAGACATTGGCACGGCTCAAATGAGCGGGCGGTTCGTCGTCACCGGAACCGATACCGACATCGGCAAGACGGTCTTCGCTGCCGCGCTCGCCGCCGCGCTGGGCGCGACCTACTGGAAGCCGGTGCAGGCGGGCACGGACGACGAAGGCCTTGGCGATTCTGAGCGGGTCGCGCGGCTGGGCGTGACGCGGACCATGACGGAGGCCTATCGCCTCGCGACACCCTGCTCGCCGCATCAGGCCGCTGAGATTGACGGGGAGGAGATCGACCCCGCACGCCTCGCCTTGCCCGACGTTGACGGCCCGCTGATCGTCGAAGGCGCGGGAGGCGTGCTCGTGCCGCTGACGCGCGAGCTGCTCTATGCGGACATTTTCGCGCAATGGGGCCTGCCCGCAATCCTCGTCGCGCGCACCAGCCTCGGCACAATCAACCATTCGCTGCTCTCGCTCGAAGCGCTGCGCGCACGGGGCGTCGCGGTCCACGGCATTGCCTTCGTCGGCGAGGCGAATGCAGAGACCGAAAGCACCATCTGCGCGATGGGTGAGGTCCGCAGGCTGGGCCGCCTGCCGCTGATCGCAGACCTAAACGCCGCATCGCTTTCCGCCGCCTTCGCCGCAAGCTTCCGGCTGGAGGATTTCGCATGAGCAGCTCCCCCGTCTGGCACCCCTTCACCCAGCACGGGCTTGGCGAGCCGATCCCGCTGGTCGAGCGTGCCGAGGGTGCGGTGCTGCATTGTGCCGACGGGCGCGCGGTGATCGACGCGATTTCGTCCTGGTGGGTGACGACGCACGGGCATTGCTATCCGCCGATCATGGCCGCGATTGCCGAGCAGGCGCAGAAGCTCGACCAGCTGATCTTCGCCGGCTGGACGCACCAGCCCGCCGAAGACCTCGCGCGCGGCCTGATGGCGATCATGCCCGAAGCGCTGACCCGCGTGTTCTTTTCGGACTCCGGCTCGACCTCGGTCGAAGTCGCGCTGAAAATGGCGCTGGGATACTGGGCCGCGCGCGGGGAGCAACGCCACCGCATCGTCGTGATGGAGCATTCCTATCACGGCGACACCATCGGCGCGATGTCGGTCGGCGCGCGCGGCGTGTTCAACCGGACCTACGAGCCGTTGCTGTTCGATGTCGAGACCGTGCCCTTCCCCGCCGCCGGAGCAGAGCAAGCTACGCTCGATGCGCTGGAAGCGGCCTGCAAGGCGGGTGCGGCGGCGTTCATCGTGGAACCGCTGGTCCTCGGCGCGGGCGGGATGCTGATGTACGGGGCCGAAACGCTCAGCCAGATGCGCGCGATCTGCGCGGCGCACGGCACGCTGTTGATCGCCGACGAAGTGATGACCGGCTGGGGCCGCACCGGCACTTTGCTCGCCTGCGAACAGGCGCAGGTGGTGCCCGACATCCTGTGCCTGTCCAAGGGGCTGACCGGCGGATCGCTGCCGCTGGCGGTGACGATGGCTTCGGAGCCGGTCTTTGCCGCGCACTGGTCGGACGACCGGGCGAAGATGTTCTTTCACTCATCAAGCTACACCGCCAATCCCATCGCCTGCGCCGCCGCATTTGCGAACCTAAAGGTCTGGCAGGACGAACCGGTGCGTGAACGCATTGCCGCGCTGGCGGACATGCAGGCGGACCTGCTCGAACGCCTTGCCGCCCTGCCCGGCGTTGCCGATGCGCGGCAGGCAGGGACGATCATCGCCGTCGATTTCGAGGACAGCCGTGAAGGCTACCTCTCGGACCTCGCCCCGCGCCTGCGCCAGTCTGCGCTCGATGCCGGGGTGCTGCTGAGGCCGCTGGGCAATACGGTCTATGTCATGCCGCCCTATTGCATCGACCGGGGGCAACTGGCGCAGGTCGGCGATGCGATCGAGGGGGCGGTCCAGAACTGACCCATCTTATTGCAAGCAAATCCATTATCCGTTCGTCCCGAGCAGCATCGAGCTTGTCGAGATGCGACCGTCGAGGGGCCAGCCGAGCAAGCTGTCTCGACAGCACGTCTCGACTTCGCTCGACGCGCGCTCGACACGAACGGGGGTTGGTTAAGCAGCCACCACCCGCTGCTCGATCGCCCCGAAAATCGAGTGCCCCTCGCCATCGCGCATTTCGATACGCACGGTATCGCCGGGCTGCATGAAAGGCGTCTTCGCCTCGCCAGTTGCAATCTGCTCGATCATGCGGATTTCGGCGATGCACGAATAGCCCGCGCCGCCTTCCGAGACCGGCCTGCCGGGGCCGCCATCCGCGCCCTTGTTGCTTATCGTACCCGAGCCGATGATCGCACCTGCGCCCAGATTGCGAGTCTTCGCGGCATGCGCGACGAGGTCTGCGAGGCTGAACGTCGCGTCTTCGCCCACCTGCGCGCGCCCGAAAGCTTCGCCGTTGTAATCGACCCAGAGCGGCAGGTGGATCACCGAACCTTTCCAGGCTGGCCCAAGCTCGTCGGGCGTCACCGCCACCGGCGAGAACGCGGTTGCCGGCTTCGACTGAAAGAACCCGAATCCCTTGGCAAGTTCGCCGGGGATCAGGCCGCGCAGGCTGACATCGTTAACAAGCATCAGCAGCTTGATGTGCTCCGCCGCATCCTCGCTCGAAACGCCCATCGGCACATCGTCGACGATCGCAGCAACCTCGCCCTCCATGTCGCAGCCCCATGCGGTGTCACCAAGCGGGATGTCGGCACGCGGCGGCAGGAAATCGTCCGAACCGCCCTGATAGATCAGCGGGTCGCGGTAGAAACTCTCGGGCACCTCCACCCCGCGCGCCTTTCGCACCAGTTCGACGTGGTTGATATAGGCCGAGCCGTCCGCCCACTGATACGCACGCGGCAGCGGCGAATGCGCCTCGCGCTCGTGGAACCGCTCGCAAGGCACAACCTCGTGCTCGACGTCACGGTACAGCACCTCAAGCTGCGGCGCGATGCGCGCCCAGTCGTCGAGCGCGGCCTGCATGGTCGGCGCGATATAGCCCGCCGCACAGCAGCGCGTGAGGTCTTTCGAGACGACGACCAGCTTGCCGTCGCGCGTCCCGTCATTGAGCGATGCGAGTTTCAATGTCCGTGTTCCTTTCGGGCGTTCTTGTCTGCGCTACCGCTTCGCTGCTTGAGCGCTTCCTCGTGCAGCCAGTCGGCATGGCGCGGTGCCTTTTTCGTCTCGCTCCATTCGTCGAGCATCAGCGGGGCGACGCGCCTTAGTTCAGCGTACTGCTCATCGGTGCCGATGTCTGTAGCAAGCTCGATGCGGTGGCCGTTGGGATCGAAGAAGTAGATCGACTTGAAGATGCCGTGGTGCGTCGGGCCAAGTACCTCGACGCCTTCGTTTTCGATATGGGCTTTGGCCGCGAGCAAATCCGCCTCGCTGGCGACACGGAAAGCGAGGTGCTGGACCCATGCGGGCGTCGCCTCGTCGCGGCCCATCTCGGGCTGGTTGGGCAGTTCGAAGAACGCGAGCACGTTGCCGTTTCCGGCATCGAGGAAGACATGCATGTAAGGATCGTATTCGCCGGTCGAGGGCACATGATCCTCGGCAAAGGCGGTGGTGTAGTCCATGCCCAGCACGCGCGCGTACCACTCGACCGTCTCCTTCGCGTCGCGGCAGCGGTAGGCGGCATGGTGAATGCCCCTTAGGGGTGTGATCGTCTTTACCATTGCGCTTTTCCTCACCCGTTCGGGCTGAGCTTGTCGAAGCCCTGTCCTTTTCTTTCAGCGCTGCGCCGGAAGTAAAGAACGGTCCTTCGACGAGCTCAGGACCAACGGTTTTCTTAATCTCCTGCTTTCTCCACCGCCAGGGCCCCACGATTGATCTGGTCGCGTTCCATGCTTTCGAACAGAGCCTGGAAATTGCCCTCGCCAAAGCCTTCGTCGCCGCGCCGCTCGATGAATTCGAAGAACACCGGGCCGACGGTCGGTTCGGCGAAAATCTGGAGCAGGAGACGCGGCTTGCCGCCTTCGGTCGTCCCATCGAGCAGGATGCCACGCGCCTTGAGCGCATTGGCATCGGCCCCATGGCCGGGCAGGCGCTCGTCCAGCATCGCGTAATAGGTTTCGGGCGGCGCGGTCATGAAGGGCACGCCATATTCCTTGAGGCGATCCCATGTCGCGACAAGGTCGTCGCAGATCAGCGCGATGTGCTGGATGCCCTCGCCGCTGAACGCGCGCAGGAATTCCTCGATCTGGCCCTTGCCGCCTTCGCCTTCCTCGTTGAGCGGGATGCGGATCTTGCCGTCGGGCGCGGTCAGGGCCTTGCTGGTCAGCCCGGTATATTCGCCCTTGATGTCGAAATAGCGGATTTCCTGAAAGTTGAAGAGCTTCTCGTAATAGGCTGCCCAATAGGCCATGCGCCCGCCATAGACGTTGTGCGTCAGGTGATCGATCAGCTTGAGGCCAGCGCCTTCGGGATGCGGATCAACGCCGGGCAAATACTCGAAGTCGATGTCGTAGATCGTCAGCCCCTCGCCCGCCGCGTCGGCATAGCGATCGACCAGATAGAGGATCGCCCCGCCGATACCGCGTATCGCCGGAATGTGCAGTTCCATCGGCCCGGTCACGACCGAGACCGGTTCTGCGCCCTGTTCGATCAGGTGATCCCAGGCCTTTCGCGCGTCCTTCACCCGAAACGCCATGCCGCAGGCCGAAGGCCCGTGCTCGCGCGCGAAATACCAGGCGGGCGAGCGCGGCTCGTAATTGGCAATGAGGTTGATTGCGCCCTGACGCCACAAATCCACGTCTTTCGAGCGGTGGGTGGCAACATGGGTAAACCCCATCGCTGCAAAGACGGGTTCAAGCGCGCCCTTTTCCGGCGCGCAGAATTCGACGAACTCGAAGCCATCGAGCCCGGCGGGATTGTCGAACAGGTCGGGCATGTCTCTCTCCGAAAGGGATAACCGTGCAGCCCATATAGGGTTGCATCGCGCAATTGCTTGCCCCTGCGTCAGGCTTGAGCAATCGCTCCCGAAGCACCATAGCGCAGGCGAGAGAGACAACGGAGTCCAAGATGAGCGCCAACCCAGACCGCCCGCTGCCTACCGAAGAAGACCTCGACGCGATCCGCGAAGGCGTGCGCGCCGTCACCCGGCAATTCGGCGACGATTACTGGCTGGCGCGCGACGACGATGGCAAGTTCCCGCGCGAGTTTCACACCGCGATGGCCGAGGCGGGCTGGCTCGGCATCACCATGCCCGAGGAGTTCGGCGGCGCGGGGCTTGGCGTGACCGAGGCGATGACGATGATCCGCGAGGTTGCAGCCTGCGGCGGCGGTTTTGCCGCGTCCTCGACCGTCCATATCAACCTGTTCGGCCCGCACCCGATCCTTATCAAGGGCACCGAAGAGCAGCGCGCGCGGTTCGTGCCCAACCTGATTGCGGGCAAGGATCAGGTCTGCTTTGGCGTCACCGAACCCGATGCCGGGCTCAACACCACGCGCATCAAGACCTTCGCCGAAAAGGTGCCCGGCGGCTACCGCGTCAACGGCCAGAAGGTCTGGACCACGACCGCGCAGGTCGCGAACAAGATCCTGCTGCTGACCCGAACCACGAAGATCGAGGACGTGACCAAGCCGACCGACGGCATGACCATCTTCTATGCCGATTTCGACCGTTCGAAGATCGACGTCCAGCTGATCCCGAAGATGGGCCGCAAGGCGGTCGATTCGAACTCGATCTACATCGACGACCTGTTCATTCCAGAGGAAGACCGCATCGGCGAGGAGGGCAAGGGTTTCGGCTATATCCTCCACTCGCTCAATCCCGAGCGTATCCTGATCGCGGCCGCCGCTATGGGCATCGGCTCCGACGCTTTGCGACGCGCCGCCGACTATGCGCGCGAGCGGGTCGTGTTCGACCGCCCGATCGGCATGAATCAGGGTATCCAGCATCCGCTTGCCGAACGCTGGATGTATCTCGAATCTGCATGGCTGATGGCGCAAAAGGCGGCGCGGCTTTACGATACGGGGCAGCCCTGCGGCGCAGAGGCCAACGCGGCGAAGTTCCTCTGCGCGCGCGCCTGCCACGATGCAGCATGGGAAGCGGTCTCGACCCATGGCGGCATGGGCTATGCCAAGGAATACCACGTCGAGCGGCTTTACCGCGAAGCCGCGCTGACCCGCCTCGCGCCGATAAGCGAACAGCTTATCAAGTGCTTCATCGCCGAAAAGGTGCTGGACCTGCCCAAGAGTTACTGACTGGGCAGGCCCGCAGGGTTGCCGCTGCGCGCATGATCCGCGCGAGCCATTTGCAATTGCGCGCCATTCGTCCAACGCTGTCTCTCCGGCCATGGGAGAGGCACGCGAATGGGACTGCTCGAAGGCAAGGTTGCGCTGATTACCGGCGGCGGCACCGGCATCGGCAAAGGCACCGCGCTGCGCTTCGTCGCCGAGGGCGCGAAGGTGGTGATCGCCGCGCGGCGGCTGGAAAAGCTGGAAGAAGTCGCCGCGCTCCACCCCGATACTGTTTCCGCGGTGCGCATGGACCTTAACGATGCAAAGGAGCGCGCCGCCGCCTTGCAGGCCGTCATCGACCGTCATGGCAAGCTCGACGTGCTGGTCAGCAATGCCGGCGCGCAGCTGTGGAAGAGCTTCGATGACACCAGCGACGAGGAAATCGAGGATATCTACCGCACCAACCTCTCCTCGACAGTGCGCTTCGTGAAACAGGCCCTGCCGCACCTTGAGGCGAGCGGCGGCAATATCGTGATCGTCTCGTCCACCGCGAGCCGGTTCACCGTGTCGCCCTCGCAATTGCTTTCGGTCTATGGCGCGTCGAAGGCGGGGCTGAACCAGTTCACCCGCACGCTCGCCCCCGAAATCGGCCCCAGGGGCATGCGCATCAACGCGGTCGCGCCCGGCCTCACGCGCGGCGAATATGCCGACGAGGGCATCTCGCAGCGCGACGAGGCGACGATGGACTGGATCCGCTCGGTCACGCCGCTGGGGCGCATGGGCGAGCCGGACGATGTCGCCAAAGTCATCGCCTTCATGGCAAGCGACTACGCCTCGTGGGTCACGGGTCAGGTCATCGATGCCAGCGGTGGCTGGCAGATCGCGGCGGGGTGAGCACGATGGCGAATGATGCACCGACCCCGATGGCGCAGACCAACTTCGCGGCGAAACGCGGCGGGGAGCGCAAGGAATACGACTTCACGAGCGACGCGGGCGCGCTCGAATGGGCGGAGGACGAACTCGCCTCGCTGGTCGATGCGATGCGCTACAAGCTGCAAATGCACATCGCGGGCTGGCCGGGAGACGACCGCGAACTGAACACCTACGAAGCCTTTCGCCACCTGCTGCGCGACATCAACTTCGCGCATGCCGCCTATGTCGAGGCGGATTACGAGAACCCCGCCTTTGCGAAGATGGGCGCGACCAGCCGGATCAATTTCCAGCTACCCTCGCCCGATTGCATGTACCATTCGGTGATCCTGCACGTCGATTATCGCTACCGCATCACCGGCGCGCGCGGCTCGGCGGCGATTTTCCAGCTGACGGTCTATTCGGGCCACGCCTGCGACCTTGTCGGCTGGAAGACGGTGAGCCTTGCCAACAACCTCGACCAGAGCGAGGCACTGGCGGCAGGCAGCGAAGTCGATATCGTGCTTTCGCGCGACAGGCCCGCCGACCTTGGCGATGCACTCTGGCTGGAACTGCCCGATGGCCCCTGCGAGCTGCACAGCCGCCAGTATTACGGCGACTGGCTGACCGAACAGCCCGCCGACCTGATGATTCGCGTCGAGGACCAGCCCTTCCCGCCACGCCTGCTCGACCGCGAGCTTGCCGAAACGCGGTTCGACCGGCTGGCCGACCTGCTGCGCGTGCATACCGATTTCTACCGCGCGGGCGTCGAGGCGCATCTGCGCGCTGATCCGCACCACCCCGAGGAGCTGGTGATCCCCGGCGCGTTCGAGGGCACCAACTATTTCCCCGGCCATTTGCGCTGCGGCCCGGACGAGGCGGTGATCCTCGAATTCAACGATCCCGCCTCGCTTTACTGGAACGTCGCGCTGTTCAACCTGAATTACGAGAACATCGACTGGTGGGCGCGGCACTCCTCGCTCAATTCGCATCAGGCCAAGCCCGACGCGGACGGGCGAACGCGCATAGTCGTATCGTGGCAAGACCCCGGCGTGCCCAACTGGCTCGATGCCTCGGGCCGAACCCTGAACCTCTTCGCGATCCGTTTCTTCCGTTCGGGGCATACGCCGGGCAGCCCCAGTCTGCGCACGGTGCCGCTGGCCGATCTGCTGTCCGAACTGCCCGCCGATACCCCGCGCGTGACGTCCGCCGAACGGCGCGCCGAGATGGAGGCGCGGCTGGTTTCGGTCTATCGTCGGCGGATGGCGGATTTCTGATGGGCGCGCGTGATGACCTGCTGGCGAAGCTGACGCGCGAGAGCCTGCTGGCCGAAGCCTTTGCAGAGGCAGGGCGCGACCGCTTCAACGATCCTGCGTTCCTGCCCAATCTCGACAAGGTGCTCGAAATCCCGACGCGGCTGGCGCTATCCGATGTCGGGCTGATGGGGATGCACGCCAATTCGCTGCGCTGGCTGGTCAACCGGCTGCGCTGGGAAGCCGATGTCGAGCGCCACCCCGAAATCCTCGACGAGGACGTTTCCGATCCCGTCGTCGTGCTCGGCCTGCCGCGCAGCGGGACGACCAAGCTCCAGCGCTTTCTTTCCGCCGCGCCGGTGTTCCGGGCGACACCGGCATGGGCGATGTTCAACCCCGCGCCCTTTCCCGGCGAGGCGCGCGGCGAACACCATCTGCGCGCCGAATGGACCCGCGCGATGATGTCGACCGTCACCAATACCGGCGAAACCTATCAGGTGATGCACGAGTTCGACGCAGACGAAGCCGACGAATCGAGCTTCATCCCGCTCGCCAATTTCGATTACCCGATGCAGTACATCACCGCGCCCGATCGCGCGTTTCTCGACTGGGCGCGGAGCCGCAGCCGGGTGCCTGCGATCGCGTACCTCAAACATATGCTGCAATATCTGCAATGGCAGGAGGGCGGGCGACAGGGCCGACGCTGGCTGCTCAAGAACCCCGGCCACACCGGCGAGATCGCCGAGGTACTCGAAGTCTTCCCCGACGCCACTTTCGTCATCTCGCAGCGCGATCTTGCCACCACCATGGCGTCCTCGATGCGGATGATGGGCGAGATCATGGCGGGCAGCTTTACCGATTACGATCGCCACCGGATGGGCGACGAAACGGTCGAATACTGGTCTTTCGAACTGGCGCGTTACCGGCGCCAGAAGGCCGAACTGGGCGACCGGCTGAAGATCGTCGAGACGCCCTATTCGCGATGCGTCAACGATGCGATGGCGGTCGCGCAAGAGGTCTTCGCGCTGGCGGGCCTCGAACTCGACGCGGCGAGCGAGGCCGCAATGAACGACTGGGAGGCGCGCAATCCGCGCCACAAGCTCGGCTCCTATGGCTATGCGCTGGAGGACTACGGCTGGAGCGCCGCGCGCGTCGAGGAAGCGTTCGGCCCGGTCGCCGGGCAATGGCGGGGGATGTGACAGGGTGACGGCAATGTTCCACTCAAGGTTGCAGCCATCTCGTCGGCCCGCACTCGATGCGGGCCAAGGCTGTTCTCTGTCCGGCAGCGCGAAGAAGAGAAGCCTTGCCCCGTGTCAAGCACGGGGCGACGTGATCAGGGCGATTAGACTGCGTTTCGAATCCAAGCCCGGCAAGGAAACA
This sequence comes from Sphingomonadaceae bacterium, assembly GCA_041396945.1. Taxonomy (GTDB): domain Bacteria; phylum Pseudomonadota; class Alphaproteobacteria; order Sphingomonadales; family Sphingomonadaceae; genus Novosphingobium. The sequence continues at coordinate 110,673 of JAWKXP010000006.1, read as the reverse complement.
GGCAAATGACACTGACCGGCATGCATTTTCGGCACTTTTTCCAGAACGCCTATGTCACGCGCGATCTTGCCCGCGCCGAGGCGCTGATAGGCGCGCGCCACGGGATCGGCGAATGGGTGCATTTCGAGCCGGAGATGGACGTTTTCACCGCCACCGACGGGCAAGGCATGGCGCATGTCAAGGTCGCGCTCGGCTGGGCGGGCAATCTCCAGATCGAGCTGATCGAGCCGGTCTCGGGCAACGTTCAGCATTACCTCGACCGCCTTCCCGCCGACGAGGGCAATGCCTCGCCGCAGTTCCACCATATCTGCATGCGCGTGGCCGACTGGGACGCGACGATGGCGCTGGTCGAAGGTGGCGGCTGGCCGGTCGCCTATCGCGGCGGCGTACCCGGCTGCGAGTTCGTCTATATCGACGCGCGCGACAGCCTGGGCCACTATGTCGAATATATGTGGATGTCGGACGAAATGTGGGCGGGCAGCGGCGGCCCGGCCGAAATAACGGGATAAGCGCGATGTTCCTTACCGGTCACATGCAGAATGCCTATGTCACGCACGATCTCGACAAGGCGATGGAGATTGTCGCCGACCGCTTCGGCGTCGAGGAGTTCCAGCGTGTCGATCCCGACATGACGGTCAATACCGTGCATGGCGAAAAGCCGCTCTCCTGCCGCGTCGCCGCGTTCTGGGGCGGCGGGCTCAATGTCGAGATCATCGAGCCGGTCTCCGGCTTCGTCGATCATTACGTCTCGATGCTGCCCGCCGACAAGAGCGACGCGGTGCCGCGCTTTCACCACATCTCGCTGCGCCGCGACGATGAGGCGGCGATGCGCGAGGAAATCGCCCGGCTCGGCCTGCCGCTGGCATTCGAGGGGCCGGTTTCGATCAAGGATGACATCCCCAGCCTCGTCTTCGTCTATCTCGATGGCCGCCAGAGCCTGGGCCATTATGTCGAGTTCACCTGGAAAAGCCCCGAAGGCTGGGCGTTCGTCGGCTGGCCCGAGGGTCGTCCGGTCTGGTAGGTCACGCTTCGAGACGGGCGAAACTTGCCACACCGGTTGAATTGCGCTTGCCGTTGCTGGCACGGACCTCGGCAGGGGTGCCTGCCAATGAGGCCAGTGCGCTCGCGAGTGCCGCCAGCCGTTCACTTTCAACAGAATAGTAAATGAGCTTCGCCTGCCGCCGCGTCCTGACCGCGCCTGCCTGCCGCAATACCGCCAGTTGCTGCGACAGCCCGGGCTGCGCGATACCGGTCGCCTCCTCGATCTCGCCAACGTTGCGCTCGCCTCCGGCAAGTGCGGCCATGATCTTGTAGCGCAGCGGGTGCGCGAGCGCCTTGAGGGTGTCGACCACCACATCTTCTTCCATAGCGACGCTCATTTGCGATCCTCGGGCAGGAACCAGGCCATCTCGTCCGAAGCGGCAAAGACATCGTCGAGCGTCGCGATCGGCTGGCGCAGCAGGCGCTCACCCGGCTGCCAGTTTGCGGGCGAAAGGCCACCCTTCTCGTCCACGGCCTGCAAGGCATCGAGCATCCGGATCATCTCGGGGATCGAGCGCCCGACAGTCGCAGGATAGCAGGTCATCGCCCGGATAACCCCTTCGGGATCAATGAAAAATGTCGTGCGAACCGTCGCGCTGTCGCCCGCCCCGCTTGCCACCATGCCATAGGCGCGGCCGATCACCAGCGTCGGGTCCTCGACAATCGAAGGCGGCACCTCGACGCCAGCGGTCGCGGATCATGCGCAGCCAGGCATAATGCGAGAACAGGCTGTCGACCGAGAGCGCCATCAGCGCAATCGCGCTTGGCGAACTCTTCCGAGGCGCGCGCCAGTTCGACGAATTCGATGGTGCAGACCGGCGTGAAGTCCGCCAGGTGCGAGAAGGATCAGCCAGCGCCCGCGAAACTCGGACAGACGCACGTCGCCCGCCGTGCTGCGCGCGGAGAAGTTGGGGGCGCGATCGCCGATGCGCAATGCCGCGCCCGGGGCCGTGGTGCTGGGATCTTCGCTCATGAGCATTCTTACCACTTGACAGGCGAGGTATCAAGTCATATACATAATTTATGAAATTTTATACAGGAGTTCCCGATGTCTGATGCCGACAAGGCTCGTGACCGCCGCAGCGCAGATCGAGGCGCGCCGCCGAAACAAAGGAATTGCGTCCCTCGATTGCCGGATTCTTCGACGAAGCCACGTTTACCGTGAGTTATGTGGTCCATGATCCCAAGACCTGCGAAGCCGCGATCATCGATTCGGTGCTCGATTACGAGGCCGCTTCGGGCCGCACATCCTATGGTTCGGCCGAGCGAATCGTCGAATATGTAAATACGAATAATCTGAAAGTGATCTGGCATATCGAGACGCATGCCCATGCCGATCACCTTTCCGCCGCGCCCTATCTGCAGGAAAAACTCGGCGGCAAGCTCGCGATCGGCAAGGAGATCGTGCGCGTGCGGAAGTCTTCGGCAAGCTGTTCAACGCCGGGACCGATTTCGAGCGCGATGGCTCGCAGTTCGACCACCTGTTCGAAGACGGCGAGACTTTCAAGGTCGGCACGCTGGAGGGCATCGCCCTACACGTTCCCGGCCACACGCCCGCCGACATGGCCTTCATCATCGGCGATGCTGCTTCGTCGGCGACACGATCCTTCATGCCCGACTTCAGCGCCGCCCGCACGCCGATTTCCCCGGCGGCGACGCACACCAGCTGTTCCGCTCGATCCGCCGCCTGCTCTCGCTGCCAGAAGCGACGCGCCTGTTCATGCCACGATTACAAGGCACCGGGCCGCGACGTCTTTGCCTGGGAAACGACGGTGAAGCAGCAGCGCGAGGAGAACGTCCACGTCAAGGACGGTGTTTCCGAAGACGAGTTCGTCGAGATGCGCACCAGCCGCGACAAGACGCTCGACATGCCCAACCTCATTATGCCCTCGGTGCAGGTCAACATTCGCGGCGGGCACTTGCCGGAGCCGGAAGATAACGGCGTGAGCTACATCAAGATCCCGGTGAACGCGGTATGACGCTCCCCGGCTTTCCCGACGCGACCCCGCTTGCAGGCCTCGGCGGCGGCGTGCTTGATCCGGCCTTGCCGCCGCGCTGATGCTGCTCGGCGCGAACCCGCATCGCGGGCATTTCAGGATCAGCGCCCGCGCATTGAGGTCGCCGGTCGGTCGGGCATCTCGCGCGACGGGGCCTGGGCCTTCTGATCGGCCTGCCGCTCGGCGCGCTGATCGTCATGGGCTTTAGCGGAGAGATGGACCGTCCTGCCGGAACCACGACGCTGGCAATTGCCGGGCTGCTGGTCGGCATCGGCACGCGGCAGCTCTGGCTGTACCTCGAGCCACGGCGTCTGCGGTGTCAGCCGGATGTCGCGCCGCTCGCTGGATTGCGACAGCCACTTTCTTCCTCGCCGGGATCGCGACGGTCGCGGTGATGAATGCGATGGGACTGGAGGTGCTCGGATGATTGCGCGTATTCTCCCCCGCTCGTTTCCGGAACGCTGTTCGGTGCAGGCCTGACGCTCGGCGGCATGACCGACCCGGCGCGCGTGCGCGGGTTCCTCGATTTCTTTGGTGACTGGGACCCGACGCTGGCCTTCGTGATGGGCGGTGCGGTGCTGGTCATGGCCATCGCCTGGCGCATCCAGCCGGGGCTCAATCACCCGCTCTTTGCCGAGAAATTCGCGCTGCCCACCCGCAGCAGCCTCACCCCCAAGCTGGTCGGCGGCGCAGCGCTCTTCGGTATCGGCTGGGGGTATCGCGGGCCTCTGCCCCGGCCGCTGTCGCCGCACTGGTGATCCAGCCTGCACTCCGCCGTCTTCGTGATCGCGATGATCGCCGGGATGGGCCTCGTGCGCCTGATCGAAGGGAACTGAACGATGGAAATCCGCAAGGTCGATGAGAATTTCGCGGTCGCTCCGCAGGTGCAGCCCGAGGATAAGGCGGTTGCCGACGCCACACGTCGTCATGCTGCAACCTTCGATGACGAAGAGACCAGCCAACCAGAGGTCGATGCCGTGCGCAAGGCTGCCGAAGCGGCGGGCCTTGTCTTCCATTTCATCCCCGTCTGGGGCGGACAGTTTCCCGACGAAGCCGTCGCCGCGTTCCGCAAGGTGCGCGAGGAGGCCGATGGCCCGGTCCTCGCCTATTGCCGCACCGGCACGCGCTGCATCACATTGGACACGCTGGCCAATCCCGACAACCTGACCGCAGACGAGCGCATCGAACGCGCTGCTGCTGCCGGTTACGACCTTTCGGCGCTGCGCCCCGCGCTCTGACCGACCGAATTCCCGGAGAGAACAGATGGCACAGGCCATTTCCCGTGACGTCGTCATTATCGGCGGCGGATCGGCGGGCATCGCGACCGCCTCATCGCTACTGCGTCGCAGGCGCAATCTCGACATCGCCATCGTCGAACCGTCGAGCGAGCACTACTATCAGCCCGGCTGGACGATGGTCGGCGGCGGGGTGTTCAAGCCGGTCACCTCGCGCCCGATGGCCTCGGTCATGCCGCATGGCGCGACTTGGATCAAAGCGGCGGCGGCCAGTTTTCAGCCGGATGACAATCAGGTCACGCTCGCCGATGGCACGACGATTACCTACAAGCTACTGATCGTTGCGCCGGGCATCCGCCCAGCGCGCAGGAGAAGATCGCAGGCCCTGCCCGGCATTGGGCAAGAACGGCGTCACCTCGAACTACGGCTATGATCTCGCGCCCTATACCTGGGAGCTGGTGCGGGGCCTCAAGTCGGGCCGCGCGCTGTTCACGCAGCCGCCAATGCCGATCAAGTGCGCGGGCGCGCCGCAAAAGGCGATGTACCTTTCGTGCAACGAATGGGAAGATCGCAGCATCCTCAAGGACATCGACGTGCGGTTCGCAACGCGGGCGGCGTGCTCTTCCAGTCGACGCCCTATGTCCGGCGCTGATGGAATATGTCGAGCGCTACGGTATCGACCTTAACCTTGGCTCGACGCTGGTCGCGGTCGATGGCCCGGCGAAGCAGGCGACCTTCCGGAATGCCGATGGCGAGGAAACGTCAGAATTCGACTGATGCATCGTCCGCCGCAAGTCGCTTCATCGCCGACAGCCCGCTGGCGAACCCGGAAAGCAGGTTCGTCGATGTCGACAAGTTCACCATGCGCCATCTGCGCTATCCCAACGTCTTCGGAGCGATGGCATTCGGCTCGATGCAACGCCAAGACCGCGGCTGCCGCGCGCGAAGCAGGCCCGATCGTCGCAGTCAACGCGCTCGCGGTGCTCGATGGCAAGGAGCCGGTGGCCGATTACGACGGCTATGGCTCGTGCCCGCTGACGGTGGAGCGGGGCAAGATCGTGCTCGCCGAGTTCGGCTATGACGGCAAACTGCTGCCCAGCTTCCCCTCCTGGCTGATCGACGGCACCCGCCCGCGCAAGCTGTCCTGGCTGCTCAAGTCCGAGCTGCTGCCGTGGATCTACTGGAACCCAGCTCAAGGGCCACGAGTGTGGCGATTAAGCCGAGCGAAAGCAGCGCCATGTGGCCGGAGCCGGGGAAAGCCGGGCGAAAGCCCCGGGCGTGCTGGCCCGCTACTTCCCGATCCTTGACTGGGGGCGGACCTATAACGGGTCTGTCCTGACCAACGACCTTGTCGCGGCATGCATCGTCACGATCATGCTGATCCCGCAGAGCCTCGCCTGTGCGCTGCTTGCGGGCCTGCCGCCGGTCGTCGGGCTCTACGCCTCGATCCTGCCGCTGATTGCCTATGCGGTGTTCGGGACCAGCCGCACGCTGGCGGTCGGACCGGTCGCGGTGGTCTCGCTGATGACTGCTTCGGCTGCGGGTGCGATCGCGGCGCAGGGCACGGCGGAATACCTCGAAGCGGCGATCACGCTGGCCGCGCTGTCGGGCGTTATGCTGACGATCCTCGGGCTGCTGCGGCTCCTTCTGCTGACCCTGCTGTCGCATCCGGTCATCAGCGGGTTCATCACTGCTTCGGGCATCCTCATCGCCACCAGCCAGATGAAGCATATTCTGGGCGTGAAGGCGGGAGGCGACAACTGGCCCGCGATGCTCGGCTCGCTCGCCGAAGCGATTGGCGATACCAACCTCTGGACGCTCGGCATCGGCATTGCTGCCACAGGCTTCCTCTTCTGGGTGCGCAAGGGCGCGAAGCCGCTGCTGCTCGCCGCCGGTCTCAAGCCGCGCCTTGCCGAGATCATCGCCAAGGCCGAGGGCCGGTCGCAGCGGTTGCGGTGACGATCCTTGTCGTGATTTTCTTTGGACTTGAGGACCAAGGCGTGAACCTCGTCGGCGCGGTGCCGCAGGGCCTGCCGCCCTTCGCGCTGCCTTCGACCGACCTCTCGCTGATCGAAAAGCTCTGGGTGCCCGCGCTGCTCATCTCGATCATCGGCTTCGTCAGATCCGTCTCAGTCGCCCAAACCCTCGCCGCCAAGCGCCGCCGGCGCATCGCGCCCGACCAGGAGCTGATTGGCCTGGGCGCATCGAACATCGCCAGCGCCATTTCGGGCGGCTACCCGGTGACCGGCGGCTTCGCGCGCTCGGTAGTCAACTTCGACGCTGGCGCGGAAACGCCCGCCGCCGGGGCCTATACCGCCGTGGGGATCGCGTTGGCATCGCTGTTCCTGACGCCGCTGCTGTTCAACCTGCCCATCGCCACCTTGGCCGCAACGATCATCGTGCCTGTATGCTCAGCCTCGTCGATCTCAAGACCCCGCGCAGTCTCTGGCGCTATTCGAAGGCGGACTTCGCCGCGCATGTCGCGACCATCGGTGTCACCCTGCTCGCGGGTGTCGAGATGGGGGTGATCGCAGGCGTGCTGGTAGGCCTGCTGCTTTACCTCTGGCGCGCCTCGCGCCCGCATGCCGCCGTGGTCGGGCGCGTCCCCGATGCGCAGCATTTCCGCAATGTCACGGCGCAAGGTCATCACCCTGCCGCATATCTCTCGATCCGCATCGACGAAAGCCTGACCTATCTCAACGCGCGCTGGCTTGAGGAAATGTGCTCGAACGCGTCGCCGAACGGCCCGCGCTGCGCCACGTCATCCTGATGTGCTCGGCGGTGAACGAGATCGACGCCTCGGGCCTCGAATCGCTCGAAGCGATCAACCACCGGCTGTCGGACGGCGGCATCGCGATGCACCTGTCCGAAGTGAAAGGGCCCGTGATGGACCGCCTGCAGCGCACCCATTTCCTCGAAGACCTGAGCGGGCGTGTCTTCCTCTCGCAGGACGCCGCCTTCTCGCAGCTCGCCAACGACGATGGCGAGCCCGAACCCGCAACCGACCACTGGCACGCAAGGGGCCTGATCTGATGACTGCCATTCCCGACAAGGACGCCAAGTGCCGCCGCATCGAAGCGATGATCGCTGAAGGCATGGGCGTGACCGAATCCTGCCGCGAAGTCGGCATTTCCGAGAAGACTTTCTACCGCTGGCGCAAGGCCAGGGCGGACGCCTGACGCGAGGCAATGCATGGCACGCAACGCAGATTGCGGCCTTTTCGTTTTGCCGGGAGAGGCGAGACCTTATCTGAGGACCCGCGATGTTCGATGCTTTCGACGCCCTGCTGCTGGCCCGTATCCAGTTCGCCCACGGTCAGTTTTCGCCATCTTCCCGGCCTTCTCGATCGGTCTGGCCTCGTACCTTGCGGTGCTTGAGGGGCTCTGGCTGAAGACCGGCAAGCAGCTCTACCTCGACCTGTTCAAATACTGGATCAAGATCTTCGCGGTCGCCTTCGCGATGGGCGTCGTCTCGGGCATCGTCATGTCCTACCAGTTCGGCACCAACTGGTCGGTCTTTTCGGACAAGGCCGGGCCGGTGATCGGGCCGCTGATGGCTTACGAAGTGCTGACCGCGTTCTTCCTCGAAGCCGGGTTCCTCGGCGTGATGCTGTTCGGGATGAACAAGGTGGGGCGCAAGCTGCACTTCACCGCGACGCTGATGGTCGCGGCGGGCACTTTCGTTTCGGCTTTCTGGATACTCTCGGTCAATTCCTGGATGCAGACCCCGGTCGGCCACGAGATTGGCGCGAACGGGCAGTTCATGCCGGGCGAAAGCTGGGCCGCGATCATCTTCAACCCCTCGTTCCCCTATCGCCTCGTCCACACGGTCATTGCCGCCTACCTGACGACAGCGTTCGTGGTCGGCGCGGTGGGTGCCTGGCACCTCCTCAAGGACAGGGCCAACCCGCACGCGAGGCTGATGTTCTCGATGGCGATGTGGATGGCAGCGCTGGTCGCGCCGGTGCAGATCTTCGCGGGCGACATGCACGGGCTCAACACGCTGGAGCACCAGCCGGTCAAGGTCATGGCGATGGAGGGTCATTACCAGAGCCACCCCGACGGCGCGCCGCTGATCCTGTTCGGCATTCCGACAGCGAGGAAAAGCGCGTTCACTATGCCATCAATCCCCAAGGCATCCTCGCTGATCCTCAAGCACGAGCTTGATGCGCCGCTTACCTGGACCGACCGTGCCCGACGAAGACGAGCCACCGGTCGGTGTCGTCTTCTGGGCGTTCCGCGTGATGGTCGGCATCGGCTTTGCGATGCTCGGCATCGGCATGTGGAGCCTCATCGCCCGCGCGCAGGCGGCTCTATGACTGGTCATGGCTGCACCGCGCCGCGCTGGTCATGGGGCCATCGGGCTTTGTCGCGGTGATCTTGGCTGGGTCACCACCGAAGTCGGTAGCCAGCCATGTGGGTCGTCTATGGCCTGCTGCGCACCGCCGGTCCGCTTCGCCGCTCGATGCGCCCGCCCGGCGGGCTCGCTGTCGCCTTCGTGCTCGTCTATTTCGCGGTCTTCTCGGCGGGCACATGGTACAGTCTCAAGCCTGATGGGCAGGCTCCGCCGGCCGGCGAACTGGGTGCGAAGCGCGGCGACACCGGCCCGATCCGCACCGCCGGCATCACTCCGGGACCGACCCAGAATCCGGGCGATCCCGATGTTCTGCCCACATCCAGAGAGGAGGCGGAATGATGGAGATCGACCTCACCGTGATCTGGGCCGCGATCATTGCCTTCGGCGTCTTCGCCTATGTCGTGATGGACGGCTTCGACCTTGGCATCGGTATCCTCTTCCCGACCTTCGCGGTGGGCGATGAGCGAGATCAGGCAATGAACTCGATCGCGCCCGTCTGGGACGGCAACGAGACATGGCTGGTGCTCGGCGGCGGCGGGCTCTTCGCCGCCTTCCCGCTCGCCTATGCGATCATCCTTCCGGCAACCTATCCGCTGATCATCGCGATGCTACTCGGCCTCGTCTTTCGCGGCGTCGCCTTCGAGTTCCGCTGGCGCGATCCAAAGCACCGCGCGTTCTGGGACATGGCGTTTACCGGCGGCTCGTTCGTCGCGGCAATGGCGCAGGGGATGACGCTGGGCGCGATCCTGCAGGGCGTCGAGGTGGCGGACCGCGCCTATGCCGGATCGTGGTTCGACTGGCTGACGCCCTACACGCTGCTGATCGGGCTTGGCGTTGTCGCGGGCTATGCGCTGCTCGGAAGCACATGGCTGGTCTGGAAGACCGAAGGTTCGGCGCAGGACCATGCCTACAAGCTCGCCTTCCGCGCAGCGATTGCGACGCTCGCGATGCTCGGCGCGGTCAGCCTCTACACCCCGTTCCTCGATGCGAACTATTTCGACCGCTGGTTCAAGATGCCCGGTTTCCTCTTCGCCAGTCAGGTACCGCTTGCCACCGCGATCCTCGCGTTCTTCCTGTTCCGGGGATTGGCAAAGCGCCGCGAAGTCGCGCCGTTCTGGCTTGCGCTCGGCATCTTCCTGCTCGGCATGGCAGGGCTTGGCGTCTCGATGTGGCCTTATGTCGTGCCCGATCAGGTGACGATCTGGGACGCCGCCGCGCCCTATCGCAGCCAGGTCTTCATGCTGATCGGCGTCGGCCTGACGATGCCGCTGATCATCGGCTACACCGGCTGGGCATACTGGGTGTTTCGCGGCAAGGTCGGCACGGACGGATACCATTGATGCCCGAAAAGCTCCCCGCCGACGACAGACCGCTCTGGCAGCGGCTCGGCTGGATGGCGGCAATCTGGCTGGCCAGCATCGCGGTACTCGGCGCGGTTGCCTGGGTGCTGCGGCTCTGGCTGAGCTGACGAGAACTCTCACTCGCGATTGGGGAATTCACCCCATGTCTTTCCCTGCGTCGCTGCGTCAGAAATCGGGCGACGACAGGGGAGTACCTTTGCGATGATTTCGATACCGCACACGATCCGCACGCTGGCGATGCTCATGTTCGCAAGCTTCGCGCTTGGCGTTGCCAACCCGGCGCAGGCGCAGATGGCCGCCGACCTGCAGGACTACAAGGACGTCGATCCCGGCCAGCCGCAAGTCATCGACGGCGTCTGGCGGTTGCAGGAACTGGGCAAGCGCGTGATGATCGAGAGCGGGCACGTCATCGCGCTCGATGACTGGCTGCACCTCATGGCCTGGCAGGTCTCGCGCGGGATGGTCACCAGCACCGACCTGCGCCAGAGCGACGAAGGCGAATGGACCGCCTATGACGCGCTGCTCAAGCGGAAAATGACGTGGAGAATCAACAAGGATGGCTCGATCCGCGCGACTGGCGGCACCGGGCTGTTCGCGCCCTATTTCACGCTGCTGCCGATCGAGCTGAATTATCCCGAAGCGTTCGAGCAGGAACTCGCCTATATCGGCGGCGCGCCGCGCCCGCAGCCGGGACCGCCGCCGCGCGACGAGATCGTGCTGCCGCCCGAAGACGAAGCGCCGGTCCTGCCCGGCCCGCCCGAGCGCCCCGGCCCGATCGATATCGACCCCTCGTTCACCTATGCGCTCAAGTCGGGCAACAACCGCTGCCTCCAGATCCTCGAAAGCGACCGCGCGAAGCAGGGCGGCAAGGTGATTACCGCCACCTGCCGCGAGTCCGCCAATGCGCGCTTCGTCTATCTCGCGGATGACGGGCTGATCGTCACCGGCGACGGGATGTGCCTCGAAGCCAGCGGCGCGGGCAAGAGCGCCAGCGTCAGTTCCTTCGGCTGCGACGGCAATCCCCGCCAGAAGTGGGAACGCAAGCAGGCGGTCAACGTCAAGCTGCCCGGCTTCGGCAATTCGGACGTGCTGGCCAAACTGGTGCGCTTCGAACATGCCAGCGGCGGCTGCCTCCATGTCCTCGGCTCGGAAAAGCTTGTGCCGATGAACATCGTCACGATTCGGACCTGCTCGAACGACAAGAAGCAGGTCTGGGGCATGCAGGAGTAGGCAAACCCGGCATTGCCACCACCATCCGTAGCGTTAGAGCCAGATGGGGGGACGCGAAAATGTCAGATCAGGTCACGGCAGAGCAGGAGCGCGCAGCCTCAAAGCCCGCCGTTCGAATCGATCAGCCCTTCGCGCAAGGCATAGGCGATCAGTTCGGCGGCGGAGTGGACGCCGGTCTTGCCCATCACGCTGGTGCGGTGGCGGTCGACGGTCTTGACGCTGATCCCCAGCATCTCGGCAATCTCACGATTAGTGCGCCCGGCAACGACAAGGTTGAGCACCTGCCGCTCGCGATCGGTCAGCGGTTCAAGGTCGGCGGAGGCTTCGAGCAGCTTGGTGTAGCGACTGGAAACGACGCGCCCGCCATCGAGGATGCGCGGCAGGGCGCGGGCCAGTTCCTCGACATCGTCGGCCTTGCAGAAGACGCCATCCGCGCCGATCTCGACCAGTTCGGCAATCTTGCCCACCGCCTCGACCGCCGTGAACACGACGATCCGCGTATCGGGCGACCAGCGCCGCGCTTCGAGCAGGACTTCGGTGCCGCCGGCATGCGGCATCGTCACGTCGAGCATCAGCAGGTCGGGCCGGTGCTTGCGTACCGCGCCGATGGCCTCGATGCCGTTGCCGACTTCTTCGCAGACGGTGACCTCGTAACCGCCCAACGCATCGGAATCGGCGAGCACCGAGCCGAGCGCCTTGCGCACAATGGCATGGTCATCGGCGATCACCGCCGTGCGTCTGGTTCCGAAAGCCAAGCAATGCCCCTGTGCCCGTTTCGTTCAAAACGTAACACAGAATGCCGGGCATGACGAACCTTTCGCTGCCTTTTCACCGCCTTGGCGCGATCTTGCTGCTGCTCATGGCCTGTTTCGGTGTCGCGCAGGCGCAGACAATCGAGGTTCCGCGCGGGCAATCGGTCGAGCGGATCGACCAGCAGGCGACCTACTTCCTCGCGCCCGAAGGCGAACACTTCGACGCTGCCGATGCCAACGCCGCGTTCGAGGCAGGCCGGTTCTCCGGCGCGTTCCCCGAAACCAAGGGCCGGGACCAGAACGCCCAAAGCCTCTGGATCGGGCTCCGGCTGAAAAGCGGAGAGGCGGCGCAAGGCCAGCCGATCCGCCGCGTAATCGGCCTCGGCGCGATATTTGTCGTCTTGCCGCATGTCTATCTCATTGGAGAAGACGGGTCGGCGCAGGAAATCCTCGCCACCAGATCAGGCGACGGCAACGTCCTCGCCCCGCGTTATTTCACCTATGCGCGCACGCAGAGCTTCACGCTCGAACCCGGCGAGCCGCGCACCGTCCTCATCAACGTCACCGTCACCGACCGCCCGACGCTGGGCGTATTTCGCGAGGGCGAACTGGGCCACAACCAGATCGTCGCCACGCTTATCAAGTCCGGCTTTGCGCTGGCGCTGCTGTTCATCGCCGTGGTCACCGCGATCATCGCGTTCCTGACCAAGCGCCCGATCGGCACGATCTTCGCCATCGGCTTCGGTCTCGTGATGCTGCACGTCGATGCCTCGCTTTACACGACCGTGTTTGGCGGCACGCGGGCGACGGGGCGGGTGATCTGGGAAGTGCTGACGCTATCGGTCATCTTCTACTGTTTCTACGCCTTCCTCTTCGTCTTCCGCGACAGCCTGCGCCTGACCCGCTATCCACTTCTCGCTGCCTTCGCGCTCGCCCTGCCCCTTCCGCTGATCTGGCTCGCCTGGACTTCGGACGAGACGACCGACATCCTCTGGGCCTATTACCTCGCGCTGTTCCTCTTCGCCTGCATCGTAGGCCTGCGCTTCGACATTGCGCCCCGGCTGCGCGCGATTGCTGCGGGCATCATGTTCGCCTGCGTCTTCGCGGCGCTCGCGATCGAGCCCTACTACCTCGGACGCAACCTGCCCGACCTCACCATCGAGTATCTGCGCGATGCGATTCGCATGATGGCAGGGCTCGGCGCGCTGTTCCTGTTGCTGGTCGACGTCCTGCGCACGCGCGAGGAGCGCGACCGGCTGACCGCCGAACGTATCGCCGCGCTCGAGGCGCAGACCGAGACCGACCGCCGCCTGCTCGAAACCGAGCGCGAATATGCCCGCGCCCGCGAATCCGCGCTGCGCCGCCAGCGCCAGCTTGCCGCCGCCAGCCACGACATCCGCCAGCCGCTGATCGGGCTGCGCTCTGCCCTTGCCGAAGAAGCCGACAACCTCTCGCTGGGCCTGCAAGGCCGTCTGACCGACGCCATCGACTATCTCGAAGACCTCACCCGCGAATATTCCGACCGCGAACCCGGTGCACCCGCTGCCGCCGGTGACGAGGAGGAATACTCGCTCGATCTCGTGCTGCGCGCGGTCTCAGACATGTTCGCGGGCGAAGCGGCATCGCGCGGGATCGAATTGCGCGTGGCCAGCACCACCTGCCGCACCCGCGTCCCCGCGCTCGCGCTGATGCGCGCGACCAGCAACCTCGTCGCCAACGCGCTGCGCCATGCGGGCGCGGACCGCATCCTCGTCGGCGTGCGCCACCGCGAGGGCGGCTGCGTGATCGAAGTGCTCGACAACGGCTGCGGCATGGATGCGGCAACGCTGGCCGAAGTGCGCGAGCCGGGCCGCAAGCGCGAAGGCTCCGATGGCGACGGCCTCGGGCTGGCCATCGTGCATGAGCTTGCCGAGCGCCACAGCATTGATTTCACGATGGAATCTGCCCCGAACGAAGGCACCGCCGCGCGGCTTTTCCTTTCCACTTCCTGAACGCGAAAGGCCCTCTTTTGGGGTATTCGCCCCATACTGGTCTCCACCCCGTCCGCGTATCCAGAATAGGCACTCCCGGCCCCCGTTGGGCCAGAACACGGACAAGGAGCAAGACAATGAAAGCTTCGCATATCAATTCGGCCCTGGGCACCTCGGTCCTCGCGCTGGCGCTGGTGAGCACGCCTGCCTTCGCGCAGTCGCAGGACGAGAACGAAGCCACCGCAGGCGAAGCAGCGGTAACCATCGGCGTGATGGGCGCGGCAACGGTGGCGGCAGTCAAGGCGGGCGAGAGCGGCCTCAATGCCAAGGCGAAGAAGCCCGCCGCCGCCAAGGCCCCGGCCAGCCTTTCGGACCTGAAAGCTCGCGGCGAAATGGCGCAAAAGGCGCGCGTCACTCAACCTGCAACCGCGCCCCGTCCGGCCAAGGTCGGCCCCGGCAGCCCGCTCAACGATCTCGCCAACCGCGGCCAGATCGCGCAGGACGCACGCGGCGGAAAGATCGGCTCGGCGGCGAACCTCGACGATCTGAAGGCGCGCGGCACGGCAGCGCAGAACGCCCGCGCGCCGCGCATCACCAATGGTGGCGAGCTCATGACCCGGCGCGGCGAACTGGCGCAGGACGCGCGTGGTCGCGGCATCGGGCATCAGGCCAATCCATCGCTCGAAGCACGCGGCAATGCTGCGCGCAACGTCCGGCTCGATGCCCGCAATGTGAACAATGCGGCCAAGGGCGGTCCTTCGTTCGAACGCGGGCTGATGCAGAAGACCGGCCCCGATAGCATCAACGGCCTCGTCAGGCAGGGCGATGCCGCGCAGGCCGCGCGTGGCCGCGTGGTCAACGAAGGCCAGCTCGTCCGCCAAATCGACAAGACCGACGACATCGCCAGGCTCAACAAGGCGGGCCGCTCGGCACAGGCCGCGCGCGGCGCTGGCGGGCTCAAGGCGGTTTCGGCGGCTGGCAAGGCTGCCGATGCCGGCAAGGCCGCAAAGCTCGCCAAGACGGCCAAGATGGCAAAGACCGCCAAGACTGCCGCCACCGCTGCCAAGGCTGGCAAGGCCGGTCGCGCGGCGCTTGCCGGGACGGGGGTCGGCGCAGCTGTCGTCGTCGCCGAGATTGCCGCAACCGAGTCGGTTCAGGCCCTGACAGGCGCGGAAATACAGGACCCGATCTCGACCGGTTTCCAGTACGGCGCGGCGATCTTCGACAAGGACGTCACCCTCGCCGATGTCGCTGCGCAGCGCCGGGAACACCACCGCCAGAACTTCGAAAGGCTGCACGAAACCTTCACCGAGCCGGGCAAGCTGAAGGAAAACCTTTCTGCCTATGGTCAGGAAAAGGCTGAGGATTTCCAGGAGTTCGCAGGCAAGGTCGATCGGACCGACCGCAAGATCCGCGCAGGTATCGAAGAATCGACCGGCGTAAAGCTGGATCGTCGCACCGACACCATGAAGCGCTACCTTGAGGCCGCTTCGGGCGACAACAAGCTGCAGGCAGTTGGCTCGGTCATGGCTGATCGTACCCAGCACCACCTCGATAACGCCGGTGCGCTGGTCAAGACCACTGGCAAGGTCGCCGACCAGATCGGCGCGGCCAACCGTGCCGCCATCGGCGACGCCACCGGTGCGGACCTGCGCTCGGTCAAGGAAACCACCGGCCGCTATGCCGATGCGCTCAAGGGCGACAACAAGGTGCAGGCGGTGGGACAGGTGATGGCCGACCGGACGAAGCACCACGTCGAAAACACCAGGAAAGTCGGCTCCAAGGTCGGCTGCAACCTCGGCAACATCTTCCGCAAGAAGGAAAACGACAAGAAGTGCAAGTGATTGCAGACCTCCAGCCCCTCTTGTTGGGCTGCGCCCGCCTGCGGCTCAGGGGAGGGGCAACGAGACTTGGCGGCGCGCAAGCGTCGCCTTAGTCGCAGTGGGGTGGGGCACTGGCCATCGGTGCATCTGAACAACGCCCCCACCCCCGGCCCCTCCCCTGAAGGGGAGGGGTGAGCGTCGTTGAAGACCAGCGCCTCACCACATAAAAAAGACATTCATGATTGTTTTATCTTGCCGTTCGGCTATGGTCCCGGAAAGCGATTCCGGAGGACAGGATGGACGCGGCAACGACCGCCACGATCAAGGAGCGGATGGCCTTTGAAAGCGAGCGGGATGGCCCGCCCGAAGGATTCCCGCGCCTGCCCGACATTCCCGCTGGGCGCTATACCGATCCGGAGTTCCTTGCGCTCGAACAGGACCGCATGTGGAAGCGCGCATGGCTCTATGCCTGCCACGGCGACGAAATCCCCGAACCCGGCTCGTGGAAGCTGGTCCGCAACACCGGATCACCGATCATCGTCCTGCGCGATCTCGAAGGCACCTTCCGTGCGTTCTACAACACCTGCCAGCATCGCGGCGCGCCGCTGGTCAAGGAGGACAGCGGCACCGATCGCGGTTTCGTTTGCGGCTATCACGGCTGGTCTTACAAGCTCGACGGCGAACTGGTGGCAGTGCGCGACAAGCGCGATTTCGTCGATCTCGACTTCTCCTGCCGCTCGTTGAAGCCGGTGCGTTGCGAGACAATCGGCAAGCTGATCTTCATCAACGAAGACCCCGAGGCACAGCCGCTCAGGGAGCACATCGGCCCGATGGCAGCCGAGCTGGAGCAATTCGGCTTCGACAAGCTCAACTTCGTCGAAAGCCGCTCCTACGATGTCGAATGCAACGTCAAGGTGCTGCTCGACGCCTTCATGGAGGTCTATCACCTCAAGTCGATCCACCAGTCCTCGGTCGACCGCTTCCTCGATCATCGCGGGATGACCGCGACGCTCTGGCCCAATGGCCATTCGCGGATGATTACGCCCAACCGGCGGCCAGACTGGGTCGATCCGGGCACAGTGGGCATGCCCAAGGTCGATACCGTCACCGAGATTCCGCGCGACCATAACGTCAGCTTCATGATCTATCCCAACTTCGTGATGCCGCCTTCGGATTCGGGCGTGCCGATGTTGCATTTCTGGCCGACCGGGCCGCGCTCCTGCCGCGTCGATTCGACCTGGATCGCGCCCGATCACGATCCCGCCAACCCGCATCCCAAGTGGGAAGAGCGCGCCGCCAACTGGGAACGCATCCTTTACGAAGACACGCAGTTCGCCCCGCAGATTCAGGAATCATGCGAATCCCCCGGCTTCGTCGGCATGCCGCTCAATTACCAGGAGCGGCGCATCTATCACTGGCATGAGGAGCTGGACCGCCGCATCGGACTCAACGCAGTTCCGCCCGAGCTTGCAGTCGAGCCGATGCTGGCCGATTGGGTGGAAGCATGAACAAGCCCGGCAAGATCGACACCGACGAAGCGCGCCCGCAGTTCGGCTTTACCAACGAGGAACTGGGCGCGATGCCGACCGTCTATCGTGACGGCATTCTCGACGGGCAGGTCGTGCTGATCACCGGCGGCGGCACCGGCTTTGGGAAGGGCATCGCGTTCCTCTGCGCGCGGCTGGGAGCGGACGTGGTGATCGCCAGCCGGACCGAGGAAAACCTCGTCGCCGCCTGTGACGCCATCGAGGAAGCGACCGGCAAGCGCCCGATGCACAAGGCGATGTCGATCCGCGAACCGGAGCAGGTCGATGAGCTGCTCGACGAGGTCTTCGCCAGATACGGGCGGCTCGACCACCTCATCAACAACGCGGGCGGGCAGTTCCCGCAGGACGCCATCGACTTCAGCCGCAAGGGCTGGCTCGCGGTGATCGACCTTAATTTGAACGGCACCTGGTGGATAACGCAGGGCTGCGCCCAGCGCTGGCGCGAGCGCGGGCAGAAGGGCAACGTGATCTCGATCGTCGCCAATGTCGAACGCGGCATGCCGCAGGCCGCGCACACCTGCGCCGCGCGCGCGGGGGTGATCTACCTCTCCAAGACGCTGGCGACCGAATGGGCGCCGCTCGGCATCCGCGTCAATTGCATCGGCGGCGGCGTGATCGAGAGCGAAGGCTTCCGCGTCTACCCGCCCGAAGCACTGGAACGCTTCCACGACGCCAACCCGATGAAGCGCCGTGGCGACGTCTGGGACATCGCCGAAGGCTGCGTTTACCTGATGGCCCCATCGGGCGATTTCATCACCGGCGAACTGCTGATTATCGACGGCGGTCAGGCGCAGAACGGCGCAGTCTGGCCAGCGGGACGGCCCGACTGGTTCGGCGGGCCGAAGGCGGATCATCGGGGCAGCTGACCCCCTGACTACATCCATTCCCAAATGGTCTGATGAACAGACTGCACAGATCGTCGTTGACCGGCTTGCTCACCCGCCCCTAGTGCGGCCCCGAGACAGACAATGACCAATTCACCCGATGCCGAAAGCCGAGAGTGCGGTTCTTGCAGCATGTGCTGCAAACTCCTCGCAATCGCTGAACTGGAGAAGCCCGGCGACGTCTGGTGCGAGCACGTCATCAAGCGCAAGGGCTGCGCGATTTACGAACAGCGTCCGGCACCATGCGCAAAATTCGCCTGCGGCTACCTCACCTGGCCAGTTGCGGGCGAACATTGGCTCCCGTCGGCCTGCAAAATGGTGATGGCTTTCAGAAACGAGGCCAGCCTGACCGTCTTTGTCGATCGAAGCAGGCCGAATGCCTGGAAAGCAGACCCCCACTATTCAGACTTGAAGAGATGGGCGCGAGAATTCGAGAACGGCACCTTGCACCAGATCATTCTTGCGATCGGTAGCAAGCGAATTGCCATCTTTCCCGACCATGATGTCGAATTTGCTTCAATTGCCGAGGACGAAACGATCGTGACCGTGAGATTGCCCGATGGCAGGCTTACGGCGACAAAACGCAAGATGGACGATCCGTCGATTCAGAAATTCAGTCAGGGCAAGAGCGTCGCTTCCGACTGGAATCGAGCGTAAGAAGCCCCTCGAAATCCGGGCGATTTCCTAGTCAATCAACCCCAGTTCCTCGCAAAGCTCGCCCCTCAGCTTGAACTTCTGGATTTTCGAGGTCGACATCGGCCATTCGCTCACGAAACGCACGCAGCGGGGCAGCTTGAAGTTGGCGATCTGGCCGCGGCAGTGTTCGACCAGGTCTTCCTCGCTCACCGCCTTGCCATCGTTCAGTTCGATAAATGCGGCGGGCACTTCGGCATAGCGCTCGTCCGGGATGCCGACGACCTGCGCCAGTTTCACCGCCTCATGCGTTTGCAGCACCGCTTCGATTTCGGCGGCCGCGACGTTTTCGCCGCCGACCTTAAGCATATCCTTGGTGCGGCCGTGGAACATGATCGTGCCGTCTTCGTCGAACGAGCCGATGTCGCCGGTGCAAAGCCAGCCGTCGCGGATCGATTCCGCCGTCTTGACCGGATCGTTGTAATAGCCTGACAGCATGTTCGGCCCGCGCGCGCAGATTTCGCCGCGTTCGCCGGTGGGCAGCACCGCGCCGGTTTCGGGATCGCGGATTTCGACCTCCCATTCCTCCAGCGGCACGCCGAGCCGTGTGGTGCGCGCCACGAAGGAATCGTCGAGGCGGCTGGTGCAGATCGTGCCCGCGCCTTCGGTCAGGCCATAGGTGCCGACATGCGTGATCGAGGGCATCGCATCGACCATCGCGTGCTTGATCCAGTCGGGCTGGACGCCGAAGTTGGAGTTCATCAGCCGCATCGAGGAGAGGTCCGTCTTCGGGAACGTCTCGTGGTTGATGAGGTCGGACATGATCGTCACGAACGAGGGATAGGCGATCGTTGCGCGCTCGTCCTGCAACATTTTCAGCGCCGAACCGGCATCGAAATAGGGCACCGTCAGATACGCGCCGCCGGTGCCGAAGATCATCATCATCGGCAGGATTCCGGCGATGTGGTAGATCGGCAGCGGCGACCAGACCTTGTCCTCGCTCGTCACCTGGTAGCGCTTGCCCAGATTGCGGCTGTTGCCGACCATCGCGCGGTTGGAGATCATGCATCCCTTGGGATTGGCCGTGGTCCCCGAGGTATAGAGGATGAGGCCGATGTCGTTCGGCTCGACCGCGTCGATCAGCGCGTCGATTTCGCTATCGGCAACGCCCTCACCCTTCGCCAGCGCGCGAGAGAGCGGCATCAGGCCCGGCGCGCAGGCCTCCTCAAGGCAGACGATCTGGCGCAGCGCGGGCGCTTCGGGGAGCGAGAGCCGTTCGGGAACGGTCGCGCTTTTGAGCGAGGGCAGCGCGGTCTCCAGCCGCTCGGAAAAATCGAGCGAATCCGCCACCTTGCCTGTGGTGACGAGCGCGACCAGTTCGGCGTCCTTCACGAGATAGGCCAGTTCGCCCGGCTGATAGCGCGCATTGACCGGCACCGTCGTCGCGCCGAGCATTGCCGCGCCGAACATGATCTCGACGAAATCGGGGCAGGTCGGCAGCAGGATGCCGACATTCTCACCGCGCTTCACGCCCAGCGCATGCAGCGCCCTGGCCCAGCGCGTTGCCGCCTCGTAAAGTGCGGCGTGCGAATAACGGACGTCGGGAAAGACCAGCGCATCGCGCTCCCCGTAAGCGCGCGCGCCGTCGCGCAGCAGGCCGCCCATCGTGTAGATCTGGTCGCTCACAGCCGGCCCTCTCCTAAAGCTCGCGGACCAGCGTCGCGGGATCGCCGTCCCAGTCTTCCGCCGCCTTGGTCACCGCCGCGAAGAATTTCCTGATCGAATCCTTGGGCTCGACGATTTCGATCATGTGGCCGATGTCCTTCGAGGTATCGACGTAGGAAAAGCGCATGTCGCCGAAGATGCCACTGGCCGCTTCGGCATAGCCCTGCGCAAGGTAGTCGGTGAGGCAGGTGTCGTAGTCGTCGGGCATGATCGCAACGTGGTGCATCGCCTCGGTCCCCATCGGCACGGTGTCGCGATAGTGCGAGGGCTTGTCGTCATGCTGCTGGATCAGCTCGATCTGGATCGGCCCGGCCTGCGCCATGCCCACCGAAAAGTCGGTCGCTTGCGGCTTGCCACGATAGTGCGGGTCGGTAACCTGCGTGTGCCGCATCACGAGGAACGGCCCGGTCCCCGAAACGCGGTTCCAGCGCGCCATCGCCTCGTCGAGGTCGTTCACCACCCAGCAGATCTGCACAATCGCCTTGTCGGCCGGAATCGCCATCCGCGCTCTCCCATTTCTTATCGGCGATACTCTAGCGCACGGCGGGGCGAAGTAAACATACAAGCATGATTGTTTTATTTTACGCTTGCCGCCGCGCGCGGGCCTCGCCATCCTGCCCGCATGGATGCCCGCCCGCCCCGCAAGTTCGAAGACCTCGCCGTCGGCGAGGAACGCATCTCGTCAGAGCGCACCGTGACCGAGGACGAGATGGTCGAGTTCGCGCAGAAGTACGACCCGCAATGGTTTCACGCCGACCCCGAGGCGGCACGCGCATCCCACTTCGGCGAGGTCGTCGCCTCGGGCGTGTTCAGTTTTGCGATCTGGCGGCAGCTCGATCACGAGATCAATTCGGACATCGACTTCGTCTGCGGCGTCGGCTTCGACAATTTCCGCCTGAAGAATGCCCTGCGCGCAGGCGACACGGTGCGCGCCACCTCGCGGATCAAATCGCTTGAACCCTCGTCATCGGGAAAGCCGCGCGGGACTGCGGTTATCTATTGCGAACTGCGCAATCAGCACGACGAAATCGTGATGCATTTTGACTGCATCGACCTCGTCTATACGCGCGAGGCCAACACTTAACTAACCCGTTCGTCTCGATCGAAGTCGAGAGACGGTGGCGCTGTTCAAACGATTCTCGACTTCGCTTGACACGAACGGCAATGGGTAGCGGCTCAGTCCTTTGGCCCGAAGACCAGCATCACATTGCCCGGCATGTGAAAGTAGAGACCGTAGCCGCTGTTGGCGATAACGCGTCCTTGATAGACCGCAGGCCCCGGCCCTGACATCGATCCGCCGCGCGCCGTCTTGCCCGAAACGGTCTTGACCTCTTTGGTCGTGTCGACCTCCCAAAGCACCTTGCCATCCGCTGCGTTGTAGGCGCGCAGCCTGCCGTCGAGGTGGCCCGCAAGCACTGCGCCCGGGATGGCCGTCGCTGCCGAGGAAATACCCGGATCGCAGTAGTTGCGCCCCTTGCAGACGTTATCTGCCTTCCGGCTCCAGAGTGTCTTGCCGGTCGCCGCGTCGATCGCATGGATGCCCGAGCCGTTAAGCTTGGCATCGTAAACACGCCCGTCGTGCGTATCGACGAGGTCGGTGATCGGCACATAGATGCGGGTGCCCTCGCGCGCCATGCCGAAGTGAACGCCGCCCTGCGTGCCGCCGTGGCCGAGGCGGCGGCTCCAGAGCTTCTTGCCGGTATCGGGATCGACACCATAGGCAACGCCAGATTTCTGCCCGGCGACGATCACCTGCTTGCCGCCCGAGAGCGCGACGAGCAACGGTGAGGCGGCAAGGTCGAGGTCCGGCCCGTTCTCTTCGGGGCAGGAGTTGTTGCCGATCATGCAGCCCGCGTTCCACGCATCGCCCTGCGTGAATTGCACCGACCAGAGGCGCTTGCCAGAGGCGGCATCGACCGCGAAGAGCGCGTCGCTGTTCTCGTCGGCGGGCGAGGAATAGTTTTCGCCCGAGCCGAAGTAGAACCGGTTGCGGCCCGCATCATAGGTCGGGCTGCCCCAGACCGGCGCGCCAGAGGGGCCGATGATCTTGCCGCCCGCGCCGTTGTCGCCGCGCTCGGTGCCGGGTTCGGGCACAGTCCAGGCGCGCCACCTGGGTTTACCGGTTGCCGGATCGAGCGCCACCAGCGAGCCACGGAAGGTGCAGCAATCGTATTCGGGGTCCGCCGCGCTGGTCACTTCCAATGACGAAACCGGCACCGCCAGCATCCCGCCGCCCAGCGTCGGCGTGCCGGTTATCGTCGCATTGGCGTGATCGTCGACCTTGTGTCGCCAGACGAGCTTGCCGGTCATCGCGTCCAGCGCATAGGCGCGCGCCAGTACGTCGCCGAAATAGAGGCGCTTCGTATCGGGATCGACGACGATCGCGGTGCGCACCTCGGCACCGGCGCGGTAGGTCCATTTCGCGCAGCCGGTGTCGAGGTCGAGGGCATACACCGTGCCGTTCTGGCTGCCGACGAAGATCGTGTTCCAGCCCACCGCCGGCTGCGAGCGCGCGCGGTTGGAGGCGGGATATTCGAACGCCCATTTGAGTTCGAGATCACCGACATTGTCCGCCGTCACTCCGCCGACGGAAGCGGGCACAAAGCGTGAGGCATCGTGGCCCCAGCCGACCCTGGCGGGCGGCGCGCCGGTGAAGGCGAGCCGGTCCCCGGTGCATTGCTTCGGCGGCGGTGGCGGCGTGTAGTCCTCCAGCTCGATCCGGGCGAGATATTCGGCGATGTCATGGCGCTGGTCGGGCGAAAGGTGCGCCGCCTGCTGCTTCATGATGCCTTCGTTCATCGCCGCGAGCACCACGTCCGGCTCGAGCATTTCGAGCCAGACCACTGCCGGGGCCTTGGGCATCGCACCGGCATGGCACGAGAGGCAGTTCTGTTCGAACAGCGCCTTGCCGGGGTGGTTGTCGACGTCGATCGCCGTGCCGGAGCGTGACTGGAACTCGTCGGTCGAGCTGACCCGCGTCTCGCCTACACCACCCTCACCGCCGGTCGCGGCCTGGCAGGCGGCAAGCAGGATCGGCGCCGCCAGCCCTGCCAGCCGCCACGCCAGCCGCATCAGCGCTGCTGCCCGAAGCTGACGCCCAGTTCGACGCCGAAGAAGCGCGGCGGGCCGAACTGGCTGTTGAGCCAGAGCCCGGCAACGTTCTGGGATGCGGTGCGATAGCGCTCGTCGGTCAGGTTCTGGCCGATCAGCCGCAGGTAGTACTTGTTGTCCACCTCACGGAAGGTGATCGACGCATTCAGCAACGTGCGCGAGTTGAGGTAGGTATTGCCCAGCGGATCGTCGATCGCCTGCGTGAAGAGGTTGCGACTCTGGTACGCGACATTGCCGTTGAGGACGATGTCGTGCCCACCCGCCGGGATCACATAGGTGCCGTCGATGGTCCACTGCCACTTCGGCGCGCGGTCTAGCGGCGAGGTGGAAAGGTCGTAACCGGCGTTGGGCGCATCGTAGGCACCGTACTTCGCGTCCTGATAGCCAAGGATGCCGCGCAGCGTCAGGTTATCGGCGGGCTCGGCGGTCAGTTCCGCCTCGATGCCCTTCACCTTGGCACTCGCCGCGTTGACGAAGATCGTCACCTGGTTTGGCTGGCCATTGACGATCAGCGGCACGTTAAGCTGGCGCTGAAGGTCGTTGTATTTGACGTAGAAGCCGGTCAGGTTGAAGCGCACCCGGTTGTCCCAGGCCTGTGTCTTGAGGCCGAGTTCGAAGCTGTCCGCGGTTTCCGGATCGGTCGCGCGCGCTGCTTCGGCAAAGGCTGCAAGGTCATCGCCGAACGGGGCAAAGCCGCCGATCTGGTCGTTGAAGCCGCCGCCCTTGAAGCCGCGTGCGTGCGTTGCATAGATATAGGTGTCCGGCGTCGCCTGATAGCCGAGGCTGACGCGGTAGGTCAGCTCCTTGGCCTTGTCGCGCACGGTGATGACGCCCGCCGGGAAGTTATAAACCGAGGCATCGAGCGGCTCGGACAAGGTGATCGTCGGATCGAAGCCGCCGCCCAGCGTCGGGATGAAGGCCTGCTGGCGGCCGCGCCAGGTCTTGTCTTCCCAGGTGTAGCGCAGCCCGCCGGTGAGCGAGAGTTCGGGGGTGATCTCGAAAGTGCCTTCGCCGAACACCGCCTTCGATTCCGCCTTCTGCGCGTTGCAGAGGATATAGGGCGTGTCGTTCCAGTTGCCGAAGGGCAGCGGTCCGCCCGTCAGGTCAAGAAAGCCAAGGATCTGCGAGACGCAGAAGTCGACCTTGTCCTTCTGGTAAAAGCCGCCGAGGATCATGTCGAAGGGACCACCGGTGTCGGTCGCAAAGCGCACTTCCTGCTGGAAGGTCTTGCGGTCATCGTCGCGGCTGGCGTCGAAGATCGAGAGCGGCTGGCCATCGGCGGCGACCGGCGCGTGCCCGGCATAGGAGTTGGGCAGGCGCGAAGTCTGCTTGCGCCAGCCGGTGACCGAGGTCAGCGTGCCGATGCCGAAATCGATGTCGATATTGGCATAGAGTCCGTCAACGTTGATGCGCTGCTTGTCGCGCTGGAACGCGTCGTTGCGCAGCGTGATTGCCGCATTGTCGAGCGGATCGCGGTTGTTCGGCTGGTATGAGCCGGTGTTGAGCAGGTCGGTCAGGAAAGCGGCCTGCCCGGTATAGCGGAAGTTCTCGTTTACCGAGGGCACGGTGCCCGAACGGTCGCGCAGCCATTCGTACTGGAACAGCGCCGAGATATTCGAGGTCGGTTCGAACAGCAGCTTGGCGCGGGCGTTCCAGACGTCCTTGCCACCGATATCCCGCCCGTCGAGGCAACCCGAAACGCCGTTGAACTTGCTGTCGGCAAAGAACGCGGTGACGGGGCCATAGCAGCCGCCGTTCTTGTAATAGCCGTCCGATTCCTCGTAGCCGCCGACCAGCCGCAGCGCGAGCACGTCCTCGATCAGCGGAATGTTGGCCGCGCCCTTCATCGTGAAGGTGCCGAAGCTGCCGACCTGCGCCTTCGCATCGACGCCGATGTAGTTCATCTCCGGGCGCTTGGTGCGGATCGTCACCGCGCCGCCGGTGGTGTTCTTGCCGAACAGCGTACCCTGCGGGCCACGCAGCACTTCGACCTGTTCGACATCGAAGGTGTCGAGCAGCTGGGTCTGCACCGAGGGCATCACGAAGTCATCGACGAGCACCGCAACCGGCGGCTCGAAATAGACGATGATGTTGTTCTGGCCCACGCCGCGCATCGCGAAGCTGGCCGCGTTGAAGCCGGTGATCGTTTCCGCCGAGAAGTTCGGCGCGAACGAGGCGAGGCCGCCGATGTTATCGACGTTGGCCTGCTCGATCAGGCTGGAATCGATTGCCGAAACCGCGACCGGGGTTTTCTGGAGGTCGGTCTCGCGCCGGGTTGCGGTGACGATGATTTCGGAAATCCCGGAGGAGCGCGTCTGCGCCTGCGGTGCGGTATTCTCTTGTGCGGATGCGACCCCGGGCATCATTCCAGCCGCCAGCGCAATTCCCGCAACACCGGCATTCAGCAACAACCGTGACATATCAGGACTCCCCCAGATTTCGATGCGGCATGCAGTTTTCTGCTGTCCGCTTATTGGTTGACTCCACCTACCTGCCACAGCAGAATATAACAATCAATCATGATTGTTTTTTTGTGCCGCCGGATTCGTGCAATGCCCAAAAGGGCACAGGCGGTGGTCACCAGCCGGGAGAGGCTTCCATGAACTTCGATTTCCGCAACTGGGATATCCACATCGGCGAGCCGCATCCGTTCAACGCGGAACGCCCTCGCCCCGACAACGGCACCGCCCGCCCGGACCCGGCGCGCTATTACGATCCTACGTTCAAGCAGGCCGAGTGGGACAAGGTTTTCACGCAGACCTGGCTGCTCGCGGGCGTCGTCAGCGACATTCCCGAGGAAGGCGACTGGCTGCGCTATGACATCGCCAGCGAATCCTTCATCGTCCTGCGCGGGCCGGACGATACAGTGCGCGCCTACTACAACGTCTGCCCGCATCGCGGCAGCCAGCTGGTGCTCGGCGATTTCGGATCGCAGGACCAGTTCACCTGCCCGTTCCACTCCTGGCGCTTCGGGCTAGACGGCAAAAACGTCTCGGTCACCGATGAGGAAACCTTCCACCCCGACGTGCTCTGCCACGGCACCGACCTTTCCGAAGTGCGCTGCGAAGTTTCCTCGGGCCTGATCTTCATCTCGATGAACGACGATGTCATGCCGCTCGCCGATTACCTTGGCGAAGTGGCCGATCACCTTGCGCTATACGACATCGACCGGATGCATGTTGTGCAGCACAAGCAGACCGACTGGGCCGCCAACTGGAAAGGCGGCGTCGACGCATTTTACGAGACCTATCACCTCCACGCGGTCCACCCGCAGACGCAATGCGTGATGGACGACCGCACCCAGATCGACCTCTTCCCCAACGGCATGAGCCGCCAGTTCGTGCCCTTCGCCAAGCCGAGCCGCCGCTTTCCCGATCAGGAATCGGTCAATCCGGGGATCGAGGCGATGCTGATGGACGCCGGGATCGACCCTGCCGAGTACACCGGCACCGCGCAGGATAGCCGCGCCGCGATCCAGCAGGCGAAGCGCGAGCGCTCGGAGAAATACGGCCTCGGCTACGACAAGTTTTCCGACACGCAGCTCAGCGATTCGACGATCTACGGGCTGTTCCCCAACATCCAGATCGGCTGCCACCCCGAAGCGGTCTTCATCCATCGCTTCATGCCGCACCCGACCGAGCCCGAGCGTTTCACTTACGAAACGATCATCCTGTTCAAGCCCGAGGACATCCCCGGCTACGCCGCCCCCGCATGGATGGGCCTCTCGCCCGATGCCGACACCACCGGCAACACGCGCCCCGAGATCGAGCGCGTTCCGCTGGGCGAATCGCCGAACCTAGGCGAAGTGCTCGACCAGGACAGCGACCTCTTGCCGATCGTCCAGAAAGGTGCCCGTTCGCGCGGATTCAAGGGTCCGCTCTGGAGCGAGCAGGAAGCGCGCCTGCGTCACTTCCATGTCGAACTCGACCGCTACCTTGCGGGTGAAAAGAACGGAGCCGCCTGATGCCGATGACCTTCCTCGCCCGCTTCAAGGTGAAGCCCGAAAAGGACGCCGAGTTCGTCAAGCTCATCGCCGAGGCCGAAAAGGTCGCCGCCGACGAACCGGACACGCTGGGCTACAAGTTCTACCGTCTCGACGAGCCGCACAGTTTCGCGGTGTTCGAAAGCTTCACCGGCCCCGAAGCGGACGAAGCGCATCAGGCCAACCCTGCCAACGTGCCGATCATCGAGAAGATGATCGCCTGCATGGACGGCACCTATGTCCGCGAATACCTCCACGACGTCTGAAGGAACCTGAGCAAGATGGCCAACCCCGCCAAGTCGTTCATCGCCACGCTGCGCAGCAAGCCAGAGAAACGCGCCGACCTGATCGCGCTGCAGACCGAGCTGAAGGCGCTGGTGCACGAGCATGAACCCGATGTCTGGAATTACGAACTGTTCCAGTCCGAAGACGACGAGAACCTGTTCTACTGCGTCGCCACGTTCAAGGACGAGGCCGCCTTCGACAAACATATGAACATCGACTTCCATGACCGGCTGGTGCCGCCGATCCTCGAATGCCTGGCCGAGGACATGGACCTGAAGTTCTTCAAGTCGCACCAGCCGTGACCGATCTCGAAGCGCGGCTCCGCGCGGTCGAGGACCGGCAGGAGATCGCCGCGCTACAGGCGCGTTATACGCTCGCTATGGACGATCACGACCTCGACCGCGCCGCGCCGCTGTTCGCCCGGCAGGGGCGGTTCCGCTCCGCCGACGGAGTGATGGACGCGATGGGGCGCGAGGCGATCTGCGAACAGTATCGCGGCCGCTTTGCGGCGCTGCGCTTCAATTTTCACGTCACGCATGACCATGTGATTGACCTCGATCCCGCCGATCCCGACCGCGCCACCGGCGTCGTTTCCAGCCACGCCGAAGTCGTACGCGAAGGCGCGCCGATGGTCGTCGCGATGCGTTACGAGGATGCCTACGTCCGCGAGGACGGCGCCTGGCGCTTTGCCGACCGGCTGCTCAAGTTCTTCTATTATTTGCCCGTCGCGGACTACGCCGCCGCGCTGCCGACCAGAGGCCGCATGCGCGCCTATGGCGACACGCTCGATGCGGACCTGCCCGAGGGCGCGCCAACCTTTCGTCCGGGTCGCTGACGACGGCCCTCTCCCTCCTTCGCGGGGGAGAGGACTGTTGCGAACACAGAGAAACGAAGGTGGTGACAAGTTCAGATCCTCCCCGTTTTCGCCGCAAGCACACCGGGGAGGTGGCAGACGCCGCAGGCGGCTGACGGAGGGGCCATGGCACGCCCGGCCCCTCCACCACCACACCTGCGGTGTGGCGGTCCCCCTCCCATTCGGATTCGCCGAACAAGGAGGATCAACCTCATCTACAAATCCCCCTCGCCCGGGCCGTTGTGGCCATAGACGAAGTCGTTGATCGTCTTGTGGAAATGGCGGATGCGGACTTCCTGTTCGCCGATCCAGAGGCCGGGGAACGCGTCGGACTGCATGCCCTTCTGCACATAGGGCAGGTTGAACGCGTCCTGATCGAGCACCTGGCCGATGGTCTTGTCCCCATGCCGGAAGCGCTGGTGCCTCGGACGTCGGGGCCAGTCCTCGCCCTCGGGCACGAGCTCCAGCACCCAGACGTCGTAGATCATCTTGTTGGGATCGGTCGCATGCGGACGCTGGCGGAACAGCAGCACATCATCGGCGTGGACGTTGAGCTGGACGTTGGGGAAGATCGTGTAGTGATAATCGTCGGTCAGTTGGTCGTCGTTGAGGTCCGAATAGTCCCTGCCCTGCTCCGCGCCGTGCTTGCGCTTGTGCTCCTGCACCGCGCGGCGGATGCCGGAGATCGGGCCTTTCCATTCCGCCGGGTCCATCCCCGCCTGCTCCATGATCCCGGCGATCAGCGGCGGCACCATCGAGGGCAGCGCAACGCGCGGTGAGACCGAGGCGAAGGGGATCAGGTAGCGCGTGTGCTTGTCGTAGCAATCGTACTGGACGTTGATATCGTCGAGATACCACTTCAGCTGCGGGTGGATGCCCTGCACGTGATAAGTCTCGTTGAAGGCATCGACCGAGGTCTTCCAGTTGCAGTCCCACTCGACGGTGACATCGCGTTTCCAGGCCATGCGCTCGAAGTGATAGGGATCGAGATGCTGCGGGATAACGCCAAGGTACTCGTGCAGCGGCCCGGCATCGGGGTTGAGCGTGAACCAGACGAACGAGCCCCATTCCTCGACCTTGATCGGGGTGATCTTCCCGCCGGGCGGACGGCCCTGCGGAAAGGTGTCCTGATCGGGAATGTGCAGCAGCTTGCCCGACGAGCTGTAGGCCCAGTGGTGGTAGATGCAGCGGAAAACGCCGTCCTCGACGTTGCCCATGCCTTCCTCGGGCACCAGCCGGTTCCCGCGATGCAGGCAGACGTTGTAGAACCCCGCAACCGAGCCGTCCTTCTGCCGCACCAGCAGCACCGATTCCTTGCCGATATCGGTGCAGATGTAGTCGCCGGGGTCCGGCATGTCGCAGGAACGCCCGCCGAGCAGCCAGACCTTGGTCCAGATCCGCTCCCATTCCAGCTGCATGAACTCTTGCGAGTAATAGCGCTCGGCCGGGATCAGGTCGGTGCCGAGGTCCTGCTTGGGCGCTTCCTCGACCGGGGTGCCGCCGGGCACCTGATCGGGATCGGCCCGTGTCACATCCTGATGACGTTTGACGTCCATCGTTCGCCTGCCTCGCCCGCGCGCCTCAGAAATGCGTGCAGTTGGTGAAGCCGCCGTCGACGACAAGGTGCGAACCGTTGCACCACGAGGCCGCCGGGCTGGCGAGGAAGCCGACAGCGCGCGCGATTTCCTCGGGCTTGCCGAAGCGGCCCTGCGGATGCTGGCGGATCATCGCGTTGTAGAACTTCTCCATCGCGCCTTTCAGCATTTCCCAGTTGCCGCCTTCGAACTCGACCGGGCCGGGCGAGACGACATTGACGCGGATGCCGTCCTTGCCGTGGTGGAGCGCCAGCTGTTTGCCCCAGGTGATGAGCGAGGCCTTCATCGCGTTATAGGCCTGCGGTCCGCCCATCGCCTCGCGCGCGGAGGTCGTGCCGATCAGCACGATCGAACCTTCGCCGCGCTCGGTCATGCCTTCGATCACCGCATCGACCGCGCGCACCGGTCCCATCACGTCGGTCTTGAAGGCGTTGTCCCAGTATTTGAGGCTGCCCAGCCCCGATCCGGCAGAGGAAATCGGCACGAGGATGTCGCAGCCGCCCAGTTCCTCGTCGGTGGCGCGCATCCAGTCGGAGAACTTCTCGCCATCGGTGACGTCGCTGGACGAGCCGATCACGCGCGTCTCGTACTTCTTGAGGTTGGCGACCGCGTCCTTCACCGCATCGCCATTGCGCGCGGTGATCGCAACATCGCAGCCTTCGCGCGCGAACAGCTCGGCAATTGCGTAGCCAATGCCGCGCGCGCCGCCGACGACGATGGCCTTCTTGCCCTTCAATCCCAGATCCATGTTCTCTTCCTTAGGTCCGGCCCACACGCGATTGCGCGCAGAAACGAATGCTGCGCCAGCTTAGCCGGGCAGCCTGCAACTGCAAGAAAAAAGCAGTCGTGCTTGTTTTATGGGCGGATCGAAAGGCCGTTATCGACCATATACTCGCCGCCCGTCAGGAACCGCGCCTCGTCGCTGCAGAGATAAACGATAAGGCTCGCGACATCGCTCGGTGCGCCGGTCGCGCCCGCCCCCAGCACGCCCTCTGGAATATCGTTCTCCTGCCCGGCTCGCCCTTCGGCGGATTGCACCATCGGCGTTTCGATCGAGGACGGGTGCAGCGTGTTCACCCGCACCGGATAGCCCATGTCCTGGCAATGGATCGCCAGCGATTTCGACATCGAGCGCACCGCGCCCTTGGCCGCAGAATAGGCGAAGAACGGCGGATAACCGAAGTGGCTCGCGCTTGAACTCATGTTGATGATCGACCCGTTGCTCGACTTCGCAAGCAGCGGCAGGCCATGTTTACAGCCGAAAAACACGCCCTTGCACATGATGTCCATGACCCGGTCGAACTGCTCGGTGGTCGTCTCCTCGGGGCTGGCGACAACGACGATCCCGGCATTGTTGACAAGGATGTCGAGCCGTCCGTGGTCCGCCGCGATGCGTTCATAGATCGCCGTCCAGTCGGCCTCGGAGGCGACATCGTGCCGGATCGCGGTCGCCACATCGCCGATCTCGCTGGCCACCGCCTGCGCTGCGGCCTCGTCTATATCGGTGACATAGACCGTCGCGCCTTCTTCCGCGAGGCGAATGCAGTCCGCCTTGCCAAGGCCCGAGCCTCCACCCGTCACCAGCGCGATCCTGCCCTGCAAGCGTCCCATATCCAGCCTCTCCAATGCGATTCGTTTGACTATGCGTTTGTGCACAAGATAAAGGGTAATTAAAAGCAGTCCTGCTTGTTTTCACTTTCGGGAAGGGGGCGGCGCGATGGCGCGTGCGGCAGCGAATACCAACACCGACGCCTCCGGCCGCCGCCTGATCGAGCCGACCGCGCAGGCATTGAAGAGCGCGAAAACGCGCGCGCGGCTGATCGAGGCGACGATCCGCTGCCTCGTCAAGTTCGGCTATTCGAACACCACCACGCCCAAGGTTGCCGAGGAAGCGGGTCTCTCGCGCGGAGCAATGCTGCATCATTTCGAGAACGGGCGGCAACTGATGCAGGCGACGCTGATCGAGCTGCACAACAAGCGCCTGCGTGCCTTCCGCCGCGCGGTGGGTTCGCTGGAACACGACGCGCGCACGCTACTGATGGCCTACTGGAGCCAGCTCTTGCGCCCCAATTTCATCGCTTTCCAGGAACTGGCGATGGCCGCGCGCACCGATACCCAGCTTTCGGCAACGCTGGAGCCGGTGCAGCGCGAATTCCGCGAACGCTGGCACGATCTGGCGGTCGAGCTGTTCCCCGAATGGGCCGACGACCGCAACGCATTCGAAGTCGCGCTGGCGATGACGCAGAACACATTGGAAGGCATGGCGATCAACCGCATGACCAGCAACGTCACCGAAGAGGCGATTGCGCTGGTGCTCGAACACCTCGAAAAGCAGATCCTCGAACTGCGGCCCAGTCCGCGAGGTCAGGCGGGTTGAAACACCAGCTTCGGCCCGTCTTCGCCCTCGGCGATGCGCGCGGTGACGGCCATGCCGATGCGCACGTCCCCGGCGGCGATGCCTTCAACGGCGGACATCATGCGCGGGCCTTCTTCAAGATCGACCAGCACGACGTTGTAAGGCTCGGCAGGCGGACGCTGGCTAACCACCGTGACCGCGTGCACCGTGCCCTTGCCCGACGCCTCGAACCATTCGAGCGCGCCCGCACCATCGAAATCGAGCCGGGGCGGGAAAATCGCCTCGCCCGTCGCGCCGTCGCGCTGCAGCAGGAAACGCCCCTCGGCGAGCGCCGCGCGCCAGATTGCTTCGGGGGCTTCGATCGTGTCTGCCGTGTCCATACCGCCTCCGCTAGGTCGGAGGCGCGCGCAGGTCAACGCGGAGAATTACGGTGAGCGATCCTTTCCCCCGTGCAGCCGCCTCGATTGCGGGACTGGCGACATTCGGCCTTGGCGAAGCCCCGGGCTTCACCTCGCTCGAACTGGCGGCGCAGGCCGGGTTGATGGCGCTGGCCGATGCCGGATCGAGCCTTGCCGAGATTGACGGGCTGTTCATCTGCCTGCCCGACGATCTTTTCGCGAACCTCTCGCTCGCCGAGTATTACGGCATCCACCCGCGTTTCACTGACAACAACCGCACCGGCGGTTCGGCCTTTTTCAGCCATGTCGTCACCGCCTCGCTGATGATCGCGGCGGGCTATATCGACACAGCGCTGATCGCCTATGGGTCGAACCAGCGCAGCACCGGCGGCAAGCTCTCGACACCGGCAAAAAGTTCGCAATGGGAAGCGCCCTATCGACCGCTTTATCCCTTGAGCAGCTATGCGCTCGCGGCATCGCGGCACATGCACGAATACGGCACGACGCGCGAGCAGCTGGCCGAGGTGGCTGTGGCCGCGCGGCTCTGGGCCAATGGCAATCCGGAAGCTTTCGCCAGGGGGCCGCTGACCATCGAGGACTGCCTTGCCAGCCGCCCGATCAGCACGCCGATCCACAAGTCCGATTGCTGCCTCGTCACCGATGGCGCGGCAGCGATTGTCCTCACCTCCACGGAACGCGCGCGTGATGGCGTAAAGCCTGCCGTCCCGGTGCTCGGCGCGGCGGCGGCGACCTGGCATAACCGCATCAGCGCAATGCCCGACCTGTCCACGACCTCAGCCGCCGAATCCGGCCCGCGCGCGATGGCCGCCGCCGGGGTTTCGCCGCGGGACATGGACACGGTCCAGCTCTACGACGCCTTCACGATCAACACGATCCTGTTCCTCGAAGACCTGGGCTTCTGCGCCAAAGGCGAAGGCGGCGCGTTCGTTGCGGGTGGGCGCATCGCACCGGGCGGCGACCTGCCGGTCAATACCAACGGCGGCGGACTGAGCTGCTGCCATCCCGGCATGTACGGCCTCTTCGCGATCATCGAGGCGGCGCGGCAGATACGCGGCGAGGCAGCGAACCAGATCGAGGGCGCGCAGCTATGCCTCGCCCATGCCAATGGCGGCACACTGTCGAGCGAGGCGACGGTTGTGCTGGGGGCATTGGGGACGGTTTGAATCAAGAAAGACTTGATGCCTCTCTTACTTCGTCATTGCGAGCGTAGCGAAGCAATCCAGAGCATGTCGCGCAAAGCCCTGGATTGCTTCAGGGCGTTGCCCCTCGCAATGACGATCAGATATCTATGCGGCGCAGTTTGCCGCGCGCTTACCCGAGAATCCTGAGCGGCTCGCTGCCGTCCCAGTCTTTCCCCGCGTCCTTGATCATCTGGAAGATTTCCGCCGCGCCGGTCATGTTCTGGAGCAGCTCGATGACATGCCCCGGACCTGCGCCCGGATCGACATAGATCACTTCGCCATCCGCGCCCACGGTGCCCTCGATCAGCACCGTCGCGCCCGCTTCGGCAGCCGCCTTGCGCGCCTCGGCAATGTCATCGACGAAGATGCAGATGTGGTGCAGGCAATCGGTGACGGCATATTCGCCGACATAGATTCCCGGCTCGCCATTCTCGGGACGGATTAGCTCGATCTGCACGTCGCCCCAATAGGCGATGGCGATGGTGAAGACCGATCCGGTCGGCACGCCCTTGTACTTGCAATCGCCAAGCGCGACGTTTTCCATGACGTAGAACGGGCCGACGCCCATCGTCTCGGTCCAGTACTTGACCGCCGCGTCGAAATCGCTGGGCAGATAGGCAAGCTGGCCGACCGGGCCGAGCGAGGTCAGGGCGTTGGGTTTCGTCATGCGAACATCCCTTCGGGTTCTTCGATCAGGCTCTTCAATGTCGCCATGAACTGCGCGCCCGCTGCACCATCGACCGCGCGGTGATCGACCGAGAGCGTGAACGAAATGCGCGTCTCGAAGGCGATATCGCCGTCCGGCGTCTCGACCGGCTGGCGCGTCGCACCGCCCACGGCGAGGATCGTTGCCTGCGGCGGGTTGATGATCGCGTCGAAATTCTCGATTCCGAACATGCCGAGGTTGGAAACCGAGAAAGTGCCGCCCGACATCTCGCTCATCGTCAGCTTGCCCGCGTTGGTCTTCTCGATCAGGCGTTTGGTTTCCGCCGCGATCTGGTCGATCCGCATCAGGTCAGCCTGCCGCACGATCGGCGTCATCAGGCCCTTGGGACCGGCGACCGCAACCGAGATATCGGCATGCGGGAACTGATGCACTTCCTCGCCGTGGACCTGCGCGTTGACCTCGGGATGGCGCACCAGCGCCTTGGCCGCGGCCATGACGATCCAGTCGTTCACCGATGCCTTGCAGCCGAGCACGAGGTTCGCGGTCTTGCGCATTTCGAGCAGCTTGTCCGCCGAGGCGGAGACGCGCAGGTAGAAGTGCGGGATCTGCTGCTTGGCTTCGGTCAGGCGCTTGGCGACGACCTTGCGCACGCCATCGAAGGGCACGACTGTCGGCGTGTTGTCGCCCGGCGTAAATTCAGGCGTTGCAACGGCGGCGGAAACCGCAGCGGCAGTAGCAGCCGGAGCAGCCTTGCCCGTGGTGTAAACGCTGGGCTCGGCGCCATCGGGGACCTTGGCCAGCACGTCCGCCTTCGAGATGCGCCCGCGCGCGCCCGAACCGTCGATGCCCGACAGGTCGACGCCATACATCGCGGCAATGCGGCGCGCGAGCGGCGAGGCGTAGAGCTTGTAGTCCTCCGCGGGAAGCTCGGCGGTGCCCGAAAGCGTCGGCTGCGCAGCCGGGCGCAGCGCCTGATGCACGTCCTGATAGGTGATCCGGCCACCCCGGCCCGAGCCTTCGATATTGGCAATATCGACGCCCTCGGCCTCGGCAAGCTTCAGCGCTTCGGGGCTGATCGGGCGGTTGGTCTCGATCTTCACCGGGGCCTTGGCCTCGGCGGGAGCGTCTGCCTTTGGCGCGGCCTTGGGCTTCTTGTCCTCGCTGACCGTGCCGCCCGACTCCGCCGGAACGAAGCCTTCGACAAACGCGTCGATGTCCGCATCGCTGGCATCTTCACCGGCAAAAACCGCGAGCAGCGCGCCAACCGGCTGCGCTTCGTCGCCCGCGCCTACCAGCACCTTGCGCACGGTCGAATCGTATTCGGCCTCAACCTCGTTGGTGATCTTGTCGGTTTCGATCAGGCAGAGCGTCTGGCCCTTGGAGAAGCTTTCGCCCTCCTTGACCATCCATTCCGCCAATGTGCCTTCGGTCATCTCGATGCCCCACTTGGGCATGCAGAAGGGGCGTATCTTAGCCATCTCGCCCTCCCTCAGCGCCAGTCCAGCGTCTTGCGGACCACAGCTTCGATCTTGTCCTTCGACGGCAGGTAAGCCTTTTCGAGCTCGCGCGCGAAGGGGATCGGCGTGTGCGGCGCGGTCACCGCCTGCGGCGGGGCCTTGAGGCTGGCGAAGGCCTGATTCGAAACGAGCGAGATGATATCCCCCGCAATTGAACAGCGCGGCGGTGCTTCGTCGACGACGACAAGGCGGCCGGTGACCTCGACCGAATCGAGGATCGCTTCTTCGTCCAGCGGGCTGGTGGTGCGCAGGTCGATGACGTCGCAGCCGATGCCCTCTTCGACGAGCGCATCGGCAACCCTTTCACAGGTTCCGAGCAGCAGGCCCGAGGAGACGATAGTCACGTCCTCGCCCGCGCGCGCGAGGCGGGCGTGGCCGAAGGGGATCATGAAATCGGGATCGTCGGGCACTTCGCCCTTCGCCGCGTAGAGCGCCTTGTGCTCAAGGAAGATCACCGGATCGTCGTCGCGGATCGCGGTGCGCAGCAGGCCCTTCACATCCGCCGGGGTCGAAGGGATTGCGACCTTCAGGCCTGGCATGCCCGAAAGGATCTGGTGGACCGACTGGCTGTGCTGTGCCGCCGCGTTGAAGCCTGCGCCATAGGCCATGCGAATGATCGCGGGGCAGCGTGTCTTGCCGCCGAACATGTAGCGGAACTTGCCGATCTGGTTCCAGATCTGGTCAAGGCTGACACCGATGAAGTCGGCAAACATCAGCTCGGCAATCGGGCGCTTGCCCGAAAGCGCGAGGCCCGCCGCCGCGCCGACAATGGCCGATTCCGAAATCGGCGTGTCGATAACGCGGTTCGCGCCGAACTTGTCGAACAGGCCGGTCGATGTCGACCAGATGCCGCCGATTGCTTCGGGGCCACCCGCCGTGCCCATGCCGCCGACGATATCCTCGCCCAGCACGACCACGTTTTCATCGCGTTCCATCTCCTCGAAAATCGTCGAGAGCACGGCATCGCGGTACATCATTTCTGCCATTTTCCAGCTCCTCGCGATCAGTAGGAAATGTAGACGTCGGTGAGGACGTCTTCGGCGGTCGGGCGGTCCGCCGCGCGCGCGGCCTTGACCGAGGCTTCGATGGCATCGAGCACTTCGCTGTCGATGGCGTCGAGGTCTTCGTCGGAGAGCAGCTTGGCCCCCGTCACCGAGGCGCGGAAGTTCTTGATGCAATCGCGCTCCTCGCGGATGCGCTCAAGCTCGCCTTCGCCGCGATAGCGCTGCGGGTCGCCTTCGAAGTGGCCGAAGAAGCGCTCGGTATCGAACTCGACCGCTGCCGGGCCGCCGCCATTGCGCACATGCTCAAGCACCTCGCGCATGGTTTCGTGCACCGCGAAGAAGTCGGTGCCGTCGGCGCGCCAGACCTTCATGCCGAAGGCTTCGGCGCGGCTGGCGATGTCTTCCTTGGTGCCGACTGCGTAGTCGACGCCGGTGTGCTCGGAATAGTGGTTGTTCTCGAAGACGAAGATGCAGGGAGCCTGCGTCACCACGGCCATATTCATCGCTTCGAAGGTGGTGCCCTGGTTGCACGCGCCGTCGCCCGAAAAGGTGATCGCAACCTTGCCATCGCCATTGAGCTTCGCAGCCAGCGCCGCGCCCACCGCAATCGGTGCGCCCGCGCCGACGATGCCGTTCGCGCCGAGCATGCCCTGATCGACGTCGGCGATATGCATCGAGCCGCCCTTGCCCTTGCAAAGGCCTTCGCGGCTGCCCCAGATCTCCTTCATCATGCCTTCGACATCGCAGCCCTTGGCAAGGCAGTGGCCGTGGCCACGGTGGGTCGAGACGATCTTGTCCTCATTGTCGAGATGTTCGCAGACACCGACCGCAACGGCTTCCTGCCCGCAGTAAAGGTGGGTGAAGCCGGCGATCTCGCCGGACTGGATTTCCTCGTGCAGGCGCTCCTCGAACTCGCGGATGATCTTCATCTGGCGATAGGCGCGCAGCAGGGCTTCGCGGCTCAGCTGCATGGTTCAGGTTCCTTCCCGGTTACAGGCCAAGCACGGACTTGGCGATGATATTGGATTGTACTTCGTTCGATCCGCCGAAGATCGTCCAGGCGCGGCTGTTGAGATAGCGCGCGGTGGCGACCTGCGCCTCCGGCGAATGCACCGGCTCGGGCGCGTTGTCACCATAAAGCGGGCGCGCCTGTTCAAGCTGGAGCCCGATGGGGCCATGCAGGTCGACGGCGAGCAGGTCGATCTCCTGCCGCAGGTTGGACGCGAGCAGCTTGGTCAGCGAGGTCTGCGGCCCCGGAGGCGAGCCCTTGGCGATGTCGGCGATGATCTTGAGTTCGATCATGTCGAGAGCCTGCACCGAAAGCCGCGCCTTGGCAACGCGCCGCTTCCATTGCGGATCGTCGGAGAGCTTGCCGCCGCGTCCGTCGCCCTGCTCGGCAGCCTGCGCCTCGACCTGATCGAGATCGTAGATCAGCTTGGGCGCGTGGCACGATCCGCCGCGTTCGTTTTCGAGCAGGAACTTGGCGATGGTCCAGCCCTGCCCTTCCTCGCCGACGAGGTCCTCGACCGGGACTTCGACATCTTCGAGGAAAACCTGGTTGACCTCATGATCGCCCGCGACCGTCAGGATCGGGCGCACCGAGATACCCGGCTGGTCCATATCGACGAGCATGAACGAGATGCCCGCCTGCTTCTTCACGTCCGGATTGGTGCGCACGAGGCAGAACATGCGGTTCGCGTGGTGCGCGTGCGTGGTCCAGATTTTCGAGCCGTTGAGGATATACTTGTCGCCCTGCCGCACCGCGCGCGTCGAGAGCGAGGCGAGGTCGGAGCCGGAGTTGGGCTCGGAGAAACCCTGGCACCAGTAATCCTCGCCCGAAAGGATGCGCGGCAGGTAGAACGACTTCTGCCGTTCGTCGCCGAATGCCCAGAGCACCGGCGCGACCAGCTTGAGGCTGAGCACGGTAAGATTGGGAGCACCCGCCAGCGCGCATTCCTTTTCGAAGAGGTAGCGCTGCACCGGGCTCCAGCCGGTGCCGCCGTGCTCCTCGGGCCACTGATAGCCGAGCCAGCCCTTTTCATGCAGCACCGCGTTCCACGCCTGCCCGATATCGGGCTCGACGAAGACCGTCGGCGATGCCGCCGCGCCGCGCTTCACTTCAGCGGGCAGCTTTTCGGCCAGAAAGGCCCTGACCTCGTCGCGGAATGCCGCGTCTTCGGGGGAGAGTTCGATATCCACTTACCGCTCCAGAATCGTGACCGCCGAAACGCCCGGCGCGCCATAGACGTGGCTGTAGGCGGTCTTCGGATCGCCGGGCACCTGCCGCCCGCCACCCGCGCCGCGCAGCTGCACGACGTTTTCGTAAACCTGCCGCAGGCCCGAGGCGCCGATGGGTTCGCCGCAGGCAAGGCAGCCGCCGTCGGTGTTGACCGGAAGCTTGCCGCCGATCTCGGTCAGGCCCTCGGCCAGCCACTTTTCCTGCTCGCCATCGGCGCAGAAGCCGTTTTCGGCCATGTGCATGATCTCAGCGCCCGCTTCGGTGTCCTGAAGCTGGGCGACGTCGATGTCATCGGGGCCAATTCCGGCAAGCGCAAAGGCATCGCGCGAGGCGATCCGGCTCGCCGTGCCGCGCGGGCCTGCGCCTTCGGGCTGGACGTCGATCGAGGGCGCAAAGACCTCGAACGAGCCCGCCGGGCGCGTGCGCATCGTCGCGGCCTTCAACCGAACCAGCGGCTTGCCCAGCTCGCGCGCCTTCTTTTCGCTGGCAAGGATCAGCGCCACCCCGCCCTCGGCAGGCGAGCAGAACATGTACTTGGTGTAAGGGTCCGAAATCATCGGCGCGTCCATGATGACATCGAGCGGCACGGGCTCGCGCCGCCATGCGTGATCGGCATGGACGGCGTTGCGGAACGCCTTTTCCGAGACGCGGCCCAGCGTTTCCGGCGAGATCCCGTATTCGTGCATGTAGCGGGTGATCTTGGCCGCGAAGAACTGCGTCGTAATCATATAGCCCGCCTCGCCGTACCATTCGGGCAGGTTGTATTCGCTCGGCAAGGCGTTGAACGCACCACGCGGATGCTTGTCGAAGCCTACCGCAAGGCCCAGCTCGAACTCGCCCGACTTGATCGCCATCTGCGCCGAGAACAGCGCCGAGCCGCCCGCCGCACAGCCGTTGACGACATTGATGAACTGCACCCCGGTAAAGCCGAGGCGGTCGACCATCGTATCCGGATTGCCCGCCGAATCGGAGCCGCCATAGGCGAACTGCACGTCGGGCCACTCGATGCCCGCGTCGCCCAGCGCCTGCCGTACGGCGAAGACGCCCTGCTCGATGCCCGAGACGCCATCGGTGCGCCCGAACGGATGGATGCCGATACCGACGATGCAGACGTCGTCGCTCATGCCGATGCTCCCTTGGGCTGGAAGGCGTGGATCAGGACCCGCTCGTCCGCGGCGGGATCGAGCGGGATGAAGGTGAGTTCGACCGGCATGCCGATCGTGATCGCGTCGAACGCGACATTGGTGAGCCGCGTCTCGACAATCGTTTCGCCGGGCAGCTCGACATAGGCCAGCGGCCAGGGTTCGAATGCCTCCGGCCCGGCATAGGGCGGCGACTTGGGGCGATAGCGCTGGATCGTCCATGACCAGAGCGTGCCCTCGCGCTGGAGCGGGTATGGCTCATAGTCCTTGCCTTCAGGGCAGGGAAACACGATCCGCCCGGTCTCGCGGTGACGCCCGCCGACAAGGCGCGGCTGGTCTTCCTGCGTGTAAAGCCCGTCTGCGATTGCGTGCATCGTCCCTGTTCTCTTTATCCATGGCGCGCGAAAGCGATTCTCGCCTTCCTCCTGTCTAGAAGGGCGCGGCAGGTAATTCCGACTCGCCAAAACGATAGGGTAGCCTTTCCGTCAGGTATGTCAGGCTTTGCGGAAGAGAGGGGAAACCATGGAACAGGCCTTCGACTATATCGTGATCGGCGCGGGCTCTTCGGGATGCGTCGTTGCCGAGCGGCTGAGCGCGGACGGGCGCTCGCGCGTGCTGGTGCTCGAAGCGGGCGGCGAGAACGATTCGTTCTGGGTGACGCTGCCCAAGGGCGTCGCCAAGCTGGTGACCAAGCCCGAGCATATGTGGGCCTATCCCGTCGCCGAGGGCCGTCCGGGCGAGACCTGGATTCGCGGCAAGGGCCTTGGCGGCTCGTCCTCGATCAACGGCATGATCTGGAGCCGGGGCGAACCGGCGGACTATGACGAGTGGGAAGCCCTGGGCGCGACCGGATGGAACGGTGCGTCGATGACCGAGGCGTTCCTCAAGCTCGAAGACCACGCGGCGGGCGCTGGCGAACTGCGCGGCGCGGGCGGGCCGGTGCATGTCGATCCGGCGATCTACTCCTACCCGCTGGCGGACCGGATGATCGAAGCGGGCGAGGCAATGGGCCTCAAACGCGTCGACGACCTTAACGGCACCACCGGCCCGCGCGTCGGGCTTTACAGCCACAACATCCGTAACGGGAAACGCGAAAGCGCCGCGCGCACCTTCCTCACGCCCGCGCGCAAGCGACCCAATGTCGAGGTCATCACCAGCGCATTGGCCGAGCGCATTGTCTTCGAGGATCGCAAGGCAGTTGCAGTCGAAGCCATGGTGAACGGCCAGCCGCGCCGATTTGCCTGCGCGGGTGAAGTGATCGTTTCGGCGGGCGCGATGGAAAGTCCGCTGCTGCTCCAGCGCTCGGGGATCGGCGATGCCGAACGGCTGCGCGCGGCGGGGATCGAGGTTGTCACCCATTCGCCCGATGTCGGCGAGCGGATGATCGAGCATCTCTCATTCTCGATGCCTTACCGGCTCGAAAAGGGCGTCGGCACGAACAAAAGCTTTTTCGGGCTGGGCTCGGCACTGGCGATGGCGCGCTACCTGTTAAAGCGTGACGGGATCATGGCGACCGGGCCGTTCGAGGTCGGCGCGTTCCTCAACGTCGCGCATCCCGACGGGCGTACCGATGCGCAGCTTTACCTCGGCGGCTATACCTTCGAGGTCGCCGACGATGGCAACCCGGTGCCGCTCGACAAGATCGACCCGCGCCCCGGCGTGACGATCTATGGCCAGCTGCTGCGGCTCACCAGCGAAAGCTCGGTGCGTGCGACCGGGCCATCGACCGGCGATGCACCGCATATCCTGCCCAACTGGCTTTCGACCGAGCATGACCGCACCTCGGCGGTGAAGCTGATGCGGCTGATGCGCGCCTATATGGCCGCGCCGCCGCTTGGCGATATGGTGGGCAAGGAGGAGCTGCCCGGTCCCTCGGCGCAATCCGACGAAGACCTGCTCGACGCTTTCGCGCGGCTTTCAAGCTGCGGGCTGCACGCGATCCGCTCGTGCCGCATGGGCAGCGACAACACCGCCGTGGTCGATCCGACACTCAAGGTGAACGGGGTGGAAGGTGTGCGCGTGGTCGATTGCTCGGTGATCCCGGGGCACGTCACCGGCAACACCAACGCCCCGGCTATGGCGCTGGGCCTGCGCGCGGGCGACCTGA
This sequence comes from Sphingomonadaceae bacterium, assembly GCA_041396945.1. GTDB lineage: Bacteria > Pseudomonadota > Alphaproteobacteria > Sphingomonadales > Sphingomonadaceae > Novosphingobium. Next base: position 67,661 of record JAWKXP010000006.1, on the reverse strand, counting down.
TTCTCGCGGATCGGAAGTAACTCTTACCGATTCAGCGAAATATAACCCAGCTGCGCGGCCTTGAAGACCGTCTGGCTGCGGTTGACCGCGTTGAGCTTCGTCGCGGCATTATGAATATGGAAGCGCACCGTCGCCCGGCTGCGCGAGATAATCATGCTGATCTCAAGGTCGGTCTTGCCGATCGCGGCCCAGCGCAGGCACTCGACCTCGCGTTTCGACAGGTGCGATTCGGGCGGGAGCGCCTGGATCGAACCCATCACATGCACATAGGTGGCGATGAAGGTGCGCGCGTAGAGCCCGAAGGCGTCACCCAGTTCGAGGAATTCCTTCTCGAGGTCGGTCTTTTCAAGGTCGAGCGGATTGAAGCTGACCGCGCCGATTCGCCCGAATGGCAGGTGCACCGGCACACCAATCGTGCACTTGGTCATCGCCCGCTGTTCGAAATTGGAGATGTCGATCGAATCGAGATAGGCGTTGGGCTGGCGAGTGCGAAACCCTTCGGCGTTGGCCCAGAATGGCTGGGATTCGAAGCGGCAGGCAGCGGTCAGCGGGCTGTCGAGCGCGATGCGCGAATTGCGCCACCAGACGCGCTCGTCATCGGGCCAGCCGAAGATATCCTTGGCAAGGATATTGCCCTCGGCATCGACCGGCGTGCGCTTGTCGGCGATGTCATGCGCGGGCGCGGCGCGCATCTCGTGCTCGATCGCGATATCGTGCAGTGCCTTCGCCGCCCGGCGGATATCGTCCGGCCCGTCCACGCGGACGGAATCTATGCGTTCCTGCGTTATCAGTTGTTCGCTCCTCTCTCCCTTAAGGACAGCATAACGACTGTGCGCCCTTGGTACAATTGCGAGCTTTGCACGATCAAACCCTATTATTTTACCCAGCGTGGCGCGGCGGGCATCGGTGCTAAGAAGGGCCTTGAGAAGGGGAGCTGGATTTGAATTTCGACCTCAGCGAAGACGAGGAAATGCTCAAGGCATTGGCCGAGCGGTTCGTCGTCGATCACTACGATACCGAAAAGCGCAAGGCGTTCCTTGGCGAGCCCAACGGGTTTTCGCCCGCGATGTGGTCGCTGCTGGGCGAGCTGGGCATCCTGGCTGCGCCGTTTTCCGAAGAATCCGAAGGGCTTGCACTTGATGCGACCGGGATCGCGACGATCTTCGAAGCGCTTGGCAAGGGCCTGACGGTTGAGCCGGTGATCGAAAACGTGCTGCTGGCCGGCAAGCTGTTCGAAGCGACCGCGCCCGAAGCGCTGCGCGAGGAATGGCTGCCCGCGATCATGTTCGGCGAGCGGCGCGTTGCCCTTGCCCATGCCGAGGCAGGCGCGCGCGACAACCGGCTCTGGGTCGATACCAAAGCGAGCGGCAACGGCTCAGGAATTACGCTGACCGGCGAAAAAGCGTTCGTTCCGGCAGGCGGCGGCGCGGACGGATTTATTGTTTCCGCGCGCACCTCGGGCGAGCCGGGCGATGCCGAGGGCGTTTCGCTTTATTTCGTGCCTGCGGATGCGTCCGGCCTTGAAATCAGGCCCTTCCGGCTGGCCGACGGCAACCTCGCGGTCGCGCTGACGCTCGACGGCGTTGCCGGGGAAAGCCTGACCGGCGGCATCGCCGAAATCGAAGCCTCGCAGACCCTGGCGAGCCTCGCCCGCTCGGCGGAAGCGCTCGGCATCATGCAGCGCCTGTTCGAGGAGACGCAGGAATATTTGCGCACGCGCGAACAGTTCGGCACCGCGCTCGCCAATTTCCAGGCGTTGCAGCACCGCATGGTCGCGCAATATGCCGTGATCGAGCAGGCCCGCGCCTTGCTCAACCTCGCACTGGTTTCGGAAGGCACGGATGGCTTCGCCAAGGCGGTCGAGGGCGCACGCGCCTATATCGCCCCGGCCTCGGTCGAGCTGGGCCACGAGATGATCCAGTTCCACGGCGGCATGGGCGTTACCGACGAACTCGCCATCGGCCACGGCCACAAACGCCTGCTGGTGCTCTCGCGCTGGCCCGATTCGCCCGAAACCGCGCTCGACCGGTTCGCTGGGGTGAGCTGATTGAAACGCATCGGAATCCTCACCCCTCTCCTTCAGGGAGGGGACGGGGGTGGGGGCTACGCAGCCTCGCGTTACACGCGGCGAATGCCCCACCCCAGGCGACTATCCTCGCCTTCGGCTAGGTAAGTCTCGCTGCCCCTCCACTGAGCCGCAGGCGGGCGCAGCCCAACAGGAGGGGCGAGATACCATCAACCCTCGCGCTGCTTGATCCACGCGATCCCGCGCCGCAGCAGCTCGTAGAAGACCGGCAGGTCCCAGGCGCAGCGGTCGACCGTCGGCCACCAGTCGGCCATCGGCTGCAGGTCATAGTGCCCCCGGCAGTGGCCCAGCGTGTTGTAAAGCACCGCGCCCTTGCCGCGCGGCTTGATGTAGAAGACCGGATGCGTGCCCGGCGCATCGGCGGCTTCGCGGAAACCGGTGCCCTCTTCGGTGCATTCGGTTTCGAGCAGGACGTGCAGGTCGCCGTGCGTTTCGAGGTGGTATAGCTCGTCGGTGGTCTCGAACGGCTCGACGCCTTCGACCAGCGGATGCCCCGGATCGGCGACCGTCACCTTGTAAGGCGCAATCGGCGGGTGCGAGATGAACTGGCTGCCGAGCAGGTCCATGAACAGCGGCGCCCAGCGCGGCGCGTCCCAGAGGCCGTCATCCATCAGGCGCAGCACCGAATTCGTGCCGTGCAGCGCATACCAGCGCCCGCCCGCCTCGGCCCAGTCGCGCAGCGCTTCCTGCGCGGCGAGCGAGGGCGTCACGTCACAGGTATAGGTGATGATGATGTCGGCGTTCCTGATCGCCTCGATATTCTCGTAATCCTCGAACACGCGCGTGCGCACCGCCTGATCCTCGGCGAGCAGCTTGAGAAGTTCGAGCCGCGCAAAGTCGATGTCATGCCAGACGCCCCCGGCAATAAGCACACAGTCGATCCGGGGCGGGCGGTTTTCTTCGGTCATGGCGGTCCTCTCGATTCCTTGATGCACGCGTGATGCCCCGCCCTGCACCGCGCCTCAATCGATCATTTGGCTAGGGCGATTGACGCGCAGTTTCTATGCGCATAATTTATGCGCATGACAAAGGCGCAGAAACGCTCGACCAATATTTCGCTCCCGGCCGATGTCGTGGCCGAGGCGAAGGAACTCGGCATCAACCTCTCGCAGGCCGCCGAACGCGGCATTGTCGCCGAACTTGCGGAGAAACGCCGCGAGAAATGGCTGGAAGAGAACCGCGAGGCGATCGAATCCCACAACGCCTGGGTCGAGAAGAACGGCTTGCCGCTCGCCAAATATCGCATGTTCTGATGGCGCATTTCGATGTCCACCGCCTCGCCGACGGCACCCGCGTGGTCGACTGCCAGTCGGACATGCATGCCTATCTGACCACGCGGCTCGTCGTGCCGCTGGCGACCGCCGAAGACGGTCCTGCCCCGATCAACCGGCTTAACCCGCAGCTGACGGTCGGCGAGGAACGGCTCGTGTTTTATGCCGATCTGGCTTCGGCCATGCCGGTCCGCGAGCTTGGCCCGGTCATCGCGTCGGTCGCCGATCAGGAATATGTCGTATTCGGCGCGCTCGACATGCTTCTGAACGGGATTTAGCGGGCGGAAACGCGGGCATTTCAAACGCTCCGTCGGCCCGCACTTGATGCGGGCCAAGGCTGCTTCTGGCGCACCATCCGGCAAAGGAAGCCTTGCCCCGTGCAAGCACGGGGCGACGAAAGCAGGATAACCCTAGCTGCCCCCAAGCTCACCGTTGATGTACTTGTCGATCGTCTGGTGCAGCTGGCGGATGCGGATTTCCTGGTAATCGCCCAGCTGGACCTCGCCGTTCTTCGAGCAGTGCAGGCCCTCCTGCACATAGGGCAGGTTGTCCATGTCCTGTTCGAAGACCTCGCCAAGCCCGCCCAGTTCGGCGGCGTCGGTCCATTTCTGGTCCTTCGTCAGGAAATTGCGCGGGACGCCACGCGGAACGGGCTCGCCCTTCTTGCCGCGCGCCAGTACGCGCACTTCCATGATGCAGGTGTCGGGCGTCGAGCCGGTCTGCCAGCGATAGACGACGTTGGGCATGTAGCCGCCCCAGGGCGCGAAGTTGGGGAAGACGTTATAGACCAGTGCGTCGAGCAGCTCGGCATCGGTCGCACCCGAGTGGTCGTAGCCCGACTGTTCCTCGTATGCCTTGCGCATCGCCGCGCCGAGCGCCTCGCGCGCGGTCTGGCCATCGGGCACGTTGACCGCAAACGGATCGCCATCGGCATCATAGTTATCACCCGAGCGCGCGTTGTACTTGATGAACTCGTCGACGATCCACTGCTGGTCCTTGCCTTCCGGGTTCACGTGCGGGCTGAACACGCCGAAGGGGACGAGGTTGACATTCACGTTGTCGCCATAGACCCAGTAGGCCGAGTTGCTGTCACCGGTGAAAGGCAGCAGCTGCGGGTGGGTCACGACGGTGTGCCAGGCTTCCATGAAGGCTTCGGCAGTGACCTTCCAGTTGGCCGGAACTTCCTTGGCTACCCAGATCACGGTCGAGCATTCATCGTGCCGCCAGCGCTCGAAGAACTTGGGCAGCGGGTCGAGGAATTCGAGCAGCGAGGGGCCGCCCTTCTCTTCGCGAAGGAAGATATAGCCCTGCCACGAATCGACCTCGGCCTCTGGCAGTTGCAGCTTTTCGTCTGACAGGTGCTCGAAATCCCACTGGCACGGGTTGTTGCGGAACGATCCGTCGAGGTTCCAGCTGAAGCCGTGGAACGGGCAGGTCAGGTTGTCGGTGTTGCCCGCATCGGTGCAAAGCTTGCGTCCGCGATGGAGGCAGACGTTATGGAACGCGCGGACCGAGCCGTCTTCCTGCCGCACCACCAGCCAGGAACGGCCCGCGTTCTCGTAAACCACATGGTCGCCCGCTTCGGGAATGTCTTCTTCGCGCGCGGCGAACTGCCAGACGTAGGGGAACACGCGCTCGCGCTCGAGTTTCGCGAATTCCTCGCTGGTATAGCGCGTGGTCGCGAGCGGCGCTGAGCCGCGATATTCGTAAGCATCATCCTTGAGGAAATCGGGCACCGGCTTGCTGTCGGTATCCATCAGCTCGAACCAGGTGACGCCGGGGCTGCGTGCCGTGCCGCCTTTGATGTCGGGATCGCTTTCAGCCATTGATTCAGTCCTTCTGCCCGGATTTCGTGGTTTGCGCCGTTCTGCCTTGCCCGCGCGAGGGCGTCACCTTGCCGAAAGCATAGGTTTCAAGCCAGACGATATACGGCAAACCGCGAGGAACGAGGATAATATGGAGGATGCCGTGACCAAACGGCTCGAAGGCAAGGTTGCGCTTATCACCGGCGGCACGTCGGGCATCGGCGCGGGTACCGTCGAACGGCTGACCAGCGAAGGCGCGAAGGTCGTCTTTACCGGATCGAATGCCGAGGCTGCCAAGGCGCTTTGCGAGAAAACCGGAGCGACGTTCCATGCACATAACGTGGCCGATGCAAGCGCCTGGCCTGAGCTGATGAAGGCAATCGCCGCCGATCACGGGCGGCTCGACATCGCCTTTGCCAATGCCGGCACCGAAGCTGGCGATTCCTCGGTCGAGGACATCACCATCGAGGGCTGGGAAAAGATCGTTGGCGTCAACCAGACCGGCGTGATGCTCACGATCCAGCACGCGATTCGCGCCATGCGCGACAATCCGGACGGGCCGACCGGCTCGATCATCGTCAATTCCTCGATGAACGCGCACCGCGCGATGGGCAATTTCGTCGCCTATTCGGTGACCAAGGCGGCGGTCGTCGCGCTGGTCAAGTCGGCGGCGGTGCATTGCGGCGGCAAGGGGTACAAGATCCGCACCAACGCGATCCTGCCCGGCGTGGTCGAAACGGCGATGATTACCAACCTGATCGACGGTTCCGACGATCCCGCCGCGATGCGCGCAGGCTACGAATCGATGGCCGCGCTCGGGCGCATGGCCACGGTCGAGGAAATCGCCGGGCTGGTCGCCTGGCTCGGCAGCGACGAATCGAGCTTCGTCTCGGGCAGCGAATACGTAATCGACGGGGCAACCACAGCAGGGATGATGGGACTATGACGGATCTTGGTGCACAGCGGCTGACCGGCAGGGTCGCCTTCGTATCGGGCGGCCTGCGCGGCATCGGCCTCGCCTGCGTTGAAAGATTCCTCGCCGAGGGCGCGGAAGTCGTCCTTTCGGACCTCGACGCGGCGGACAGCGAAGTGGCCAGCGAAACGATGACGCGGCTGGGGCAGGCGGCCTCCTATGTGCAGGCCAACGTCACCAAAGAGGAAGACTGGGTCCGCGCGCGCGATCTCGTGGTCGAACGCCATGGAAAGCTGCACATCCTCGTCAACAACGCCGGGACCGACCTCACCGGGCCCGTCCAGACGCTCGAAATGAAGGACTGGCGCCGGATCATGGACATCAACGTCGATGGCGTTTTCCTCGGCGTGAAGACCTTCACCGACCTGATGGCCGAATCGGGCAAGGACGTGAAAGGCGGCGCTTCGATCATCAACGTCAGCTCGATCATGGGCCTCGTCGGCTATTCCGAAGTCTCCGCCTATAACGCCAGCAAGGGCGCGGTGCGCCTGTTCACCAAGGGCATTGCGATCGAATACGCGTCGAAGAAGATGCCGATCCGCGCCAATTCGCTGCACCCCGGCTTTGTCGTCACTCCGCTGCTCAAGGAAGGCTTCCAGCGCTGGGTGGACAAGGGCGTTGCCGACGATCCGCAGGTGCTGGTCGATGCAATGTCCGCACAGACGCCGATGGCACGACTGGCCGATCCGGCGGAACTCGCCTCGGGCGTATTCTTCCTCGCCAGCAGCGACAGCAGCTACATGACCGGCGCCGAGCTGGTCATCGATGGCGGCTGGACCGCACAATGATTTCTTCCCCTCCCCTTCAGGGGAGGGGATCGAGGGGTGGGGGCGCTTGAGATAGCGCTCCGCGAATAGCCCCCCCCCACCCCAACCCCTCCCCTGAAGGGGAGGGGCTTGGAAATGAGAGGATTTGACATGACAATTGCCCTTCCCAACGTCGTCGCCGTCGTCACCGGGGCCGCAGGCGGCATTGGCCGCGAAGTGGTCAAGGCGATGAAAGCCGCCGGCGCGACCGTCGTCGCCACCGACCTTGCCGAATCTGCCGAGATCGAAGGCGCGGACCACTATTTGCAGCACGACGTGACCAGCGAGGCCGACTGGCAGGCAGTCGAAAAACTCGTGCGCGAGAACTACGGGCGGCTCGATGCGCTGGTGAACAACGCCGGGCTTTCGATTGTCACGCGGATCGAGGATTCGCCGCTGGCCGAATGGCACAAGGTCAACGCGGTCAACGTCGATTCGGTAATCATCGGCACGCAGGTGCTGCTCGACCTGCTCAAGGAGGGCGGCAAGGCGCGCAAGGCGGGCGCGTCTATCATCAACTTCTCGTCGGTCGGCGGCCTGCGCGGCGCGGCCTTCAACGCGGCCTATTGCACCAGCAAGGCGGCGGTGAAGATGCTGTCGAAGTGCATGGGCGCGGAGTTTGCGGCGCTCGGCTACAACATCCGCTGTAACTCGGTGCATCCCGGCGGGATCGAAACGCCGATGCTCGAATCGATCATGCAGCGTTATGTAGATCTTGGCGCGTCGCCTTCGATGGAAGCATCGGTCGCCGGGATCGTGATGAACCACCCCATCGGCCGCATGGGCCGCCCCGACGAAATGGCGGGCGGCGTGGTCTTCCTCGCCTCCGAAGCATCGAGCTTCATGACCTGCGACGAGCTGGTGATGGACGGGGGCTTCAGCCAGGTTTGAGAAGGAGAGAGGTGCGATGGCCGGACATGACGCAGGCAAGCTGGGCGACCTGATCGTCAATATCGCCGATGCCGAGCCGCATGTGCTGGGCGAAGGCACGACGATCCGGCTGCTGCGCTACTCGGAGGAAACCGGCGACTGGGTGCTCTGGGTGGAGATGGACCCGGGCGCGACCTTTGCGCCGCACTGGCACCTTGGCCACGGGCAGTATTTCGTGACCAAGGGCGAGCTGATCTACGACGTCGGCTCCGCGCCTGCCGGAACCTATGGCTACGAACCCATCGGCTCGCGCCATTCCGAAGCGCGCTGCGAAGAGCGCACCGAATACCTTTTCATGGGACACGGCGCAGTCGCCTTCACCGACGAGGCAGACGAAATCCGCTTCATCCTCAACCACGAACATTTGCGCGATCTCTCGCAAGGCAAGGTGGAGAGCGACGTTTCGAACGAGGGCGCGGGGGTTTAACGCCCAGTATCCTCCCCCCACCGGGGAGGGGGACCACCCGAAGGGTGGTGGAGGGGGTATCGCGCCACGCCAGCCCCCTCCGTCAGCTCCTTCGGAGCTGCCACCTCCCCCGGTGGGGGAGGATCAACACCATCACCAATGTCCGGCTGGCTTACAACGAAGACCCGCCGTCGAGCACGAACTCCGCACCGGTCGCAAAGGCGCTCTCGTCGCTGGCGAGGTAGAGGCATAGCCCCGCCACCTCATCCGGCCTGCCGATCCGCCCGATGGGGTGCAGCTTAAGCCATTCGGCATAGAGCCGCTCGGGATCGTCCGACTGCGCCAGCACCTTGTCGAGGATCGCGGTCTTGATGACGCCGGGATGCACCGAGTTGCAGCGGATGCCGTAACCGGCCTTGGCATAGTGCAGTGCGACCGACTTGGTCATATGCGTCACGCCCGCCTTCGCCGCGTTATAGGCGACGAGGTAATCCTCCGCCCGAATGCTCGCCATCGAGGCGATATTGATGACCGAGCCGCCCTCGCCCGCCGCCTGTTTGAGCAGCGGGATGGCGTGTTTGCAGCCAAGGAACGGGCCGACGAGATCGACGTCCAGCTCATGCCGGAAACCATCGAGCGCGAGGTCTTCGACATTGCCGACCGTGGTGATCCCCGCGCAGTTGACCAGCACGTCGAGCCTGCCGTGGCGCTCTTCGCAGTGGCGCATCGCGGCAGCCCACTGGTCTTCCTGCGAAACATCAATCGTGACGAACGAGGCCCCCTCGCCCAGTTCATCGGCCAGCGCCTGCCCGCCTGCTTCGTCGATGTCCGCCAAAACCACCGCCGCGCCCTCGGCGACGAAGCGCCGCGCGATCGCCTCGCCCAGCCCCGACGCCGCGCCGGTGACCAGTGCGATCTTGCCTTCGATCCGTCCCATTCAGTCGCCTCTCTTCAGCGCGTCAGATAACCGCCTTCTACCGCTAGGCTGTGCCCGGTGACATAGCTGGCCGCGTCGGAGCAAAGCCAGGCCGAAGCTTCGGCGACTTCCTCGGGCTTGCCGAACCGGCCGAACAGGCTGAGCGCGGGGGCGAATTCCTCTTCGGTAAAGCCGGTCGTCTCCAGCGCGCCGCGCAGCATCGGCGTATCGATAGCGCCGGGCAGCACCGCGTTCACGCGGATTCCCTGCGGCGCATATTCGAGGCTGCCGGTCTTGGTCAGCCCGATCACGCCGTGCTTGGCGGCAACATAGGCGGCGTTGTTCGGCTGCGGACGGAACGACGAGACCGAGCCGACGTTGACGATTGCCCCCTTCGAACCCTGCGCGAGGAACTGCCTGATCTCGTACTTCATGCAAAGCATGACCGAGCGCAGGTCGACGTTGAGCACCTTGTCGAACACCGCCATGTCGGCCTCGGCAATAGGCAGGATGTCGGGCGTTATTGCCGCGTTGTTGACCGCGCAGTCGAGCCGGCCGAACGCCGAAACCGTTTTTGCGACCAGCGCTTCGACTTGCGCTTCGTCGGTGACATCGCAAAGCACGAACTCGGCCTCGCCGCCCGCACTGCGGATGGCATCGAGCGTCTCGCGCCCGGCTTCTTCGTTGATGTCGGACACGATCACCTTTGCCCCGCGCCCGGCGAAGAGACGCGCGGTCGCCGCGCCCATGCCCATCCCCGCGCCGGTGACGATGGCTACCTTGCCGTCAAGGCGTGCGCCTGCTTCGGTGGTCATGCTCTTGTCCTCTCTTGTGAAATCAGCGGTTCGGGATATGGCCACCGAGGTGCTTGCCCGCGAGGTATCCGAAGGTCAGCCCCGGCCCCAGCGTGCCGCCCGCGCCGCCATAGGCCTCGCCCAGCACTGCCGCCGAGGCATTGCCCGCCGCGTAAAGGCCGGGAATCGGGTTGTCGTTCCAGTCGAGCACCTGCCCGTTCTCGTCGATGCGCGGGCCGCCTGCGGTGCCGAGCGCGCCTGCTTCCATCTTCACCGCGTAGAACGGTGCCTGGTCGACCGGGCCGAGCGTGCGGAACGGCGCTTCGAACGCGGGATCGCCCCACATGTAGAAATTGTCGTAGGTCGTCTCGCCGCGCTGGAAATCCTCGTCCTTGCCGTTGGCGACGAATCCGTTGAACCGCGCGACTTCGGCGACCAGCCCCTCGGCATCGATCCCGGCCATCTCCGCCAGTTCCTCCAGCGTTCCCGCCTGCATCATGTAGGGCGGCACCGGCGAACCCGGCTCGGAGGTGAAGGTCGGATACTTGTCTTTGTAGCGCTGATCGAGAATCAGCCAGTAGGGCAGGTTCGCATAGTCATGCGTACCGCCGTCGAAGGCATGCAACGACTTGCCCAGCGCATTGTAGTTCGCCGCCTCGTTGACGAAGCGCTTGCCCTTGCGATTGACGAGGATCGCGCCGGGCCGCGCGCGCTCGTCCGAACCGAGCATGTAGTTGGGCTTGGCATCGCGGTGCTGCGGCTCGAATTCGAGCACCGACTGCATCCAGAACGCGTTCTGCATGTTGCTGAGCTGCGCGCCCGCGTCGATCGCCATCATCAGCCCGTCGCCCTCGTTCTCGGGCACCGAAACCGGACCGGTGAGCGGGCCGCGCAGGAAGGTCTTGACCAGCTTCTCGTTCCACTCGAACCCGCCGGTGGCGATCACCACGCCGCGCCGCGCGCGCACGCGGAAATCGCGGCCGTTCTCGTCCTCGGCCAGCACGCCGACAACGCGGTCGTCGTCCTTGACGAGCTGGAGCGCGCGCTTTTCGAACTCGACCGGTATCTCGCGGTCGATCACACCCTTGTAGAGTGCGCCGACCAGCGCCTGCCCCAGCCCGCGATAGTCCTTTGCCTCGCGCTCGGCGAGAATCTCTTCGTTCAGCAGACCGCGTGTCGCTTCGACCAGACTGCCACGGATCGGATAGGCCATCTTGCTCGGGTTCACCCGGCTCGCCCACTTGCCCAGTTCCTCAAACGAGAAGGCGACATTGTCGAGCGAACGCCCGCCATCGGGCTTCGCGCCGGGCAGGTAAGGCTGGTAATCAGGGAAATCGCTGAACGAGACGAAGCGCACCGGGGTGTTGTCTTCGAGCCAGCGCACCATCTCCGGCCCGCCTTCCATGAAGGCCATCAGCGTATCGGGATCGAGCTGGCCCGGCGCGGTGGCGTCGAGATAGGCGACGATGTCCTCGTCGTCGTCCTCGATCCCTTCGGCCAGCTGGTGATGGTTGCCCGGAATCCAGAGCATGCCGCCCGACATCGCGGTGGTGCCGCCGACCATGCCGGATTTCTCAAGGATCACGACATCGCTCGCGCCGTGGTCCTTTGCCGAAATCGCCGCCGTCAGCGCCGCCCCGCCCGATCCGAGCACGACGACGTCGGCTTCGAGGTTCCAGTCAGATGTAGTCACGGCTTGGCTCCTTTTTCGATCCAGGTGCGGAATTTTGCGATTGTTTCCGGTGGCAGCGGCGCGCCGCCGAAGGGCATGTGCGAACCGGACCCGCCACCCGCGATATGCGTGCCTTCGAGCTTCATGACGAGATAGCTTTCGTCCGGCTTGCCCGGCGCAACGCGCAGCACCTCGGGCGCTTCGATTGAGGGCACGTCGACCGTCATCGCAATGGCATTGCGCGGCAGCAGCGAGATATTGCCTGCCTCTTCGCCGGTCAGGTGGCAGGTGACGCAGGCGGTTTGCAGCACCGGCGCGATCTCGCTGACAAAATAGGTCTTGTCGCCAGCCGCGCCCCCGGATTGTGCGGAGGTGCCGGACTCTGGCTGGTACGAGCAGCCCGCCACTGTTGCAGCGAGGGCGATGGCGAGAGCCGCGCGCATCATGCCGAAACCGCGTGCTTTGCGGCGATATAGCCGAAGGTCAGCGCCAGCCCGATCGTCCCGCCCGCGCCGAGGTAAGCCTGCCCCGATGGCGAAGCGATGCAGTTGCCCGCGCCGTATAGCCCCGGAATCGGCTCGCCATCTGCAGCAAGCACCTGCGCGTTTTCGTTCACTTGCGGTCCTCCCGATGTGTCGAGCGTGCCGGGGCCGAGGACGATGGCATAGTACGGCCCGGTCTCGGCAAAGGGATGCATCACCGAGTTGGGATAGGTGTTTTCCGGGAATTCGGTGCCCGGCCTGCGCCCCGAGAACAGCAGGTGCCATTCGCGGTCGTAGAGATAATCGCCGCGCTTGAAATCGGGGTCCTTGCCCGCCCGTGCATAGTCGCTGAACTGCGCCACCGTAGCCTTGGCGTTGGCGGCAAATTCAGGCGCAAGCTGCGTGCCGCCGGTGCGCCCTTCCCAGCCCTTGAGCTGCGCCGAGAGCTTGCCGAACAGCTCGTCCCATGTCGCACCCTGCAGCATGTGCGGGTTCGAACCGTTGGGCGCGGGGAACGGGAACGCGCCGCCGAATGCATCCTTCGACCGTTCGTCGAAGAGCATGAACAGGAGGTGGTTGGGATAGTCCTCGTGCGAGGGATCGAAGGCGAAGTGCACCTGCGCGCGGTCGTTGTAATCGCGCTTTTCGTTGACCACGCGCTTCCCGTACTTGTTGACGAGGATCATCGAATCGCCGGGCAGCACGAACGCGCCCCAGCCGACGCCGCGCGTCTGCAGGGCCTCGCCGAGCACGACCTGACTGCGCCAGGCATAGGAGAGGTCGCCCATCATCGCGCCCGCCTGCTGCGCCAGCGGAATGAAATCACCAGTCGACCCGGTCAGCGCGCAGGAGCCATAGACGTAGGGCTGGTGCAGGTTGCACAGCTCGACATTGTGCGAATAGCCGCCGGTGCCGAAAATGATGCCCTTTTCGGCCCTGATGCGGATGGTCTTGCCGTCCTGCTCGGCCTCGACACCGATGGCGCGGCCCTCGCTATCCCTGACGATGCGGGTGACCTTCGTCTCCAGCATGATCGGCACGTTGTTTGCCTGCAAATACTCGGCAAGCATGCGCGCTAACGTGCCGCCGCCTTCCGAGGAGCCCGAACCAACCGCCGGTTCCAGCGTGCGCCCGGTGGGCACCTTGTTCTCGGGCAGGTGGTCGGCATAGTCGGGCGCGGGGCGGTCGATGTGGAACAGGCGGAACTGCTTGAACTGCACCGCGTCGATCTTGCGCAGGTGGTCGATGGCATCCGAGCCGTGATCGTAGAACGCTTCGAGCACTTTGTAGCGGGTCTCGCCCAGCCCAAGCGTCGGACTCGCCGGATCGTAGTGGCGGGCATAGCCAAAGCGCGCGGCATATTTGAGCGCATCGGCCTTGGTGTCGGCGATGCCCTGCTCCTTCAGGATGAAGTTGTTGAAGATCCAGGCCACGCCGCCCGACTTTGCCGTGGTGCCGCCGAGCACCGGCATCTTGTCGACGACGATCACTTTGGCGCCCTCGGAGGCGGCAGTCACCGCCGCCGTGCCCGCCGCCGCGCCGCTGCCGACGCAGAGCACGTCGCAAGAGTGATCCCATGCCTCTTCGCCGGAATCGACGCGCTTGCAGCCTGCCGTTGCGGTCGCGGCCACGGCTGCGACGCCAGCACCGGCGAGCATCCGCCGCCTGCTCAGTCCCTGATTGGATTCAGGCATACATCTCTCCTGCAATGCTGGTGCATTGTCTTGCCAGTCTGACTATCGCCGCCGCTTAAAAATGACGACTGTCATATAAAATAGGTGCTGCTGCGCATCACCAGTCGGCGAGGTCGTCGAACGCGCGGATTTCATCGGCAATGATCGCGCGCAACCGGTCCAGCGGCCAGTCGGCGGGGGCGAGGCAGGCCTGCAGACCCAGCCCGCCGACTGTCGCGACGAGACGCCGGGCCTTGGCTTCGATGTGCGCGGCTTCCGGCTCGCCGCCATAGCGCCGGGCGAGCATGCGGCGGTAAAGCTCGACGCTCGCGCTCGCGTTTTCGGCGGTTTCTCGCTGGAACTCGGGATCGGAGTGCGACAGGCCCCAGAAGGCCAGCCAGACGCGCCAGCCGCGCTGCATCTCGCGCGAGACGGGCAGCACCTGCGCAAGGCAATCGACAAGCTCCGCGCCTTTCGCAAACGACGCCTCAAGGCGCTCCATCGCGCGGTGGTTGGCGAGGCGATAGACCTCGAAGAGGAGGTCGTTCTTGTCGCGGAAATAGTTGCTGACGATCGCGGTGGATGCACCCGCCGCATCCGCCACCTGCCGGAAAGTCACCGCGCCGATGCCATTGTCGGCGACAAGATCGAACGCCACGCGCGCAACCGTGGCGCGGCGTTCTGCCTTGTCGACGATCAGCGGCATGTCAGGGCATCCCCGGTATCAGCGCCGCCCTTCGATGTAGTCGTTGATGACCTCATGGAAGCGCCGCACGCGGTTTTCCTGTTTCGCGAGGTAGTGATCCTCGTGCGCCATCGAGCGCAGGCCCTGCTGCTGCGTCACCGCGAGCGAGAGGTCCTGGATCAGGAAATCGCCCTGCGCGATCGTCGTTTCATAGTCGGTAAAATCGTCGGTCTCGTGCTCGGCCTCTTCGAAGGGGCGCATGCCGTAGAGCGTGGCGATCTCCTCGCTCTCGCCGATCTCGGGCGAGAGATACCAGTAGTCGAAGGTCGACCAGTTGGGATCGTCCGCGTCGGGCTCGGTGCGGAAGACGTGGAGGCCTTCGGGCGTGCCGGTCAGCGTCAGGTTGGGAAAGCAGGTGTGGTGGAACTGGTCGGTCAGTTCATCGTCGCTGAGCTTTGCGAAATGGTTCCAGCCCTTTTCCGGCCCCATCCGACGCCGCGCTTCCTGAAGCGCCAGCCGCGCTTCCTGTGCCCGGCCCTCGAAGTCCTTCGGATCGAGACCCCATTCGCCAAGCACGTCGGCCCAGAGCGGCATGACCGAATCCGCCGTCTCATAACGCGAGGACGGCTGGAGCTTTTCGATCATGCGGTTGTGGCCGGACGGGTACATCTCGAACACGGTGGTCGAGTAGTGATCGTCGATCATCGGCTGGAACTGCGGATGGACCGCAGGGATGTGATAGGCCTCGTTGAAATTGTCCGAGGCGAACTTCCAGTTGGTGTTGACCCGCAAGGTGCGCCAGACGACGCGCTTCCAGTTCGCCAGATCGCGATTGCCGAGCAGTTCGGGGATCGGATCGAGATATTCCATCAGCGGCAGCGCGTTGGGATCGAAGCTGTAGAACACGAAACCGCCCCAGGTTTCGCAGGGAACCTCTTTCAGGCGGAGCTTCTCGCAAGGATTGCCTTGCGGGAAATCTTCCGGGTCCTGAACCTCGTCAAGCGCACCGTCGATGTTCCACTTCCAGTTGTGGTAGGGGCACACGAAATGCCTGGCGACAGCGCCTTCGTCGGCGGAAACCAGCCGGTTGCCCCGGTGACGGCAGACGTTGAAATAGGCCCGGACCGAGCCGTCCTCCTGACGCACCATGATGACCGATTCGTGGCGGAAGTTGTGGGTGATGTAATCGCCCGCCTCGGGAATCTGCGCCTCGCGCCCGCCCACATGCCAGACACGCTTCCACATGTGCTCCCATTCCTTGTCCGCGAATTCCTTCGACCAGTAGCGGTCGCCGCCGATGGGATCGCCGCGCACTTCGGGAAACTTCGCCGAAGGGTGCGTGGGATAGGGCGCGTTCTTTTCGGGAACTTCGATATAGGCGGACATGGGGCGTCTCCTTCTGTTCGCTCGGCTCAGCGTTCGCCGTGGATTTCGGCCATGCTGTCGGGCACGGGCATCATCGAGAACATCGAATAGTTTTTGCACTTCCAGCCGGCATCGGTGCGCACACAATCGAAGCGGTACTGCACGTTGGCGACAACCTCGTTGCCGTCATTGGCGCGGCCCATCCCGATGACGTAAGCAGACATCGAGGCGGTATCGCCGCCGAAGGCTTCCGGGCGGAAGTTGGTGATGTAATGCGCGTGGTGCGACATGTCGCCGAACACGCCGGTAAAGAACGCGCGGATGTCGCCCTTGCCATTCATCAGCGGCAGGCCGATCTTACGGAAATCGAGCACGGCATCGTCGGTGAACAGATCGAGCAGCGGCTCGACATTGCCGATGTCATCGACCGCATAGCAATAGGCGGTCATCAGGTCTTGCAGGGCGAGGCGGTCCTCGAACGGCATGGCTACGGTCATCTGTGCTCTCCTGTCTCGGATCAGCCCGGAAATCCGGGTCGAATGGGGTCGGTCACACCGTCCCAGCCTTCGGCGGCGGCGGCGATGCGTTTGAAGAAATCGGTCTGGTCGGGGTCTTCCTCGATCAGTTCGATCATGCAGCCGATGGCCGCCGAGGTGTCGATGTAGGAAAACCGCATATTGCCGAAGGTGCCGTCCACCGCGGCGACAAAGCCCTGATCGACATAGCTGCGATAGGCCGCGTCGTAATCGGCGACGTAGATGCCCATGTGGTGAAAGCCGGTCTCGCCCTTGGCGATCGTGTCGCGATAGGCCGAGGGGCTGTCGCAGTGCTGCTGCACCAGTTCGATCTGCACGCCGCCGGACTGCGCCAACGCGACCGAGAAATCGAGCCCGGAGCGGGTCTCGCCCCGGTGCGTGTATTCCTCCAGCACGACATGCGGAACATGCAGGAACGGGCCGATCCCGGTCGCCCCGATCCAGCGCATCGCAGCCGCCTCTATGTCATCGACGATAAAGGCGTTCTGCATGACATGCTGGCCGGGGACGCCGGGTACGATCATTCGCCGTGCCCCAGCACCATGTCGTTGAGCAGTTCGTGGAAGCGCTGCACGCGCTTTTCCTGCCCCGGCAGGATAAAGCCTTTGAAGCCGCGCGAGTTGAGGCCCTGCTGCTGGCTGGTGCCAATCGAGAGGTCCTGATCGGCAACGAAGCCGAGCGAGACACCGTCGCCGTAACTTGAGTGGCGGCGCTCGGCATCGTGCTGCAGCGGCAGCGGGCCGATCGGGGTTTCGACCGTCTCCATCCCCTCGACCGGCGGATAGATGCACCAGTGCTGGAAGACGCACTTTTCCGGGTCGGTCGGATGCGGCTCGGTGCGCAGGATCTGGCACTGTTCGGGCGACATCGTCAGCGTCAGGTTCGGGAACATCGTGCAGTGGAAATAATCGACCAGCTGCTGGTCGGTCATGTCGTCGTAGTTCTTGAACCCGCGACCGGGACCAAGCTTGCGCTTGGCTTCGATGATTGCGGCGCGCAGGTCGCCGGTGCGCCCGTTGTATTCCGCCGGGTCGATGTCCCAGGCGCGCGCGATGTCGTCGAGCGGCGCGGGGACTTCGGTGGTGTGATAGTCGACGCGCGTCGTCGCCTGATGGCCCTTCATCCACATCGAGTTGTGGCCCGACGGGTACATCTCGAAGAGCGTGTCGGGCAGGCCGTCGTTGATGAAGGTCGCCAGTTCCGGGTGGATCGTCGGCAGGTGGTAGGACTCGTTGAAATTGTCGCGGATGATCTTCCAGTTGAAGTCCGCGTCGGCGGAGAGGTTCATCACCCGCACCCAGTTTTCGAGGCCGTAGCCTGCAAGCCGCTCGGGATAAGGCTCAAGCCATTCGAGCAGCGGCTTGACGTCATCGTCCATGCACCAAAATACGAACGGACCCCAGACATCACAGCGAACCTCGGTCAGCGTGACGTGATTGCACGGATCGCCGCCTTCGAAATCGTCGGGATCCTGCACCTTTGACAGTTTGCCATCGAGGTCGAACTGCCAGTTGTGGTAGCCGCAGGTAATCTTCGGCACCGAGGTCTCGTCGGCGAGGATCAGGCGATTACCGCGATGCGGGCAGGTGTTGTAGAACGCCTTGAACGAGCCATCGTCCTGCTTGACGATGATGACCGATTCCTTGCCGAAATTGTGGCGCACGATGTCGCCCGGCTCTTCGAACTCGGCAACGACCGCGCCGAGGTGCCAGACCTTGGGCCAGAGATACTTGTTCTCCAGCTCCATCCACTCCTTGGTGATGTAGCGATCGGCGGTGATCGTATCGCCGCGCACCGGCGGATCGAATTCCTGCGAATAGCGGGAGACCTTGCTTTCAACGTTCATTGTCGCTTCCTTCGAATTGGTCGGTCAGTCGGGCCAGTCGCGGCGGTCGGAGAAATCCTCGCCGCGCCTGCCGCCCGCGAGCGGCGGCGGGTCCTGGTTCCAGAACGCGCGGTTGGCCGGATCGTCGGTGATCCAGTCGGTGATGAGTTTGCGTTTGGCGATGCGCCAGACGCCATCCCGGCAGCTGTACTCGTCGATATAGCGCCCCGAGATGAACAGGTCACGCTCCGCGCCATCCTCGTTGCGGCTGTCGTGCCAGGCCTGGAAATAGCACTCGCCGCTGGCGTTTGCGGCGTCGCGCATCTCGATGCGGATCTGGCCGAGGAAGTGGTGGGTTGCTTCCATCGCGGCGAGCAGGCCCTGCGCGAACTCGACAAAATCGTCCGCCCCGCCCTTGAACAGGCCGACATCGATATAGGCATCGTCATGGAAAGCCGAACGCTGCATCGCCGGGTCGAGCCGGTCGAGCCCGCGCATATAGCGCTGCACCGCGTCGGTAATATCGCGCCGCGCGGCAAGATCGCGCACCTCGGCTTCAAGATCGAAATTCTGGCCCATTCAGCATTGCCTCTCTCGCCATCCGGCCAAAACCGGCATGGCTGCCTGTTTTTATTGCCGCACTGCGCGGCGACGCGATACTGGCCGATTCGATAGGGGCGGGCTGCCTGCGAGAAAGGCGAGGTTGCTACATCGTCTCGCCATTATCGATGGTGATCGTGGTGCCGGTGATGTGCTTGCCGTCGCTGCTGGCGAGGTAAAGCACCATGTTGGCGATGTCGGCGACCTCGCCCATGCCGTGCGTTTCGGCCTGATCGAGACCGGGATCGCCGTCCGGCAATTCGTCGAGCGCCTGCTGTGTCATCGGCGTGGCAATCCCGCCCGGCGCGATGGCATTGCAGCGGATGCGGTACTTCTGCTCCTGGCAATGGATCGCGACCGAACGGGTCATGCCGATGATCCCGGCCTTCGCAGCGGAATAGGCGGGGATCGCGCTGATCGCCTTGAGGCCTCCGACGGAGGCCATGTTGACGATCGCGCCCGAGCCGTCCTTGCTCATATGCGGGATCGCCGCCCGGCAGCCGAGGAACGTGCCGTCGAGCATGACATCGACCTGCAACTTGTAATCGGCATAGGACAGCTCTTCGATATTGCCGAAGCGCACCAGTCCCGCATTGTTGACCAACGTATCGAGCCGCCCGAACTTCGCGATGGTTTCGGCGACGACCTCGCCCCAGCGCGCCTCGTCGCGCACGTCGTGGTTGAGGTAAAGGCAGGCATCGCCGATCTCGGCAGCCACCGAAGCGCCCAGCTCGTCCTGGACATCGGTGATGACGACTTTCGCGCCTTCCGCCGCCAGCGTCCTCGCATCGGCTGCGCCCAGCCCCGATGCGCCACCGGTAATCAGTGCAACCTTGCCATCCATCTTGCCCATTGTCGGCTCCCTATTGTTGTTCGAGGCAGGTCACGCCTTCGGGAAGCGTGAACCAATGCTGTGCGCTGCGTGTCCAGAAGTGGGCAGTCGGCGCAAGGTCGGCGGTTTCGTCGAGCGTGCCCGCCTTGAAGAAGATGATCCCGTCCTTGCGCGCCATCTCGGTATCGGTAAGCACCGGCGAGCCGCAGGCACCGCAGAAGCGGCGGTTGACCGTCTGGCCCGAGGTGCCGGCGTGGCTGAAGGTTGCCAGCTCACCCTCGACCGCAATATCCTCGCGCGCGGCAACACCGACGACCGAGAACGCGGTGCCCGCCTGCTTCTGGCAATCGGTGCAATGGCACACCACAAGGCTCTTGGGCGGCCAGACGACTTCATAGCGCACGGCACCGCAGAGGCAGCCGCCTTTGCGGGTCTCGCTCATGCGTCCCACTCCAGCACCAGCCGGTTGACCTGCGCGACGATGCCGCCCGAGATGCCGGTGTCGGCATCGGCGGCGACGCGGAATTCGGGGATGCGCCTGAGCCATTCCTCGATCGTGATCGCGACTTCGGCGCGCGCGAGTTCCTGTCCGGGGCACATATGCGGGCCGCTGCCGAAGGCGGAGTGCCGCGCGCTCTTGCGCGCCAGGTCGACCGTCATCGGCTCGGGATTGATCCGCTCGTCGAGGCCGTGAACCTGCGTCGGGATGCAGACCAGCTCGCCCGCCTTGAGCTGGGCGCCGTGGAATTCCATGTCGTGCCGCACGGTTCGCGCGATGATGACAAGGCCGAAGCGGCGGAACAGCTCGTGCGTGGCAGCGAGCACGCCGTTGAACTCGCGCCCGCGCAACTCGCTCTGGAGCGCCGGGTCGGCGGCAATAGTCAGCATCGCGAACGAGAGGAAATTGACCACGGTATCGACGCCCGCGATCAGGATCTGCGTGCAAAGCGCCAGCGCCTCGTCATGCCCGACGACGCGGCCATCGACCATCGGCGTGTTGATGAGGTGGCTGAGCAGGTCTTCGCCCGGCTGCGCGCGGCGCGCTTCGATGACGGGCGCGAGATATTCGTAGAAATTCGCCTTGGCCTCGTCGAAGCTCAGCGGCTGGTCGGGCCGGGTCATGCAGGCCGCCCAGAACATGATCTTTTCCGCGTCCGCCATGGGTACGTCGGTCAGCGCCATGAAGATGCGGATCGGGAAGACCAGCGCATAGTCGCGGGTAAAATCGCAGCGCCCCTCGGCGACGAACCCGTCGATCAGTTCGCCGGCGACCGCGCGGATCGAATCGTGCATCGCGCGCACCTTGCCCAGTGCCATGCCGTCGTTGAGCAGCTTGCGATAAGGGCGATGCTCGGGCGGATCGATGGTAGTCGGGATCAGGCCATGCCCCTCGCCCACCGACTTGGGCAGGATAATCACGCGGTTTGAAAAGCGCTCATGATCGGACTGCACTTCGGCAAGGATATCGCCGCGCAGCGCAATCCAGTGGCCTTCGTTCTGCGGTGTCCAGACGATGTCAGGCGATGCGTCCTGCAGCGCCTTCCACGCGGCGTGGAAATCGCGCTCCTGCCCGGGCAAGGCATAGATATTGATGTCGACGACCTGCGAGGGGTCGACATGGGGCGGACAGTCGATGGCGGCAGTGGTCACAGGCTCTCCCAATGTGCGTAGATCGGGTCACCCTTACCATAGGAGCCGCGCGTTTTCAGCGGTTCGTACATCCCGTCGAGTTCCATCGAGGCCGGGTGCGCGGTGTTCCAGTCGGCCACGAAGGTGCGGCTGGCGATCTTCCAGACGCCGTCGCGACGCTCGTAGCTGTCGATATAGCGACCGCCGGTCATCACGTCCTGCCCGCCGCTGCTCTGATGCGCGATGATGTAGTGCTCGCCGACCGCGTGGTTGCCTTTCACCTCGATCCATTCGTTGGCGATCGAGTGGAAACAATAGTCGAGGTTGGCGACAACATAGTCGACGATCTGGTCGGCAAAGACATGGCCCGAGGCATTGACGAGGCCGGAGATCACCACCGAATCGTCCCAGAAGATCGAGGCAAGCATCTCCTTGTCACCGCGATCGACCGCGCGGCTGTAGGTCGTGGCCAGCCTGCGGATGGCATCGCGCGAAAGCGCTTCGTCGAGTGCGTCGGTTTCTGCGGTCATCGATCCGGCTCCCTGTAATCTGCGGCTGGCGGCTTCGTGGTGGGCGAGCAAGGCCCGGCCCGGATCGGAGGCACCCTTGCCGCCTTCGGGCACATAATTGTCGTGAGCGGCGGGCGGATCGCCGCGCATCACGGTGCTGGCGCGGTTGGTATTGCCGTCGAGCACATAGGTGCGGTGCGTCAGCTTCCAGAGGCCGTCGCGGCACTCATGGCGGTCGAGGTAGCGCCCGAATATGGTGCGCTGGACCTCGGCCTCCTCGGCATAGGCGATGACGTAGCTCTCGGAGACCGCGCGGTCGCCAGAAACCCTGATTTCGCAATTTGCGGTGCGGTGCAGCGTTACCCCACCCGCCTTCTGCGCACCGATAATGATCGGCACGAAGTCCGCTGCCGGTCCGGTAAAGAAGCCGTAATCGACCGTCGCATCGGGATGGTAGGCCGCGCCGAGCAGGTTCGCGTCCGCCCGGTCCAGCCCCCGGCTGTGCACGGCCAGTGCATTGAGAATGGCGTGGCGCGCAATCAGGTCCGCTGCCGACATCTGCCCTCTCCTCTTCCAAAAAACTGCCCCGGCCTGATGAGGGTCAGGCCGGGGCGAGGGAGGAGCTGGTCAGAAGTTCACGCCGACCGACATGCCGTACTGGCGCGGCGGCGCGTAACCCACGATCGCGGCGTAGCCGGGCGAATCGTAGGAGGTGTTGACGTAGCGCTTGTCGGCAAGGTTCTTGCCCCAGACGCCAACCTCGAAGACCTCGTTTGCCGAGGTCCAGTTGATGTGCGCGTCGATGTAATGCATCGGCTGCACCGTCGAACGCGGCGTGTTGAGGATCGCGGTATAATACTTCTTCGCGGTGTAGCTGTAGCTTGCATCGGCGACGATGCGGCTGCCGCCCGCCAGTTCGTAGGCGTAATTGATGCCGGCAAGTGCCTGCCACTTCGGCGCGTTCTGCAGGCTGTCGCCCTTCAGGTCGAAGGTCTGGCCCGAAACGGGATCGCCGTAGAGGAAGTCCTTGTACTTGGTATCGAGGTAGGCAAGCGAGCTGCGCAGTGTCAGCCCGTCGACCGGCACCGCCTGAACCTCGAGCTCGAAGCCCTTGATCTCGGATTCGGCGGCGTTGAGGATGCGGTTGCCCTGCACGTT
Organism: Sphingomonadaceae bacterium; assembly: GCA_041396945.1. Lineage (GTDB taxonomy): Bacteria > Pseudomonadota > Alphaproteobacteria > Sphingomonadales > Sphingomonadaceae > Novosphingobium. The sequence continues at coordinate 44,708 of JAWKXP010000006.1, read as the reverse complement.
GGTTTCGCGATCGAAGTAGATCTGCGCAATCTGCATGTCGCGATACTTGGTCAGGAAGACCGCGAGATTGGTGCGCAGGCGACGGTCGAGCAGGTCGGCCTTGAGACCGATCTCGAAGGTATCGACCTCTTCCGGGTTGTAAGGGGTGTCACCGTCCGCCGCGACGCCGATGCGGCCCGTATAACCGCCCGACTTGAAACCGCGCGCCCAGCTGGCATAGACCATCTGGTTGACGCCGAACTCGTAATCGAGGCCGAGCTTCCAGCCGACATTGTCCCAGCTCTTCTTGCCGCCGACATCGAGGCTGCCGGGGAAGACAACATCGAAACGGTCGTAATTGGCATCGTCGGTCAAAGCAGCGCTACCGATGCCGGTATCAAGCGTCGAGCGCGCGTCGATCTTGTCATGCGTGTAACGAATTCCCGCCGAAAGCGTCAGTGCGTCGGTGAGCTGCGTGTAGGTCTGCAGGAAGGCGGAAAAGCTCTCGGTATCCTGGTCCTGCGTGTTGAACTGGATGAGGCCCGGAAGTGCGAAATCCAGATGGTACATCTGGTAGTGGTCGTAGTGCGTCTTCAGGAAGAACACGCCCGCAACCGCATTGATGCTGTCCGAAAGGTCGACCGCAGTGCGCAGCTCCTCGCTGAACTGCCAGCCTTCGGTGCGGCGGCGGGTCGCGTTGTTGGTCTTCGAGGTGCCGTCCTGGTCGGTATATTCGAACAGGGTGAACTTCTTGTAGCCGGTGATCGAGGTAATGTCGCCCAGCGGGGTGTTGTCGAACTCGGCGGTTCCGATAAAGAACTTGGTCGTCATGTCCGACTGGTCGGGCACTTCGTTGTTGCCCGAGAAATACTTGTCGGGTGCACGGCAGCGGTCGCCCGGAATGCAGGGGCTCTGGTAATTCGGCAGCACCGCGCCGTTAAAGAAGGTGCCCGGCTCGACGTAGTTGCCCTCGCCCGGAATTGCGCCGTTGACCACGACCGGTGCACCGTTGCGCGCCGCGACATATTCACCCTGCAGCGTCAGGCGCACGTCCGGGCTAGGCGTGATGTAAAGCTGGCCGCGGATCGCATCGACATTCTTGCTGCCCATGTCCGAGCCGTCCCAGACATTGGTGACCCAGCCCTTGCGCTGGGTGTGAACGCCGGCAACGCGCAGCGAGACGAAGTCTTCTTGCAGCGGGATTTCGATCGCGCCGTTGATGTCGAGGCGATCGAAATTGCCGTACATCACGCGGGCATAGCCGCCCAATTCACCGGTCGGGCGATTGGTGACGACATTGACCACGCCGCCGGTCGTGTTCGCGCCGAACAGGGTGCCCTGCGGACCACGCAGGATTTCGACGCGGTTGACGTCATAGGTGTCGAGCAGCGCGCCCATCGAGAAGAACTGCGGCACCCCGTCTGCGACAATCGACACGGTGTTACCGGCATAGGGATCGGGCTCGATGATGCCGATACCGCGGATCGTGAAGACGGCGTTGTTCGGCGTGTTCGAGAAGTTGTCGATCTGCACGTTGGGAACGGTGTTCTGCAACGCCTGCAATGAGGTGACCTGCATCGCGGCAAGGCTTTCCCCGCCGACTGCGGTCACCGCGATCGGAACCGCCTGAAGGTTTTCTTCCTGCTTCTGCGCGGTGACGACGATATCCTGGATGCCGCCTGCGGGCGCGTCATCTGCTTCCTGCGCGAAAGCAGGCGCGGCCGTGAGGGCCAGCGCCGAAATCCCGGCCATCAGGCGCAATGCGTGCGTGTTCATCTTCAGTACCCTCCCCATGTCACCCGGCCAGTTCGGTTCCGGGCTTGAAACGTTGCCGGCACAAAACCGGCAGAGATGCCGTTTTTATGCGTGAGGCCTGCCGAATGAGTAACTGTGCGAAGTGATAGGCCCGCCGCCCCTGTGCTTTTCAGTGCCCTTGGGCTAGCCTTTCGCAGATGAAGGCCACCGCGATCCAGGACCGGATGCTCTCCGCGATGCATCCCCGGCACAATGCCGAGCCGCCCGAAAAGTGGCAGCAGCGCAAGTCCGCGCGCACTCGTCAGCGGATTCTCGATGCCGGGATCGATTGCCTGGTCGAAGCCGGATACGCGGGCCTCACCACCGCAGCGGTTGCCACGGGCTGCGAAATCTCGCGCGGGGCGATGCACCACCATTTCGCAACGCGGCTGGACCTTGTCGCGGCGGTTATCGACCACCTTTTCTACCGCCGCATGAGCCTGTTCCTCGACGATTACTTCGCCTCGCTCGGCACGCGCGGCGAGGAAGAGATTATCGAGACCGCTACCGAGGCGCACTGGCGGTCGGTCCATACGCATGAATATGCCGCTTACCTGCAACTGGCCGTCGCCGCGCGCAGCGACGAGGAACTCGCCGCGCTCTTCGCCCCGGCTGAAAAGCGCTATGACAAGGTCTGGATCAGCGAGATGATCGAGGCTTTCCCGCAGTGGCGCGAGCAATGGGATGCGATGAAGCTGGCCAGCGACTTCGCCAATGCCGCGCATATCGGAATGCTGCTGAACGAGGGCGTCCTCGGCAAGGGTGAGCGCATGGCAAAAGTGCGCGCGCTGGTCACGCAAACGGTGGCGCAGCTCTATGGCAGGCAATAAAACCGGCGGGGCTGCCGGATTTCTGTCCAAAGTGACAGTATGACGCAGAGCGCGCAGGCGGCAGGTTGCCCGCCAAGATGCTGCCCCGCTGAATGAGGCAGCGCGAAGGAAGAGGATGCCATGAACCAGCAATCGACTTTCCCCCAGCCCCTCGACGGGCGCGACCCGGCCAACCTGCGCGGCGACAAGATCACCGGCGACCGCTATTACTCGAAGGAGTTTGCCCAGAAGGAATGGGACAACCTCTGGACCAAGATCTGGCACGTCGGCTGCCGCGAGGCGGACATTCCGGAAAGCGGTGACTACGCGGTCCATAACTTCCTGAAAGAGTCGGTCATCTGCGTGCGGCAGGAGGATGGCTCGGTCCGCGCGTTCTACAACGCCTGCCGCCACCGGGGCATGCGCATGGTCGACGGCATGTCTTCGGTCACCGGGATCACCTGCCCCTACCACGGCTGGCGCTACGGGCTCGACGGCGTGCTTGCCCACGCGCAGGACGCAGATGCCGACTTCCCGCAAGGCAACCCCTGCGGCAAGCTTTCGCTAAAGGAACTGCGCTGCGAAACCTGGGGCGGGTTCGTCTGGTACACGATGGACGAGAACGGCCCGGACCTGCACGATTTCCTCTATCCGATGATGGAGGTCTTCAAAAATTACCCCATGGAAAAGGCGGTGCGCGTTGCCTGGTATCGCATCGAGATCAACGCCAACTGGAAGTTCGTGACCGACAATTTCTCGGAAAGCTATCACACCCGCACCGCGCACCCGCAGGTGCCGCCGTGGATCGATCAGGACGTCGATTCCGCGCGCCACGAGATGTGGCCGAACGGGCACGGCCGCACGGTTCAGCCGATGCGCCCCTCGCTCTCCGACCGCCCCGAAGGCGGCGGCAACGCGATGTTCGAAGGCGAACTGAAGAAGTGGGACATTGACCCGGCCAGCTACGCATCCTACGAGGAATTCGCGATGCAGGGCTGGAAAGACCTCAAGGCCGCCAAGCAGAAGCTCTGGAAGGAAAAGGGCTACCTGCATTACGAGAACATGGACGACGAGGAGATCACCGACAGCCCGCACACGGTGATGTTCCCCAATGTCACGATCAGCTTCCTGCCGGATAATTTGATCTTCTTCCGCTCCGAACCGCATGCCGAGGACCCGGAAAAGTGCTACTTCGACCTCTGGTGCATGGCCTTCCCGGTCGAAGGGCAGACCGAGGTCGAATCGGTGATGGCCGGGCCTCAAGCCGCTGCGCGAGGTCGAGGAATGCGAGCACCGCGTCTTCGACGGCGGGCGCGGCATTCCGGAACTCGCCGGGCAGATTGTCTATCAGGACATGGAACTCGCCGAAGGCATGCAGGCCGGCATGCATTCGCGCGGCTATACCGACGCTTACCTGCCCGCGCAGGAAACCCGCGTGCGCTTCTTCCACGAAGTGCTCAACGACTGGATCGAAGGAAGGAAACCCTGATGGCAAATGTAGTGGTATCCGGCGCATCGCGCGGGATCGGGTTCGAACTGGCAAGGCAGCACGCCGAAGCGGGCGACCGCGTCTTCGCGATGGTGCGCGATCCGGCAGGCGCGGACGATCTGAACGCGCTGGCGGCGGGATCGGGCGGCAGCGTTACGGTCCACGCGCTCGACGCGGCGTCGGATGCCTCGGTCGCGGCGGGCGCGGCGGATACCGGCAGCGAACAGATCGACCTGCTCTACAACGTCGCCGGGATCGTCGGAAAGCTGGCGCCGATGCTCGAACCGGGCGACTGGGATACCTTCGACGAGGCGATCGAGATCATGCTCAAAGGCCCGCTGCGGGTGCTGCGCGCGTTCCTGCCGCGGCTCGGCGAAGGCTCCAGGGTCATCAACTTCTCCAGCCAGCTGGCCGCCTCGACCTGGCCTTATGGCGGGTTCTATCCCTATGTCGCGGCCAAGGCCGGGCTCAACCGCCTGATGCGCTCGGTCGCCATCGACCTCAAGGATCGCGGCATCATCGTCGGGATCATCCATCCCGGCTATGTCCAGACCGACATGGGTGGCCCCGATGCCGAGATCAGCCCGCAGGAATCGGCCAGCGACATCAAGAAGCTCGCCGAAGGCTGGACGCTTGAGAAGTCGGGCGACTTCTACAAGTGGAACGGCGAAGAGCACGCCTGGTAGTTTTTAGCGCATACCTCCCGCCCCTCCTCCCCGCACGACCACCAAGGCCACCTTACAATTGGTGGTCGGGCGGGCAGGCGGGTCGGCTGGCGACCGGGTTCGCACCAGCGAACCTCAAGACAAGGAAATCAATATGCCGTTTTCTGGCCCCATCGAAGATCGCCTCGCGATCCGCGAACTGATGAACACCCACGCGCATGGCGTGATGACCAAGGACCCCGAAGTCTGGGGCTCGATCTGGGCCGAGGACGCATTCTGGGAACTCGCCGACTATCCCGACCTCGGCGCGTTCGAGGGCAAGGACGTCATCGTGTCCGGCTGGATCGAATCGATGAAGGTCTACGGCCTCGACAAGATGGCCAAGCCGATGGTCTATTTCATGGAGCCCGGCGCGATCGAGGTCGAGGGCAACAAGGCAAAGGCCGTGGCCTACACGCACGAAGTCTACGAGCACCCCGAGACCGGCGAACTGATCCGCGGCCATGGACGCTACGACGACGAACTGGAAAAGCGCGACGGCCAGTGGGTCTTTACCAAGCGCGTCTACGCCATCGTCCATGAGCAGCGGGGGTAACGCCTTCTAGCCCTCTCCCCTTCAGGGGAGAGGGTTGGGAAGGGTCTGCCACGCATCAGGCTCGTGACCCCCTCTCAACTGCGGCAACATAGTTCGCTTCGCTCTCAAGCCTTTGTATCTCTCCCCTCAAGGGGAGAGAGCTATTGCGCCGATCAGATATCCGAAGCCCGCTCCTCGACGGTGAATGTCCGGATGCGGCTGCGGTCGAACAGCTTCGCTTCATCCTCGGCGATCATTGCCTGGGTTGCCGGATCGGACAGCGCGGCAAAACAGGCATCGCGCGTCGCAGCGTCGGGAAAATCGATTTCCATCACCACATCGGCATCTTCGTGCTGGTCCTCGCCATCCATCGGATGGAGGAACCGGCGGACATAGCGCGTCGCATAGCCGGCCAGCACCTGCTCGCCGATCTTGCGGTGGTTTTCCTCGTAATAGGCGATGAAGTCCGCCTTGCTCATGCCCTCGCGGCGCTTGAGCAGGGTGATGACGGTGACAGTCATGCCCGCCGCCTCACATCTGCGGCTCGGGCAGCGTCGGGTCTTCGGCGAGGTACCAGTTCAGCCATTCGTGGAAGTACTGGTTGCCGCGCTCGTTCTTGCCGAAAACGACCTCGTCATGCGCGCCGGATTCGAGGCCCTTCTGGATTTCCATACCTATGACGTAATCCTCGCCGTAGGTAACGCCTGCGAAGAAATCCATCATCTGGTCGAGCGCCGCCTTGTCTTCCTCGTCGCGCGGCGCTTCCTGGCGCAGGTAGTTGAGCACGGTGCGGTTGGTGCCCGGCGTATCGCCCGGATAGAGCTGCGCGATCTGGGTGATCTCGGGCGCGACGAAGATCGCGATGTTGGGAAACAGGATGCGGACGTAATCGTATCCGTTGTTCTCCTGATTGCCCCAGTCCTCGCGCGGCACTTCGGAGAGCGCTTCCTTGATGCGGCGCTGCGGGAAGCCGATGCGGAAATGCGGGCCGAAACCTTCGTAATGCATCGTGTTCGACGGCGTGCGCGGAAAGATCGTTTCGGGGTGGAGCGAAGCGAAGTGATAGCCTTCGAGGTAGCCGTCATAGGCGACCTTCCAGTTCGCGCCTTCGATCACGCGCGAGCCGAGATAGGACCAGCTTTCGAGACCGAGGCTTTCGAGGTCCGGCAGATAGCCACGCAGGTGCTTTTCGAGGTCGAACGAGGCGCCCGGCGTCAGCGAGGCAAAGATCATCCCGGCGCGCTCTTCGCAGGGCAGTTCGCGCAGGCCATGGCTGGCCTTGTCGATCTCGCCGAACTTGCTGGCTTCGGCGACGCCGAGCAGCTTGCCGTCCTGCCCGAAGGTCCAGCCGTGATAGGGGCAGACGAAGCGCGAGCAGTTGCCCGTGCCTTCGGCGGCGACGGGCGCAGCGCGGTGCGAGCAGACGTTGAGGAACGCGCGGGCCTTGCCGTCCTTGGCGCGGTTGATGAGGACCGGCAGGCCGACGACAGTGCTGGCCTTGTAATCGCCGGGGTTGGGCAGCTCGGCAGAGAACGCGAGCAACAGCGGCACGCGCTTGAAGATCAGGTCAAGCTCGGCCTCCCACTGGTCCTGGTCGGTATAGGCGCGCGCGGGCACGCGCATCGTCTTTTCGCCCTGGAAGGTCGAGTTGTTCTCGACGTAATCCAGCATGATCTCGGCGGCATTGCCGTTGCGTTCCAGCAGGTCCACTATCCAAACTCCCGATACGGTTATCGCGGCGGACTCTGGTTATGCGCGCCGCTCGCCGCAAGCTGCCAAAGGTAACAGGTCCTTGCCTTTTCGCCAGTTGGTTGCGGGCGCGCGTTTGGGCACGGTGAAAGCATGAACGAGAGGATCACCCCGCCGTGGGACTGGCTGGCGACGCCCGCCCCCCATCTTTGCGAATGGCTCGGAAAGGGCATCTGGGACGAGCGCACGATCGCCGATCAGGCCTATGCGCTGGCCGATGAGGACGCGGACTTCGCCGCCTTTGTCGAAGGCGACATCCGCATGTCGCGCGCCGAGGTTATCGCCGATGCCGAGGCATTGAGCGCGGCGCTTTACGCACGCGGCCTGCGACGCGGCGACGTGCTGGCCTTTCAGGTGCCGAACTGGCACGAGGCTGGCGTCATCAACCTTGCCGCCGCCATGTCCGGCCTCGTCGTCAATCCGATCGTGCCGATTTACCGCGACCACGAGGTTTCGCTGATGCTCGGCGATTGCCGCGCGCGCGCGTTCTTCGTCGCATCGGAATTCCGCAAGTACGACTTCGCGGCGATGGCACAGCGGATCAAGGCCGACCTGCCCGACCTTTCGCATGTCTTCACCGTGCGAGGACAAGGGCCGGACGATTACGCGGCGCTGCTGGCCGAGGGGCGCGGCGCGAGCTTCAACCGCCCGGTGGTCGATCCGCATTCGGTGAAGATGGTGCTTTACACCTCGGGCACGACCGGGCGGCCCAAGGGCGTGCTGCACAGCCACGTCACGCTCTCGCATATCCTTCAGGCAAGCGCAGTGCACTGGGGCGTAAAGCCCGGAGAAGCGACGCTGATGCCCTCGCCGGTCACGCATGTCTCGGGCTATGCCAACGGGCTCGAAGCACCCTTCGTTTGCGGGACGCAGACGGTGCTTATGGAAGCGTGGAACGCGGCAGAGGCGCTGGAGCTGATCGACCGGCACGGGCTTGTCGGCACCGTCGCGGCAACGCCGTTCCTCGTCGAGCTGGCGGCAGCAGCGCGCGCGGCGAGCAACGGCCTGCCCTCGTTCCGCTTCTTCGCCTGCGGCGGCGCGGCGGTGCCCAATGACCTGATCCCTGCGGCCAATGCCGCGTTCGAAAACTGCCGCGCGTTCCGCGTGTTCGGCGCATCCGAAGTGCCGCTGGTCAGCTTTGGCTGGCCGGATAACGAGGCACTTGCCGCAACCACCGATGGCGAAATCGTCGATTACACCGTGCGCATCGTCGATGACGAGGACAGGCCGCTCCCCGATGGCAGCGAAGGCGAAATCCTCGCGCGCGGGCCGGGCATGCTGCTCGGCTATGCCGACGAGGCGCAGACGCGTGAGGCGATCACGCCCGACGGCTATTTCCGCACCGGCGACCTTGGCGTGAAGTCGGCAGAAGGCGCGATCACGATTACGGGGCGCAAGAAAGACCTCATCATTCGCGGCGGCGAAAACATCTCGGCCAAGGAAATCGAGGACGTACTCCACGAGCACCCCGGCATCACCGAAGCTGCCGTCGTCGCAATGCCGCACGAGCGGCTGGGCGAAGGCGTCTGCGCCTATGTGATCGGTGCGGGCGCGGCGCTCACGCCCGAAGAGCTCTCCGCGCATGTCATGGCCAGCGGCCTCGCCAAGCAGAAGATCCCTGAACGCTACGAATTCGTCGCGGATTTCCCGCGAACCGCCTCGGGCAAGGTGCGCAAGGACCAGCTGCGCGCCGACGTGAAGGCGAAGATCGCGGCGGAGTAATCCTCCCCGGAACGGGGAGGAGTTACCCCCAGTTCGCGCCCGCCGCATGCCGCCCGGCGCGCCTGCCGAAATAGCTGCCGGGGCCAAGGCTCAGGCCGCTGGCGTAGGACTTGCCGTCGCGCGGGATATGCGCCGCGCTTGCGCCGACGACGTAAAGGCCGGGGATTGCCTTGGCATAAAGGTCGAGCGCTTTGCCGTCGGCATCGGTCTTGATCCCGCCGAGCGTGATGAAGAGATAGGTCGACTTGTTGAAGCTGATGTCGAAGGCTGCGTATGGCCCGGCATCGAGCGGCTTGAGCCAGTCGGCCTGCTTGTGAAACCGCCGGTCCTCGCCCGCCGCCGCATCGGCGTTGTACTCGGCCATTGTCGCCACCAGCGATCCGGTCGGCAGGTCCAGCCCTGCTTCCATTTCCTCGATCGTCTCCCAGCCATCGACCAGCGTGTGGTTGGCCGAGGGGATTTCGGGATAGGCGAACACGTCGTTGTCGACGATCAGGTAGGCGGTTTGCCCCGGCTGCTCCATCACGAAGTTCGCGAGCCGCCCGTGATAGACGTCCTCGGCGACAAACCGCTGGCCGTTGGCATTGACGATGATGCCCTTGATGAGCTGGCCCGGCGGATAGATCGAGGCGGTCGGGATCACCCCGTCCATGTCCACCGCTTGCGCGCCCGCCGAGATGCCGAGCCGCACGCCCGCGCCATCATTGCTCGGGATCGCCAGCGGTTCGGAGGTTTCCGAGAGCAGCGGCAAATGCTCCTCAAGCAGGTCGGTCGCCAGATTGTGGCTGCCGCAGGCGACGATCACGCCGCGCCGCGCCTTGACGAACAGCTCCACCCCGCCCGGCTGTTTGACGCGCACGCCGACCACCCGCCCGTCATCGCCCTGCACTAGCGCGGTGACGGCGGAATCGTAGATCGCCGGGATGGCCTCGTCCTCGCAGCGCTGGAGCAGCGGCTTCATCGCTTCGGCCCCGGCATTCTCGCCTTCGCCCGCAACCTTGTGCCCGCGCGGGGCAGGCTTTGCGATTTCGCAAAAGGGCCAGGCCTTTTCGTTGCCGGTCCACATCAGGCATTCGGTCGTCAGCAGGTAAACCGCCTTTCCGGGAAAGTAGCTGCGCTCGAACGGCACACCCTGCGTTTCGAGCCAGTCGAAATGGGCCTTGGAATCGCGGGCAAAGGCCTGCGCCGCGTTGGGATCGAGCGGGTCGCATGAAGCCATGAGAAACTTCGCCATTTCATCGGCGGTGTCCTCGTAGCCGTTGACCCTCTGCACCTCGGTGCCGCCGCCGAGGTAGATGATGCCCGATGACAGCGCCGATGCCCCGCCCCCGCCCGAAGCGCGCTCGACAATCAGCACCTCCGCCCCGGCGCGGTGCGCCTCAAGCGCGGCGCAGGTCCCGGCAATGCCCTGCCCGGCAACGACGACATCGACCTCGCGGTCCCATTGGGCGACATCGCCGGGCGATACGGTTTCGGGAATTTCGGCCATCAGTTGCCTTTCGATGCCGCCTTCACAGCCTCTGCAATCTCGCTGTTCATCGGGTTGCGGCGCAGGGTCAGGCCGCCGTTCACCTGCAGGTTCTCACCGGTCATGTAGCATTCGTCGCTGGCGACGAAGACGGCGGCGGCGGCGATGTCTTCGGAGGTATTGATGCGGCCCATCGGATAGCCCTTGAGGAACGAATCGAACAGGCCGGGCACCTGCTTGGCCTCGGCGGTCATTGGCGTGTCGGTCAGCCCCGGCGAGATCGAGTTGGCGCGGATGCCTTCCATGCCGAACTCGTGCGCGACGCAGCGGATCACATGGTCCGCGCCCGCCTTGGTGCCCATGTATGCCGCGTGATCGTTGAGCATGATCACCGCCGTCGCCGAACTGATCTGGATGATCGAACCTCCGCGACCGCCTTTGCTCGTCGCCATCTTGCCGATCATCGCCTGATAGAACTGGAACGGCCCGATGAACTGCAACGCCGTCATCGCCTCAAGCTCTTCGCGCGTGTTCTCCATGAACGGCTTGAGCAGCCCCCAGCCGGTGGCGTTGACGGCAATGTCGATCCCGCCAAGCTTCGCGTCCGCCGCCTCGGCCAGCGCCTTGACCGAAGCTTCGTCGGTGAGGTCGCAGGCCTCCCACTCGCAGCCGGTCTCGCTCGCGAATTTCTCCAGCACATCGGCTTTTCGGCCCGAGACGAGCACCTTCGCGCCCTCTTCCATGAAGCGGCGCGCCATGCACTGGCCCATGTTGTCTTCGCTGCTCGCGCCGACGATTACGGCGGTCTTGCCTTCAAGGCGTCCCATCGGATGCTCTCCCATCTGTTTCGTCATGGGCTAGCATGGTAGCGGCGCGGCAAGTCCTGTTCAAAAAGGCAGTGGAGTCCCCGCCACCGCCCCGGCAGGGTTGCAGCATCACAAATTCCCCAAAGGATGAGGAGCAAGACATGGATCTCGGACTGAAAGGCCTCAAGGCAATTCTCGTTGGCGCAAACGGCGGCATTGGCCGGGCGGTTGCCCACGTGCTGGCCGACGAAGGCTGCCATGTCGCGGTCTGCGGTCGCAGCCAGGAAAAGGTCGACAAGATCGCCAAGGAACTCGCCAAACGTTCGGTCAAGAGCTTCGCCGAGCCCGTCGACGTGACCGAGCCCGAAGCCGTCCCCGCTTTCGTTGAGCGCGCGGGCAAGGTGCTCGGTGGCTGCGACATCTTCATCAGCTTCACCTCGATCAATCCGGGCGAAGACACCGACGAAGCCTGGCAGAAGGTGCTCGACACCGACATCCTGCCGATGCGCCGCGGCATTGCCGCCGCGCTGCCGATGCTCAAAGAGTCCGACAACGGCTCGGTGATCTGCATGAGCTCGACCGGCGCGGTCGAGGAATTCATGGGCGTCCAGCCGTACAACGCATTGAAGGCCGCCGTGATCAACTACTCCGCCGCACAGGCGCAGACGCTCGCCGCCGACAAAATCCGCTGCAACTGCATCACCCCCGGCCCGGTCTGGACCGAAGATGGCCCCTGGCCGCAGATCAAGGAGCACGCAGCAGAGCTTTACGATTCGATCTTCAGCCAGCTTCCCCTCGGCGCGATGACCTCTGGCGAGGACATGGCCAAGACCATCGCCTTCGTCGCCTCGCCCGCCTGCAAGACGATGACCGGCGCGAATATCGTGGTCGATTCCGGTCTGACCAAGCGCGTCCAGTTCTGATTTTTGCCAGTCAGGCAACCGGAACGGCGGGCCGCAAGGCTCGCCGTTTCGCACGTCCGGGCCTGTCAAAAAGGCGAGGAAACGCCCCGATCCTATCCAAAAGGCGAGGGGCTTGGGCGGCCCAAACTTGACCTCGATCAAACACTGAAACCACGGCTGTGAGAAACTTGGCGCAATCACGAAAAGGGATGCGTCATGGCCGATTACGATTCGAACGAAGCACTCTCCACCGCCCGCTGCCCCGGGCCGGGCTGGCAGGAGATCCTTGCCGCCGACGATATCCAGCCGCCCGCATTCGTCGCAGAGGAACGCTACCAGTACCTTGGCTCCGAACCCGTCGACGCCTCGCGCTACTACGACCCCGAATTCTTCCGCCTCGAAAACGAAAAGATGTGGCCCAACGTCTGGCAGTTCGCCGCGCGCGAGGAAGACCTGCCCGAGCCGGGCGACTATGTCACTTACGAGAACGCCGGGCGATCCTACCTCCTCGTTCGCCAGCAGGACGGCTCGCTCAAGGCATTCCACAACGTCTGCCTGCATCGCGGGCGCAAGTTGAAGACCGACAGCGGCAACGAGGACCAGTTCGTCTGCCCGTTCCACGGCTTTGCCTGGAACACCGACGGGAGCCTGCGCGACATTCCCTGCCGCTGGGATTTCGGCCACCTCAGCGATGAGAAACTGCAACTGCCAGAAGCCAGCCTCGCGCAATGGGGCGGTTACATCTTCGTGCGCGACAATCCCGAAGGCCCGACGATCGAGGAATTCCTCGACCCGCTGCCCGAATTCTTCAAGCGCTGGAAGCACGAGGACTGCGTCACCGTCGCCTGGGTCGGCAAGGTTGTGAAGGCCAACTGGAAGATCACGATGGAAGCCTTCATGGAAAGCTACCACGCCTTCCTCACGCACCCGCAGCTGATGCCCTTCACCGGCGATGCGAACGCCGCATACCATGTCCTCGGCGATCATGTGAACGTGAACTACACGCCGTTTGGCGTCATCTCTCCGCATATCAAAAACGCGGAGCAGGACGAGCAGTGGATCGTCGACGAGTTCCACAAATACAACGGCCGCTCGGCGGATAACTACGACAGCGAGAACGAGCAGGTCGTCGATCTTTCGGGCGGCAAGACTGCACGGCAGGCGCTCGGCGAGGCGATGCGCAAGACCTCCGAAGAGATGTTCGGCGGCGATTACAGCGAGATTTCCGAATCCGAGCTGCTCGACGCGCTGGTATATAACGTCTTCCCCAACTTCGCGCCCTGGGGCGGGTTCATGCCGAACATCGTCTATCGCTGGCGGCCATGGCCCGACGAAGGCCACTGCCTGATGGAAGTGCGCGTGATCGCGCGCGTCAAGGAAGGCGAACCGCGCCCCGCCGGAGTGCCGATGCACATGCTCTCCGAGGACGAAAGCTGGTCCGACGCGCCCGAACTCGGCGTGCTCGGCGGCGTCGTCGATCAGGACATGGAGAACATGGAGCTGACCCACGAAGGGCTCAAATGCTCGAAAAACCAGAATGTCGAACTCGGCGATTACCAGGAAGTGCGCATCCGCCACTTCCACCAGGTGCTCGACAAGTATCTCGCGAAATAAGGGAGACCGGACCATGACCGACCTCATCGAAAAATACGGCGACGTGGCCGAACGGCTGCTCAACTTCGTCGAACAGCGCACCACCGATCAGGCCAGCGACGTGATGCGCGTGCCGGTCGAGAACTATCTCGACGAGGCGCGCTGGAAGCAGGAAGTCGACCGCGTGTTCAAGCGCCTGCCGCTGATGCTCGCGCTCTCGATCGAGCTGCCCGAGAAGAACGATTACAAGGCGATGCAGGTGATGGACATGCCCGTCATCATCACCCGCGCCAAGGACGGCAAGGCGCGCGCTTTCCTCAACGTCTGCAAGCACCGCGCGATGCACCTTGTCGCCGAGGGCAAGGGCAATTGCAGCAAGTTCGCCTGCCCCTATCACGGCTGGACCTACAACAACGAGGGCTCCCTGCTCGGCATTGCCGAGGCGAGCACCTTCGGCGATGTCGACCGCGATACGCTGCACATGACCGAGCTGCCCTGCGACGAGGCGGCGGGCATGATCTTCGTGATCCTCACCCCCGGCCTCCCCATCGACGCGAAGGACTGGATGGGCGGAATGTACGAGCATTTCGAGGCACTTAGCCTTGAAAACTGGTACTACCACAAGTCGCGCACGATGGAGGGCGCGAACTGGAAGGTGGCCTATGACGGCTATCTCGAAGGCTATCATTTCCAGGCCGCGCATACCGAAACGGTGGCGACCCGCTCACCCTCAAACCGGGCGGCCTACGACGCTTTCGGCCCGCACATCCGCATCGCCTTTCCGCAGAACTCGATCGTCGATTTCGAGAATATCCCGCGCGAGGAATGGGGCACGCGCGAGAACGACGGCTACGATTTCATCCGCATGCTGTTCCCCAACTTCGCCTTCTTCCTCGCCCCCGAGATGTGCCAGTTCGCCCAGCTCTTCCCCGGCTCCGCACCGGACAGGAACGTAACGGTGATGAACTATATCTTCCCGAAAAAGCCCGAGACCGAAGAAGCCATGCAGGCGCTCGATGAGATGTGCGACTTCTTCTACAATGTGGTGCTGGAGGAAGACTACATGCTCGGCATGAAGGTCCAGAACGGACTGGAAAGCGGCGCGATGACGCATCAGGTCTTCGGCCGCAACGAGCCGGGGAACCAGTTCTTCCACAAGCTGCTTGAGCACTACATGGACGAGACCGGCGCAACGCCGATGCCGGTGATGAAGGCTTAGCTTTAAACTGGTCCAGCCCGAACGGGATTGGCGGAGCTTGATTGAACCCAAATTATGCGCCAGCGGCGCCCTCGGATTCAAATTACGCAGAGACACAGGGGAGACAGCACAAACCCTCTGTGTCTCTGCGCCTCTGTGAGCGAAATACAATCAGTCTCAACCTTTCGGCGCGTCCGGATGCTCCAGGTTCCAGCCATCGGCGAGGTTCACCGGACCTTCTTCGCCCGCAGGCGGGTTGGTGACGGTGAGGACGTTCAGGTAGAACGCCAGCCGCGAAAGCTTCCAGCCTGCGTCGGTGCGCACCGCGTCGAAGATGTAGCGCCCGACGAAGGTCGCGTCGGTGTGCTCCGGATCGCCGGCGGTGCGCGCGTGGATGAATGAGGGACACTCGGCGCGCGCGCTGTCGCCATCGACGTCGATGCGCGGCAGGCCGAACATGTGGATGCGCCGCGCGTAGCCCGATTCGAGCGCGGTGACGAAGGGGATGAAACCCTCCCGGTCGCCGCGAAACATCTCGCCAAAGTCGAACTGCGCGTCCTCGGTGAAAATCTCCGCCGCGCCAGAGAAATCCAGCCAGTCGGTCATGCTCGCATAGCGGCCCAGCAGACGGGTGATCCGTGCTTCGTCGAGCAGCGCCTCGATCTCGGGATCGCGGGCGGGCATCAGCCCTGCTCCAGCTCGGGCAGGTCCATTTCGAGCACCGACTTTCCGATGGTCTTGCCGCTCATCAGCTCGCAGAACAGCTCTGCCGCATTGGCAAGGCCGACGCGCTTGTTCTCGATCGGCTTGAGCCAGCCTTCGCGCAGGCCCGCGTTGGTCTTGGCGAGCGCTTCGGGCAGGCTGTCGTGGTAGGTGTAAAGGAGGAAGCCCTTGAGTTCGAGCTCGCGCGCGACGATCTGCCAGGCGTTATAGAGCGGCGGCGGGTTGTCGCTGTCGTTATAGCCCGAGATCATGCCGCAGCAGATCACCCGTCCGAACGTCTTCATGTTGTTGAGCATCGCATCGAGCAGTTCGCCGCCGACGCCGTCGAAATAGACGTCGATGCCCTCGGGCGCAGCCTCGGCGATGGCGGCTTCGAGGTTGTCGGTCGCCTTGTAGTCGATCACCGCATCGCAGCCGAGCTCGCGCGCGATCTTCGCCTTTTCCGGCCCGCCCGCAACGCCGACGACGCGGCAGCCGAGGTGCTTGGCATACTGCGCGGCGACGTGGCCGACCGCGCCGACGGTGGCGCTGATCGCAACGGTCTCGCCCGCCTTGGCCCGGCCGATCTGGTCCAGCCCGACGATAGCCGTGAGGCCCGAGCCCCCCAGTGCGCCGACGTAGTAGGAGATCGGCATGTCGTCGCTGACATCGAATTTCTGCAGGAGGATCGTGTCCTTGTCGACGACGGTGTAGTCCTCCCAGCCGATCATGGCGCGCACGAAATCGCCCGGTTCGTAGCCTTCGAGTCTGGACTCGACGATCTGCCCGATCGAGAGCGCGCGCAGGGTGCCGCCGATGGGGATCGGGTCGAAGTAATTCTTGTCGTTATCGTCGAGCCAGCCGCGGATCGCCGGCTCCATCGAGATCGCGCGCACGCGGACCAGCGCCTGCCCGTCCTCGATCTGCGGCTTCGGCTCTTCCTCCATGCGGAAGTTTTCTGGGACGGGGTTACCATCCGGACGGCTGGCGAGAACGACCTTGCGGTTGACGGTCATCGTGTAATTCCTCTCAAGATAATAACGTACTATTGCCGGGTCATTGCCCCGCCATCGACGAAAAAGCCCTGCCCGGTCATGAAGCGCGCATCGTCGCTGCACAGAAAGGCGATGACGTCGGCGATGTCTTCGGGCTGGCCGAGCCTACCCAGCGCCGCCTTGCGCTCGAAATAGGCCTTGAACTCGGGCATCTCGGTAAAGGCGGGCGCGGTCATCGGAGTTTCGATGGCGCCGGGCTGCAGGCAGTTGGCGGTGATCCCGAACGCCCCCAGCTCGCAGGCGACCGAGCGGGTCATGCCCAGCACCGCGTGCTTCGAGGTGCCATATGCGACGAGCCCGGCATCGCCGAAGCGCGCCATGGTCGAGCCGATGGTGACGATGCGGCCATAGGCGGACTGCTTGAGCGCAGGCACGGCGTCGCGGATCAGGCGGAAGACGGCGGTGACGTTCACCGCCATGACCTGATCGAAGTATTCGTCGCTGTGGCCTTCAAGCTCGCAGAAGGCGGAGATTCCGGCGCAGGGCACGAGGATGTCGAGCCCGCCGTGGCGCGCAGTTACATCGGCGATCAGGCTGGCGTTGATACCCGGTTCGGTAACGTCGGCATGACGGTCGACCTCGCCCGCGAGATCGACGGTGAAGACCCGCGCACCTTCCGCCGCGAGCCGGGCGGCGGTGGCCTTGCCGATCCCCGATCCAGCGCCCGTGACCAGCGCCGAGCGTCCTTCGAGCCGCCCCGCCATCAGGCGATCTTGAGGACGAGCTTGCCGGTGTTCGCGCCGGAAAACAGCCGCATGAAGGCGGAATAGGCGTTTTCTATGCCTTCCTGAATGTCCTCGTCCATCCGCAGTTTGCCCTCGGCGATCCACCCGGCGACGACCGCGCCGCCTTCGGCAAAGCGCGGGGCATAGTCCATGATGAGGAATCCGTGGATCGTCGCTTCCTTGACGAGGATCTGCCACAGGTTCTTCAGGCCGACATGCTCGGTCGCGTTGTATTCGCTGATCAGGCCGCAGAGCACGATGCGCGCCTTCTTGGCAAGGTTGAAGACCTCGGCCTCCATGATCTCGCCGCCGACATTCTCGAAGACGATGTCGATGCCATCGGGTGCGGCTTCGGCGATTTCGGCGCGCAGGGCCTCGAAGTCCTTGCCGCGATAGTCGATGGCGACATCGAAGCCATAATCCTCGATCAGGCGGCGGCATTTTTCGGGGCCACCGGCGATGCCGATGACGCGGCAACCCTGGATCTTGCCGATCTGTCCGACCACCGAGCCGACCGCGCCCGCTGCGCCGGTGACGCAGATCGTCTCGCCCGCCCTGGGCTTGCCGACCTCCATCAGCCCGAAATAGGCGGTCAGCCCGACCGCGCCCATCGCCGAGAGGAACTTCGCTGGAGATTCCACCATCGAGACATCGATCGGTGCATCGAAGTGGCCCGGCGTGACGGCGGAGTATTCCTCGATGCCGTTAAGGCCCATGACCCAGGAGCCTTCCGGAAAGTCCGGATTGTCGGAAGCATGGACAACGCCCACCGTTGTCGCGCGCACCGGATCGCCCAGCGGGATCGGCGGCATGTAGCTCGGCTCGTCCGACATCCAGCCGCGCTGCGCCGGATCGAGCGAGGCATAGTGATTGCGCACCACGAACCCGCCCTGTGGCGGCGCAGGAATCGGCTCCTCGACGAGAGCGAAATCATCGGGAACTGGCTCGCCTTGCGGGCGGCGCTTCAAAAGAAAACGGCGATTCACGGGCATCTCTCGAACCATAATTATGGAGCGTGTCAGGATGGCCCAAACCGGCAACCGCGCACCTGTGCTTTTTCGCAGGTTAATCGGACTGACCAGTCCGCCATAAGACTAACGCTAAGAATATTGTGCGTGAGGGCGCACAAATGCACTGGGGAGGAGTACCCGAAAATGAAGCATAATTTCCGCAATCGCGTGTTGCTTGCAGCACTCGTCGGCACCGCCATGCCCGTGTTCGCCGCGCCCGCGCTGGCGCAGGAAGAAGCAGACGGCTTCAGCGACGCCAACGAGATCATCGTTTCGGCCCGTCGCCGCGACGAATCGCTGATGGATACGCCGGTCGCGATTACCGCCGTCAACGCCGCGATGCTGGAAAACAAGGCCGCTGTGAACATCGGCGACCTGACCGGTGCGGCGCCGAACCTGCTCATCACCAACCAGAATTCCGGCGCGGCTGCCGCGAACCTCTCGATCCGCGGCCTGACCTATGCCGACATCGAAAAGTCGCAGGAGCCGACCGTTGGCGTCGTCGTCGATGGCGTCTTCATCGGCACCTCGACCGGCCAGTATTTCGACTTCTTCGACATCGAGCAGATCGAAGTCCTGCGCGGCCCGCAGGGTACGCTGTTCGGCCGCAACACGATCGGCGGCGTCATCAACATCCGCCGTACGCGCCCGACCGGCGAATTCGGTGGCAAGGCGGAAGTGTCCTATGGCCGCTTCAACACGCTGGCGACGCGTGCCGTGGTCAACGTGCCGCTGGCCGAAGACAAGCTGGCCGCGAAGTTCTTCTACTTCCACAACGAGTCCGACGGCTGGTACAAGCAGGCTCAGGACGGAAGCTCGCGCGGCTTCTCGAACAACGAGAACTTCGGCTTCTCGCTGCTCGCGCAGCCATCGTCGAGCTTCGACATGCTGCTGACCGCTGAAAAGCAGATCCAGAAGATGGATCCGGTCATCGCCAATCTCACCAATTCGACCGAACTCTTCGCCGGGTTCATCCCGCCCGTAGAAGCGAACCGAAACAACCAGGGTGATCTTTACACTGTATTTACCCTGCCCAACGTCTCGAACTATTCGGCACCGTCGGTAACGCTCGAAGCGAACCTCGATCTTGGCGGCGTCAAGCTGACCTCGGTCACCGGCTATCGCGACATGAAGGAGAACCAGACGCAGGACTTCGACGGGTCCTCGACCGATCTCTACTTCACGCGCCGCCAGCAGACCTATAACCAGTTCAGCCAGGAACTGCGCGCAGCCGGCGATATCGGCAGCACGTTCGACTACGTCGTCGGCGTCTATTACTTCAAGTCGGAATACGAACTGCTGCAGCACACGCGCCTGTTCGGCTTCAATCCGGATATCGACCCGGTCGACTTCGACCAGAACCCGCAGCTCGTGAACGGCGACACCAAGTCGATCGCTGTCTTCGGCGACTTCAACTGGGAAGTCTTCGACCGGGTTCGCCTCTCGTTTGGCGGTCGCTACACCCGCGACAAGAAGTCGCTTAAGAACGCCTTTGGCGGCGTACAGATCGGCGAGGGCGAGGACACCTTCAAGAAGTTCACGCCCAAGGTCGGCATCGATTTCCGTCCCAACAACGACATGATGGTCTATGCCTCGTGGTCGCAGGGCTATCGTTCGGGCGGCTTCAGCCCGCGCGCCGGTTCACCGGCCAGTGCCTCGCAGTCCTATGGCCCGGAAACTGTGGATTCGTTCGAAGTCGGCGGCAAGTTCGACCTGCTCGGGCGGATGCTGCAGGTCAACGTCGCGGCGTTCTATTCGAAGTACAAGGACCTGCACCAGAACAACACGCTGTTCTGCGCGGTCTGCGCCACCCAGAACGAGACGATCACATCGAACGTCGGTTCGGCCAAGATCAAGGGCTTCGAACTCGATTTCACCGCGCGTCCGTCCTCGGATCTGCGTATTACCGGTTCGCTCGGTGTGCTGGATTCGAACTTCAAGGGCTTCGTGGTCGGCGGTATCTCGCCGACGACCGGACTGGTCGTCCCGTTCGACTACTCGGGCAACGACCTGATCTACAACCCGGACCTGACCGGCTCGCTGGCGCTTGATTACACGATCCCGACGAACTTCGGCGAAGTCGTGGCGAACATCGGCTATCGCTACATCGGTGCCTACGACCAGCAGATCTCGGCTGCGGGGCTGACGGGCGATCTCGACAACGGTCCGATCATTGTGACGGGCAACGATCCGCGCGTCCGCACGGACTCGCAGAATCTCTTCGATGCCAGCCTGACGACGCGTTTCGAGCTGGGCAATTCGGAAGCCTACCTGACGGTCTTCGGGCGCAACCTGCTCGACGATCGCGGCCCGACGCACGGCTTCACCGTCGGCGGCCTCTGGTCGTTCGGCACCGCGCGCGAACCGCGTACCTACGGCGCGACGATCGGCATCAAGTTCTGAAGAGTTAGCAAAGAGCTCTCTCCCTCGGGCGCGGTCAGCTTGCTGTCCGCGCCCATTTTTTTGGCTTTACAGGAGAACACAGTTGGGACGTCTTGAAGGAAAGATCGCACTGGTAACCGGCGCGGGATCGGATCGCGGCCTGGGCGCGGCAACCGCGCAGCGCTTCGCCGAGGAAGGCGCTTTCGTCTATCTCACCGACCTTGAGGCAGACGGTGTCGAGGCGGTCGCAGCATCGATCCGCGAGGCCGGGGGCGCGGCCGAAGCGATGGCGCAGGACGTTACCAGCGAAGACGACTGGGACAAGGTTTTCGCCGCCATCGAAAAGGGCCACGGGCGGCTCGACGTGATCGTCAACAATGCGGGAATCGCGATCCTGAAACCCATCGAGGCGCTTACTGCCGCCGACTGGGCGAAGCAGAACAACGTCAACCTCGATTCCGTCTTCTACGGCACCCAGCGCGCCGTCGCGCTGATGCGCAAGGTCGGCGAAGGCGGTTCGATCATCAACCTGTCCTCGATCGGCGGGCTCGTGGGTGTGCCTGCCTGCGCCGCCTATGGCGCGGCCAAGGGCGGCGTGCGCATTTTCTCGAAGACCGTGGCGATGGAATGCGCGGCGGAAGGGATCCGCTGCAACTCGGTCCATCCCGGCATGATCGAAACCGGGATGCAGGACGTTGCGCGCCGCGACAATCCCGAAGGCTTCGCCGAAATCGTCGCCTCGATCCCGATGAAGCGGATGGGCGAGCCGGTGGACATCGCCAACATGATCCTGTTCCTCGCCAGCGACGAGGCGAACTACGTCACCGGCGGCGAATTCACCGTCGATGGCGGCGTCACCGCGATGTAATCTAACCGCGATCCCCTACCCAGCGGATCGCGTTCTCCACCAGCCGCCGGTAGTGCGGGTTGTCGTATGCTGACGGCCCGTCGCCCGGCTGGAGATAGACGAGGCGGCTTTGCGCTACCTGCTTCGTCCAGCCGATCAGGTTCGATCCCGGCGGATGTTCCCAGCCCTCGCGTGAATTCATCTGCCCGCGAACGGCGAGGTCCGCCGACCAGAAATGCTCGCGCGTGAAGGTCGCGGATGAGCGCAGCAGCGGCTCCACTCCGGCCTCGTCGATCTGGCAGAGGTAAAGCTCATCCTGCATCGAGAAACGCTGCGGCAGGCCTGCTGTCACAGGATGCTCGGCCACCACCTCAGCTTCATAGGCGACATCGTGGCGATAGCCGCTGTCGGGCGTGTCGCCTGCCGGGTGATAGTGGAACTGCCCGCCGAGCCATTCGTGATACGCGCTCCATGTCGGCCATCCGGCGAGCGCATGATGCAGCGCAACGATGCCGGTGCCCTGCTGCGTCATCGCGCGCAGGCCCTCGCGCAATTCGTCGGGCGGATCGAGATAGGCAGGCGCGCCCTCGCCCGCGTCGAAATCGAGCCCGGGCATGTCGTAAAGCACCAGTACGTCGAAGCCGCGCATGCCCTCGGGGTTGATGAGGCGCGCGGCAGCGGGCTGGTCGACCATCGTCGCCGAGATGCCGTCCATCCCCTCGAATACCCCGGCAAAAGCCGTGCGGTCGAAGGGATGCCCGCGCACCGCGACAAGGCAGTTGATCGCGGCGTGGTGGTCGATCGTCGGCATCAGGCGGCGAGCGCGACGATGGCCTTGCCGGTATTCTTGCCGGTCAGCATCCCGCGATAGGCCTCAAGCACGTTCTCCAGCCCTTCGCTCTCGGCAAACCGCATCGACAGCTTGCCCGCATCGAGCCATTCGCGCAGCTGCGGCATGAACTCCGCGCCGCGTTCGAGGAAGTCGGGGATGAAGAAGCCCTCGATCCGCAGCCGCCGCATCAGGACCTGATCGAAGCGCGCAGGCCCCGGCATCGGCGCATCGTTGTCATAGCCCGCGACCATCCCGCAGACCGCAACGCGTCCGTAATGTGCCATGTTGGGCAGGACGGCATCGAGCAGCGGACCGCCGACGTTGTCGAAATAGGCATGCACCCCGCCCTCGACCTCTGCCAGCCGCGCCTCGACGTCCTCGTTCTTGTAGTCGATGGCGATGTCGACGCCGATCTCCTCGCTGAGGAAGCGGCACTTGTCCGGACCGCCGGCAATGCCGATGACCTTCGCGCCAAGGTTGCGCCCGACCTGACAGGCCAGCGAACCCGTTGCGCCCGCCGCCGCCGAAACGACCAGCCATTCGCCCGGCTGCACCGCCGCGACCTCTTTTACGCCGACATAGGCGGTCCAGGCGTTCATCCCCAAAGCGCCGAAATGCTCGCGCGGATCGGCGACGGTATCATCCACGATCTCAAGGCCGGTTTCCGCAGGCACCACGGTCGAATAGTCCGCCCACTGCCCGAACCCGCGCACCAGTGCGCCTTCGGGATAGTCCGGATTGCGGCTCATGGTGATATTTCCGAGCACCAGCCCGATCATCTTCGCGCCGAGCGGTAACGGCGGCTGATAGCCATCGGTGCGCGGGCTCATCCACATGCGCGTGCCCGCATCCATCGAAAGCCAGCGGTTGCGAATGCGCACCTCGCCATCGGCCAGCAGCGCGAGGCTCTCCTCGCGAAGGCTCAGTGCCGCTTCGAAATTGGTGCCTTCGGGCCGCTGGTCAAGCTGCCAGAACCGGTTTGTCGTCATAGTCCAGTCTCCCGCCTGGCACTTGGGGTGCCCGCGCCAGCCCTCAGGTGAACCTCACACTATGGATAGGTCTATTCATTCTGTCAGTGCGGCGGTGCAGCAAATTGGGCTAACGCGCCGTTCAAATGTTGAATGGGGAGGTATTGACCATGAAATTCACCAAATCGTTGCTTCTTGCCAGTTCGGTTCTCGGCTCTTTCGTAGCCGCGCAACCCGCCCTGGCTCAGGACGAGGGTGCCAGCGAAGGCGGCATTGCGGATATCGTCGTTACCGCGCGTAAGCGTGAGGAAAGCCTGCAGACCGTCCCGGTCTCGGTCACCGCGCTTTCGGGCGAGATGATCGCGCAGCGCGACATCACCTCGATCGAAAAGATCGCCGCTGCCACGCCGAACCTCAACGTCGGCCGCGCCTCCAACGGTTCCGCCGCCCAGATCACCCTGCGCGGTATCGGTTCGTCCTCGACCTCGATCGGTATCGAGCAGTCGGTCGCGATCGTCGTCGACGGCGCGTATTACGGCCAGGGCCGCGTCATCGAGGAAGGCTTCTTCGACCTCGAACGCGTCGAGGTCCTCAAGGGCCCGCAGGCGCTGTTCTTCGGCAAGAACGCGACCGCCGGCGTGATTTCGCTGACCACCAAGGATCCCACGGACATCTGGGAAGGCACGTTCAAGGCCGGTTACGAATTCAAGGCCGAACAGTACCAGGTCGAAGGCATCATCTCCGGCCCGATCAGCGACAACCTCGGCATTCGCCTTGCGCTGCGCTATTCGGACATGAGCGGCGGTTACTATCGCAACGTCTCGGTCAATCGCAACTACGCGACGGTCGATGTCGCCACCGGCTTCACCAATCCCGAAGTGCTGACCTCGACCCCGGTCGCCAGCAAGATGCCGCAGCAGGAAGAACTGCTGGGCCGCATCACGCTGAAGTGGACGCCTTCGTCGACCGTGACCAACACGCTCAAGGCAACGCGTGACCAGAACGACACGGTCAACAACAGCTGGAACTATGTCGCCTATTCGTGCGGCCTTGCTAGCGGTATCAGCCAGCTCAGCGGCTATCCGTGCGAACGCGACTTCGTCACGCACCAGAACAACCTGCCGGTCGAAGTCTCGCGCATCTCGCCTTATGGCCGCGCCGATGGCTCGCCCTATAACCGTTATCGCAGCTGGGCGATCAACAACGAGCTCGAAATCGATCTCGACACGCTGATGATCAACTCGGTTTCGAACTACCAGTGGAACCAGAACAGCTGGGCCTGTGCCTGTAACTTCCAGACCACCGACACGGCACCGGGCGGCATGATCTTCGCCACCGAAAACTCGACCTGGGAAGCCTATTCGCAGGAACTGCGCCTGACCTCGAACCTGGACGGCATGTTCAACTTCATGGTCGGCGGGCTGTACCAGCACACCAAGCGCGATTTCGGCCAGTGGGGCTACTACGGCGACGTTCGCGATTCCGCCGCACGCCCGGACCTGCTTTACGCAGCTTCGGAAAAGATCAGCGACACCACGGGTGAAACGATCGCGCTGTTCGGCCAGATGACGGTCAACTTCACCGAGGCGTTCGAACTCGCCGCCGGTGGCCGCTACACCGACGAATCGAAGAACAGCTACTTCGCGCAGGAATACGTCAATCCCGCGTTCGCAGTGGTCTATCGTTCGGCAGCCGATCCGCTCGGCATCGTGAACGCCAACCAGAAGTTCAAGGACTTCGCCCCGGAAGTCACGCTGACCTATAACCCGAACCGCAACTTCCTGATCTACGGCGCCTACAAGACCGCTTACAAATCGGGCGGTTTCTCGAACGGCGGCATCAACTCGAAGTTCTCGGCCGATCCGTACAGCGACCTTACCTTCAACCCCGAAGAAGCCGAAGGTTTCGAGCTCGGCATCAAGTCGACGATCCTCGACAACCAGCTGCGCGCGAACCTGACCGTTTTCACCTACAAGGTGAAGGACTTCCAGGTCGACTTCTTCAACTCGCCGGTCTTCGCGTTCAACACGCTGACCGCCGATGCGAAGACCTCGGGCGTAGAAGTTGAGCTGGAATACGCGCCGCGCGCGGTTCCGGGCCTGAACATCATGGCTGCGGTGAACTACAACGATGCGAAGTACGACAGCTTCCCCGAAGGTCCGTGCTATTCCGGCCAGACCCAGGCGGAAGGCTGTAACGTCGTGACCGCCGACGGCCAGATTCGCCAGAACCTGACCGGCCAGCAGCTTTCGGTCGCGCCGAAATGGACCGGCGTGCTCGGCATCAACTTCGAAACCGATGTTGGCTCGGACTTCATGATCGGCTTCAACGGCAACGCGCGTTACAGCGACGGCTACAACCCGTCGGCGTTCGCCAACCCGATCGCTTACCAGAAGAGCTACGTCTCGCTTGACGCCGGCCTGCGCTTCGGCGCTGCCGACGGCAACTGGCAGCTCGCGCTGATCGGCAAGAACCTCACCAACGAGTTCTATGTCACCGGCGTGGTCGACGGCCCCAGCACCGGCACCGGTTCGGGCGGCGTCACGGGCGTCAAGGCCGACCAGCTCGGCTTCGGCAACCTGCCGCGCACGGTCAAGCTGGAGCTGACCAAGCACTTCTGATCGAAGCGACAACCGAAACAGGAAAGGCGGGGTGCGAGCCCCGCCTTTTTTGTTGGTTCACCGATCTGGATGGACGCGCGGCAGGCGCGCCAAATCAGACGCCCTTGGGCGCGACCTGCTTGTGGATGTTCTTGAAAGCGCGCTGCTTGAAATACCAGCGCCCGTCGATCTTGACGCACTCGTCCTGGTACTCGCCGCGATCGCGCACGGTGTTTTCGCCCTGGTCATAGGTCTCGCTGGTGTAGCTGCGCACCTTCGCGCTCTCGCCGGAAACCTCGATCGAGCCGGGCCATGCCTCGAACATGATGCCGGGAAACTGCTTCATCGCTTCGACCCACATCGCAACGATGTTCTCACGTCCGGTCTGCGAGGGGAACTCGGGATAGTCGGGCATCGTCCAGTAGCCATCCTCGGCCCAGGTCGCGCCCCAGGCATCGGCATCGCGCTGCGTCACCGCGTCGGCGTAGGTATCGAGCAGGTCGCGGATCGCGGCGATATCGTCGGCAGGTCCGGTAAAAGGCATCTCAGGCATCTCCCATATGGTCTAGTTGGCAGGCATGCTAGCCATCCACCGGCAAGCGCGAACCTGTGGCATTGGCGAGGGGCGGCTAATCATACCGCTAGGTTCGCGACGAGCCGAATGCCCGCATTATCGCGGCCAGCCGGACAGACAGGAGAGCGAGAATGACCCCCGACGAAATCAGGCAATTCGTTGACGACCTTTACGAAGCGACCGGCACGGGCGACTGGGAACGCGCCTCGGCCATGTTGACCGACGATCTTGTCATTACCGAAGATGCCGGTTTGCCCATGGCTGGCGAATATCGCGGCAACGACGCGCTGCAGCGACTTTATATCGATGTCATGGGTATGCTCGACGTGGCCGCGCTCGACCGGGTCGAAACCACTGTGGGCGGAAACTACGCGGTCACGATCCTGACGATGCGCTTTGCCGATCCGGCGCTCGAACCCGCCGATCTTTGCGAGATGTTCGAATTCCGCGACGGCAAGTGCTGCCGGATCAAGCCCTATTACTACAACCCCTCGGCAATCTGCGCCGCCGCAGAGGCCAAGGCAAAGGCGAACGCCTGAGGTTTACTCCCCCCTGAACTCAGGCGTGCGCTTGTCGAGGATGGCGCGCACGCCTTCCTTGTGGTCCTCGGTGTGGTGCATCAGGCCCTGCGTCGATGCCGCCATTTCGAGCGCGGTTTCATAGGCGATCGACTGCCCCTGACGCAGCATCGCCTTGGTCGCGCGCAGCTGGTGCGGCGGCTGTTCGGCGATTTCGGTGGCGAGCGCTTTGGCTTCGTCCATCAGCGCGTCGGGATCGACCGCGCGCGAGATCAGGCCCCATTCGGCGGCCTGATCCGCCTTGATGACGCGGCCGGTGTAGAACAGCTCGGCGGCGCGGCTCATGCCGATGATGCGCGGCAGGATCCATGTCCCGCCATCGCCCGGCACCAGCCCGATCTTGAGGAAGGTGACGCCGAAGACCGCCTTGTTCGAGGCGATGCGGATGTCGGCAAGGCAGGCGAGATCGCAGCCCAGCCCGATCGCCGCGCCGTTGATCGCCGCGATCAGCGGCACGTCGAGCGTGTGGAGCGCACGCAGGGCCTTGTGGATGTTCTTGCGGTATCCTTCGCGGATCATCGCCGGGTTGCCCGCGAAGTTGCCCTCGCCCGCAAGCATCGCCTTGAGGTCGCCTCCGGCAGAGAAAGCCCTGCCCGCCCCGGTCAGGATCGCCGCGCGGATCGAGGTATCCTCGTTGATCTCGGCACAGGCCGCCGCGATCGCATCGCCGTCGCCCATTTCGCCCAGCGCGTTCATCGCCTCGGGCCGGTTCAGCGTGAGGACCGCGATCGCGCCCTCGCGTTCGATTGTCACAAGCTCGGACATGCTCTCTCCTTCGTCACGGCGATTGCTTAGGGGTTTTGCGGCAATCCCCGCAAGCGGCTTGATCGGTCGATTGCTGCGTGACACGGTATGCGCACAAAACAGGAGGATGGCATGGGGATATTCGCAAGGGCAGCCGTAGCGATGGCAGCGGCGCTGACGCTGGCCGGATGCGCGGCAGGATATGACGCGCCGCCGGTCGCCTCCGTGCCCGAAACGCCTGCTACCGCCGCAGCAGACTCGCCCTGTGCCGAGGCGGAATGCGGGCTCTACTGGGGCGACGTCCACCTCCATACCAGCATGTCGTTCGATGCCTATCTGCAAGGCGCGCGGATGCTTTCGCCCGAGGAAGCCTACCAGTTCGCCAAAGGCGCAGCGGTGCGCGCCGATAACGGGCAAATGGCACAACTGGCAAGGCCGCTCGATTTCCTCGGCATCGCCGACCATGCCGAGAACATGGGCCTCTTCGCGCGGATCGACCGGCTGGACCCGCGCATCGCCGGGACGCCCGATGGCAAGCGCTGGCTCGACCTGATCGCCGATGTTGGCGAGATCGGCCTGCGCCCTGCTTTCATGAAGGCGATCCGCGTAGGCGGGCCGATGCCCGACATGCCCGAAGCACTCAGCCGCTCGGTCTGGGAAGAGGTCGCCGCGCTGGCCGACAAGCACAACGATCCCGGCACCTTCACCACGCTGATCGGCTACGAATGGACCGCGATGGTGACCGGCGACAACCTCCACCGCGTGGTGCTCTATCGCGACGAGGCGGAGCAGGCGACGAAGGTGATGCCCTTCACCACCAACCAGAGCAACGATCCCGAAGACCTCTGGGATGCGCTGGTGCGTTACGAGGAAGCGGGCGGCACCGCGCTCGCCATCCCGCACAACGGCAACCTGTCGGGCGGGCGCATGTTCGCGCCGATCCGCCTCAACGGTGAGCCGATCGACGCCGAATATTCGCGCAAGCGCGCCCGCTGGGAGCGCCTGTTCGAGGTGACGCAGGTCAAGGGCGATTCCGAGGCGCATCCGGTGCTTTCGCCCACCGACGAGTTTGCCGATTTCGAGACATGGGACGCCTGGAACGTTGCCGGGACGACGCCGAACAAGCCGGAAAATCATCAATACGAATATGCCCGCTCGGGCCTGCTGCAGGGCCTCAAGCACGAGCACGAGCACGGGGTGAACCCGTTCAAGTTCGGCCTGATCGGATCGAGCGACATCCACACCGGGCTTTCAACGACGGAGGAAGACAACTTCTGGGGCAAGTTCCTGAACTCCGAACCCTCGCCCGAGCGCGCGACGGACAACATGTCGGGCAACAAGGAGGTCAACTGGCAGCTTGGCGCCTCCGGCCTCACCGCCGTCTGGGCACCGCAGAACACGCGCGGCGAGATCTTCGATGCGCTCAAGCGGCGCGAGGTTTACGGCACCACCGGCACACGCATCCGCCTGCGGTTCTTCGGCGGATGGGACTATACGGCAAGCGACGCGGCGAAGCTTGCCGGAGCCTATGCCAAAGGCGTGCCAATGGGCGCGGACCTGCCGGAGCGCGGGAGCGGGACCGGCGCGCCGACCTTCCTGATCCACGCCGCCCGCGCCGAGGGCGGCGCGAACCTTGACCGGGTGCAGGTGGTCAAAGGCTGGATCGACCACGGCGAACTGCACGAGAAAGTCTATGATGTCGCGCTGTCGGACGGGCGCGATCCGGCCAATCCCACCCCGGTCGGCTCGACCGTCGATGTCGACAGAGCGACCTACACCAACGATATCGGCGCGCCCGAACTCACCGCATTCTGGCAAGACCCGGATTTCGAAGCGGACGAAGGCGCGTTCTACTATGTCCGCGTGCTCGAAATCCCCACCCCGCGCTGGACCACCTACGACCGCGCGCGCTTCGGCACCAAGCTTCCCGAAGAAGTGCCGCTAACCTTGCAGGAGCGCGCCTACAGCTCGCCGATCTGGTTCCGGTAGGAAGGCAACTGACCTGAGCCGCCCGGCGCAGCATTTCGGCCAATCCCGGTACAGATCGGCAATCATTAACCAGTCACATTTGTAACTTAACAGGCTTCCTGTTTGACGCCCTGATAAGCCGTCTTTTGGCATTGGCGGCCTATTGGGCGTATGACAGATTCGGCGACAGGTAATCTTACTTGGCGAATTGCGGCCTACGCAAACGGGGACCGGCCATGACGACAGTCTACATTAACGAGTTTCATTACGACAATTCCGGCGCGGATGTCGGCGAGTTCTTCGAGATTGCCGGGCCTGCCGGAACCGACCTGACCGGCTGGTCGCTTGTGCTCTATAACGGCGGGAACGGAGCGACCTACGGCACGATCGCCCTGTCCGGAACGATCCCCGACCAGAGCAATGGCCTGGGTACGTTGCAGTTCGCCACTCCCTTGCAGAACGGTTCGCCGGATGGTTTCGCGCTCTATGACGGCGCATCCGTGATCCAGTTCCTGTCCTACGAAGGCAGCTTCACTGCGATCGACAGCGTCGCCAACGGCCTCACCAGCACGGATATCGGCGTCCTCGAAGGCGGAGAACCGGCCGGCCAGTCGCTCAGCCTTTCCGGATCGGGACGGGTCTACGAAGACTTTACCTGGAGCGCGCCGGCAGCCGAGAGCCCCGGCGCGGTCAATGTCAGTCAGACATTCGAAGCCCTCCTGCCCAGACCCCGGTCTTCATCAACGAATTTCACTACGACAACTCCGGCGCAGATGTCGGCGAGTTTGTCGAAATTGCCGGCCCCGCCGGAACCGACCTGACCGGCTGGTCGCTGGTGCTTTATAATGGCGGGAACGGCCAGTCCTACGATACGATCGCGCTGTCCGGCTCGATTCCCGACGAAGGCAGTGCATTCGGTGCGCTTCAGTTTACCGTAACGAGCCTGCAGAACGGCCCCGATGGAATCGCGCTTTATAATGGCAGCGCGGTTGTCCAGTTCCTGTCCTACGAAGGCAGCTTTGCCGCGACCAACGATGTCGCGATCGGCCTGACCAGCACCGATGTCGGCGTGATCGAGGGGGGCGAGCTCCCCGGCCAATCGCTTCAGCTTTTGGGCACCGGCACCTATTACGAGGACTTCACCTGGAACGCACCGGCAAGCGAAAGCCCCGGCGCGATCAACACCGGGCAGACCTTCACTACGGCCAGCAGCGCGACACTGGCGATTGCCGATGTCTCCATCATCGAGGGTAACAGCGGCACATCCACGGTGACCTTCACCGTCACCCTGACCGGCGCTGCGGACGCCGCATTCACGGTCGATTACGCCACCTCCGACGGAACCGCGACGATTGCCGACAGCGATTACCTCTCGGCCAGTGGAACCCTGAGCTTCGCCGGGACCGATGGCGAAACGCAGAGCTTCACCGTCACCATCAACGGCGATACCGCCATCGAATCCAACGAGAGCTTCGCCGCGACGCTCTCCAACATTGCGGGCAGCGCGACCAACGTCGGCTTTGCCGATACCATCGCGAACGGCACGATCCTCAATGACGATGCCACGCTGATCAGCGTGGTGCAGGGTTCGGGCACCGCCAGCCCGCTGGTCGGCCAGACGATTACGGTAGAAGCCATCGTCGTAGGCGATTTCCAGACCGGCGATGCCGACACCCTGCGCGAGCTTGGCGGCTTTTTCCTCCAGGAAGAAGCTGGCGATCACGATGCTGACCCGACCACCTCGGAAGGCATCTTTGTCTATGACCTGACCCTGTCCACCGACGTATCGCTGGGTGACCGCGTTTTGGTAACCGGCACTGTCACCGAGTTTTTCGGGCTCACGGAAATCCTGGCAAGTTCGGTCACGATTATCGCGGCGGGCGCCGTCGCTGACGTCAACACGATGGCCGCCTCGGTCACGCTCGATACGATCGATGCGGTCACCGTCGACGACGCGGGCAAATATGTCCCCGACCTCGAACGCTACGAGGGCATGCTCGTCACCTTCACCGATACGCTGGTGGTCAACGAGCTGTTCAACCTCGACCGGTTCAACGAGATGCGGCTTTCCGTCGGCTCGGCACCGGCGCAGTTTACCCAGCTGTTCGATCCCGACGCGACCGCCTTCGACCTCTACGAACAGACCATCGGGTCCGACGAGATCGTCTTCGACGACGGCCTCAACCTCCAGAACGTGGCGATCCTGCCCGAAGCGGACCTTAACAACGACAACGTCTTCAACACCGCCGACGGCTTTACCGTTGGCGATTCGATCACCGGGCTGACCGGCATCGTCGATTATTCCTGGGCCGGAAACGTCACCTCGCCAACGACCTGGCGCATCCGCAGCGTCGATGACGGCAATACCTTCTCCGACACCAACGTGCGCGAGGCCACCCCGCCCGATGTCGGCACCGACCTCGTGCTTGCCTCGTTCAACGTGCTCAACTTCTTCTCGACGCTCGACGTGTTCGGCAATCCCGGCTCCGGCCCGGACAGCCTGCCGCCGCGCGGCGCGGACAGTTCCGCCGAATTCGACCGCCAGATCGCCAAGCTCAGCCAGACGCTGGTCGATATCGACGCCGATGTCTTCGGGCTGGTCGAGCTGGAAAACGAGTTCGACATCGATTCGAACGGTGACGGCCTCATCGCGCTCGACATGCTGGTTTCGGCGATGAACACGCTGGCCGGCTCTGCGGTCTATACCGCGCTCGACATCGGGCAGGGATCGGTCGACAGCAATGACGCGATCTCGGTCGGCGTGATCTACAAGGCGGCCTCGGTCACCCCGGTGCCCGGCTCGGTCGAGATCCTCACCGATGCGGTCGTTGCCACGCTTGCGGGCAGCTACACCACACCGCTGTTCGACGGCACCGATACCAACCGCGCCCCGCTCGCGGTTACCTTCACCGACAACTTCTCGGGCGAGACCTTCACCGTCGCGGTCGCGCATATGAAGTCCAAGGGCGGCACCGGAACGGGCGCCGATGCCGACGCGGGCGACGGCGCGGGTGCGTTCAACGCCACGCGTACGCAGGGCGTGCTCGCCATGGCCGAATGGCTCGGCACCTTCGCCGACGATGACCTGATCGTGCTCGGCGATTTCAACTCCTACCTCAAGGAAGACCCGATCGACGCGATGCTCGCGGGCGGCTTCACCAACCTTGCCGAGACCTATTCGCCGGGCGAATCCTCCTATCTCTTCGACGGCCGGACGGGCACTCTCGACTATGCTTTCGGCAGCGCGGGTGTACTCCCCAACATCACCGGCGCGGCGATCTGGCAGATCAACTCGGTCGAGGCCGATGCGCTCGACTACAACCTCGATTTCGGACGCGATGCCGCAATTTTCGACGACACGGTTCCCTATCGCAGCTCGGACCACGATCCGGTCCTGATCGGCCTGCGCTTCAAGACGGTGCGCGACGGAACCACCGGCCCCGACGTCCTCTACGGCACCAGCGTCGTCGATTGCATCTTCGGCTACGAGCAGAACGACACGCTTTACGGCTATGGCGATAACGACGAGCTCTATGGCGGCGCGGGCAGCGACCGCCTCAATGGCGGACCGGGCGATGACCTGATGGTCGGCGGCGACGACAACGATGTCTATCTCGTCGCGCAGGCGGGCGACGTGGTCACCGAAACGCCGACCGGCGGCGCGCTCGACACGGTCTATGCCTTCATCGACTACACGCTGACCGACAATGTCGAGATCCTCGTGCTGCGCGGCTCGGCGACGACCGGCACCGGCAACGACGGCTTCAACCGCATCTATGGCAGCCCGGTAGGCGACACGCTCTCAGGTCTGGCCGGTAACGACGTGCTTTACGGCGGCGGCGGCGCGGACATGCTGCTTGGCGGCGCGGGCAACGACCGCCTCGATGGCGGCCCCGGCGCGGATACGATGACCGGCGGCACCGAGAACGATATCTACATCGTCAACGACACGGGCGACACGGTGGTAGAGCTGGCCAGCGAAGGCACCGACAGCATCTACTCTTATGTCGATTACACTGCCTCCGCCAACGTCGAGAACCTGATCTTGCGCGGCGGCGCTCGCGTCGGCACCGGCAACGACGGAGCCAACTCGATCGCGGGCACGACCGGCAACGACACGCTGACCGGCCTTGCCGGCAACGATCGCCTTTATGGCAAGTCGGGCAACGACACGCTGATCGGCGGCGACAACAACGACAGGCTTTATGGCGATCGCGGGCAGGACACGATGACCGGCGGCACCGGCCTTGACCAGTTCTTCTTCCGCGAAACGCTCGATACCTCGAACCAGGTGGCGTTTTCCGACCGCATCACCGACTTCAACCAGGCCGAGTTCGACCGCATTGTCCTCACCGATATCGACGCGGACGAAACCAATGGCGCGGGCACCAACGAAGATTTCAGCTTCATCGGCAACGCGGCATTTACTGCGCCGGGACAGCTGCGCTTCGAACAGGTCGGCGGCGATACGCATGTCTTCGGCAATACCGACGCGGACATGTTCCCCGAATTCGCCATCGTCCTGACCGGAACCTACACGATGACTTCGAGCGACTTTATCGGATAAGCCGGAGTTCTTGTTTCGGGACAAGCGCCGTTACAATTGATCAGGCGCTTGTCCCTAGGCGCGGGCGCGGTGGTGCGCTAAGCTGCGGAATTCACCTAGGCTCGGGACTCATTGATCACAGCCAGTAGCATACTGTTGCGGCGATGGAGATGGCTGACATGAAGGTGTGGGCGCATCGGTCGTATCGGGTTGCGGACGCGGCGCCAGTCTTGATCCTGCCGAAGACATTCTCGATCTTGTGGCGCTGTCGGTAGAGCTGTCTGTCGTAGTGGTACTGGACCTTGCGGTTGGCTTTGGGCGGGATGCAGGCGGCGATGCCCTGGCTGGCAGCGCGGCGCGGAACCAGTCGCTGTCATAGCCCTTGTCGCCGAGCAGCACCTTGGCCTTTGGCAGGCTGGAAAACAGCAGAGCCGCGCCCTTGCTTGATCGCTCATCTGGCCTTCGGTGAGCAGCAGAATGATGGGACGTCCTCGCCGTCGCAGACGGCGTGGGCTTCGAGTTCAGCCCGCCCTTGGTGCGCCCGATACGTCTGGGAACAGCCCCCCTTTAGCAGGCTTGCCGCCGTGCGGTGCGCGGGGTGAGTGGCGTCGATCATGATCGCGTCAGGCTCCCGGCCTTGCCCGCCAGCTCGGCAGATGCGGTTGAATACCCCCAGACGACTCCAGCGAATAAAGCGATTGTGGTGATCTTGTGCGGACCGTAGCCCTTGGGCGCATCGCGCCACATCAGCCCATGCTTGTGACGGACGTGCCCGACACGATCCGCCGGTCATCGACCCTCGGAGTGCCATGCGACAGCGGAAAAACGGCTCGATCCGGCGCATCTGCGCCTTACTCGCAAAACGGAACATCCATCGGCAGCTTCCTCATGACACCGCCATTGAATCAACCCATCATGCCACATACAAGCAATTTAATGGGTCCTGAGCCTAGTTCCGTAGCTGGAAGCAGATGGCCACTTTTACCGGTACGACAGGCAACGACGTCGCCAATAGCGCAGGCGGGATACTGACCGGTTTCACCGGCGGCACGCTGGCGGCATTGCAGAATGCATCTGGCGACGTATTCTACGGATTGGCAGGGAACGACACGATTCTTGCCGGCGCAGGCGGCGACTTCATCGAAGGACAGACCGGAGACGATACGCTTTTTGGTGGTTTCGGCGCAGACGAGATACGCGGCGGAGCAGGCGCTGATGAGATTGACGGCGGCGCAGATTTCGACACAATCTACCTGGACACGTCGCCAGCGGGGGTCATCGTCAGGCTCGAACCTGGCAGGGGCTGGGGCGGAGACGCGGAAGGCGACAGCTATGAGAATGTAGAAGCTGTAGTCGGTTCGAATTTCGACGACGCAATCTATGGCGACAACCAGTCCAACGCGTTGGAAGGAAATAACGGTGACGACCAGCTCTTTGGAGGTCCGGGCGGCGACTTTCTGTTTGGTGGGCTTGGAAATGATCGGCTTGATGGCGGACCCGGCATCGACAACATGATCGGCGAATTTGGCGACGACATCTATATCGTCGAAAACGAGGCAGACAGTGCTATCGAAGATCCAAACGAAGGCCTCGATATCGTCTTTTCCTACATCGACTTCACACTCGGCCCGAACGTGGAAATCCTTGTCCTGCGCAGCTCCGCAAGCAGCGGCACCGGCAACTCCGGCTTCAACCGCCTCTTCGGCGGAGCCAATGCCGATACGCTCTCTGGCCTTGCCGGGAACGACATGCTCTTCGGCGGCGGGGCCAACGACACGCTTTATGGCGGGGCGGACGATGACCGGCTCGACGGCGGGCCGGGCAACGATGCGATGTATGGCGGCACGGGCAACGACATCTTCATCGTCGCGCAGCCCGGCGACACCGTGATCGAAAACGCAGGGCAAGGCACCGACACGATCTATTCCTATCTCGGCATCGCGCTGCCCGCGAATGTCGAAAACCTGATCCTGCGCGGCACGGCGCGGGTCGGTTCGGGCAATGGCGAGGCCAACTCGATTGCCGGAACCTCTGGCAACGACGTGCTCACCGGACTGGGCGGCAACGACAAGCTGTTCGGCAAGTCGGGCAACGACACGCTGTTCGGCGGTCCGGGCAACGACCGGCTTTATGGCGACCGGGGCAAGGACGAGATGAGCGGCGGCGCGGGGCAGGACCAGTTCATCTTCCGCGACATCGCCGACAGCTCGCACCAGAACGCCTTTGCCGACCTCATCACCGATTTCAGCCAGGCAGATTTCGACAAGCTCGTCTTTACCGATATCGACGCCGACACGACCAACGCTGCGGCCACGAACGATGCCTTTACCTTCATCGGCAGCGATCCTTTCTCCGCCCCCGGCCAGTTGCGCTACGAACAGCTGCCCAGCAACACCGCCGTCACCGGCGACGTGAATGGCGATGGCGTCGCCGACTTCCTCATAATCCTCACCGGCCTTTTCACCCTGACTTCGGGCGATTTTTTCCTTTGACGCAAGGCTGAACCGGCTCGTCGCGACATTCGCGCGCCTGCGGCCCCTCGTTCACTCTCCAGCAACCCTCATCACGCATCTGCGCTCCGGTAACCCGCTATTAAGCAGTCGCCGCCAGACCGGTTGACTGCAAACCGGAGAATGAAGCGTGCCCAATCCCACCGCGTCCGAGCAGCTGATGCTCGAAATCATCAACCGCATGCGCATGGACCCTGCGGGCGAATACGCGCGGCTGACCGATCCGGCGGTGCTGTCGCAAATTCAGGGGGCGATCAATTTCTTCGGCGTCGATATGAGCGCGTTCCAGTCGCAAATGGCGGTCTATTCGGCGCGCGCGCCCTATGCCTGGAACGATGCGCTGGCGAGCGCCGCGCATGACCATTCGGCGCTGATGATCGCCGAGGACACGCAGAGCCACCAGTTGCCCGGCGAAGCAGGCCTGAGCACCCGCTTCGTCGCCGCAGGCTACAACAACTGGTCGAACATCGGCGAGAACATCTACGCCTTCAGCAACACCGTGATCTACGGCCATGCCGGGTTCGTCATAGACTGGGGCTATGACGACGAGGATTTCGACGCCAACGACCAGCGCTATACCGACTGGCAGACGCTGGGCGACGGGATGCAGGACCCGCCGGGGCACCGCAACAGCCTGATGTCCACGACCTTCACCGAAATCGGCATCGACATCACCGAAGAGAACAACTCCGGCACGCAGGTCGGCCCGCTGGTCATCACGCAGGACCTCGGCACGCGCTTCAACTATCAGGCGCAGTTCGTCGGCGTGGTGATCGACGATCTCGACAACGACGATTTCTACGACATCGGCGAAGGGCTTGGCGGCGTGACCGTCACCCTCACCGGCACCTCGGGCACCTATACGACCTCGACCTGGGCCTCGGGCGGCTGGCAGATCGCTGTGCCCGCAGGCACCTACGACATCGAGTTTTCGGGCGGCTCGCTCACCGGCACGATCGAGACGACCGGCGTGCTGGGCAGCGTCAACGTCAAGATCGATGTCGAGGCAGGCGATGCCGTGGTCAGCGGCCCGCCGCCGATCGAGGGCGGCACCGGCCCGGACGACCTTGTCGGCACCGATTTCGACGACACGATCTACGGCTATGGCGGCAACGACCGGCTCGATGGCGGGCTGGGCATCGACATGATGTACGGCGGCCCCGGCGATGACATCTACGTCCTCGCGCAGGCGGGCGATCAGGCCATCGAACTGCCCGGCGAAGGCCTCGATACGGTCTATGCTTACGTGAACTACACGATGGGCGAGAATATCGAGATCCTCGTGATGCGCGGCGCGGCGACCAACGTGACCGGCAACGACGGCTTCAACCGCATCTACGGCTCCGCTGCAGGCGATACCATCGACGCACTCGACGGCGATGACGTGATCTATTCGGGCGCAGGCGCGGACACGATCTATGCAGGCATCGGCAATGACCGGCTCGACGGCGGCCCGGGCAGCGATGCGATGCTCGGCGGGCTAGGGAACGACATCTACGTTGTGAGCGATGCCGGGGATTCGATCTTCGAATTTGCCGGGGAAGGCACCGACAGCATCTACAGCTACGTCAACTACACCGCGCCCGAGGATGTCGAAAACCTGATCCTGCGCGGCGCGGCGCGTGTCGGCACCGGCAATGCGGAGGCCAACAGCCTTGCCGGGACCACCGGCGACGATACGTTGACCGGGCTTGCAGGCAACGACCGGCTGTTCGGCAAGAGCGGCAACGATACGCTGCTCGGCGGCGCGGACAATGACCGGCTTTACGGCGACCGCGGACAGGACACGCAGACCGGCGGCACCGGCCTCGACCAGTTTTTCTTCCGCGATGTCCTCGACAGCTCGAACCAGGCAGCCTTTGCCGACAGGATCACCGACTTCACGCAGACCGAGTTCGACAAGATCGTCCTCACCGACATCGACGCGGACGAGACCAACGGCTCGGCCACCGACGAGGCCTTCAGCTTCATCGCCTCCGAGGCCTTCACCGCGCCCGGACAGGTCCGGTTCGAGCATGTCGGCGGCGACACGCACGTCTTCGGCAACACCGACGCCGACCTGTTCCCCGAATTCGCCATCGTGCTGACCGGCACGATCACGCTGACCAGCGGCGATTTCATTCTCTGAATGTAAAAAAAATTTCGCGACATAGGACAAAAGTCTGACGCCAACGCGGCGATGGCGGGCTAAGATTCGCGGCAAGGAGTGTCGTCAGTCGATCCGGGGGCAATCGCCTTTCCGGTTATCAAGCGACTGCTGGCGCGATCAACCTCGCATGTCCTGCGGCCCGGGAGGCGGTCGCAGCTGTATTTCCCGGAATGGGCCGCTCGCCGGGGCTGCCTTGACAGGCCGGACAACCTACTGTTTGCCTTGAATTTTACAAAATCCACAGACTCTGGTCTAGTTTCGAAAGGACCGCCCGATGGCTTTTGCTGCTGCAATTTCGCTTGGGTCGCTGAACGGGACCGATGGGTTCCGGCTCGATGGGATCGATTTCGACGATCGCAGCGGATATTCGGTTTCCGGCGCGGGTGACATCAACGGCGATGGTTTCGCCGATGTCATCATCGGCGCGCATGGTGCTGACCAGCCTGGCAAATTGTGGGTCGGCGAATCCTATGTCGTGTTCGGCAAGGCTTCGGGCTTTGCCGCTTCGATCAGCCTGGCGAGCCTCAATGGCAGCGACGGGTTCCGGCTCGACGGCATCGATGCGGAAGATCAGAGCGGCTATTCCGTCTCCGCTGCAGGCGACGTTAACGGCGACGGATATGACGACATCATCATCGGTGCCCAGTCAGCCGATCCCGGCGGCGATTCGAATGCAGGCGAATCGTACGTCCTGTTTGGCAAAGCGTCGGGTTTTGCCGCCAGCATCGACCTTGGCGCACTGAACGGCACAGACGGGTTCCGGCTCGATGGGATCGACCCAACCGACCTGAGCGGTCGTTCGGTATCGGCGGCAGGCGACATCAATGGCGATGGCTATGGCGACATCATCTTTGGCGCGCATTTTGCCGACCCGGGCGGCACGACTAGCGCTGGCGAATCCTATGTCGTGTTCGGCAAGGCATCGGGATTTGCCGCCAGCATCGACCTTGGTGCGCTGAACGGCACCGACGGCTTCACACTGGTCGGGCAGAACATCAGCGACGAAAGCGGATATTCCGTAGCAGCCGCCGGGGATTACAACGGCGACGGTTACGATGATGTGATCATCGGCGCCCCCTATGCCAACGGGTCGGCCGGATGGAGTGCTGTCTATTTCGGCAAGGCATCGGGATTTGCGGCAACGGTCAACCTCTCTGGCCTGAATGGATCCGATGGATTCCGCATGGACGGGGTTGCAGCCAACGATGAGAGCGGCTGGTCAGTTTCGGGTGCTGGCGATGTCAACGGCGATGGCTATGACGACATTATCATTGGAGCCAGATGGGCCGATCCCGCCGGAATCGTGAACGCCGGGGAGGCGTATCTCGTATTCGGCAAAGCTTCGGGCATCGCGGCAAGCTTCAACCTGTCCACCCTCAACGGCAACAACGGCTTCCGGATCGCCGGAATCAATGGATCGGACTTTCTCGGAAATGCCGTGTCGGGCGCAGGCGATGTCAATGGCGACGGCTACGACGATATCGTTATTGGCGCGTATCAGGGCGACCCGAACAGCGTTTCGCAGTCAGGAGAAAGCTACGTCATCTTCGGCAAAGCTTCCGGCTTTGCCGTAACGCTGGACCCATCCACCCTCGACGGCACCGACGGGTTCCGGCTCGATGGCATCGATTCCAGCGATTACAGCGGTTACTCGGTATCGAGCGCGGGCGACGTCAACGCCGATGGATACGATGACATTATCATCGGCGCGTATCAGGCCGACCCGGGCGGCACGACCAGCGCGGGGGAATCCTACGTCGTCTTCGGCAGAACC
The DNA here is from genome assembly GCA_041396945.1 of Sphingomonadaceae bacterium. Classification (GTDB taxonomy): domain Bacteria; phylum Pseudomonadota; class Alphaproteobacteria; order Sphingomonadales; family Sphingomonadaceae; genus Novosphingobium. The sequence continues at coordinate 3,996 of JAWKXP010000006.1, read as the reverse complement.
ATAAACCAGACCGAGGGCACGCCGGGCAATGACGACCTCGCCGGAGGGTCCGGCAAAGACACGCTCAACGGCTATGCCGGGCGCGACACGCTCTTCGGTGATGACGGCGACGACACGCTCAACGGCGGTCCGGGCGAGGATCGGCTCGATGGCGGTCCCGGCGACGATGCGATGGCGGGCGGCGAGGACAACGATGTCTATGTCGTGGCGCAGGCGGGCGACACCGTCACCGAAACGCCGACCGGCGGCGCGCTCGACACCGTCCAGGCCTATTTCGATTACACCCTGCCCGACAACGTCGAGATCCTCGTCATGCGCGGCACGGCGCAGGAAGGCATGGGCAACGCGGGCTTCAACCGCATCTACGGCACCGCCGGCAAGGATTCGCTGTTCGGCCTCGGCGACGACGACGTGCTTTATGGCGGCGCTGGACAGGATTCGCTCTATGGCGGCCCCGGCAACGACCGGCTCGATGGCGGCCCGGCCAAGGACGGCATGGAGGGCGGTGCGGACGATGACATCTACATCGTCAATCAGGCGGACGACACGGTGTTCGAGCTGTCCGGCGAAGGCATCGATTCGATCTATACCTACGTCGATTACACGCTGCCCGCGCATGTCGAAAACCTGATCCTGCGCGGCACAGCGCACAATGCGACGGGCAATGCCGAGGCGAACTCGCTGGCAGGAACCTCGGGCAGCGATGTCCTCACCGGACTTGCCGGAAACGACAAGCTGTTCGGCAAGAGCGGGAACGACACGCTGCTCGGCGGCGACAACAACGACCGCCTCTATGGCGACCGCGGTCAGGACACGCAGACGGGTGGCGCGGGGCAGGACCAGTTCATCTTTCGCGAGACAGCGGACAGCTCCAACCAGATCGCCTTTGCCGACCTCATCACCGACTTTTCCAAGACGCAGTTCGACAAGATCGTCCTCACCGATATCGACGCCGACGAGACCAACGGCGCGGGCACAAACGAGGCATTCAGTTTCATCGGCAACGCCGCCGCCTTCACCGCGCCCGGACAGGTCCGCTTCGAGCATGTCGGCGGCGACACGCACGTCTTCGGCAATACCGACGCCGACCTGTTCCCCGAATTCGCCATCGTGCTGACCGGGACGATCACGCTGACCAGCGGCGATTTCATTCTGTAGGGTCTATTGTTTCATACCTCCCGCCCCGCCTCCCCGCCCGACCACCAAGGGTACCAATTGGTATGGTGGTCGGGCGGGGAGGCGAAACGGGCGGTGCGTGACTTCACGCGAGCGCCCCTCGGTAAAGGCTGGGCTCAGAGCTTGCCGAATTTCGCCTCGTAGGCGGCGGTATCGCCTGAGGAGAGCAGCTTTGCCTGCTCGATCCAGCTGTCGCGCTGGGGGCGACCCTCGAATGCGCCGAGCTCTGCATCGACGCGCGCGAGGTCTTCCTCGGTCCAGTTCGCGATCTGCTCGAAGCGGGTGACGCCGAGCGAATTGAGCAGCGTGACGAGCTTTGGCCCGACGCCCTTGATCCGGCGAAGGTCGTCGCCTTCGGCATCGGGTTCCGGCGCGGGCGGTGCTTGCCCGGCCGCCTCCGCCTCACGCACGGCAGCCTCTTCCACCTCGTCCTGCGCGGCGACCGAGACGACCTCGCCTACGCCCGCCATCAGGCCGGTGGCGGCCCCCGGCACGAGATCGGCGGCGGGCGGCGAATCGATCAGCGCCTGATTGCGCGCGGCGGGCGCGGCGCCCTCGTCCAGCGCATCGGGCTTGCGCTCGCGCGGGCTTGCCACGGTCGAACCGCGCGCGAAGACCCACCATGCGACCAGCAGGCCGATCAGCAGCGCAATGACGAATGCGATCCAGTTCGCCTCGATCATCTGCATCATCTTTACTATCCCCTGTTCCAGATCACCGCGCCGACCGCGAAGCCGCCAAGATAGGTCAGCAGCAGCATGACGACGAGTTCGAGCCACAATGGCATGGGTGGTTCCTCCTTGGCCTCAGCCCGGCCCGGGCGTGTCGATCGGCGTCGGCTTGATCGGCACGGTTTCGATCACCGAAAACTCGATGCGGCGGTTGGCCGAATCGAGCGGATCGAGACCTTCGACCGGCTTTTCCGAACCCTTGCCCTCAGCGCGCAGCCCGTCCGCCGGGATGCCGCGCCCGATCAGCGCCCAGCGCACCGCCTCGGCCCGCGCGAGCGACAGCGCAAGGTTGGCGTCGGGGTCGCCATTGCCGTCGGTATGCCCGGTTATCGCGATGATACTGCCGACACAGGGCTGGAGCGCGGTGGCAACCTCGTCGAGCACGGTCTGGCTGGCGGGATCGACCTTCGCGCTGGCTTCGGAAAAGCGGATCGAGCGGGCCTCGAGAATGGCCTCGACATCGTCCTTGCAGTGGAACGTGGCGACCTGTTCGCCGCGCGTCGTGCCGCCCGCGCCCTGCCATGTCACCCCGCCAATGCCGGGCACCCGCGAAATCGCCTGCGCTGCCTGAGTCCGGGCCTCGTCGCTGACCGCTTCGCCGCCGGACAGGATCGGGTGGCGCGTCAGCCAGCCTTCTGCCGTGCGGAATGAGAGGCGCACGCCGGAAGCCCCCGCCTCGTCGCGCGCAGCCTTTGCCTCGGCCTCAAGCCCGGCAATGAAGCGCGGGCCGTTGGCGGCATTGGTCGCAAAGGCGATCGCGATGACGGCGATGAGACCGGCAAGGACATTGGCAAGGCGGAATGCTTTCACGAGGGAGGCGATAGCGCCGCGCGCGCGTTCACTCAACGGCTAGACTGCGCAGGCCCCAAATCTGTCCGTCGGGTTATTCCCCCGCCTCCTGCGTGGGCGTTGCCAGCGGGCTGGGCTGGTCGACCGTATTGCCTTCGCTGTCCTGCAGGCGGGTGGGTTCGAGCATCGCGGTCGTCTCGATCAGGTCCAGCGCCTTTTGCGCGGCATCGTAGCGGCGCGCGTCGGCGATCCACTTCTTTGCCGTATCGGAGCCGGGCAGGCGCTCGACCTGCGCCACGGCTTCGGGCACGCGCTTGGCAGTCAGCATGACCGAGGCGCGCTGGTAACGCGAATCGGCACTCATCAGCGTCGAGGGTTCGCGCCGGACGGTGAAGATGTTGGACAGTTCGCGACGTGCGGAATCCCAGAAATCCTCGTCGCCATCGCCGCCGACGAGATCGGGGCGCAGGGCCTCGAGGCGGGCGCTCAGCTCGTCGATGGTGACCGGAGCGCGACCGAAATCGACGATTGTATCGACCGCGCGCGGCTGCGCGTTGGCGAAGCGCAGCTGCAGCTGGTCGGCCAGGAAGGTGAGCGGCTCGCCCCGGTCGATCATGCGCCGCGCGGCAAAAGCGATCAGCAGCGATTCTGCCCGTGCAGCATTGCCCGACGCGGCATTGGCCTGAAGGTTGAGGCGCGAAAAGCGATCTTCGAGCATGGCCAGCCGTGCCTCGACCCCGCCGACGGCCTCGATCTTCTCGGCTTCGGTCATCGGCTCGGGCGATGCAGCCTCCACGCCATCCTGCGCCGTGCCGGCCGTGCTGTTCTCGGCCTGCGAACTCTCCTGAGGCACAACCGCGCCGAGATAGCCCTGCCATGCCAGCCAGCCGACCACCACCGCACCCAGCAGGAACGCGAGCAGGGCAGCCAGCAGCTGCCCTTTCGCGGAGCGGCGCGGCGGCGGGTAGGAAATCGGTGCCGTGAGGTCGGGCGTGTCCTGCATCGTGTCCTTGCGGTTGTCCTCGGTCCCAAGGGTTTCGCACAGATCGCGCGCCAAGGCCAGCAAGGCGGCATCGTCGGGCGTTTCGGCGGCCTCTATCGCGCGCCATCCGGACCCGGCTGCTTCGACAACGCGCGGCGAGATTGCGGCAATCGCGATGCGCGTCCGGTCGATACCCTTGCCCTCGCAAGACTTCGCGAAATGATGCGCGGCTATTGCCGAATGGAGCAGGACCACGGCGGGCTGCCGCAGGGCTAGCGCCAGCGGGTTGGGCATCGGCAGCGGGTCGCTCGAATAGAC
>JAWKXP010000005.1:0-130970 GCA_041396945.1 Sphingomonadaceae bacterium | reverse complement strand
TCTGGTCGAAAGCCACGGTATCGCCTGGCACGAGAAGACCTTGGGCCAGTTGTTCTGCGACGGCTCGGCGAAGCAGATCGTCGCAATGCTGCTGGACGAATGCGCAAAGGGCCAAGTCGAATTGCGGCTTGGCGAGGAGGTGCGCGCAGTCACCCATGCTGATGGTCTCTTCCGCGTCACTTTTGGCGAGGCCGGGTTCACCGCGCCCGCGCTGGTGATCGCCACCGGCGGCCCCTCGATCCCGAAGATGGGTGCAACCGGCTTCGCCTATGACCTTGCGCGCCAGTTTGGGCTCAAGGTGGTCCAGCCGCGCCCGGCGCTGGTGCCGCTGACGCTTGGGCAGGACGAGGCGCTGTTTCGCGAACTGTCGGGTGTCTCCGCGCCGGTCGTCGCCTCATGCGGTAAAGTCTCGTTCGCTGAAGCCGCACTGTTCACGCATCGCGGGCTGTCCGGGCCGGCGATCCTGCAGGTTTCGTCCTACTGGCAGCATGGCGAGGCGGTCGGCATCGACTTCCTGCCCGGTGCAGGCGAGGGCTGGTTGCTCGAAGCCAAGCGCAAAAGCCCCCGCGCGACTATGCGTAGCACCTTGTCGCGAGATCTGCCCGACCGGCTCGCCGAAACCTTGGCCGAACGGCTGGGCATCGCGGGCGATCTCGGCAATGCGCCCGACAAGGCCTTGCGCAAGGCCGAAACGCAGCTGGCGCGCTGGCTGTTTCATCCCGACGGCACCGAAGGCTTCGCCAAGGCCGAAGTCACCGTCGGCGGGATCGACACCGCCGGGCTGTCATCGAAGACGATGGAAGCACGCAAGGTGCCCGGCCTCTACGCCATTGGCGAGGCGGTGGACGTCACCGGCTGGCTCGGCGGCTACAATTTCCAGTGGGCCTGGGCCTCCGCGCGTGCGGCGGGCGAGGCGATTTGATCCAAAATCCTCCGTTCGTGTCGAGCCCGGTCGAGACAGGTTAGTCTGGTACCAGGCCAGCGTCTCTCGACGGGCGCATCTCGACAGGCTCGATGCTGCTCGAGACGAACGGTTCTCCTGAAAATCAGGCGTCCTCGCTCATCGCGTCCTTGCGCAGGCCCTCCATCGAGCCTTCGCCGCGCCACTCCTCCAGCATTTCCTGGAAGTTGTTCCAGCCAAGGCCCCAGCCGCGGAAGAGGAACCACTTGGCCTCTTTCTCGCCTTCGTTGGTGAAGTAGCTGGGCGGGCAGGATTCGAGCACCGATGAGAGGTCCAGCTCGACTTCGCGGAAACGCTGCAGATAGGCGTCCTGCGCTTCCTGCGTCGGCTCGACCGCCGCGATGTCGCGCTTCAGCGATTCCGAAATGACATAGGCGGCGTGTTCGCCCTGCTTGCTGAACATCAGCGTGGTCGTGCCGTTGAGACCGCCCTGCACATATCCGGTGTAGAACATGTTCGGGAAGTTGTGGGCCATGATGCCGTGCAGCGTCAGCGGGCCGTCCGCCCAGTAATCGTAAAGCGAAACGCCGTCGCGCCCTTCGACCGTGTCGATGCCCCAGCGGCGCTTGAGGTCGCTGGTGACTTCAAAGCCGGAAGCGAAGATCATGCAGTCGATCTCGTACTCCTCACCATTGTGGACGAAGCCCTTCTCGGTCATCGCTTCCAGCCCCTGCGTTTCCGACACGTCGATCAGGTCGACGTTGGGCTGGTTGAAGGTCGGGTAATATTCGTTGTTCGATACCGGGCGCTTGCAGAGGAAGTTGTAGTACGGCTTCAGCGCCTCGGCGGTTGCCGGGTCCTCGACCAGTTCGTCGACGCGGCGGCGCAGGCGTTCCATCACGCGGAAGTCCATCACCTCGCGGCGCGCGGGGAACTCTTCCATCGGGATCATGTCTTCGCCGCGCGCGATGCGTTCGGCCTCGAGGTTGTTGTTAATCTCGGTCCAGATGTCCTGAACCATGTCTTCCTCGCCCGGAATGATGATCTCGTTGGCCGCGCGCAGGAAGTTGTCGCGGCGTTCCTGCTGCCAGCCCGGCTTGAGCGAGGCGGCCCATTCGGGATCGAGCGGGCGGTTCCTGCGCTCGTCGACCGAGGAGGGCGTGCGCTGGATGACGTAGAGATGCTTGGCGTACTTGCCGAGGTAAGGCACCGCCTGGATGGAGGTTGCCCCCGTGCCGAGGATCGCGACGCGCTTGTCCTTGAGCTTGTCGAGCACCGGGTTGCGCCACTCGCCGCCGGTATAGTCATAGTCCCAGCGGCTGGTGTGGAAGACCTTGCCCTTGAACGTCTCGACGCCGGGGATCGCGGGCAGCTTGGGCGTTGAAAGCGTGCCGCCTCCCATGATGACGAAGCGCGCCTTGATCTCGTCGCCGCGATTGGTGGTGATGCGCCAGCGCTTGATCGATTCGTCCCACTTCAGGCCCTTGATGAAGGTGTGGAACAGCGCCTTGTCGTAAAGGCTCCACTTGTTCGCGATCATCTGGAAATAGTCGAAGATGCGGTAGCCGTCCTCGAACTGCTTCGAAGGCATGAAGCCGGTCTCTTCGAGCAGCGGCAGGTAGCAGAAGGCATCGTTGTCGCACTGCAGGCCGGGGTAGCGGTTCCAGTACCAGGTGCCGCCGAAATCGCCCGCGTGGTCGACCATGTAGAAATCTTCGACGCCCGCGTTCTTGAGGTGGATCGCGGCGCAGACGCCGGTCCAGCCGCCGCCGAGCACGACCACGTCGATCTCGCCGTCGATCGGCTCGCGCGGCGCGATCGGGGTGTAAGGATCGAAGAGGTGATCGACCGGAGTTTCCTCCGACATCTTCACGAACTGCTTCTGTCCGTCCTTGCGCATCCGCTTTTCGCGTTCTTCGCGGTATTTCGCCTTGAGCGCGGGGATGTCGATGTCCTCGGCGGCGGGCACGTCGGTCATTTTGCAGGGCATGTGGTTCTCTTCCCGAATGGTCTTGTCCCGCCGCTTCTACGGCTTGTGGACGGCGGGGGCGAGATAGGTCTCGCACCCAATTTAGTCAACAGTGTTGTTTATTAAGCGTCGCCCTTGGCTACCTGGAAGCTGTAGCCAAGATGATCGAGATAGCCGTTCATGCCGAAATCGTGGACGCCTTCGTTGTCGAAAATCCCTTCGTAGGCTTCGGCGACTTCGTCGATGGTCCACGAAGGCTTGAACACGCCATCGGTCTCCGCGACGTAGAGGCGGCTGATGCGGCCCGCCATCGACGAGATTGCCTCGCCGGAAATCGGGCAATCCTCGTGGCAGAGCCAGCCCACCGCAGGCGCGACCAGTTCGGGGCCCATCGGCGGGTAGTGCGATGTTTCCAGCCCGTCGGCCATGCGTGTCACCGCGCCGGGCAGGATCAGGTTCGACTTGACGTTGAACTCTTCGCCTTCGAGCGCGGCGATATTGTTGAGGCCAATCATCCCCGACTTCGAGACGCCGTAATTGACGCAGCGCTTGTTGCCGTAGAAGCCGCCGATCGACGAGGTCAGCACGATGCGACCGTATCCGGCATCGCACATCGGCCCGAAGGCGGGCTGGACGACATGGAACGCGCCCATCAGGTGGACGTCGATAACCGCCTTGAAATCCTCGTACGGGATGTCGCGGATTTCGCCATAGCGCACATTGCCGGCGTTATGGATGAGGATGTCGATCTTGCCCCATTCGTCGAGCGCAGACTGGACGATGGCCTTGCCGCCCTCCTGCGTGGCGACCGAATCGCCGTTGGCAATCGCCTCCCCGCCCGCTGCGCGAATTTCATCGACGACCGACTGCGCAACCGACTGGTCCGGGTCTTCGCCCCGGATCGCCGCGCCGAGATCGTTGACCACGACCTTCGCGCCCAGCGATGCCAGCAGCAGCGCATAAGAGCGGCCCAGCCCGCGCCCCGCGCCGGTAATCACGGCCACGCGGCCATCGAATCGTTTCTGCGCCATCTGCCTCTCCTTGATAGTCATCACTGCTGTTTAGCTGTTGCATATCGCCTCGGGCGGCAAATGCGAGTCGCCAACCTTCATATGGCGAGCAAATCAGGGGGGCGATCCCTTTTCGCTGGCGCTTGTCGCGCGCGCGCCGCAATGCTCCTATGCGAAAGTAGCGGGAATCGCATGACCCGCATGGAGAGGAGAACCGGCAGATGGCGGCAACGGCCAATCGCGAAGAGCTTGGCGGAACGGGACAGGCGAGCGAAGGGTGGACGGTCGAGCGGGTGACGCGCGCCAGCCGTCTCAACGGCGCGAACGGCATCCGCACCGGCAAGGACGGACGCATCTATGTCGCGCAGGTCGCGGGCAGCACGGTCAGCGCGATCGATCCCGATACCGGCGCGATCGAGGTGATCAGCCCGGTCGGCGGTCCGATCGTTGCACCCGACGACCTCTGCTTCGACGAAGACGGCAACATCTATTGCACCGAGATTACCGAGGGCAGTGTGCGCATGCTCGCGCCCGATGGCACCAGCCGCGTGATCTGGGGCGAGACGCCGGTGGCCAACCCGATCACATACCATCAGGGCAGGCTGATTTCGGGCGAATGCTTCTACGGCGGCCGGATCATGGAGCTTGACCGCAACGGCGGCGCACCGCGCGTGATCCTCGACAATGCGCCGATGCCCAACGCTTTCGAAGTCGGGCCGGACGGCAAGCTCTATTTCCCGGCGATGGCAACCAACGAAATCTGGAAGCTGGACCTCGATACCGGCGAAACCGAAGTCGTCGCGGGCGACCTTGGCGTGCCCGATTCGGTCAAGTTCGATGCGCAGGGCCGCATCGTTTCGACGCAGGTCGGTTCCGGGCAGGTGCTCCGGCTCAACCTCCAGACCGGCGAGCGCGAGGTCTTGGCGGATATCGGGCCGGGTCTCGATAACGTCGCCTTCGTGGGGGACCGCATCTTCGTCTCGCACATTACCGGTTCGATCCACGAGATCGTTTCGCCGGGCAATGCAAAGCCGCTGGTCGAGCAAGGCTTCCAGTGGCCGCTCGGCATGGACGTGGCCGCCGATGGCTCGCTGCTGGTGAGCGACGGCGGGTTCGATTACGCGATTGCGCCGGGCGGCGAGCCGCAGCTTGTCGGCATGTTGTTCTCGCCCAATTTTCCCGGCTGGACCCGCGACATTGCGGCGGGCGAGGGCGGCACATGGATCGTTACGACGGCGGACGGCAATGTCGCGCGCTGGGACCCGGCGGCGCAGGAAAGCGAAGTGCTGGCATCGGGGTATGACCGACTGATGGGCGTGGCGCTGGCACCGGGCGGAGCCATCGTTACCGCCGAATACGGCACCGGCAAGGTGCTTTCGGTCGCGGGCGGCAATGTCGAGACGCTGGCTAAAGGGCTCTCCGCGCCGATGGGCGTGGCGGTTGCGCCGGATGGCACGGTCTATGTCGCCGAAAGCGGCGGCGGGCGCGTCGTGAAGCTGGCGGGTGGCAGGGCCGAGAGCGTAATCGACGGGCTGGGCACGCCCGAAGGCCTCGCGATTGCGGGCGGCAAGCTCTATGTGATCGACACCAAGGCCAAGCAGCTCGTTGCGCACGATCTTGGCACCGGTGAACAACAGGTGATCGCCTCGGGCCTGCCGGTTGGCTATCCGCAAGGCGCGATCGTCAAGCCGCTCGGCGGCGTGGGCGACATGTGCGGGCCGATGACGATGTTCACCGGCGTCGCCGCGAGTGAGGACGGCACCGTCTATCTCGCAGGCAACCTTGAAGGCTCGGTGCTGGCTGTCAAACCGGAGGGACGCTGATGTTCAAGCAGATCTGTTTTTTCAAAAAGCGCGACGACATGTCGATGCAGGAGTTCATCGAGTATTACGAGAACCAGCATTCGCAGCTGGCGAAGAAGGCGGGGCTGAAGCCCGCGCTGCCCAATGCCACGCGCTACACCCGGCGCTATATCCACCCGGAAAAGAACCCGGTGACGGGCGAAATCCATGATCCTGGCATCCACTGCATCATGGAAATCTGGTGGAACAGCCGCGAGGATTTCGAGAACTCGCAGAAGATCATCTCCGATCCCGAGCGCCTGCCGCATGTGAAGGCAGACGAGGCGAACCTTTTCGCCACCCACGCCAACCCGGTCTATTCGGTGATCGAGGAATACGATTCGCCGATGGGGCCGAACGGCGAGGCCACGCATGTCGAAATCCGGTACGGCGACTAGGGTCAGGACCTATTAATCCCACCTTCGAGGCGCCCAAATGGCGAACATATCGGGCCGAAAGACGCGAAGCGAAGGCTCATTGCCTTTTCAAGCGGCTTTCGGTTCGAGATGGAAGCCATTTGGGCGTCCCTGCGGGACTTGACCAAAAGGGCCCATTGCGCCGTCGAAAAGGCTTGAAATATTGACATATTCCTGCACCTTTTCTCCTTGCACTGGGCCCTTTTGCTTCAAACCTCGAAGGTGGGATTAATAGGTCCTGACCCTAGGACGCTTTCCGGACCAATCGCGCGTGCCTACCCGTCGCGCCATGCATCGGCGTCTTCCATTTTGAACACCGGGATCGGCTCGACCGCCTTCATCGCGATGATCGGCAGCTTGCGCTCGGTCCAGCCCTGATAGTCCCCGTAGAAGGGGAAGCATTCGGTCATGAAGGCGAGCAGTTTCTCGCGCTCCTCGCCCTCGGCCTCGCGCCAGGTGCCCTTGAATGCCTGTGTCGCGATCTGGAATTCGACCTCGGGCCGCGACACAAGGTTGAGATACCAGGCCGGGTGCGAGTCGGCGCCGCCCTTCGACGCGCAGATGATGACCTCGCCGCCGATGTCGGCATAGCAGAGCGGGGTGATGAAGGTGCGTCCGGTCTTGCGCCCGACATACTTGAGCAGGATGTGCGTGCCGAACGAATGGCCGTTGACCGGCGTCAGGTCTTCGATGTGGCCCTCAGCGCCGCCCGAGTTAAGGTATTTCTCGCGGTGTTCGGTGACCCAGTCGCCGCGCTTTTCGCGGATTGCTTCGGACTCGGCGTCGCTCATCGTTTCTCTCCCGGATTGATTGCCGGCCAAGCTGATCGAATTGCGGGCGCGAGTCCACGGCCAATGCGTTCGCCGTGCCGATACTCCGCTGCGCGCCGGTTCCCGCAGGGCAGGGCGCATGCTAGATGCTGAGCAACTGTTCAACATCGGCAAGGTGAAGAGGATACGATGGGCGAAATCGGATCGATCGTGAAGGAAACCGGGGAACTGCAGCAGCCGGTCGTGGTCCCGGCAGAAGCCTATATCTCGGAGGACTATGCCCGCGCAGAGCAGGACAAGCTCTGGCGCAAGGCCTGGCTACAGGCGGGCCGGGTCGAGGACATTCCCGAGGTCGGCAACTTCATAACCTACGACATCCTGACGGATTCGGTCATCATCGTGCGCACCGGCGCGGACGAGATCAAAGCTTATCACAACGTCTGCCCGCACCGGGGGCGCAAGCTGGTCGACACGCCCAAGGGCGCGCGCAATGCGCGGGGCAGCCGCCCGAACTTCATCTGCGGCTATCACGGCTGGACCTTCGGCATCGACGGCAAGAACAGCTATGTGCCCGAGATCGACGATTGGCAGGGTTCGCTCGAAGGCGGCTGCGCGGACCTGTCGCCGGTGAATGTCGGCACATGGGGCGGCTGGCTCTGGATCAACCTCGATGCCGAGCCGATGCCGCTGGCCCAATATCTCGAACCCGCCGCCTCGATGCTCGAACCCTATGGCCTGCAGAACATGCGCCCGCGCTGGCGCAAATGGGTGGTTTTCGAATGCAACTGGAAGGTCGCGATGGAGGCCTTCTGCGAAACCTACCACGTCGCCACCACGCACCCGGAATTCAACGCCTTCGCGCAGTTCCGCGGCTGGGCGCGCAATCAGGGGCTGCATTCGAACATCGGCTACGAAGCGCCCAAGGGGATGGAGGAAGATTCCGGCAAGATGCGCGTCGGCGCTGGCGAGGATGCCCGCATCTCCACGGCGGAAATGCAGAACTACACCTGGGAAGCGGCGAATACGAACACCACGCAGACGCTGGTCGATGTCGCGAACCGGCTGAAGGACGAACTGCCCGAAGGCACGCCTGCTGCCGAAGTCTCCGCCTACTGGATCAAGACTGCCAGGGAAGAAGACGCGGCGCGCGGCGTCGAATGGGCGGCAGTCGATCCGATGCATACGCTTGAGGCGGGCACCTCGTGGCAGGTCTTCCCCAACTTCCAGATCGGGCAGGCGGTGCAGAACATGCTCTGCTATCAGGCGCGCCCCTTTGGCTTCGATCCGGACAAGTGCATCTTCGAAGCCGCAGTCTATCAGCTCTGGCCCGAAGGCGAAGCGCCCGAAACCGAATGGGAGTACACCGAGCCGGGTGACTGGCCGCCGGTGCTGCAACAGGACTTCGACAACATGGCCGCCGTCCAGCAGGGCATGAAGAGCGCCGGTTTCCGTGGTGCGCAGCCCAATCCCTACATGGAGCGCACCGTGGCGAGCCTGCACTATAACCTCTCGCGGTTCATGGGCACGGGCACGCCGGTCAAGAAGGGGTAGCGGGGGTGCCCGCGTTTCCGGTCGCTCACATAAGCTGGTCGATTGCCGACAATGCTGACCGCAAGGGCTGCGATGCGTTCTTCAAGGACGTGTTCGGCGCGCAGACCGCCTACGAGATGCTGATGACGCCCGAGGCCGAGGCGATGGGGCTCGATCGCGAGGAAAGCCTGATGCTGATCGGCGATACGATGGTCATTCCCATCGCGCCGGCGGGCAAGGGCGCGGCAGAGGGCCATCCGGCAGGCGACATGTTCCGCCGCTCCGCCGCACCGATGCGCTGGCTGGGGCTGGCGCTGCGCGTGGAAAGCCTTGCCGATGCCGATGCCTGGTTCGCCGCGCGCGGCTTCAAGCGGCATTACGATCCGGGGATGGAAGAGCATTATTTCCTCGTCCCGCGCGGGCAGGTCTTGGGCGTGCGACTCGAACTGCTGTGCCACGGCTTGCCGAACGATCCGCGCGAGGATGCCGGGTGGAGGCCGGGGGCCAATCCGCTGGGGATCGAAGGGCTGCAAGCGATTGGCGTTTCAGTGCCCTCGCTAGCCGAGGCGCGGCGTGTGTTTGGCGAAACGCTGGAACTGCGGGAGTTGGGGCAGCGCGAACTGGGCGACGTGCAGGTCGCGGCGTTCGACCTTGGCGATACGGTGATCGAGGCGCTGGCAGGCGCGGACGGCTCTGACGAGGCGCGGCATGCGGTCGAGACGAAGGGCATCTGTTCGCTGACCTTCAAGGTCGCGGATATTGGGGCAGCGCGTGCGTATTTGATCGGCAAGGATTTGCCGCTGATCGCAGGCGAGGAGGGGCGCATCGCGATTACACCCGAAGCTGCGCATGGCCGGCTGATCTGGCTCACCGACCGGACGCCTGCGGGCTATCCCGAGGTTGGCTCGAAATTGCCGGAAGGGGCGAGATTGTGAACCAAGACCCTCTCCCTTGATGGGAGAGGGATACCGCAGCTTGTCGCGCAAGCGGCTAGCGATGGTTGGGTGAGAGTGAAAGCACTCCGCCCGCCATTCACCCCCACCCAGCCGCGACTAAGCGGCAGAGCCGCCAAGTCTTGGCATCCCTCTCCCATCAAGGGAGAGGGTTTTCAGAGAGCCTCCGCCACCAGTTCCCTCGCCTCCGGGCCGGTCCAGTCATTGCCGCCGATATAGCGCCAGACCTCTTTCCCTTCGGCGTCATAGAGGATCGTCGTCGGCAGCGTCTGCGCTTCCAGCGCGAAGGTCAACTCCGATTCGGGATCGAGCCACGGCTCAAGCCGCGTCACCCCGCGCTCGGCGAGGAACGGGGCGACCTTGCCGGTCTCCTGCATGTCCTGCGAGACGGTCAGCACCTTCACCTCGCCCTCCAGATCGCCCGCGAGTTCATCGAGCATCGGCAGTTCGACCACGCAGGGTGCGCACCATGTTGCCCAGAGGTTGACCAGCACCGGCTGACCCTTGAGCGATGCGAGCTCCAGCGTCTTGCCTTCCGCATCGCTCAAAGTGAACGCCGGCATCGCGCGCCCTTCCTGCGAGCGGTCGAGCACGCCCGTCAGTTTCTCGCCCTCCGCGCCCGCCGCAGCCTCTTGTTGCGAGTCCGGCGCGGTTTGCCTATCGCAGCCGCTGACGATCAGTAGCGCAGGCAAGGCAAGCATTTTGAGCGAACGGGATATGAGCAAGGCAGGCTCCAACACGATGTGGGGCGGACGGTTCGCCGAAGGGCCGTCCGCGATCATGCGCGAGATTAATGCCTCGATCCCGTTCGACAAGGCATTGTGGCGGCAGGACATTGCTGCCTCGAAGGCGCATGTGACGATGCTGGGCGCGAAGGGCATCGTTTCGGGCGAGGATACCGCCGTGATTATCGAAGGCCTCGACACGGTCGCCGCCGAATACGAAGCGAACGGGGTGCCCGAAAACTGGGACCTCGAAGACATCCACATGACCACCGAATCGCGGCTGGCTGAACTGATCGGCCCGGCAGCAGGACGGCTGCACACCGCGCGCAGCCGCAACGACCAGGTGGCGACCGATTTCCGGCTCTGGGTGCGCGATGCCATCGACCGCGCCGATGCCGGGCTGGACGCCTTGCAGCGCGCGCTGGTTTCGCAAGCCGGGGAGCACACGGGCTCGATCATGCCCGGTTTCACACATTTGCAAACCGCGCAGCCGGTGACGCTGGGCCATCATCTCATGGCCTATTACGAGATGACCGCGCGCGACCGATCGCGCTTTGCCGATGCGCGGGCGCGGCTTAACCGCAGTCCGCTGGGATCGGCGGCCTTGGCAGGGACGGGGTTCCCGATCGACCGCGAGATGACCGCGCAGGCGCTGGGTTTCGACGGGCCGACCGCGAACAGCCTCGATGCCGTATCGGACCGCGATTTTGCGCTCGATTACCTCTCTGCGGCGGCGCAGTGCTCGCTGCACCTCTCGCGGCTGGCCGAGGAATTCGTGATCTGGGCGAGCCAGCCCTTCGGTTTCGTGCGCATGCCCGATACGCTTTCGACCGGCAGCTCGATCATGCCGCAGAAGAAGAACCCCGACGCCGCCGAACTGGTGCGCGGCCATGCCGGGCGGATCGTCGGCTGCCTCACTTCGCTGATGGTAACGATGAAGGGCCTGCCGCTGGCGTACTCAAAGGACATGCAGGACGACAAGCCGCCGGTCTTCGAGGCCGCCGGGCTGCTTGACCTGTCGATTGCGGCGATGACCGGGATGGTCGCCGATTCCGCTTTCCGGACCGAGCGGATGCGGCAGGCGGCGGAGCTGGGCTATGCCACCGCCACCGACCTGGCCGACTGGCTGGTGCGCGAGGCGGACATTCCTTTCCGCGAGGCGCACCATATCACCGGCGCGGCGGTCAAGCTGGCCGAGACGCGTGGTGTCGCGCTCGATGCGCTGCCGCTGGCGGACCTCCAGCAAATCGATTCGCGCATCGACGAACGCGTGTTCAAGGCGCTTTCGGTCGAGGCATCGGTCGCCGCGCGGGCCAGTCACGGCGGGACCGCGCCCGATGAGGTACGAAAACGCGTGGCCGAGGCGCGCAGAACTTTGGGGATGGGGTGAGGCCGATGAAAAGGACCTTTGCCGTCATCGCGCTGGCGTTGCTCGCTTCGGCCTGTGGCAACCGCGCCGCGCTCGAGCCCAAGCCGGGCAAGTCGCTGCCGGTTGCACCTTATGGCCGAGAGCCTTCGCTCACGGCGGAAGAGATGCTCGAGCCGCCTGCAGTCGCGGTGCCCGAGCGCTCGGTGGAATTGCGGCGGCGTTCGGAAGAGCGCGAGGACGATCCCTTCGATCTGCCGCCGCCTGAATGAACCGCGCATAACAAATTGAGATTTCGTCATTGCGAGCGTAGCGAAGCAATCCAGAGCATCACTCGGAGCGGCCCTGGATTGCCACGGCGACTGCGTCGCCTCGCAATGACGATAAAGGGAGGCGGTTTTATCGCCGCATTATAGAAGAATGGACCATTTTGCTTACAGGGACGGCATGCTTCATGCCGAAGACGTGCCGCTGGCCGCGATTGCCGGGGCGGTCGGGACGCCGGTCTATGTCTATTCGCGCGCGACGCTGACGCGCCATGCCCGCGTGTTTCGCGATGCGCTGGCGGCGCAGCTGCCGAAGCTGCATCTGGCCTATGCGATGAAGGCCAATCCGAACCTTGCCGTGCTCAAGGTGCTGGCTGCCGAAGGGTATGGTGCGGACATCGTCTCGGGCGGCGAGCTGGAACGCGCACTGGCGGCGGGGATGCCTGCGGGCGACATCGTCTTTTCGGGTGTCGGCAAGGACGTGCGAGAACTGGCACGCGGGGTTGAGGTCGGGATCGGGCAATTCAACCTCGAATCCGAGGAAGAGGGTGTCGAACTGGCTGCGATTGCGGCGGCGGCGGGCAAGCGCGCGACTTGTGCGCTCCGCGTAAATCCCAACGTCGATGCCAAGACCCATGCCAAGATTTCGACCGGCAAGGCCGAAAACAAGTTCGGCGTGCCCTATGACCGCGCGGCGGCGATCTACGCGCGGCTGGCGGCGCTCGACGGACTCGAGATGCGCGGGCTGGCGGTGCATATCGGCAGCCAGATCGGCGACCTCGAGCCTTCGCGGCAGGCGTTCGAAAAGATGGGCGCGCTGATGCGCGAGCTGCGCGGCGCAGGCTTTACCGTCAGCCACATGGACCTCGGCGGCGGGCTCGGCGTGCCCTACAAGGCGGGCGAGCAGCTTCCGGGGCCTGAGGACTACGCGGCGATGGTCGGCGAGGTTACCGGCGACTGGGACGCGACGATCATGTTCGAGCCTGGCCGCGTGATCGCGGGCAATTCGGGCGTGATGGTGACGCGCGTGATCCGCGTGAAGGAAGGCGTCGCCGCGCCCTTTGTGGTGGTCGATGCGGCGATGAACGACCTCGCGCGCCCGGCGATGTACGATGCGTGGCACGATTTCGTCGCCGTCGCGCCGACGGGTGAGAAGGTCACCGCGAACATCGTTGGTCCGATCTGCGAAAGCTCCGACACCTTTGCGATGGGCCGCGAGATCGACGTGGTACAGGCGGGCGATCTTGCCGCATTTCGCACCGCCGGGGCCTATGGCGCGACGATGGCGAACACCTACAACTCGCGCCCCCTCGTGCCCGAAGTGATGGTCGATGGCGACAAGTGGGCAATCGTCGCCGAGCGCATCGACCCGGCCACGATCCTCGCCGCCGAGCAGGTGCCGGAGTGGCTTGGGTGATTGCGCGCCCGGCCATGCCCACCCCCAACCCCTCCCGCATGCGGGAGGGGAGCGAGACTTGCCGAGCCTTGGCGAGGCTAGTCACAGCGGGGTGGGCTGTGCACGCATGACCATAGCCTCGCTCCCCCTGTTCCACCGCATATCGGGCCAGCCGGTCATCGTGCTGGGGACGGGGGGTGCGGCCCAGGCCAAGCGGCGACTGGTCGAGCGCGCGGGCGGGCTGGTGATCGACGAGATCGCCGAAGGCATCGACAAGGGCGCGCGGCTCGCATTTGTTGCGCATGACAACGAAGAGGCGGCGCGCGGCGATGCCTTGCGGCTGCGCTGTGCCGGGCTGCTGGTCAATGTCGTCGACAAGCCGGAGCTGTGCGATTTCACCACGCCCTCGATCCTTGATCGCTCCCCGGTCCTGATCGCCATCGGCACCGGCGGCGCATCGGCGGGGCTGGCCAAGGCGTTGCGGCTGCGGCTGGAGCAAGCGTTCCCGCAATCGCTCGGCGCGCTGGCGGCGGCTCTTGGCACGGCGCGCGAGGCCTTGCGCGAACGCTGGCCCGATGCCGGGGCGCGGCGTATCGCGCTTGACGAGGCGTTGGGCGAGGGCGGTGCGCTCGATCCGCTCGATGACGAGAGTGCGGGCCGCGTCGACAGCTGGATCGCTGGCGGCGAAAGCCAGTCGCCTGACCGCACCGAGGAAATCGTCCTCACCAGCGACGATCCCGAAGACCTGACGCTGCGCCAGGCGCGGCTGCTCGGCTCGGCGGACCGCATCGCGCATGACCCGGCAATCCCGTCCCAGATCCTCGACCGCGCCCGCGCCGATGCCGAGCGGTTCGCGCTGCACGCCGGTGGTTCCCCCGCCGCCGCATCGGGCCTCACTGTGATTATGCGTAGGTCGCACCCCTAAAAACCCAAAAAAAACAAATGGTTGCCATGGTTAATATCTTTTAACTTAGGCTGCCGCCTGGCTCCCTCCAGAACGAGTGCGCGCAGTGCAATCGGGCGCTGCGTTTCACCACCTTGGGGGAATCGCACATGAACCTGCCCAATATCGACATCTCCGCTCTGCCGGACCTCAATACGCTGACCGGTCTGTTCGGAACCGTTCTCGACACCGCGCGTGTCGGCGGCTCGGACGATACGATCATCGTCATCATCACCTTCCTGATGGACTCCCGGTAAGGGGAGTTCCGGCTTGATTATCCATCCGGAACTACGCGCGCTGCGGGGAGATGATTCCCCGCAGCGCGACGACCAGGACGCACTGGTCGAGGCGGTCGATGCATGGCGCTCCCGCCAGGACGTGGCGCAGATCTTCGACGAGCTTGACGGGTTCGCCGCTGGCGGCCCGATCGAAAATTTCCCGGCGCTCGCCGCGCTGTTCGACGGGAGCGGGCACGCCGCGCGCTTCATCGATGAGATGATCGCGCTGGTTGGCGCGGCATTCGCCGAGGCGATGCTCGCGCACCTGCCCTTCCGCTATTATTGCGACGATGTCGTCTCCACACTGCAGCTTGGCCGCGCGGGGCGCTGTTCGCTCGCGCTGACCGTGCTTGACGGCGAAGCGCTGGCGGCAAGGCCCGCACCGACGACCGCCGATTTCTCTTCCTGCGAAATCTGGGAGAGCGTTCTTGCCGGTGCCGGCCAGGCGCAAGGCGTGACCTGCGCCGATCTCTCGCAGGAGAGTGCCGACCTCGCAATCGAGACAATCGCCCTGAAACCGGGCACGGTCTTCGCCCGGCAGGCCTGGCGCGAGGCGCTGATCGTCGAGGATGTCGAGGGTCGGCTGGTCTCGCTGCGCCTGCAACGCCGCCTGCGCGAAACGGCGCCGACGCGCGAATTTCGCCTGTCGGACGGTCAGTTCGTGCATCAGGCGGCGGGCAATCCGACCGAGAGCCGTACCGAGCTGATGATGGCGCTCGCCGGGCGCATGAAGTTGACCGAATCGGCGCCTGTGCTCGCCGATATCGCGCTCGACGGATGCAGCGCCGCGCTGCGCTGGCAGGCGTTGCGCGAATGCCTCGCGCTGGACACGCAGGAGGGTTTTGCCGTCCTGTGCCAGATCGCCGCTTCGCCGGGCGACGACCTTGCCCATCCGGCGGGCGCGCTCCGCTCGCAGCTCATCGAAACCTATCCGCAGCTGGGGGACCTGCCGCAATGCCGCGCGTGATCGACAATCCCGACGAATCGATGATCTACCTCGATGAATGCGTCGAGGCGCTGGACGAAACCGGCTTCGACCCGCGCGATCCGGAAAGTCTCGACCATGCCGCCGGGCTGCTGCGCTGCCTTGGCAATAACCGCACGTTCCTGGGTGAAATGCTGGTCGACGAGCTGGCTGCCTCTGCCTCGTCGGAGGAGGGGGCGAGCCATTACGGGCCGCAGGTCATCATGCTCGCGCCGCCGCACGGCAAGGACTTCTTCATCCGCGCGAATATCTGGCCGTCAGAGGACGAGCACATGATGCGCGCGAGCGGTGCCTCGACCTTCGTCTATGGCTTCCCGCACGACCACAATTTCGATTTCCTGACGCTGGGCTATTTCGGGCCGGGCTACTGGAGCGACTATTACGAGTACGAATACGAGGATGTCGCGGGTGCGCGCGGCGAGCCGGTGGCGCTGCGCTTTGTCGAGCGTTCGGCACTCTGCGAAGGCAAGCTGATGCATTACCGCGCGCACCGCGACGTGCACGCGCAGATCCCCGCCGATTCGCTTTCGGTCTCGCTCAACGTGATGCACGCCACGC
The DNA here is from genome assembly GCA_041396945.1 of Sphingomonadaceae bacterium. Lineage (GTDB taxonomy): Bacteria > Pseudomonadota > Alphaproteobacteria > Sphingomonadales > Sphingomonadaceae > Novosphingobium. The sequence goes on along the minus strand of JAWKXP010000005.1, from coordinate 115,063 downwards.
CGACGCAGGCCTGGTTCGACCAGTACAGTTTCGACGTCGAGAAGGGGACGGTGGGCCGCATCGTCTCGAACGGCGCGAACGAGGCGTTCCTCAAGATTGCCGTCGGGTTAGGCGGCGAAGAAGCCATCGACCTTGCCGACCGTTTCGGTCGCAAGCATCCCAGCGACCGCATGCGGCTTGCCGCATGGGAAGCGCTCGCCTCGGTGGCCGGTTCGAGCGGTGCACGCGATTCTGTGTGGCGCGATGCCGAGCGGTCCGGCAGCCGGCTGGTCGCCGCCGAGGCGAGACTGCGGCGGGGTGCGCTTATTGGTTGAGTGTGGTTCGCTCACCCCTCCCCTTGAGGAGAGGGGGCGGGGGTGGGGGATCTCCAGCAGGGCTGTGCTAGCTGCCAACGCCCCACCCCACTGCGACTAAGGGGGCGCGTACGCGCCACCAAGTCTCGTTGCCCCTCCCCTGAAGGAGAGGGGCTGGAAATCCTAAAAAACCCCGCCCGCCATTGCGTCGATCGCGCCTTGCAGGATCACCGCTGCTGCTGCCGAATCGATGCGTTCGGCGCGTTTGGCGCGGCTCATGTCCTGGCCGATCAGGCTGCGTTCGGCGTCGGCGGTCGACCAGCGCTCGTCCCAGAGCAGGATCGGTAGCTCAAGCACGGCAAGGTTGCGGGCATAGGCGCGGCTCGCCTGTGCGCGCGGGCCTTCGCTGCCGTCCATGTTGAGCGGCAGGCCGATGACGATGCCCTTGATTGCGCGTTCGGCGATCAGCGCGGCGAGCGTTTGCTTGTCCGCGCCGAACTTGCCGCGTTTCAGTGTCTTGCCCGGCGAGGCAAAGCGCCATCCGGCGTCGCAGAACGCCGTGCCGATGGTCTTCGTACCGAGGTCGAGCGCGAGCAGTGCACCGCCGCCGGGCAGCGCCTCGCGCAGCGCGCCCGCCGTTTCGACGATCATTCCGCCGGTTTCCACGCCGCGACCCGACGCTTCATGTCTTCGCGCAGGTTCGCCCAGAACATCGTCATGTCATAGACGTGGTAATTGTTGCCGGGCAGCGCGTAGGGGCCAAGTTCGAGCGTTGGCGGCGCGCCGATATAGAGGAACCCGTCCTCGCCGCAGCGTGCCGGGACGACGCCCCTGGCGAGCGTGCCGGAGTCGTTCTCCCAGTCCGGGACCAGCGTGCCGAGATTGGCTGAGGCCGGGGCCTCGCCGCCTTCGGTGCCGGTCAGCGGATTGACGCAGAGGAAAGCCGAACCTGCGACCGACTGCCCGTCGAGGCCCAGCTTGCGCTCGTAGCCCTTGATGACCATCGCCGTGTCCGCCGGTTCGGCAAAGGTCTGCCAGCTGGCGATACAGCCCGCCTGATCGGGCGCGGTGCAGGGCGGCAGGCCCATCTTGGGCAAGTCATGCACCAGCGAGATCGGCCAGCCCGCGAGATAGGCCACGGCCACGCGGTCCTGCAGCGGCGTTCCCGCGATCTTCTCCGCGATCAGGCGGCGCAGGTGGAACGAGCCCTGGGAGTGTCCGGCAAGCACGATCGGCTTGTCGCGCGCCACCGTCTCGATGAAGAAATCGAAGGCCTGCGCCACGTCCTTGTAGGCAAGGTCGAGCGCCTGGTCGGCTTCGGGCTTTTCGGTCAGGAATGCGCCGACGGCGGCCTGGCGATAGCGCGGTGCCCAGATGTCGACGCTTTTGTTGAACGGGCTTGCCATGCCGCGCACGAACATCTCGGCGCGGGTGCGCGATTCGGGCTCGTCGACCGGTGCGTTCCAGAATGCCTTGTCGAGGTAGCTGGTCGGGTGGACGAAGAAGACGGGCACCGCGAGGGCGTCGGCGTCTTCCTCGAAGCCTTCGGGCTGCCATTGCGACGGGTCGCCCGCACCAAGCCCGGGTCGGGCGATCCACATCTTCGGATCGTGATAGGAATTGGCCTCAAGCGCGGGCTGGGCCTCGAACTCGCCATCGGGAACCATCGTCAGTTCGGTCAGCTCGTCGGCGAAGAGCCGCAGCGCCAGCAGCACCGCGAGCACCAGCACCACCAGCCCGGCAACGATATAGAGAAACTTGCGCGCCATTATCCTTCTTGCCCTTCCGCATCCTGATTGGCCTCGGCGCTGCGCTCCAGCCAGACCTTGAGCATCGCCACCAGCGGGTCGGCCAGCATCAGCCCGAGAATGCCGAAGAGCACGCCCATGATAAGCTGTGCAGCCAGCACCAGCGCGGGCGGCAGGTCAACCGTCTTGCGCGCGATCAGCGGGATGATGACATAGCCATCGAAGGCCTGCACGAAGGCATAGACGAAGAGCGCATATATCCCCATTTCCCAGCCGCCCGAGAAGCCGACCAGCACCATCAGCACGCCCGAGATGATCGCGCCGATATTGGGCAGGAAGGCGAGCAGTCCGGTGATGAGGCCGAGCAGCGCCGCCATCGGCACGCCGTATATGGCCAGCAGCGCCCAAGTCGCGACGCCTTCGACGACCATGCCGAGCAGCCGTCCGGCGAGCAGGCGGCGCAGCGAATGCGCCATCTGTTCGGCAGTCCCGCGAAAGTGCTCGCGCCGCCCCGCAGGCAGCATCCATGCCACGCCGCGCCGGTAAAGCCGGGGTTCGACCGCGAAATAGATGCCGAGCACGACGATCAGCACCACTGTGGTGAGTCCGCCGAGCAGCCCGCCGACCGCGCTGGTCAGCTGCCCGATGCCGCCCATCGCCTGTTGCGCGATCGACTGGATATTGTCGGCCTCGATCGCGAAGCCCTGTGCCTTGATCCACTCAAGCGCGCGTTGCCACTGGCTTTCGACGATGGCGGGGAGTGCGGCAGCTTCGGAGGCGATCTGGTTGCCCGCGAATTGCACGGTCCAGCCAAGGAACAGCACCGTGCCAAGCAGGACGATGGCAATGCGCCAGCCCCGCCCGATCTTCAGCACGCGGCCCAGCAGGCGCGCGCCGCCGTCGATCAGCGCGGCAAAGACGATGCCGCCGAAGATCACCAGCAGCGAATGCGAAAGGAACACTGCCAGCGCCAGCAGCGCCGCCATGCCGAGCCAGACGAAGGCCTTGCGCGCCTCAAGCCGCATCAGCGGATCGGCGATGTCGGTCGGTCCGGTGACGTGGTCGGGGATCGGCCCCTTGGTGTCGCCGGAATCGCCGCTCATTCGGCGGGGACCTTGTCCTGCCTCGGGCGCAGCGTGCTCCAGGCGCGGTTATCGCGCAGCGCCGACCACCAGGACAGCGGGTTCCACGTCTGGCTGCCATCGAGCGAGAAGGTGATGAATTCCGCGCGCCCGCCAACGTCGGAAAGCGGCACCGGCCCGCCAAGCCCGTTTTCGCCCAGCATCGCGCGGCTGTCGGCGGAATGGTCGCGGTTGTCGCCCATCAGGAAGACGTGATCGTCGGGAACGGTGATCTCGGGCATATCGTCGAGCGCCTGCCGCATGTGGTCGATCACCAGATAACTCGCGCCGTTGGGCAAGGTTTCGCGCAGCACCGGCATCTCGCAGAATTCGCGGCCTGAGGGGTTGCGCATCTTCATGCCGGGGAAGGTATATTCCTCGCAGGGCTGGTCGGCATCGACCGGGATTTCGAGCGCGGGCTCGACCGCTTGCGGCACCGGCTTGCCGTTGAGGATAATCTGCCCGTTGCGCACGGCAATGCGGTCTCCGGGCAGCGCGACAACGCGCTTGATGAGGTCTTCCTTGCGGTTGCGCGGCACGACGATGACGATGTCGCCATATTCGGGCGTCGCCCCCCAGATGTGCCAGTCTCCGCGCGGCAGCAGGTGGAACGAGACCGAGGACCAGTTCCAGCCGTAGGGATACTTGCTCACCACCAGCCGGTCACCGACCAGCAGGTTCGGCATCATCGAGATCGAGGGGATATAGAACGGCTTGGCGATCAGGCTGTGGAATGCCAGCACCGCGAGCAGCATCAGGCCCAGCCCGCGCACCTCGGCGAACCAGTTGATCTTTTCGTCCTCGCCGTCCTCTTTGGCTGGCGTCTCGCCGGTCTGGTCGTTGCTGGTCATAACGGCTTTGCTTCGATGATGACGAATGCCTGCGCCCATGGGTGATCGTCGGTGAGTGTAAGGTGAATGACGGGCTCATGGCCTTCCGGGACCATGCTTGCAAGCCGCGTAGCAGCTCCGCCGGTGAGCGCGAGCGTCGGCGCGCCAGATTTGGCATTCACGACGCCGATGTCCTTCATGAACACGCCCGCCTTGAAGCCGGTTCCCACCGCCTTGGAAAACGCCTCCTTGGCAGCAAAGCGCTTGGCGTAGGTTCCGGCAATGGTGAAAGGCCGCCGCCGCGCCTTGGCGCGCTCGATCTCGGTAAAGACGCGATTCTCGAAACGCTCGCCGAAACGATCCAGAGAGTTCTGGATCCGCTCGATGTTGCAGAGGTCAGAGCCAAGGCCGATGATCATGACTCAGATCCTCCCCCATCGGGGGAGGTGGCAGTCGCACAGCGACTGACGGAGGGGGCGGCGCGTCGTGAGAAACCCTCTCCACCGCCTGCGGCGGTCCCCCTCCCCCGGTGGGGGAGGATCGGGTTGCACAATCCCATCATCTCACCTCATCCATCAGCCGCCGCATGCGCGTCACCGCTGCTTCCAGTCCGGTGAAAATCGCCTCGCCAATCAGGTAATGCCCGATGTTGAGTTCGGCCAATTGCGGGATCGCGGCGACGGGCTGGACATTCTCATATGTGAGCCCGTGCCCGGCGTGCGGTTCGATACCGTTCTTCACCGCCAGCGCCGCCATGTCCTCGATCCGGCGCAGTTCCTTCGCGCGTTCCTCGCCCTCGGCATGGGCATATTCGCCGGTGTGAAACTCCACCACCTGCGCGCCGAGCCGCATCGCTGCCTCAAGCTGGCGCGGCTCGGGGGCGATAAACAGGCTGACGCGGATGCCCGCATCGACCAGGCGCGTCACGATCGGGGCAAGCTGGTTGTGCTGCCCGGCGGCATCGAGGCCCCCTTCGGTCGTGCGCTCCTCGCGCTTTTCCGGGACGATGCAGGCGGCATGCGGCGCGTGGCGCAGCGCGATTTCGACCATTTCGTCGGTCGCCGCCATTTCGAGGTTAAGCGGAAGGCCGGTCGCGTCCTGAACGCGCTGGAGGTCGTCGTCGCGGATATGCCGCCGGTCTTCGCGCAAATGCACGGTAATCCCGTCGCCGCCCGCGCGCGCAACGATCTCCGCCGCGCGCGCCGGATCGGGATGATCGCCGCCACGCGCGTTACGGATCGTCGCGACGTGATCGATGTTGACGCCAAGCCGCAGCGGGGCAGGGGAGCCGGAAGAAAAAGCCATTGCCCTTGCCTTACGCTTCCTTGCGGCTGCCGGGCTTGATCGCCTCGCTGCCCTGCAGTTCGGGGGGAAGCTCGTCGGGCGCATAGGTCGGGAAATTGATGCCGATCAGCGGGGTGAAGGGCACGCCAAGGTCCGCCTCGCCATTCGAGCGATCGACCAGCGAGCAGGCCGCGATCACGTCGCCGCCCTCGGCCGCGATCGCCTTGATCGCCTCGCGCGAGGAAAGCCCGGTGGTCACCACGTCCTCGACCAGCAGGACCTTCGCGCCCGGTGCAATCGCGAATCCCCGGCGCAGTTCGAAGGTGCCGGTGGGCCGCTCGACGAACATTGCATCGAGTTCCAGCGCGCGGCCCATCTCGTGTCCGATAATCAGCCCGCCCATCGCCGGGGAGATAACCACCTCGATCTCCTTGCGCAGGTCATGCGGCAACTTTGCAGCCAGCGCGACGGCCAGCCGCGCGGCGCGCGCCGGGTTCATCAAGACCCGCGCGCATTGCAGGTAATGCGCCGAATGGCGGCCCGAAGAGAGCAGGAAATGCCCCTCCAGCAGGGCTTCGCTGGCGCGGAATTCTGCAAGTACCTGTTCGTCGTTCATCGCCGCCGTGTTTCCTCGTGTTTTGTCCAGTTGTGGGTCGCCTTCGCATGCCTACGAACGCCCCAAGGTCAATTTTTCCCCTAGAGGCGCTTGAGACACGCCGCAAGCGCGCGTATAGGCCCGGCGCGAGGGGCAAGTCCCCGGGCTATATGGTGCGCCGGATGCAGGGGTTTTCCGGCCGACAACAGAACTGGACGACGCAGGAAACGATGTTGGGCAAGAACGACACTGGCGCATTGAAGGCGCTCAAGGCACTCGGACTCGGACTGGCGCTGATGCTCGCGCCGCAGGCTGCCATGGCGGCCAGCCCGGCAGCGGTGGAAGCCGCTCCTGTCGAAACGCTTGAGGCGGTGCCTGCACCGGGCCAAGCCATTGAAACACCTACGGAAGAAGCGGCTGCCGAAGCTGCACCTGCACCGGTTGAGCGGATGAAGCCGACCGAAGGCAAGGGCATGCCGGTCCCCGGTGGCATCGGGCTTCAGCAGCAGCATTCGCAGCTTGGCGAATATGCCAGCTGGATCCACAACAGCGTGCTGCTGCCGATCATCGCGGTGATTTCGCTCTTCGTACTGTTCCTGCTGCTCTTCGTCATGGCGAAGTTCAATCGACGCGCGAATCCGGTTGCATCGAAGACGAGCCACAACACGCTGATCGAGATTGTCTGGACGCTCCTGCCGGTCCTGATCCTCGTCGGCATCGCGGTTCCCTCGATCGACCTGCTTGCAAAGCAGTTCAAGCCCGCGCCCGAAGAAGCGCTGACGATCAAGGTCACGGGCAATCAGTGGTTCTGGAGCTATGCCTATCCCGACAACGGCGATTTCGAAATCACCTCCTACATGCTCAACCTGCCCGGTTATCCGGAAATCAATGCGGGTGTGCGTACGGTTGGCGAAGGCACCGACAGCGACGGCCCGCCGCAGCTTGAGGTCGATAACCGCCTCGTCGTGCCGGCTGGCGAACCGATTCGCCTGCAGATCACCGCTTCGGACGTGATCCACTCGTTCGCCGTCCCCTCGCTCTGGTTCAAGCTCGACGCGGTTCCGGGCCGGATCAACGAGAAGGTGCTGCAGATCGATGAGCCGGGCGTCTATTACGGCCAGTGTTCCGAACTCTGCGGCGTCAAGCACGCCTATATGCCGATCGCCATCGAAGCGCTGCCGCGCGCCGAGTTCGAGGCCTGGGTAACGCGCCAGCCGGGCGGCACGACCAAGGCTGCAGCAGCCGCTGCAGCCGAGGCCGAAGCCGCTGCAGCCGCCGCGAACGACAATGCCGCCGCAGCCGAAGCTGAAACCGCCGCCAGCGATGGCGAGCCGGCAGCAGCCGAAACCGAATCCGCAGAATAAGCGCAAGCGCAAGAAGACAAGGTCCACAGATCATGGCAACCACAGCCCCTCCCGAAGGTTTCGACGTCCACGCCGACCACGCGCATGACGATCACGACCACAAGCCAGGCTTCTTCGCGCGCTGGTTCATGTCGACGAACCACAAGGACATCGGCACGCTTTACCTGATCTTCGCGATCTTCGCGGGTATCATCGGCGGTGCCTTCTCGGGCATGATGCGCCTTGAGCTGGCCGAGCCGGGCATCCAGTACCTCGACACCTTCACCAAACTGTTCGGTGCGACCAATCCCGATTTCAACGCCACGCTCCACACCTGGAACGTGCTGATTACCGCGCACGGCCTGATCATGGTCTTCTTCATGGTCATGCCCGCCGTCATCGGCGGTTTCGGCAACTGGTTCGTGCCGATCATGATCGGCGCGCCCGACATGGCCTTCCCGCGCATGAACAACATTTCGTTCTGGCTGACGGTTGCCGGTTTCTGCTCGCTGCTGATCTCGGCCTTCGTGCCGGGTGGCCTCGGCATCGGTTCGGGCGTGGGCTGGACGGTCTATGCGCCGCTTTCGACCAGCGGGTCGACCGGACCGTCGACCGACTTCGCGATCTTCTCGCTGCACCTTGCCGGTGCGGCATCGATCATGGGCGCGATCAATTTTATCACCACGATCTTCAACATGCGCGCTCCGGGCATGACGATGCACAAGATGCCGCTGTTCGTCTGGTCGGTCCTCGTCACCGCGTTCCTGCTGCTGCTGGCGCTGCCGGTGCTGGCCGCCGCGATCACGATGCTGATCACCGACCGCAACTTCGGCACGACGTTCTTCGATCCCGCCGGTGGCGGCGATCCGGTGCTGTACCAGCACCTCTTCTGGTTCTTCGGTCACCCCGAAGTCTACATCATGATCCTGCCCGCGTTCGGCATCATCAGCCAGGTCATCTCGACCTTCTCGAAGAAGCCGGTCTTCGGCTACCTCGGCATGGCCTATGCGATGGTCGCGATCGGTGTCGTCGGCTTCATCGTCTGGGCGCACCACATGTACACCACCGGCATGTCGGTAAACGTGAAGATGTACTTCACCGCCGCAACAATGGTTATCGCGGTGCCGACCGGCGTGAAGATCTTCTCGTGGATCGCGACGATGTGGGGCGGCAGCCTCGAATTCAAGTCGCCGCTGGTCTGGGCAATCGGCTTCATCTTCCTGTTCACCGTGGGCGGCGTCACCGGCGTCGTGCTCGCGAACGGCGGCGTCGACGACGTGCTGCACGACACCTATTACGTCGTCGCGCACTTCCACTACGTCCTCTCGCTGGGTGCGGTGACGGCGCTGTTCTGCGGGTTCTATTACTGGTTCCCGAAGATGTCGGGCCGCTGGCATTCCGAATTCCTCGCGCACCTGCACTTTTGGGTGTTCTTCATCGGCGTGAACCTGATCTTCTTCCCGCAGCACTTCCTCGGTTTGCAGGGCATGCCGCGTCGTTATCCTGACTATGCGGAGGCGTTTGCCTACTGGAACCACATCTCGTCGGTCGGCTACATGATCATGGCCGCCAGCCTCGTGATCTGGTTCATCAACATCATCTACGCCTACACCGCCGGCAAGAAGGCGGAAGACAACTACTGGGGCGAAGGCGCAACGACGCTCGAATGGACGCTGTCGAGCCCGCCGCCGTTCCACCAGTTCGAAACGCTCCCTGTCATCGACGACAAGGCGCACGCGCACTGATCGGGTGAAGCGCCGCTCCCCGCCAGCCGGGGGCGGCGTCTCGCCAAATGGCCCCGGTGCAAGCCGGGAAACGAGTTTATGAACCAGGCAGCCGCAACCCTGCATGTCCCGTCCGACTGGCGCGATTTCTTCGCGCTGACGAAGCCGCGCGTGATGTCGCTGGTGGTCTTTACCGCGATCTGCGGCATGATCGCCGCGCCTGTATCGCTGCACCCGGTGCTCGCCTTCACCGCAATCCTGTGCATCGCCGTGCGGCGCGGGCGGCGCAGCCGTGCTTAACCAGTGGTGGGAAGCGGAGATCGACGCGGGGATGAAGCGCACTGCGGATCGCCCGATTCCCGCTGGCCGTGTAAACCCTATCGAGGCGCGCGACTTCGGTGTGGCGCTCTCGGTCGCCTCGGTGCTCCTCATGGGCCTTGCGATCGGCTGGCTTGCCGCCGGAATCCTCGCGGTCTCGATTGTCTATTACGCCGTTGTCTACACGATGTGGCTCAAGCCGCGCACGCCGCAGAACATTGTCATCGGCGGCGGTGCAGGCGCGTTTCCGCCGTTCATCGGCTGGGTCGCGGCCACCGGCGAAATCACGCTGATGCCGGTGCTGCTCTTCGCGATCATCTTCTTCTGGACGCCGCCGCACTTCTGGGCGCTCGCGCTTTTCGTGAAGACCGATTACGCCAAGGTCGGCATTCCGATGATGCCGGTCGTCGCTGGCGAAAAGTCCACCCGCCGCCAGATCGCTGCCTACGCCGCGCTGCTGCTGCCGCTTTCGGTGCTGCCCTGGGTGATCGGCGGGACCGGCGCGGTCTATGGCGTCTCCGCAATCGTTCTGTCGCTGGCGTTCCTCGCGCTCTCGCTCAAGGTCGGGTTCCGCGAGACCGCGCCCGAAGGCGACACGATGCGCCCCGAAAAGCAGCTCTTCGCCTTTTCGATCCTCTATCTCTTCGCGCTTTTCGCCATGCTCGTGGTTGACCGCATGGCGGCATCGGCAGGCTTCATCGCATGACCGGCGAGCCCGACATCGAGAAGATCCGCCGTCAGCGCAACATGGTGATGGGGCTGCTGCTTGCCGCTTTCGTCGTGCTCGTGTTCTTCATTTCGATTGCGAAGATGAGCTGATCCGATGGCGCTGATCGCAGACCTTCCGAACCGCAACGTCCGCACCGGCCTGATCGCGCTGGCCGGCGCTGCTGCGATGCTCGGCCTCGGCTTTGCTTCGGTGCCGCTCTACCGCCTGTTCTGCCAGGTCACTGGCTTTGGCGGCACCACGCAGCGCGTGACCGAAGCGCAAGCCAGCAGCGTGACCGCAACGGGCCGGATGATGTCGATCCGCTTCGACGCCAATGTCGCGCGCGGTCTGCCCTGGGAATTCAAGCCGGTGCAGGCGACCGACCGGGTTTCGATCGGCGCGCGCGACATGGCGATCTACACCGCGAAGAACCTGTCCGACAAACCGATCACCGGCACCGCGACATTCAATGTCGAGCCGGAGTATGTCGGCAAGTATTTCAACAAGATCCAGTGCTTCTGCTTCACCGAGCAGACGCTGCAGCCGGGGCAGGAAATGCGCATGCCGGTGCTCTATTATGTCGACCCGGCGATCCTCGACGATCCCGATGCGGTCGATGTCGAGCAGATCACGCTGAGTTATACATTCCACCAGTCGCTGGAAGACGGGGCGAATGGGCTGGACCGCACCGGGTCTGGCAGTTAAGGGGCTAACGATTCCAACGGCGCGCCGCGCGCCGTGATGGGAAACTTTAAGGGAACTGGGGCAGATGGCCGGAACCAAGAACCACGATTATCACATTCTCCCGCCCAGCATCCTGCCGCTTCTCGGCTCGGTGATGGCGCTGACGATGACCAGCGGCGGCGTGCTTTTCATGCACGACAACCCGGTCGGCAAGTATGTCCTGCTGCTCGGTTTTGCAGGCGTGCTTTATACGATGTGGCAGTGGTGGTCGAATGTCGTCACCGAAGCGCACGCGGGCGATCACACTCCGGTGGTGCAGCTGCACCTGCGCTACGGCATGATCCTGTTCATCGCCTCGGAAGTGATGTTCTTCGTCGGCTGGTTCTGGGCGTTCTTCGATTTCTCGCTGTTCCCCTCGACGCTGACCGAAGTCGTCGATGGCCAGTGGCCGCCCAAGGCCGTCGAAGAAGTGCTTGATGCCTTCGACCTGCCGCTGCTCAACACCCTGATCCTGCTCTGCTCGGGCACCACCGTGACCTGGGCGCACCACTCGCTGATCCACGGCGACCGCGAGGGCCTCAAGAAAGGCCTCTGGGCGACGATCCTGCTCGGCGTGCTGTTCTCGTGCATCCAGGCCTACGAATATTCCGCCGCGCCGTTCCCCTTCGGCGAGAACACCTATGGTTCGGCGTTCTACATGGCGACCGGCTTCCACGGCTTCCACGTCATCATCGGCACGATCTTCCTGATCGTCTGCCTCGTGCGCACCTACAAGGGCCACTTCACCCCGCGCCAGCACTTCGGCTTCGAAGCGGCGGCCTGGTACTGGCACTTCGTCGACGTCGTCTGGCTGTTCCTCTTCGTCGCGATCTACGTCTGGGGCGGCTGGGGCTACCCGACGCACTGATGAGCGAGCATTCGCAAGATTCCGCAGGGCGGCCGGGACTCGTTCCGGTCGCCCTGTTCGGTTTGTGCCCCCGCTGCGGCGCGCGCACGCTGTTTAAAGGTATTGCGCAGTTCACCGAGCGTTGCGGGAAGTGCGGACTGGATATCGGCAAGTTCAACGTCGGTGACGGACCGGCGGCGTTCCTGACGCTGATTATCGGCGCGGTGATCGTCGGGCTGGCGCTCTGGCTCCAGCTTGCGGTCTCCCCGCCATTCTGGGTGCACATAGTCCTCTGGGTGCCACTTACCGCCGCGGCCGTCGTCTGGGGCCTGCGCGTCGGCAAGGCGGCGCTGCTCGGCGCGGAATACCAGCGCGATGCCCGCGAGGCGGGCGGGGACGACCTGCGCAAACCATGATCGCGCGCCTGCCCGTAATCCCCACCATCGTCGTGCTGATTGCGGTCGGCGTGATGATCCGCCTCGGCCTGTGGCAGATGGACCGCATGCAGGAGAAAGAGGCGATGCTTGCCCGCTATGAGCAGGCCGCAGGAAGCAGCGAATCGTTCAAGTGGCCCGGTAGCGATCCCGAAGCGGTTGCCCCCCTGCTATTCGCCCGCTCGGACCTTACCTGCGAGAAGGTTGAAGGGCTGTCTTCGATTGCGGGCAAAAATGCCCAAGGCGAATCCGGTCTGTCGATCACCGCGCAATGCCGTCTGGCCGGTGGCGGCGAGGGGCTGGTCGTACTGGGCTGGTCGCGCTCGCCGGTCACGCCCGACTGGAAGGGCGGCAATGTCGCCGGGATCATCGCGCCGGGACCGCGCCTCGTCGCCGATCCGCCGCTCGCCGGGCTTGAAGCCAATGCACAGCCGGACCCGCGCGACATCCCGAACAACCACTGGTCCTACGCGGTGCAATGGTTCCTCTTCGCCGGGGTAGCGCTGGTGATCTACGCACTCGCGGTGAGGAAGCGGCTTGCCGGGGGCGGCGAGCCAAGCTAACCGCGCTGCCATCATGGAATACGTCTCAACTCGCGGCTCTGCGCCGGTTCTCGACTTCGAAGGCGCGACGCTTGCCGGCCTCGCATCGGATGGCGGACTCTATGTCCCGCGCGAATGGCCGCGTTTCAGCGAGGTCGAGATCGCGGCGATGGCGGGCCTGCCCTATGAGGAGCTTGCCGCGCGGATCATGGAGCCGTTCGTCGGCGACAGCCTCACGCCCGAACGCCTGCGCGAACTGACGACCGAAGCCTATGGCCGCTTCGCGCACAAGGCGGTGACGCCGCTCAAGCAGTTCGACGAACAACACTGGCTGCTCGAACTGTTCCACGGCCCGACGCTGGCGTTCAAGGACGTGGCGTTGCAGATGCTCGGGCTGCTGTTCGAGGAATTCCTCGGCCGCTCCGAACGCAATCTCACCATTGTCGGCGCAACCTCGGGCGATACCGGCTCGGCGGCGATCGACGCGGTGGCGAACCGCGACAAGGTGACGATCTTCATGCTGCATCCCGATGGCCGGATCAGCGACGTTCAGCGCCGCCAGATGACCACGGTGCTTGCGCCCAACGTTCACAACATCGCCATCGACGGTTCGTTCGACGATGCGCAGGCGATGGTGAAGCGCATGTTCAACGACGCGGCGATGACCGACCGCTTCGCCATCGGCGCGGTGAACTCGATCAACTGGGCGCGGCTGATGGCGCAGATTGTCTATTACTTCGCCGCCGCGTTGCAGCTCGGCGCGCCGGCGCGCAAGGTCGCGTTCTCGGTGCCGACCGGCAATTTCGGCGATGTCTTCGCGGGATACGTCGCGGCGCAGATGGGCCTGCCGGTCGAGCAGCTGATCGTGGCGACCAACGTCAACGACATCCTCCACCGCGCGCTCTCGTCGGGCGACTATTCGACCGGGACGGTGACGCCGACCGCCGCGCCTTCGATGGACATCCAGGTTTCGTCGAACTTCGAGCGGCTGCTGTTCGACCTCAATGGTCGCGACGGCGCAGCGCTGGCGGCGCAGATGGCGGGCTTCGAAGCCGACAAGGCGATGCAGCTGACCAATGCGCAGCGCGAGGGTGCCTCGGCGCTGTTCACCTCGGCGCGCACCGATGGCGACGAGATGAGCCAGGCGATGCGCTGGGCCTGGGAGAATTGCGGCGAGATGATCGATCCGCACACCGCCTGCGGCCTCCATGCCGCGCGCGAGGCGGGGATCGACGCCGCCATTCCCGTAGTGACGCTCGCGACTGCGCATCCGGCCAAGTTCCGCGATCCGGTCGAGCGCGCGACCGGCAACCGCCCGGCGCTTCCCCACCCGCGTCGGCGACCTGTTCCAGCGCGAAGAGCGCTACGCCCAGCTTCCCGGCGAATATGGTGCGATTGCGGACTACGTTGCGCAGCCGTCGCCGAGCTTAAGGGTTTGGTTCACGCGGAGACGCGGAGGCGCGGAGGCCGCGGGAAACGGAAATCTCGTCGCGTGAGAAAATTTACGCTCTAGAGCGCAAAGGCACAGAGGGATTGTGCCTGCGGCGAAGCCGCTATCCAGCTTCTGAGGATCCTGATGGTCAGACTTTGAATTTATAGCGCCTGCGGCGCGATTTTCTCTGTGCCTCTGCGCCTCTGTGAGCGTCAAACTCACCCAGAACAAAGGCCGACCAAAAGCCCCTCCGCGTCTCAGAGTCTCCGCGTGATACCCAATGGCTGAGGCTAGCGCCGCAGCCCCTCGTCATGGCTGGCTCGGGCTGGGCCGACTACGCGCTGCTCGATTCGGGCAACGGGCGAAAGCTCGAGCAGCATGGCGAGTACCGCTTCATCCGCCCCGAACCGCAGGCAATGTGGACGCCGCGCCTTGCCGACTGGGACGCGCATGGCGAATTCGTCCCCGGCTGGACGAGGACGGCGGCGACGCTGGCAGTTCGACAAGCCGGTGCCCGAGGATGGCTGGCCGCTGGCATGGGGCGATGTGCGCTTCACCGCGCAATGCACCCCACGTTCGCCGCAACTGCTGCCGACATGGCCCCGGTCTGGTGAATGGATGGGCGCGATGCTTGGCGCGCGCGATGATGCCTCCACCCTCAACCTCCTTCGGCTACACCGGCGTCGGCTCGCTCGCGCTCTCGCAATATGGCGAAGTCACCCACGTCGATGCCTCGAAGAAATCGGTGGCGCAGGCGCGCGAGAATGCTGCGCTTTCGGAAGCGGAGAGCCGCCCGATCCGCTGGCTGATCGACGACGCGGCAAAGTTCACCGCGCGCGAGGTGCGGCGCGAAGCGCTATGACGGCATCATCCTCGACCCGCCAGGGTTCGGGCGCGGGCCGAAGAACGAGACCTGGCGGACCGGACGGCCTCACCGGTCTCGTGAGCGATTGCCGCCGGCTGCTCGATGCGGACAGCCGCTTCCTGTTCCTCACCGTCTATGCCGTGCGCATGTCCTCGCTCGCTATCGCGGGCCTGCTCGCTGAGCTTTTCGCGGACCTTCCGGGCACGATCGAATACGGCGAACTTGCGGTGCGCGGAAGGCGGGTGGCCGGACGCTGCCGACAGCAATATTCGCACGCTGGAGAAATCAGGGGTAAGGGGCACCATGGCCGATTCGCTCATTCTCGAAGTCGCGGATTTCGAAACCGACGTGCTCACCGGGATCTATTCCGAGGAGACCGGCAAGCCGCAGCCGCTGCGCTTCACGATCTCGGTGCGGATGAAGCCTGCCGACAGCTACACGCCCGACACGCCGCTTTCGGCGGCAAGAGCCCTACATGGACCTGAAGTTCGCTGCGTCCGAGGCGCTGCCCGAGGGCGTGCATTTCAAGCTGATCGAGGCGGTTGCCGACCATGTCTGCGAGACGCTGTTCCTGCAGGACGAGCGGGTTGAGGCGGTGACGGTCAAGATCGTCAAGCTGGCGATCAGCGAGAAGGGCGAGAAGATCAGGATCACGCTGGCGCGCGAGCGGCGCTGAGCGGTGCTTTACGCAATCAGATCGCTTCCCGATGCCCCGCTGGAGGCACTGAGGCGTTTCATGCCAGCCATCTCGAGGTGATCGAGGCGACGATTCCGGATGCGGGCGAGGGCGTAATCGTCGCCTTCCCGCCCGCCGGGCACGAGCATCGCGGCTGGCGACTGGCGGCGGTGCAGGAACTGGCGCGCGCCCATGCTCCCACGCGCGTCAACGCCATCGAGGGCGGCGATGGCGCGGCACAACAGTCGGCACGCGATTACCTCGAATCGGCACCGGGCGTGACCGGACAGTTGCTAACGCTTGATGCAATGGGGGCTGGTCCGGTATCAGGGGGCTGAGATGACCGCACAGCAGCCTCTTGTCGACCAGTTCAACCGCCGCATTTCCTATCTGCGGCTTTCGGTGACGGACCGCTGCGACCTGCGCTGTTCCTATTGCATGCCCGAACGCATGACCTTCCTGCCGCGCAAGGAGGTGCTGACGCTCGAAGAGCTGCACCGCATGGCGCTGGGCTTTATCGCGCGCGGGATCACGAAGATCCGGCTGACCGGTGGCGAACCGCTGGTGCGGCGCGACATGATCGAGCTGGTGCGCGCATTGGGGCGCAAGGTCGGCGACGGGCTCGACGAACTGACAATGACGACCAACGCGACGCGGCTGGCCGAGTTTGCCGAGGACATTGCAGCGGCGGGCGTGCGGCGGATCAACGTCTCGCTCGATACGCTGGATCGTGAGACCTTCGCAAAGCTCTCGCGCCGCGACGCCTTGCCGCAGGTGTTCGAAGGGTTGGCGGCGGCGAAGGCGGCGGGGCTCAAGGTCAAGATCAACACCGTGGCACTCAAGGGCGTCAACGAAGGCGAAATCGCCGACCTTGTCGCATGGGCGCACGGGCAGGGCTTCGATGCCACGCTGATCGAGGTCATGCCGCTGGGCGAGGTCGAGGAAGACCGCTTCGACCATTACCTCCCGCTCATGGCGGTGCGCGAGCAGCTGGAACAGCGCTGGACGCTCACCGAATCGGGCCACCGCACCGGCGGCCCGGCGCGCTATGTCGATGTTGTGGAGACCGGCGGGCGGCTGGGCTTTATCACTCCGCTCACGAACAATTTCTGCGAAGGCTGCAATCGCATCCGCGTCAGCGCGACCGGCCAGCTTTACGCCTGCCTTGGCGGCAACGAACAGGTCGACCTGCGCGCTGCAATGCGTTCGGGCGATCCCGAGCGCGCGCTGTCCGACGCGCTCGACACCGCGATGCGGATCAAGCCCGAGCGGCATCATTTCGCGATTGACGCGCGCGGGCAGGCACCGCACCTGCCGCGTCACATGTCGATGACGGGCGGCTAGGGCAGTGCTCAGGCTCATGTTCCTCGGTCGTCTCGAAGACCTCGCGGGCGGCGCGGAAAAGCAAGTGCCTGCGGCCCCGTCCATCGCCGAGGTCATCGCCGCGCTCGATCCCGACCTCGCCTCTGCCTTGCGGCAGGACCGGGTGCGGCTCGCGATCAACGGCGCGCTGGTCACCGATCGTTCGGCGCACAGCTTGCACGATGGCGACGAGATCGCTTTCCTCCCGCCGGTGAGCGGAGGCTGAGATGACGCTCGACGTTCGCCTGCTGACCAGTCCGTTCGACCCGCCGGCCGAGCTCGACCAGTTCACCGGCCAGCATCCGGCAGCGGGCGGGATCGTCAGTTTCCTGGGGCAGGTGCGCATCGACACGGTCGAATCGGGCGCGGTGGAGGCGCTGGAACTGCGCCATTACGAGCCGCTGACGCAGCCGGGGATGCAGGACCTCGCCCACGATGCCAACGCGCGCTGGGATCTTGAGGGGCTGCTGGTGCTGCACCGTTCGGGCCTGATGCTTCCGGGAGATCCGATCGTGCTGGTCGCCGCCGCCGCGCGCCACCGCCGCGATGCCTTTGCCGCCGCAGACTTCGTGATGGACCACCTCAAGAGCGAGGCATGGTTCTGGAAGCGCGAAAAGGCGGGCGGAACATGGCGCTGGATCGAACCGCGCGATGTGGACTTCGCCGATCTGGCAAGGTGGCAATAGCTTCTGAGGTTCACTGCCGTGAACCCGGACACCGCCCGCCCCGCCTCCCCGCCCGACCACCAACAGTTTGAAGGTAGCTTTGGTCATCGGGCGGGGAGCATAACCAAAGAACGCACTTGATCTCAATCAACGCGGGCGCGCTGGCAGGCAGCTAAACCCGCCACATGCTCCCGACCGGCACCGTCTCGACCCTCCCCCTAATACGGCAAGGCCGGTCGGGTCAGGCAGCAAGCTCTCCCAGGAGCGCGGGGTCGACCAGTTCGATCCCGCGTTTGCCGGTGCGGCGGATTGCGGAGAGGTCTTCGAGGTTGCCGAGCTGGCGGCTGACCGTTTCGATGGTCAGGCCGAGCATCGAGCCAATCTCGCCGCGCGAGATCGGCAGTTCGAACACGCCTGCCGGATGGCACGGCGAATCGCTGGCCGCGCGGGCCGTGGCGATCAGGAACGCGGCAAGCCGGGCGCGGGCCGACTTGCGGCGTGAAAAATCGAGCAGGTCGCGCGCGTCGTGCAGTTCTTCCTGCGTGCGGCGCAGCAGGGCAATGCCCAGCTTGGGATGCGATTCGACCACCGCTTCGAGGTCGGAACGGGTGAAAATGCAGACCTTGCTCGGCGCAACCGCGCTGACCTCGTGATGGGCAAAGGGCGTGAACATCTCGCCGACAAAGCCCGCCGGGTGGACCAGCGCGAGGATCGATTCGTTGCCCTCGGCATCGAGCGAGGTGACCTTGAGCGCGCCTGAGACCAGCGTGGCGCAGGAATTGTTGTCCGCTCCCGCCTCGAACAGCAGGTCGCCGCGGTTGAGCATGACCGTTCGCCCGTGCTTTGCGAGGTCGGCGCGCTCCGCGTCGCTCAGCACCGAGCAGGCGGCGCGGTCCTTGACCGGGCAGGTTTCGCATTCGAGCACCATCAGCGCAGCATCCCTGCCAGTCGGTCGATCACCAGATCTTCTTCGGACACCAGAATCTCCACCGTATCGCGCGCCTCCCCGATCAGTGCGGCGGAAGGGCTGACGCTCTGCGAATATCCAAGCCTTTCCTTTACATATAGTTCGTCAAGCTCGGCAAGTGCAACCATCGCACCGCTGCGTGCAGATTGCAGGTCGGCCAGCGCCACCTGTGCGGAAATCCACGATTCGCTGGCCCGTGCCGTTCCCCGGGCGGCGGAAACCATCGCCCCGGTGGGGCCGCGCATACGCTCGAAATCGCCATGTGCGTTGCGCGCCTGCCTGAGCAACCGGGCGACCTGCGTTTCGAGATCGGCGCTGAGCGGCGGTGCGGGCGGCGGCGAATCCGCGCCCTCGGCGGGCAGGGCACTGCCCGTCAGGCGCTCGGCAGCGCGTCGTTCGAGCGAGGGATAATCCCCGTCCGGCACCGTGGCGCAGGCCGACAGCGCCAGCGCGGCGGCAAGCAGGGCAGTGGAGTTGCGAAACCCGGTCATCGCCGCCCCCATAGCACGTCCGGCGACCTGCGCGAGATGCATTCGCAAATGCCGCTCACCGGTTGACAGGGCAGGGGGCTTCGACTAACGGCACCTCTCTTTCCGGCCCCTCGCACCTGCGGGGTATCCGGTGCGTCCTGATGTTCAGGGCAAGATGACACACTTGATTGGGTTTACAGACGATGTTCGCAGTAGTGCGCACGGGCGGCAAGCAGTATCGGGTTGCCGCCGGAGACAAGATCGCGGTTGAAAAGCTCGCTGGCGAAGCCGGTGACACCGTCACGCTGGGCGACGTGCTGATCGCCGGGGACGATGGCAAGGTCGTCGATGCCTCGAAGGTTGCGGTTTCGGCCGAAATCATCGCGCAGGCCAAGAGCGAGAAGGTCACGGTCTTCAAGAAGCGCCGTCGCCACAACTATCGTCGCAAGCACGGCCACCGTCAGCAGATGACGCTGCTGCGCATCACCGCCGTTGGCGATGCGAAGAAGGCCCCGGCCAAGAAAGCACCCGCGAAGGCTGCCAAGGCCGACGACGCCGGCAGCGCCGACGCTGCCGAATAATCAGATCGCTGGAGTAGTTCGAGATGGCACATAAGAAAGCAGGCGGCTCATCGCGCAACGGTCGCGATTCGGAAAGCAAACGCCTTGGCGTCAAGAAGTTCGGCGGTCAGGAAGTGATCGGCGGCAACATCATCATTCGCCAGCGCGGCACCCGCGTCTATCCCGGCGTCAACGTCGGCATGGGCAAGGACCACACGCTCTTCGCGCTCGCCGAAGGCCGCGTCCGCTTCCACAAGGGCAAGCTTGGCCGCAAGTACGTCTCGGTAGACGCAATGGCGGAAGCAGCCGAATAACCGGATGGCTATACGGGCCATCCACCGGGATGGCCCCGCCGACCGCTGAAAGGTCGGCATTGCAAGGGAGAGGGGCCAGGCCCGTCTCCCTTTTTCGTTTTCTCCCTTCGACGCGCGATGTGCCCCTCTGGCCGGATGGCCACCGGCGCATCTCACATCTGTAATTCGCCGGTAATATTGCGTCCCTAAGGCGCTGCTGGCGACCCGAACGGGAGAAGAATGATGTTCATGCGCAGCGAACGCCTGTTCCTGCGGCCGCGCTGGCCCGAAGACCGTGACGAGCTGCTTGAGCTTGCCGCGGGCGACTGGGTTGCGCGCGAAGTTGCCGGGCTCGACTGGTTGCGTGAAACGCAAGGCGCACAGTTCGGCGTCAATGGCGGGCGCTTTCCGCATTTCGTGGTGACCGCGCCCGGGATCGCCGGATCATCGCCGGTTGGCGGCATCGGCTTCGACCCGCACAGTCGCGGCGCGGAGCTGGCCTTCTGGATCGTCGATGGGCATCGCGGGCAGGGCTTTGCGACCGAAGCGGTGCGCGCGTTGCTGCCCCTGGCGGCGATGCTGGGGCATAAGCGCCTCGTTGCCGCGCCCTATGCCGACGATGCCGCCTCGATGCGCGTCCTCGCCAAGGCCGGGTTCGCGGCTACGGGTGATTCCCGCGTGCGCTTCAGCAAGGGGCTTGGCGTCGAACGGGTTACCGCGATCCACGAAATCGCGCTTGACGGCAGTGCTTCGGGCGGCGGCTTGCTCGCCGCCTGAGCGCATGCGCCTGCCTGCCGCTCGCATTGGCGCGAAAAGGCAAGAGTTCGACTTGTAAAACGGGAACGGACATTGCGCGCGTGGCGTTTTGCCCGAAATTATGATACAACAAGAAACATACCCGGAGAGAGAAACCGATGTTCATCCGCTCGGAAAACCTGCTGCTGCGGCCCAGCTGGACCGATGACCTCGACGAATTCGTCGCGCTCATCAATGACGAACGGGTGGCGAAGAAAATCGGGACCAAGGCTCTGCCCGACAGCGCCGAAATGGCGCGCGAGATCATTTCGCGCCCGCGTGAGCACCTGCTGCCGCATTTCTTTATCAATCTGCGCACAGAAGATGGTCTGAAGCTGATCGGTTCGATTGGGCTTGGCCGTGCCGAGGACGGGATCGAAATGGGCTACTGGCTCGGCGCGCAGTATTGGGGGCAGGGCTATGCCAGCGAGGCGGCGCAGGCGGTGCTCGAACATGCCTGGATGCTCGGCCACACGCGGATCATCGCAATCCACTTCACCGGCAACGAAGCGACCGAGCGGGTGCTGGAAAAGTGCGGCTTCGAAGCGACCGGCGAAACACGGATGCGCTTTAATGTGCGTGAGGGGCGCGATGCCCCGGCGGCAGTCTATGTCGCGCATCGCCCGGAAAAGGCCAAGGATAGCGGCTTTCGGGTGGCAGTGGCTTCGCCGCAGCCTGCGTAACTCGCCAAGCCAAACCCCAGCCGTTCGTGTCGAGCGCAGTCGAGACACGTTCGCGCTGACGTGTCTCGACTGCGCTCGACACGAACGGAGAACTTGGAGGGCCTAATCCGCCTTTGCCAGTTCCATCCAGTCGGGCGCGTCCTCGGGCGCGATGTCCTCGACGCGCAGGTGATCGACGGCAAGACCAAGCTCGGGATAGGCGGCGCGCCGGCGTTTCTCGTTCGAGCGTTCGAGCGGCACCACGATCAGGCGGCGGTTGATCTTCTGCCGCCAGTTCATCCGTGCGGTGTTCTCCTGCCCGACGTAGCAGCCCTTCGAAAAGCTCACGCCGTTCAACTCGACCGCATTGCACTCAAGCCAGAGCGTCGCGTCGCTGCCCAGTTCGGCCTGCCCCTCGGTCACGCCCAATGAGAGGCGATGCGCACGCCATGCCGCGTCCGCCGCTTCGTTGGCATCGACGGCAGCTGCAATCCAGCGCTGGCCCAGTCCGGCAAGCCTTGGATCGGCCGGTGCGCCATCGCCCAGATGCGGTCGCCAATGAACCGCAAGCGTTGAATCGCGCTCGATCGCGATCTTGCGGCGCAGGCGATAGAGCGAGAGCCGCTTGACCAGCGCATCGGCGACCGCCGCCTCGCAATCGAGCAGCAGGCCATCCTCGGCAGGCCAGACGATGAAGTCGAACAGCGCCTTGCCCTGCGGCGTCAGCAACCCGGCCCAGACGGGCAATTCGCCCGCGACATCGTTGGTCACGAGGCCCTGCAGGAAATCGGCGACATTCTCGCCCTCGTCCTGCGCGGAAAGGCGGATCACGGCGCGTTCGGTCAGTCTGGTTGCGGTCATCCCGGCAAGGTGGGGCCGGGCGGCGCGATTGGCAACTGCCTCTCATTACCGCAGGCGATTACTGTGATCGCCGACCGCTGACAGCAAACCCGCGCGAAGACCCCATATTATTGCAAACGGCTCGCAATTCGTGACGCCGACGGAGAAAACCCATGATCGACGTACGCCCCTTCGGCAGCCTCGGCGCTGCCAATCACGGCTGGCTCGATGCCCGCCACCACTTTTCGTTCGCCAGCTACCACGATCCGGAGCGCATGCACTGGGGCAATATCCGCGTCTGGAACGACGACGCGATTGCCCCGCAGACCGGCTTTCCGACGCATCCGCATGCCGACATGGAAATCGTCACCTATGTGCGCGAGGGCGCGATCACGCATCGCGACAACCTCGGCAACGAAGGCCGCACCGAAGCGGGCGATGTGCAGGTAATGAGCGCGGGTACGGGCATCCAGCATTCTGAATACAACCTTGAAGATGTCGAGACGCGGCTGTTCCAGATCTGGATCATCCCCGATGCGCGTGGCGGCGAGCCCGGCTGGGGGGCGCGGCCCTTCCCCAAGGATGACCGCGCGGGCCAGTGGGTGACGCTCGCCTCCGGAATCGCGGGCGATGAAGACGCGCTGCCGATCCGCACCAATGCGCGCGTTGTCGGCGCGACGATCCGCGCGGGCGAGGCGCTGACTTACGAGACCTCTGCCGACCGGCACCTCTATCTCGTGCCCGCAACCGGCGCGGTGACGATTAACGGCACCAAGGTGCAGGCGCGCGACGGTGCAGCCATCACCGGCCTCGACAATTTCATTATTGCAGCCGAGGAGGACAGCGAGATCGTCCTCGTCGACGCCGCCTGAACACGAACTGGAAGGAAAAAGCCCATGCCCGAACGCAACGAAGCACATGAACAGGTCGAATCGCTGATCATGCGCCGCTGGTCGCCGCGCTCGTTTGACGAGAGCACGATCCCCGAGGACGACCTCAACGTGATCTTCGAAGCGGCGGGCTGGGCGCCTTCTGCCTACAACTTGCAACCCTGGACATTCCTTTATGCGCGGCGCGGCGATGCCAACTGGGACCGGTTTCTCTCGCTGCTGGTGGAGTTCAACCAGTCGTGGGCGAAGGACGCCTCGGCGCTGGTCTTCGTCGTCTCGGACCGTCTTTCGCGCAAGCCCGACGGATCGACATCGGACAATTACAGCCATTCGTTCGATGCCGGTTCGGCATGGATGCAACTGGCGTTGCAGGCGACCGCGATGGGATACCACACGCATGGCATGGTCGGCGTCGATTTCGACCGGGCCGTAACCGAACTTGGCATTCCTGACGATCACCGGCTCGAAGCGGCCGTTGCCATCGGCCGCATGGCGCCCAAGGAGCGCCTGCCCGAAGCGCTTCAGGAGCGCGAAGCGCCGAGCGGTCGCAAGCCGGTGAGCGAGATTGCGGTAGCCGGGAATTTTCCGGCAGGTTGAGGCGGTTTTCCTGAACGACCTTCCAATTCCCGTTCGTGCTGAGCTTGTCGAAGCACTGTCCTTCTCTTCTCCTGTAGCCTGAAGAAAAGGCGGTCCTTCGACAGGCTCAGGACAAACGGAAATAGCTATATGATTCGTGAGCAAACATGGTCTAGACCGCCCGCATGACCGACAGCATCACGATCCGCCGCCCCGACGACTGGCACCTGCATCTGCGCGATGGCGAGATGCTGCGCGACGTGCTGCCCTATACGGCGCGCCAGTTTGCGCGAGCCATCGTGATGCCGAATCTCTCGCCGCCCGTCACCGACGTTGCCTCGGTCGCAGCCTATCGCGAGCGGATCATGGCGGTGCTGCCCGAGGGCAGCGACTTCACGCCGCTGATGACCTGCTACCTCACCGATTCGACCGACCCGGACGAGATCGAGCGCGGCCACCGCGAGGGCGTCTTCGTCGCGGCCAAGCTCTATCCTGCGCATGCCACCACTGGCTCCGCACATGGCGTCACCGATGTCGCCAATATCCGCGCGGTGCTCGAACGCATGGAAAAGATCGGCATGCCGCTGCTGGTGCATGGCGAGGTCACCGACCACGATGTCGATATCTTCGACCGCGAGGCGGTGTTCATCGAGCGCATCCTTGCGCCGCTGATCGCCGAGATGCCGGGCCTGCGCGTTGTGTTCGAGCATATCACCACCGCGCAGGCGGTCCAGTTCGTCGACAGCGCGAGCGATAATGTCGCAGCGACGATCACCCCGCAGCACCTCCACATCAACCGCAACGCGATGCTGGTCGGCGGTATCCGCCCGCATGCCTATTGCCTGCCCGTCGCCAAGCGCGAGACGCACCGGCTGGCGCTGCGCAAGGCGGCGACATCGGGTTCGGCGAAATATTTCCTCGGTACTGACTCGGCCCCGCACGCACGCGAGACCAAGGAGACCGCCTGCGGCTGCGCGGGACTGTTCAACGCGCCCTATGCGCTCGAATCCTATATCGCGGTCTTCGACGAGGAAGACGCGCTTGCCGCTTTCGAAGGCTTCGCCTCGCTCAACGGGCCGCGCTTTTATGGCCTGCCGGTCAACGAAAGCACGGTGACGCTTACGCGCGGTGGGCCCAAGGTCGAAGACGAACTGCCTGCCGCCCGAACCACCATCGTCCCGTTCCACGCGGGTGAGACGCTAGGCTGGCGGCTGGAGGACTGATCTTCCCGCTTTCCGCCGCTCGGCCAGAATACCCCAGCTGAACACCGCAATCGCGATCCAGATCAGCGCGAAAGTCACCAGCTGGACCGGCACCAGCCGCTCGCCGAAAACGACGATGCCGATGATGAACGAGAGCGTCGGCGCCAGATACTGCACGAAACCGAGCGTCGAGTAATCCATCAGGCGCGCCGCTGTCGCAAAGAGCGTGAGCGGGATTGCGGTCAAGGCACCGCTTGTGGCCAGCAAGAATGCCGTCTCGCGATTCCGGACGATTGCAGATCCGGTCTCGCCGCCCGCGAACCACCAGACGATGCCAATGGCGGGCAGCAACCAGAGCATCGTTTCGATGGTCAGGCCCGGCAGCGAATCGACCGGGGCGAGCTTGCGGATCAGGCCATAGGCAGAAAAGGAGAAGGCAAGCGACAGGCTGATCCATAAGGTGCCCACTGCGCCGAATGCCAGCAGGCCCACGCCGGCAAGGGCAATGCCGACCGCGATCCACTGCGTCTTGCCGAGCCTCTCTTTCAGGAAGACGGTGCCGAGCAGCACGTTGACCATCGGGTTGATATAGAATCCGAGGCTCGTCGCGAGCACATGGCCATTCTGCAGGGCAAAGACGAAAATCAGCCAGTTCACGCCGATGATCGTCGCGCTGATCGCGAGGACGCCGATGGCACGCGGGTTGCGCAGCGCCGCGCGCAGGCGGTCCACCTGCCGAAACACCACCAGCAGCAGGATGCAGACCGGCAATGTGAAGATCACCCGCCAGCCGACCAGTTCGAGCGGTGCGACATCGAGCAGGAAAAAATAGAAAAAGGGCAGCAGCCCCCAGATCGCGTAGGCGCCGAGTGCGAAGGGCAGCCCGCCCGATTGCCTTGTTCGATCCTGTTGCATCTCGCCCCGCCGTGAGAATCGCTCCCTAGACCGCCGCCGGAACCCCGGCAAGAAACGCCTCGTCGCGCGGTTTCGGTCGGCTCGTCGATACATTTTGTTTCTGACATCGGCGTTGCGACGCATTCATGTTTCGCGATGTAAACCTGAACGCTCTGGTGATGCCCGACACCGGTTCAGGAGATAGATTATGACCAAGCGCATCAAACTTCCCGCCATCGCCCTCGCTGCGACCATTGCCGCGACGGGCGTGCCTTCGACTGCTTCGGCAGCCCCGGCTTACGACGTTCTTTCCTACGGCTCTGCCTCGACCGGCGTTGCCGAAGCCTGGGAGCATGGCCGCCACCGTGACTGGCGCGGCGATCATCGCCACGGCAGCAGCCGTGTCTATTATGACGAGCCGGTGACCCGCAACACGCGCGTCTGGCGCGGCAACAACGGCCGCTACTACTGCCGCAAGAAGGACGGCACGACCGGCCTCATCATCGGCGGCGCGGTCGGCGCGCTGCTCGGCCGCGAAATCGACCAGTACGGCGACCGCTCGCTCGGCACGATCCTCGGCGCAGCCGGTGGCGCGCTGCTGGGCCGCGAAGTCGCGCGCGGCAACTCCCGCTGCCGCTAAACCGCTTCCGCACGGACGGCGACGTGCGGATCCGGCGCGGCCCTTCACACAAGGTCGCGCCGCGAAGGCGTCCCCGGTTTTTGCCGGGGGCGCCTTCGTTCTTGAAGGTGCGCTCAAGGCGGATGCCTTGAGTGCACTCAACAAAGACACAAACTCGGGTTGGTGCAGCCATTCGTGATGATACCCCTAAATCCTCCCCCATCCGAGGAGGGGACCACCCGAAGGGTGGTGGAGGGGCTGGCGCCGCGCTTGCCAATCCTCCGTCAGCCTGCGGCTGCCACCTCCCCGGTGGGGAGGATTTGGGGCTGAAGCGCGATAACCTTCCCCCTCCCGCTTTCCCGTAATGGGACGGGCCGAAACGAACGCAGCGTTAACCATTCCCGGTGACTTTCTGTTAACTCCTCGCGCGCGATGGATAACGCATCGTTAACAATCCGCGCGGCCCGCATTGTCCGGATGGCGCGAGAGTGAAGGAAGCGAAGAGATGACCAGCACCGTCCGTTTGGCCGCCACCGCCAGCCTTGCCGCGATCGCCCTGCTTGCGGGCTGCGACTCGGGCAAGCAGGAAGACGCCAGCCTCGCCGATGGCGATCCGGCGATGACCGGTGCATTGGGCGACCAGATCATGGTCGATCCCGAACTGACCGGGCAGGAAGGTGGCGCGGTCACCGCCGGTGGTGCGGGGGCGAACCTGCCGCCCGAACAGCGCGGCCCCGAAGCCATCGCCGCAGCCAAGCAGGACGCCGAGAAGAAGGCTGGCGGCGCGCTCCAGTCCGCGCCCGAGCCGGGCACGGGCAATCCCGCATCGCTGATCGAGGACGCATCGACCGCCGCGCAGGTTGCCGAAGCTTCGAAGGCGGCAGCGACCGATTGTGCGGGCAAGGTCGAATATTCGATGAACTGGACGACGAAGCTGCCTGCCGCGCTTGGCGTTTATCCGCGCGGAGCAGTGCAGGAAGCGGCGGGCACCGACAAGGACGGCTGCGCGCTGCGCGTCGTCAACTTCGTCTCGCCGGTCGATCCGGGCGACATCATCGACTATTACTACACGCAGGCCCGCAAGGCCGGGTACAATGCCGATTACCGCATGGACGGAGGCGACCATGTGCTCGGCGGCAAGAACGGCGGGCAGGCCTACCTGATCTACGCGCGCAAGCTCGACAACGGATTGAGCGAAGTCGACCTGATCGCCAGCGGCAAGTAGGACCAGCCCGGTCGGGCTTGCGGCTCAGCTCAGGCCCACGCCAATCGCGGCGCGCGGCTGCTCCAT
Organism: Sphingomonadaceae bacterium; assembly: GCA_041396945.1. Classification (GTDB taxonomy): domain Bacteria; phylum Pseudomonadota; class Alphaproteobacteria; order Sphingomonadales; family Sphingomonadaceae; genus Novosphingobium. The sequence goes on along the minus strand of JAWKXP010000005.1, from coordinate 87,493 downwards.
TTCGCCCGAGGTGACGGGATAGGCGCAGTAGTCGGCGGCGTAATAGCCATAGGGGCGGTGATTGCCGGACAGGCCGATCCCGCCCAGCGGCGCAGCGTGCGAGGTGCTGACGGTCGGGCGGTTCCAGTTGACGACGCCCGCGCGCACATTGGCCCAGAAGCGGTTGTATTCCTGCGGCGAGCCGCCGATCATCGAGGCGGTAAGGCCGAAACGCGTGTTGTTCGCCTCGGCAATCGCCTGGTCGAGATCGTCGACCTTGATGACCTGCAGGATCGGGCCGAACAGTTCGACATCGGGGCGGTCGGCCATGTCGGTGGTGTCGATGATCGCGGGCGAAAGGAACGGCAGGTTGTCTTCCGGCCGGATCAAATGCTTGATCGCCCGCCCGCCATTGCTCAGCAGGTAGAGGAACGATCTCGGTCAGGCCGTCGGCGGCTTCGTTGTCGATCACCGGGCCCATGAACGGCGTCGGCTCTGAAAAGGGCTCGGCAAAGATGATGCGGTCGGCCAGCGCCTTGATCTCGCTGATCATCGCATCGTACATCGAACGCTTGACGATCATCCGGCGGGCCGAGTGGCAGCACTGGCCGGCGGTGGTGAAGGCCGACTGGATCACCAGCGAGGCCGCATCGGTGATCTTCGGCGTGTCCCAGACGATTAGCGGATTGTTGCCGCCCATCTCCAGCGCAACGACCTTGTCGGGGCGTGTGGCGAGGCGGCGGTTGATGGCAATGCCGGTGTTGGCCGAACCGGTGAAGAGCACGCCGTCGATCCCGTCATGCGCGACCAGTGCTTCGCCCTGTTCGGGGCCACCGAGCAGCACCTGCACGACCGCGGCGGAAATGCCCGCCTTGTTGAAGCAGCGGGCGAGCAGTTCTCCGGTCGCGGGCGACTTTTCGCTTGGCTTGAAGACCACGGTGTTGCCTGCAAGCAGCGCGGGAACGATGTGGGCGCAAGGGACATGCGCAGGATGGTTGAACGGACCGATCACCGCCATCACGCCGTGCGGCTTGTGGCGCACCGCCATCGTGCCCTGGATCGCCGAATCCAGTTTGCGGCGAGCCGAACGCTCGGCATAGGCGCGGATCGATATCTCGACCTTTTCGACGACCGCCTCGACCTCGTTGTTGGCTTCCCAGATCGGCTTGCCGGTCTCGCGGGCGATGGTCGTGGCCAGCGCGTCGGCCTGCTTGCGCACTTCGTTGGCGAAGCGGCGCAGCAATTCCATGCGGGTGGCGAGCGGCTGCGCGGCCCAGGCGGGCCATGCGCGGCGGGCGCGGGCGACGACATCGCCGGCATCGCCCATCTTGCCACGCCAGATTTCCTTGCCGGTGGCAGGCTCGCGCGAGACGATTTCGTCCCCGCCCGCAAGCCGGGCCGGGCCGTTCTCGATCGTTTGTGCTGTACCGCCTGTTGTCACCGCATTCATTGCGAGGGTCGCTCCACGCCGGGTTGGTGATCCTTCTCGGACCGGATTACCCCTTTTGCCTAACGCGCAGTTATCTCGATTTGGTTAACACCGGTTTTACATCTTGAATGTTTTCAACCTGCTACGCGAACACGCTTAGGCGCGGAAATGCGCGATTTGCATGGTTGGCGGCCTGTGGCGGGTTGCCGCATCGTGCTCGCCGCGCAATAGGGACTTGGCAGCGGCGCGGATTATCGGCGCTTGCGATGGGCAGGACAGGGCAATGACGGACTATTCCGACCGCTATTGGCAGACCGGCGACGGCCTGACGCTGCACTATCGCGACTATCCCGGCGGCGAGGGCACCGGACGCCCGCCGATCGTCTGCCTGCCGGGCCTTACCCGCAACGTCCGCGATTTCGAGGAACTGGCCGCGCGGCTTGCGGGCAACTGGCGCGTTATCTGTATCGAGAACCGGGGGCGCGGCGACAGCGAATATGCCAAGGACGCGGCGACCTATACCCCGCAGCACTATGTCGAAGACCTGATCGCGTTGCTCGACGAGCAGGGGATCGAGCGCTTCGTTGCCTTCGGCACCTCGCTGGGCGGGCTGATGACCTTTATCCTCGCGATGATTGCGCCCGGGCGGATTGCCGGGGCAATGATCAACGACATTGGCGCGGAGATCGACCCGGTCGGCTATGCACGGATCAAGGACTATGTCGGGCAGGGGCGCTCGTTCCCCACATGGGTCCACGCCGCGCGGGCTCTGGCCGAGACGCAGGGCATGGCCTATCCCGATTTCGAGCTGGCCGACTGGCTGGCGCTCGCCAAGCGGCTGATGGTGGTCTCCAGCAACAACCGCATAGTCTTCGATTACGACATGAAGATCGCCGAAGCCTTTGCCGAACTTGACGATGCCGCGCCCGATGCATGGCCTGCGGTCAAGGCATTGGCGGGCAAGCCATTGCTCTTCGTACGCGGCGGGATTTCGGACATTCTTTCGGCTGCGACGCTGGACGAGATGCTCCGGCTGCTGCCCGATGCAGAGGGTGTGACGATCCCCAACGTTGGCCACGCGCCGCTGCTGACCGAACCCGAAGCGGCAGCGGCTATCGACCGCCTGCTGGCGCGGATTGCCTGAGCGGGCGGAGGGCAAAGGCGCGATGCTGCACATCCTGCATCTTCATTCCTCGTTCCAGCCGGGCGGCAAGGAACTGCGCTCGGCCAAGCTGATCAATGCGTTCGGCAAGGGCCTGCGCCATACCATCGTTTCCGCCGAGCCCGAGGCGCTGGGTGCGGCGGCGGCAATCGACGAGGGTATCGACGTGTCCTATCCGCGCGATTTTCCCGCGCTCAACGGTCGCCCGTCGCCCGCTCGGTTGCAGGTGCTGGCGAAGGCGATGAAGCCCTTCGACCTCGTGCTGACCTACAACTGGGGCGCGATGGACGCGGCGATGGCGCATGCGGTGTTCCGCTCGTTTCACGACCTGCCGCCGCTGGTGCATCACGAGGACGGCTTCAACGAGGACGAGGCGGACGGCCTCAAGACCTCGCGCAACTGGTATCGTCGGCTCGCGCTGGCGCGGTCCTCGGCGCTGGTCGTGCCGTCGCAGCGGCTGGAGGCGATTGCGCTCGATGTCTGGAAACAGCCGCGCGGACGTGTCGCGCTGATTACCAACGGTATTCCCGTCGATGCCTATGCGAAAAAGCCGCCCGCCAATGCCCTGCCGCGCGTCGTCAAGCATCAGGGCGAGTACTGGGTCGGCACTTTGGCAGGGCTTCGCAAGGTCAAGAACCTGCCGCGCCTCGTGCGCGCCTTCGCGCCTTTGCCCGAGTTCTGGCAGCTGGTGATCCTCGGGCAGGGGCCGGAGCTCGATGCAATCCGCGCCGAAGCCGCGCGGCTGGATATCACCCACCGCGTCCACCTGCCCGGATTCGTCGCCGATCCGGCCAAGGCGGTCGGCCTGTTCGATATCTTCGCGCTCTCGTCGGACAGCGAGCAGTTCCCGATTTCGGTGGTCGAGGCGATGGCGGCTGGCCTGCCCGTTGCGTCACCCGACGTCGGTGATGTCAGGGCGATGATTGCTGCGGAAAATCAGGAGTTTATCACGCCCGCAGCCGACGAGCATGCCCTGTCGATGACGCTGCAAAAACTCGCAGGCGACCACGACCTGCGCAGCCAGATCGGCGAGGCCAACCGCACGCGGGCAAGGGCCGAATACGACGAGGCGGCGATGGTCGATGCCTATCGCCGGGTTTACGGCGCTGCTCTTGGTCGCGAGTCCTTTCCCTGAGCGCAGCCGGGCGTTCAGGTCGCGGAAATCGGGGCATTGGCATTTACATATCCGTTGAAAAGCCGCGCCCATCCGCTAAACACCGCCCGACCTTAACCAACGACAGCGAAAGCATCCCGATTGGCCCTGCCTCCTGAAAATTCCCCGTCCGAGAACAAGCCCGCCGACGATCGCGAGGCGGCGCAGCAGGACGTCTTCATGCGCGAGGTTGACGATGCCCTGCGCGAGGACGAGCTGAAAAGCTTCCTCGACCGCTATGGCAAGCCGCTGGCGGCTGCGATCGTGCTCGGACTTGCCGGGCTGGGCGGCTGGCTCTGGTGGCAGGACAACCAGGAAGAGGCTGCGGGCAAGCGCGGCGAGGCCTATGTTCGCGCGGTCGACGAACTCGATGCGCAGAACCTGAAAGGCGCCGACGAGCGGCTGGCCGCGCTCGCCGAGGAAGGCGGCGGGGCAAGCGCGGTGTCCGCCAACCTGCTGCGGGCCGGGATCGCGCTCGAACAGGACCGGGCGAAGGATGCGGTCAAGCTTTACGAACAGGTCGCCGCCGATACCTCCGCGCCGCAGCCCTATCGCGACCTTGCCACGGTGCGCGCGGTCTCCGCGAATTTCGATGCGATGAAGCCCGAGGACGTTGTCACCCGGCTCAAGCCGCTCGCGGTCAAGGGCAACCCCTGGTTCGGCGTTGCCGGCGAACTGCTCGGCATGGCCTATCTCAAACAGGGCAAGGAAGATCTTGCCGGCCCCCTTTTCGCCCAGATTGCGCGCGATGAAGATCTGCCGGATTCGTTGCGCGGACGGGCGCGGCAACTTTCGGGCCTGCTGGGCGTCGATGCCGTGGACGACGTGATCGGCGAGAAAGACAAGGACGGCGAAGAGGCCGAAGCCAACGCGGAAGACGCGGGCTGAGCCGCGCTTGAGGATCGAGATTATGACACGAACGACGAAAACCCTGCGCGCCGCCTTCGTGCTGCTGGTCGCCACCGCTGTCGCGGGCTGCGGCGTGGTCGGCGGCAAGAAGGGCGGCCCCAAGACCCCGACCGTGGGTGAGCGCATCCCGATCCTCTCGCGCATCGAATCGGGTGCAAAGGTCGATCCGGATCTCGCGGGCGTTTCGGTGGTCCTGCCGCCGGTAGAAGTGAATTCCGACTGGGCGCAGGCGGGCGGCAATGCTGGCAAGAGCTATGGCCACCTCGCGCTTTCGGCCACGCCCTCGCGCATCTGGTCCGCCTCGGTCGCGGGCGCATCGAAGACGCGCCGCCTTGCCGCCGCACCGGTGATCGCCGATGGCAAGCTCTACGTCATGGATACCAACGCGGTGCTTTCCGCATTCAACGCCGACAATGGCGCGCGCCTCTGGACGCAAAGCTTCCAGGTCTCCGGCGATGGCGAGAACACCGTTTTCGGCGGCGGCGTCGCGGTCGAAGGAGACCGCGTCTACATCACCACCGGCTTTGGCGAGGTGGCAGCGCTCGAAGCCGAGAGCGGCAACCAGCTCTGGAAGGTCAAGCCCGCCGGACCGCTGCGCGGATCGCCGACGATTGCCTTCAACGCGGTCTATGTGATGACGCAGGATAACCAGATCCACGCGCTCAACGCCGCCGACGGCACGCCGCTCTGGGCCGAAACCGGCTCGTCCGAGCAGGCGGGCGTGTTCGGGGTTGCGGCTCCCGCAGCCGGGCAGGGCACGGTGATCGCGGGTTACAGCTCGGGCGAACTGGTTGCCTATCGATACGAGAACGGGCGCACATTGTGGTCGGACGCGCTGGCGCGCACCTCGATCTCGACCGAGGTCGGCAGCCTGACCGATGTCGATGCCGATCCGATCATCGATCGCGGCCGCGTCTATGCGCTGGGGCAGGGCGGGCGCATGGCCGCCTACGAACTGGTGACCGGCCAGCGCATCTGGGAACTCAACCTTGCGGGCATTTCGACACCGGCGGTCGCGGGCGACTGGGTCTTCACGCTGACCGACGATGCGCAGCTGCTCGCCATCGCGCGTTCGAGCGGCAAGGTGAAGTGGCTCAATCAGCTGATGCGCTATCGCAAGGAAAAGAAGCGGAAAGATCCCGTGTTCTGGGTTGGCCCGACGCTTGCGGGCAACCACCTCTGGCTGGCGAACTCGCGCGGCGAACTGGCCCATGCCGACCCGCTTTCGGGCAACCTGACGCAGTTTGCGAAGCTCGGCGATCCGGTTTCGCTCGCGCCGGTCGTGGCGAACCAGACGCTTTATGTGCTGGATGATGGCGGGCGGATTACGGCTTACCGGTAATGTGACCTTTCTATCCGTCATCCCCGCGAAAGCGGGGATCCCGCTTCCTTCTCCATAGCGCTTGCAAACAAGCGGGCCCCCCGCTTTCGCGGGGGTGACGAGAGGATTTACGGGCGACACTTGGCGATTCTTGAGACCGCACGAGCACGTTACAGCCCCCATCCCGTTACCCGCGCCTTAACCATTTGCCGTTACCGCACGGGCGCATGAGCGGCGATCTCCAGCAACCGGGCGCACGGCCCGAAAGCGACGTTTCGCAGGGCGTCGGCCTGTCGGGGCTGGCCGGGCTGTTCGTCTGGCTGCTGATCTGCCGCAACTGGGCCGCGATCTCGCTGGCGCTGGGCATTCCCGGACCGCACGAGCCGCTTTCCGGTCCTTATGCCGCATTGGCGACGATGCTCTTCACTGGGCTGCCGATGATTGCGTGGTCGCTGCTGGTCGACAAGGTTCACCTGCGCGCCTCGACCGGGCTCGACTGGTCCAACCCGCATCCTTCCGCCGAAACGCGCGAAATCTCGATCACCAAGCTTGCCGGGCTCTGGGGCACATGGGCGGTGATCGCGTTCCTCTATTGCGTCGCGCGCTGGTACTGGGACGGGGCTTACCTCTTCGCGATGGAAGTGCTGGCAGTGGCCGCGATCCCGCTGTTCCTGCTCTCGATCCCCTATGTCTTCTGGCTCGACCGCTACATGGTGAACCCGCGCGATGGCGCATGGCACTTTGGCGCCATGCTGATCGGACGCGAACCATACGATTTCGAGGCGGTGAAGGCGCATTTCCGCGCATGGGCGGTGAAGGGCTTCTTCTGCGCCTTCATGATCTCGATCCTGCCGGGCGGGTTCAATTACATCGTCACGCTCGACCTCTCGCAGCTGCCGACCGCGCCGGTCGCGGTCTCGATGGCGCTGATCGAGCTCCTCTTCCTCATCGACGTGCAGATGGCGATGGTCGGCTATGTGATGACGGTAAAGCCGCTCGACGCGCAGATCAGGAGCGCCAATCCCTACATGGCGGGCTGGGTCGCGGCGCTGATCTGCTATCCGCCGTTCATCCTGATGGGCGACGGCGGGCCGCTCAACTATCACCCGCGCACCGAACAATGGTCCTACTGGATGGCGGACCTGCCCGCGATCGTGCTCTGGGTATGGGGCGGCCTGCTGGTCTTCCTCACCGCCGTTTACGCATGGGCGACGGTGATCTTCGGGCTGCGCTTTCGAACCTCACCTATCGCGGCGTCATCACCAACGGGCCGTATCGTTTCACCCGGCACCCGGCGTACCTGTCGAAGAACCTGTTCTGGTGGTGCGCGACCTTGCCGTTCCTCGCGACCTCGGGCTCGATCGTCGACATGGTGCGCAACACCACGCTGCTCGCGCTGGTCTCGGCGGTCTATTTCTGGCGCGCCAAGACCGAGGAAAAGCACCTCAAGGCCGAAGACCCGAAATACGTCGCCTATTATGAGTGGATGGGCCGCAACGCGCCGATCACGCGCGGTATTTCAAGGGTGCTGGGGATTGCCAGACCGCGCGGCCCGCAGCTGCATCCGGCGGAGTAACCCTCACAAATCGGTGCTGTGCTTCACCGCATGCATCGTGATCGCGCGGTCGGTCATGCCCAGCGCCTCGCGCTCTTCCTTCCACGCCAGCATGTGCGGTGTCTCGAAGTGCGCTGCGAGCGTTGTGCCGTCGGCCCATGCCTCGGTCACGCGGATCAGGCCGGGATCGACGATATCGACCGAATAGGCGTAGGTAAGGCAGCCTCGCTCTTCGACAGAGGCCGCAATCACCCGCTTCATCGCGGGGATCGCTTCTTCGAGGCGTTCGGGCGGCAGGCGGAAAGAGCCGGTGACGACGATCATTGAGCCCGCCCCCCATTTTGCAACTCCCAACCATTCGTCGCCCCGTGCTTGACACGGGGCAAGGCTGTTTTCTGCGCGGAAGCTCTTGAAAGAAAGCCCAGGCCCGCATCAAGTGCGGGCCGACGTGGTATTTGATTGAGAACGCTGGCGCTCTGCATCCTAAAAGCTCTTCGCTTCGTAGACGCGCGTGATGTCTTCGCCCCATTCGCCGTGGTAAAGGTCGAGCAGGCGCTGGGCGGGCACGCGCTTTTCGCGCACGATCTGGTCGAGCGGATCGAGAAAGCCGGTCTCGTTGTCGCCGCCGGTATTGAGCCGCGCGCGCGCCGAAAGGCCCGAGCGCGAGATCGCCAGCACCTCGGCAGCAATGTCGATCAGCTTGCCGCCACCGGGCAACGGCGCATCGAGCGCCAGCCGGGGCACGGCGTTGCGCAGGGTCTCGCGCTCTTCCATCGACCAGTCCTTGACCAGATCCCATGCGGCATCGAGCGCCGACTGGTCGTATAGCAGGCCGACCCAGAACGCGGGCAGCGCGCAGATGCGGTTCCACGGCCCGCCGTCCGCGCCGCGCATTTCGAGGAAGGACTTGAGCCGCACCTCGGGAAAGGCGGTCGAGAGGTGGTCGTTCCAGTCCGAGATCGTCGGGCGCTCACCCGGCAGCGCGGGGAGTTCGCCCTTGAGGAAGTCGCGGAACGACTGGCCCGCCGCGTCGATATATTGCCCGTCGCGGAACACGAAATACATCGGTACGTCGAGCATGTACTCGACATAGCGCTCGTAGCCGAAGCCTTCCTCGAAGACGAAGGGCAGCATCCCGGTGCGGTGCGGATCGGTGTCCGACCAGATGTGGCTGCGATAGGAAAGGAACCCGTTGGGCTTGCCTTCGGTAAACGGCGAATTGGCAAAAAGCGCGGTTGCGAGCGGCTGGAGCGCAAGGCTGGTGCGGAATTTCTGCACCATGTCCGCCTCGCTTGAATAGTCGAGGTTCACCTGGATCGTGCAGGTGCGCAGCATCATGTCGAGGCCGAGATGGCCGACGCGCGGCATGTGGCGCAGCATGATGCCGTAGCGCCCCTTGGGCATGATCGGCAGGTCTTCGCGGCGTTTGTCCGGCCACATGCCAAGGCCGAGGAAGCCCTTGCCGGTGCGCGCGCCGATGGCTTTCACCTGTTCGAGGTGGCGGCCGGTCTCGTTGCAGGTCTGGTGCAGGTTTTCGAGCGGCGCGCCGGACAATTCGAGCTGGCCCGCCGGTTCGAGGCTTACGGTGCCGTCTGCGCCCTTCATGGCGATGACTTTTCCGTTCTCCTCGATCGGCTCCCAGCCGAACTCGGTGAGCGCCATCAGCAGGTCGTGGATCCCGCCCGGCTCGTCATACGACGGGGCGTGGAAATCCTCGACGCAATAGACGAACTTTTCGTGCTCGGTGCCGATGCGCCAGTCTTCGCGCGGCTTCTCGCCCGCCGCCATCGGCGCGACGAGTTCCGCGATGGATTCGATAGGCGCTTCGACCGCGCCCGATGCCTGCCGCGTGCTCATGGCGGTTCGTTAGTGGCGCATACGGATTTTCGCCAGCAATTTGTTGTTCGCGGCATATAGCCCCCTCCCCTTCAGGGGAGAGAGTTGGGAGAGGGGAGACCGAACGTCGCAGCCCCCTCTCAACTTCGCCTAGTCCGCTGCGCGGACAAGTCTCCGTATCTCTCCCCTCAAGGGGAGAAAGCTTAGATGGTCCAATCTCCCGCAATCGCCATCCATGCGGCGACTCCGGCAATCGCTGCTGTCTCGCCGCGCAGGATGCGCGGGCCGAGCGAGATCGGGCGGGCCTGCGGCTGCGCGCGGATTGCCTCGCGCTCGGCATCGTCGAAGCCTCCTTCAGGGCCGATGAGCAGGGCGGCGGGAGCGGAATGCGCGGCGAATGCCTCGGCAGCAGGCGCGCCGCCGTTCTCGTCGGCGAAAAACAGCGCGCGGTCCTCGGGCCAGTCGCGCAGCAGCGCGTCGAGTTTCACCGGCCCGGCCAGTTCGGGCAGCGCGGTGCGCGCGCATTGCTCGGCGGCTTCGGTGACGATGCTGTGCACGCGTTCAGGGTTAAGCTTGTCGGCGACGCAGCGACGGGTGACGACCGGCTGGATGCGGCGCACGCCGAGCTCGGTCGCCTTTTCGAGCACGAGGTCGAAGCGATCCTTCTTCAGCAGCGCGGCGCAAAGCGTGAAATCGGGCACTTCTTCTCGCGGGCGCAACTGCTCGCGCACCGAAAGCACGACCTCGCGCTTGCCCGCCGAGACGACTTCGCTCGCCCATTCGCCGGTGGCATCGTCGCAGAGGATCACCGCATCGCCGGGGCCGACCCGCATGACCTTGCCAAGATAATGCGCCTGCTGCCCCTCGATGGCGACAGAGGCGTCCTGCGCAAGCGACTCGGCCACGAAGAGGCGCGGTGCAGACTTGGGCGGCCAGGCGGGGGTTGCGGGCATGTGCCCTGCTTACCTCTCACGTCATTCCCGCGAAAGCGGGAATCCCGCTTCCTCGTTCGTTGGTGAGAAAGAAGCGGGACACCCGCTTTCGCGGGTGTGACGATTCGGGGTAGGGGGTAGGTCATGACCGACCAGATCGTCCCCGACAGCGAGCATCGCGGCATTGTTGCCTCGCTGCCGCGCTCCTTGCGCAACTACGCGATGCTTGCGCGGTTCGACCGGCCGATTGGCTGGTGGCTGCTGTTCTGGCCTTGCGCATGGGGTGTGCTGCTCGCAGGAGGCGAGGCGCGGCTGGGGCTGATCGGCTGGCTGCTGCTCGGCGCGATTGCGATGCGCGGGGCGGGCTGCGTCTATAACGACATCGTCGATGCCGACCTTGACCGGCAGGTGGCGCGCACCGCCTCCCGGCCGGTGGCTTCTGGCGAGGTCAGCAAGAAAGCGGCATGGGCCTGGCTCATCGCGCTCTGCCTGATCGGGCTGGTGGTGCTCCTGCAACTGCGGCCCTTGGCGCAACTGGTCGCGCTCGGCAGCCTGCTGCCCGTCGCCGCCTATCCCTTCATGAAGCGCATCACATGGTGGCCGCAGGCGTGGCTCGGGATCGTCTTTTCATGGGGTGCGCTGGTCGGCTGGGCCGAGGTGCTGGGCGATTACTGGCACGTCCTCGCCGCGCTTTACGGCGGCTGCATTGCATGGGTGATCGGCTACGACACGATCTACGCTTTGCAGGATCGCGAGGATGACGCGCTGGTCGGCATCCGTTCCTCGGCGCTCAGGCTAGGCGGGCATGTGCGCGGCGGTGTGGCAGCATTCTACGCCATCGCGCTGGCGCTCTGGGGCCTCGCGTTCTGGCTGGTGCGCGCAGACTGGTTCGTCTGGGTTACACTCGTGCCGATGGCGCTGCACCTCCTCTGGCAGGTCGCGACGCTCGATCCCGCCGATGGCGACAACGCGCTGCTGCGCTTTCGCTCGAACCGGCTGGCGGGCCTGCTGATGGCGCTCGCCTGCTGGGTCGTGGGGAATGCCTAGGAGCATCGCGCCGAAACGTGGGAACCGGTTTTCGGCTATCAGCGATGCGACCGAAAAGAACTGGAGCGAAGCGAAATGTGCAATCTCTACCGCATGACGCGCGGCGTCGACGAGATCGCGGGCCTGTTCGAGGCAATCCCCGACCGGGGCGCGAATTTCGGCGAGGAGGTCTATCCCGGCTATCCCGGCATTGTCGTTGCCGAGGGGCAGGCGCGGGCGATGACATGGGGCTTCGCTGGTGCTCAAGGGCAAGCAGGGCCAGCCGCTGAAACCCAAGCCGGTCAACAATGCGCGCGAGGACAAGCTGCTGACCGGTTTCTGGAAGGCGAGCTTCACTGCGCGCCGCTGCCTGATCCCCGTCTCGGCATGGGCGGAAGCGGAAGGGCCGAGGGGGCAGATGACGCGCACCTGGTATGCGCTGCCCGGCGAGCAGCCGTTCGCGGTTGCAGGTGTCTGGCGACCGACGCAGGAGTGGGGCGACGCCTATTCGATGGTCATGGTCGATGGCTCGCCGCAGATGGCCGATGTCCACGACCGAATGCCGCTGATCCTTTCGGGCCATGCGCAGGCGACCTGGCTGGCCGGAGAACCGGAGGACGCGCTGGCCCTGTGCCGGACATGGGAGGGTGAACTGCTGGTCGAGCGCAGCGATACGCCCTGGGTCAAACGCAAGGCCAGGCCGGAGGACGGAAAGCTCCTCTGAATCATTTCAAGGGCTTGAATCGTTAAGGCTGTGGATAACTCATGTAAAACGTGCCAATAGGCAGGTGAAAACCGAAAGCTCGATTCGGCTTTAGGTATCGCATTCACCTTGCCCGGAGGCATGATGAACAAGAACGATGTGATTCCCATCGGCGTGCTCGCCAAGCGCACCGGCCTCGCGGTTTCGGCGATCCGCTTTACGAGGACAGGGCCTGATCAATTCGGAACGCACGACCGGCAACCAGCGCCGCTATCGCCGCCCGACATTCGCCGCTCTCGTTCGTGCTACCGCAGAAGTCGGCCTCAGCCTGCCCGAGATCGAACAGGCGATGACCCGCCTGCCGCAGGATCGCACCCCGACCATCGGCGACTGGCAACGCATGAGCCGCTCGATCCGCGAGGAAATCGATTCGCGCATCGCCCTGCTGACCAAGGCGCGCACCAAGCTCGACGAATGCATCGGCTGCGGCTGCGAGCCTCGACCGCTGCCAGCGCACCAACCGCGACTTGGATACATTTTGGCGATTGCTTTTCTCTACTTCGCTCGACACGAACGGATTTCGGTTGATTAAGACAGAACCGCTTGCGCGCTATATGCCGAGCGCCTTGCGCAAGGCCGCTTGAATTGGAATCATCCAAAGTGGAACTGTCTTGAATTGATTTGCCCTACGGATCGGGGCACATTTCTTGCGGTACGATGGAGACGCAGGAACTCAAAATTGAACCGGCAGTGGGCTGGATTTGGACGGTTTGGTATCAATGGGATGACTGTGAAATCGAAGCGATGGCGGCAGTCGCACTGACGGTCGAGATGGCGATAGAGGAAGCGCACTTTTCGCTTTCCGTTGCGGGCGAGGACTACACGATTCTCGGCCTGATGCGAGACGACAAGCTCGAACGGTAGCGTGGTTTGGTCGTTACTCTACTTCCTCACCCGGAATAGTATACTTCGCCGCCGAATCCGGTTTTAGAATGTATGCGGATCCTTACGTCACCATGTCCTCGGGGTGTGGTATCCCCCCGTCGACTATCGGAAGCTCCATTACCTCTTCCCATTCCTTGCGGATTGCATTCATCAGGCGCGTCTCAAAGCGTCGGGATTTCACTGGATTCTCGCCTTTGGAAAACGTGAGCCATGCGTAACCAGGTCGTGGCAAGTCCAGCACAGTCGCGATACTCTCATCATCGTCTTCGCCGCGCCAAACGCCAGCATGGATGGTCATCGGTGCGATATCATACGAAGCGCGCAGTTCCTCATCTGTGCTCGCGTCTACATGATATCCCTCGCTTTCGGCGACAGCGGACATAATGCTGATTAGCTTGGCCCTATCCGCCTGTGTTGGTACCGGAATTTCAAAAGCCGCCACGGCTTTTGCGCTCTCGGGCTGGTGGCCTACACCGCAAGACGCCAGCGCGATGGTGACCGCAGCGGCGAGAAATCTGCGCAACCTCACTCCGCCGCCAGCAGCTCTTCCGCCGCGCCGAGGTCCACCGAGACGAGCCGCGAGACGCCTTTTTCTACCATGGTTACGCCGAACAGGCGGTGCATACGGCTCATGGTCACGGCGTTGTGGGTGACGATGAGGTAGCGCGTGTCAGTTTCGGTCACCATCGCGTCGAGCAGGTCGCAGAAGCGCTCGATGTTGGCGTCATCCAATGGCGCGTCGACCTCGTCGAGCACGCAGATCGGTGCGGGGTTGGTCAGGAACAGCGCGAATATCAGCGCGACGGCGGTCAGCGCCTGTTCGCCGCCCGAAAGCAGCGTCAGCGATTGCAGGCGCTTGCCCGGCGGCTGGGCGAAAATCTCCAGGCCTGCTTCGAGCGGATCGTCCGAATCGACCAGCGCGAGGTGCGCCTGACCGCCTTCGAACAGGCGGGAGAACAGGCGGCGGAACTGCTTGTCGACTTCCTCGAACGCCGCGCGCAGGCGTTCGCGGCCCTCGCGGTTGAGGTTGCCGATCGAGCCGCGCAGCCGCGCCACCGCTTCGGTCAGTTCGGCCTGCTCGTTGATCGATGATCCGAACTCGGCCTCGGCCTTTTCCAGTTCCTCGGCGGCGACGAGGTTGACCGGGCCGATGCGCTCGCGATCGGCGGTTAGCTGGTCCATCAGCGCCGAGGCTTCTCCTGCGCTTTCCACCTCTTCCGCCTCGAATTCGAATTTGCCTGCGAGCATCGGCGGCGGACACTGGAAGCGTTCGCCCGAGATGCGCGCCATTTCCGCGCGGCGCTCTTCCTCGTTTTCGGCGCGCGCGGACGCCCCGGCGCGGGCTTCGCGGGCGGCGGCGAGGTCTTCCTGCGCGGCTTCGAGTTCGCCGTCGCTCTGGCGCGATGCCTGTTCGGCGGCGGCGAGGGCTTCCTCGGCCTGCGTGAGGGCAGCGCCGATCTTCTCGCGGATTGCCTCGCCATCCTCGATCTCGCGCATCAGCGAGGCAGGCTTGGCGGCGACGACGGCGCGTTCTTCCTCGATCTCCTCAAAGCGGCGGCCCATTTCGGCGAGGCGGCTGGCGGCATCGCCCGAGCGCGACTGCCAGCCGCTCATGTCGGCGCGTTGGGCGGCGAGGCGTTCGCGCATGACGGCGAGGCCCTGATCGTGCGCGGCGATTTCGGCGGAGGCGGACTGCATCGCGCCGCGTGAGGCATCGTGCTTGCCCTGTGCGGCTTCGAGCGCGGCGCGGCCCGCTTCGGGATCGGGCAGGTCGGCGAGGCGGGCCTTTGCCGCTGAAACCTCGGCTTCGGCCTGCGTGCGCTGGTCGATGAGGCCTTGCGCGGCTTCGTCGAGTTCGGCGCGGCGTTCGGCAAGGCGCTTGCGTTCGTCCTCGGCACGGTCGCGGGCGCGCAGGGCGATGCGTTCGGCTTCGGAGGCCTCGGCGACGGCGCGCTCGGCGGCTACGGCGGCCTGCTGTACTTCGGAAAGTTCGGCGCGCGCTGCTTCCTGCCGCGTTTCGGCGGCAGTCAGGGCTTCGCGCAAGGCCGGCAGCGCCGCCTCAAGCTCGACGAAGCGGTTCTCCGCCTCAAGACGTGCCGCTTCCGCCGCGCCTTCGCCGCGCGCGACGAAGCCGTCCCAGCGGCGCAGCGCCCCCGCCCTGGTCACCAGCCATTCGCCGGGGCCAAGCGCGCGCCCGTCATCGGCCAGCACGCAATGGACCAGCGCGAGCCGCGCGGCGAGTTCGGGCGGGCAGTCGCTGACCTGTTCGGCGAGGCTGTCCGCCACGCACGAGGGCGCAGCGGCGCCGCTCCAGAAGCGGCCGTCGATGTCGCCGTCGGTCTTGCCGACCCCGGCCTTGGCATCGCGCCCGAGCACGGCGGCCAGCGCGCGTTCGTAGCCCGGCTTCGCGCGCACCGTGTCGATGGCGGCGGGCAGGCCGTGATTCCCCTTCGCACCGCGCGCGCGCGCCTCGCGGTCGCGGACGAGCGCGGAGTGTTCGCGCTCGATCCCGGTCAGTTCGGCGCGGGCCGCGGAATGCGCTTCTGCGGCCTCGTCGCGCGTGGATTGCAGCTCTGCCTTGCGCGATTGCAGCGATTCGAGCTTCCCGCGCGCCTCGGTGAGCGCGGCGGCGGCCTGCTCGGCCTGCTGCGTCGCTTGGGTAACTGCCGCTTCGGGATCGCCCTGCGCAGCCAGCTCCGCCTTGACCTGCTCATGCCGCGCCAGTTCCTGCGCCGCGCGGCCAAGCCGCTTTTGTGCCGCTTCGACTTCGGCTTCGGCGATCTTCCATTCGGCATCGACGCCTGCCTGCGCGGCGGTGGCCTGCGCGAGATCGAGTTCGGACTGGCGCGCGGCACGCTCGGCGCGGTCAAGGGCCTGCGCCAGTTCGGGGCGCTGTGCCTCGTCTGCATCGAGTTGCTGCTGACCGGCAGCGAGATCCTTTTCCAGCCGCGAGAGCGCCTCGGCGGCGTCCCTGGTCAGGCGGTCGGCATCGGTGCGGTCTTCTTCGAGGCGCTGGCGCTGGCGGTCGAGGTCGGCGAGGCGTTCCTCGGCGGCTTCCAGTTGGCCGGAAAGCGTCGCCATCCGGTGCCCGTGCGCGGTGGCATCGTCGCGGCGGTCGGCGACCTCGTCGCGCGCCTTGGCGAGCAGCACGGCGGCCTGCGCCTGCATCGCCTGTATCTCTTTGGCCCTGGCCTGCGCGGCGGCAACGCGCGCCTCGGCTTCCTGCGCCTGCCCACGCGCGGCTTCGGCAGCGGCGGCGGCATCGCGCCAGCGGGCAAAGACGAGCCGCGCTTCGGCAATACGGATCTTCTCGCTCAGCGCCTTGTACTTTTCCGCCGCGCGCGCCTGACGCTTCAATGCCGCGATCTGCTTGTCGAGCCCGGCCATGATGTCTTCGAGGCGTGAAAGGTTCGTCTCGGTCGCGCGCAGTTTCTGTTCCGCATCCTTGCGCCGGACATGCAGGCCCGCGATACCCGCGGCTTCTTCGAGCATCAGGCGTCGCTCGGCGGGCTTGGCGGAGATGACCGAGGCGATCTTGCCCTGACTCACCAGCGCGGGCGAGTGCGCGCCAGTGGCGGCATCGGCGAAGATCAGCGAGACATCCTTGGCGCGCGCATCGGCCCCGTTGATGCGATAGGCGCTGCCCGCGCCGCGCTCGATCCGGCGGACAACCTCAAGCTCTTCGCGGTCCTTGTCTTCGGCGAGCAGCACGACTTCGGCAAAGGCGCGCGGCGGACGCCCGGCGGTTCCGGCGAAGATCACGTCTTCCATGCCGCCGCCGCGCATCGACTTGGGCGAGTTTTCGCCCATGACCCAGCGGATCGCTTCGAGAAGGTTGGACTTGCCGCAGCCGTTGGGGCCGACAACGCCGGTCAGCCCCGGCTCGATACGCAGTTCGGCAGGCTCTACGAAGCTTTTGAATCCGCTAAGTTTGAGCCGTTTGAAGCGCATCGCAGTCCCTTAACGCGCGCCCATGTTTTCAAGTTCGGTCTTGATCGCCGACCAGGTGTTGCCATTGACCTTCCTGCCGTTGATCATGAATGTCGGTGTGCCGGTCACGTCGAGTTCCTCATTGGCGTGCTCGGTCTGGTTCACGAGTGCCTCGACCTTGGCTTCGTCGTTCAGGCAGACACTGCCCTGAGCCGCGGAAACGCCGCGCGATGCGAAAAACTGGGTCATGCCGGTGATCTCGGCCAACGAAGCAAACCGCTTTTCCGGCGGCATTTCGTCGATTGCCTGCAATCGCGCCTGATCGGCGCCCTGCATGTTCTTGAACATCTCGGACTGCCATCCCCAGAACTGATCGCTCAGCGGAATGACCGCCTCGGTCGATCCGCATGTGGCCAGCAAGGTGCCCGCTATGTCGAGCGGGCTGAGCATGAAGTGCCGCAGTTCGAAGCTGACGCGGCCCGAATTGACGAAAGATTCCTTTAGTTCGGGGGCGCTGGCTTGCGCGAATGTGGCGCAGTGCGAGCAGGAGAGCGCGCCGAATTCGACCAGCTTGATCGGCGCATCCGGATTGCCCATCAAGTAGCCGCCTTCCTCTGTCTTGGCGACGACCTCGGACCATGTCTTTCCATCAGGCGCGGCGATTTCTGCGATCGGCTCGACGGAGGCCGATGCGCCATCTTCGGCGGATTCGCCACAGGCGGCGAGGCCAAACGCGAGCGGGGCGGCAATCGCACCGATCAGGAAACGGCGAAGAGCAGGGCGAGTCATGCGTACAGTCCTTGTCCTTGAACAGAAAAAACTAGCGGATGGGGTGCTGGCCCGAAAGGCGGGCGGGCGATTGTCCTTAGACATCTCCACAGGTTAGACCACAGGCAAAACCGCGATTTTACGAATTAGCGGGCTTTACGCCGGGTTACTCGACGCGCGCCGCGATCTGCGGATTGAGCGTTTCCCAGTTGTGGGTGCCCGCGAGCACGATTCCATTGAGCGCAAAACTGGGGGTGCCTTCGACGCCCGCTTTTTCCGCTGCCTGCGTCTGGGCGATCAGCTGGTCGGCCTTGGCGGTCTGCGCAAGGCAGCGATCGACGCCCGCGCGGGTGGTGCCATAGCGCGCCATCATCTCGTAAAAGCCGAAATCGCTGGCAATCGCGCGCATCGCGGTGGGCACGTCCTTGTTGCGCCAGCGCTGGCGCTGCGCTTCGGTAGTGCCCGCCATACGCGAAAGCCACTTGTCCTGTGTCGCCATGAAGTCGTGATGGCGGCGGAAGAAGCTCTTCGCATCGCCGCAATGGGTTAGCATCGCGACGGTCAGGTCCACCGGATCGCGCACGAAGTGGTTGACCGAGACCGAAAGCTTGCCCGGCATGACATAGGCGAGCCGCATCGGCGCATCGGCGGTGCGCTGGAAGCTGGCGCAATGCGGGCAGGTGTAGCTGACATATTCGGTCAGCTTCACCTTCGCCGCCGGATTGCCGAGCGTGTGCTGGCCGCCCGGCGCGACATTGACCGTCGCGGTCCAGTTCGCCTTGCCCGCCGCAAGCGAAAGCGCGGCGACGGCGGCAATTGCCAGTGCCCTTGCGATACGCATCAGTCCTTCGTCTCCTGCCCGCTGGCATTGCTCATGCTGCGCGCCAGCGATTCGAGCACGGCGCGCAGTTCGGGGTCGCCGACATCGCGCAAGCTTTCCCCCAGTTCCATCGGGATCGGCTTGAGCGAGGGCGGCGCTGTCTTCGGTTCCCTTACCGGCGGCGGCTTAACCTCGCCTTGCCGCATCTTGACGCGCGCGACGGCGCGATAGCCGAAAAAGCGGTTCACCCGCTCGATAATCTCGGGGATGACCTGCTGGATCAGCGGTGCGTGTGCGGGGACGACAACCAGCTGGAGGATGCCATCGCTCTTTTCGCCGGGTGGGAATCGGATCGATTCGGGCGCGCAGACGCGGGCATGCTGAGCGCCGACAATCTCGGGCCAGCGCGAGACGACCGAGGACTGGACGAAGCCGAAGCGGCGGAAGGCAGAGCGCCCGACTTCGGGCATGAGGTCGGCAATCGCACGCGCCGGGCCGCCGCGCGGGCGCTCATAGCGGCGCACCTTGCCCCCGGCTTTTGCCTTGCCCTTTGGGGGCTTCGCCTGATCGTCCCGTTCCATTGCGAGGCTGCCAATGCCATAGCCGCGCGATGGATGCCAGTTCGCCGATGATCGCAGATGCCCTGCTCGACTGGTACGATGCCCATGCTCGCGACCTGCCATGGCGGGCAAGGCCGGGCGATCCGCCGCCCGATCCCTACCGCGTCTGGCTCTCCGAAGTGATGCTGCAACAGACCACGACGGCGGCGGTTGCGCCCTATTTCAAGGCCTTTACCGAACGCTGGCCGACGGTCGAGGCGCTCGCCGCCGCGCCCGACGAGGACGTGATGGCGGCATGGGCGGGGCTGGGATATTGGCGCGCGGGCGCGCAATCTGCGGGCCTGCGCGCGCGAGGTTGCGGCGCGGGGAGGGCGCTTCCCCGAGACCGAGGCGGCCTTGCGCTGAGCTTCGGCCGGGGCTGGGGCCTGCTGGCGCTACTGCGGCGGTGGCGGCGATTGCCTTTGGCGAGGTTGCAGTAGGTCGATGCCAATGTCGAGCGGGTGGTTGCGCGGCTGTTCGCCATCGCCGAGCCGCTGCCGAAAGCGCGCAAGGCATTGCGTGAAGCCGCCGATGCGATCACGCCGGACAGCCGCGCAGGCGACTTCGCGCAGGCGATGATGGACCTTGGCGCGACCGTCTGCACCGCCCGCGATCCGCGTTGTTTGCTTTGTCCGCTGGCGGGAGACTGCAAGGCGCGCGCTACGGATGATCCCGCCCGCTTTCCGGTGAAAGCCCCGAAGAAGGCAAAGCCGGTGCGGGCAGGCACGGCTTACTGGATTGCGCGCGAGGGCGCTGTCTGGCTGGTCAAACGGCCGGGCAAGGGGATGCTGGGCGGGATGCGCGCCTTGCCCGACGATGGCTGGTCGGCGCGCGGCGATGGCTCGGGCGATGCGCCGCTCTCCGGCAAATGGCAACGCGGCGGCATCGTCAATCACACGTTCACCCATTTTTCGCTTGAGTTGCGCGTGGCGGTTTATTCGGGCAGCGATGCACCGGACAACGGCGCGGCGGCCGGCGAATGGTGGCCGATAGACCGGATCGAGGACGCGGGGCTGCCGACGCTGTTTGCAAAGGCAGCGCGGCTGGCGATTGCTGCGGATGGAGAGGATTGAGGATGGACAGGCTCGACAGGCTGGCAATGGAGATGGACCGCCGCGCGGTGATGCGCATGGGCGCGGTCGCGGGGCTGGGCGCGGCGCTGATGCCGCAGCTGGCATGGGCCACGCAGCAGCCGGACCTGATGGCAAACGTGCGCGAGGTGGTCGAGCGCTGGGTCGGGCCGGGCAAGTTTCCCGGCATGGTCGCCTCGCTCGGCCTGCGCGGGCGCGAGGCGCAATATGTCGCGCGCGGCAGCGAGGGCTTTATCGATCAGGACGCGGTCACGCCCGACAGCCTGTTCCGCATCTATTCGATGACCAAGCCCGTCACCGGCATGGCGGCGATGATGCTGATCGACGATGGCAAGCTCGGCCTCGACCAGCCCTTGGCCGACATCATTCCCGCCTATCGCGAGATGCAGGTGCAGGTGACGCCCGACGGTTCGGTCATCGATCTGCGCCCCGCGAAAGGCCCGATCACGATCCGCCACCTGATGACGCATACCTCCGGCCTTGGCTATTCGATCATCCAGCAGGGGCCGATCAAGACGCTGATGGAGGATCGCGGGCTGATCGCGGGGCAGATCAGCCGCCTCAAGGTGCCCGGCCTGACGCGCGGCGATCCGGTGCGCAGCCTGCAGAAATTCGCCGAGGGCATGGCGGAGATTCCGCTGGTCTACGAGCCGGGGACGAAGTGGAGTTATTCGGTGGGGCTCGACGTGCTGGGCCGCGTGATCGAGGTCGTCTCGGGCCAGTCGTTCGACCGGTTCCTTGCCGATAACATCTTCGGTCCCGCCGGGATGAACAGCACGTTCTTCCGCGTGCCGCAGGCCGAGGCGGGGCGGCTCACCACCAATTACGCGGTCCTCGCCGAACGGCTGGTGCCGATCGATCAGGGCAAGGATTCGATCTATCTCGAAGACCCCGCTTTCCCGTTCGGCGGGGCGGGCCTTGTCAGCAGCCCGCGCGATTACGACCGTTTCCTCAGGATGCTCGCCGGTTTCGGCACGATCGACGGCACGCGCGTGATGGGCGAACTGGCTGTGCGCGTTGGCACCTCGAACCTCTTGCCGCCCGGCGTCGAAGGTCCGGCGCTGATGGCACCCAAAAGCCTGTTCGGCGCGGGCGGGCGCGTCGGGGTTGGCGCGGAAGCGGGCGTCTATGGCTGGGCGGGCGCGGCGGGCACGGTCGGCATGGTCGATATGGTCCACGGCCTGCGCTCGCAGATATTCGTGCAGTTCATGCCGCCCAACGCGCTTGACCTGCTGCCCGAATTCCAGACAGCATTGAAGGCCGATGTCATGGCGCTGATGGAGAAGGCCGCATGAGCTCCGCCCCGATTGCTTTTGCCGGAGCACGGCTCGACCGCGCCGACCACGTCCGCGCCGATCCCGACGCGCTTGCCCGGCTGACCAACCCGCGCGCGCGGCTGTTGCGGCTCGAAGGGCTCGATCCGGTGATCTCACCCGAAGGCGAACTCGAATGGGGTTCGCTCGCCGAAGCGCGCGACGACAGCGAGCTGGTGTTCCTCGGGCTCGATGGCGAGGCGGGCTGCTTTGCCGAAGTGCGCGCCGACCAGATCGGCTCGGCAATGCCCGCCAACCCGCGCATGTGGGGCGCGCTGGCAACGCTCGGGGCAGAGGACCTCGCGGCCTATGGCGGCGCGCGCGCGCTGGTTTCCTGGCACGCGCGGCACCGCTTCTGCGCGGTCTGCGGCAGCCCCTCGACGCTGGCCAAGGGTGGCTGGCAGCGCAATTGCATCAACGAGAACTGCCGCGCGGAGCATTTTCCTCGGGTCGATCCGGTAACGATCATGCTGGTCGAGCATGAGGGAAACCTGCTGCTAGGCCGACAGCCGCGCTTTCCGCCGCGCTCCTATTCGGCGCTGGCCGGGTTCGTGGAGCCGGGCGAATCGCTCGAAGAGGCAGTCGCGCGCGAAACGCTTGAAGAGGCGGGCGTGAAGGTACGCGACGTTACCTATGTGATGAGCCAGCCATGGCCGTTCCCTTCCTCGCTGATGATCGGTTGCCACGCCTATGCCGACGATCCGGCGATCACGGTGGACGTGACCGAGCTGGAAGACGCGCGCTGGTTCACGCGCGCCGATGTTGCCGATGCGATCGCAGGCAGGGAAGACGGCGCGTTTCAGGCACCGCCGTCGATGGCGGTCGCCAATCACCTGATGCAATGGTGGCTGGCGCGGGGATAGGCTGTTGGCCATCAATTTCCGTTCGTGCTGAGGAGAGGCCGAAATCGAAGATTGAGGGCTCGTCTCGAAGCAGGCGTCCTTCGAGACGGCCAATCAGCCTGCGGCTTCACGGCCTCCTCAGGACAAACGGGGAATTTTCGATAAGGTAACGGAAAACAGAAATGTCTGGGGGGAAGAATGCCGATCGAAGACGCCGACTATGTAATCTGCGGGGGCGGGAGCGCGGGCTGTGTGCTCGCCAACCGCTTGTCTGCCGATCCGGCAACCCGGGTGGTCCTGCTCGAAGCGGGGCCGGATGCCTCGGGCTTCAAGAACCGCATGCCCACCGGCGGCATGACCCACCTTGGCAATTCCGAGCGTGACTGGTGCCTGATGACCGAGCCGGACCCCTCGCTCAACGGGCGGCAGGGATTCTGGAGCGCAGGCCGCATGCTGGGCGGCGGCTCTTCGGTCAACGGCATGATCTACATTCGCGGCGACCGCTCCGACTACGACCAGTGGGCGAACGAGCTGGGCTGCGAAGGCTGGAGCTGGAACGAGGTCTTCCCCTGGTTCCTCAAGTCCGAAAACTGGCAGGGCGAGCCGAACCAGACGCATGGCAGCACCGGCCCGCTCGGCGTCTCGCCCGCGCCGATGCAGCATCCCTTCACCGAAACCTTCATGAAGGGCTGCGAGGAATTCGGGCTGCGCCGCATCGACGATTATTGCGCTGGCGATGTCGACGGGGTGTTCCGCATGCTCTGCACCCAGGCGGACGGCAAGCGCTCATCGGCAGCGCGCGCGTTTCTGGGCGAGGCGAAGGGGCGCAGGAACCTTGAGATCGTGACAGGGGCGACGGTCGACAAGGTGACGATCGTAGGCGGCCGCGCAACCGGCGTGCGCTTCATCCGCAATGGTCAGCCCGAGACCGTCTCGGCGCGGCGCGAGGTGATCGTCAGTTCGGGTTCGCTCAATTCGCCCGGCGTGCTGATGCGTTCGGGCATAGGTCCGGCGGCGCATTTGCGGGAGCACGGGATCGAAGTCGTGCTTGACCGGCCCGAGGTCGGCCAGAACCTTCAGGAACACGCCAGCTTTCACTCGGCCTTCCAGATCGACACGCCGACCTACAACAACATGATGAAGCCGCTCACCCTCGCGCGCGAGGTCGTGAAGTACCTTCTCACCGGCAAGGGGCTGATGACGATCATCCCGGTCGAATCGATGGCCTACTGGCGCTCGCGGCCCGAACTTCCCTTTCCCGATCTCAAGCTCTCGTTCGGGCTGATGGTCCACAATCCCAAGACGCGCAAACCGCACGAACTGCCCGGCGTCATGGCCTTTCTCAATGTCGCCAAGCCCAAGAGCCGGGGCGAAATCCGGCTGCGCAGCGCCGATCCGATGGACAAGCCGGTGGTCGATCATCGGCTGATCGGCCATCCCGACGACATTGCCGCGCTGGTCGCAGGCGCAAAGCAGATCCAGCAGCTTTTCACCATGCCCAGCATCGCCCCGCATGTGAAAGGCCGCCTGCTGCCCGATCCCTTCCCCGAAACCGACGAGGAATGGGAAGCGGCGATCCGCAATACCGCAGGGATCGGCTATCACCCCGTCGCCACCTGCCGGATGGGCGGCGACGACGCCTCGGTGGTCGATCCGCGCCTCAGGGTGCGCGGGATCGATGGCCTGCGCGTGATCGATGCCTCGATCATGCCGGTCATGCCCGCCGCCAACACCAATGCGCCTTCGATCATGGTCGGCGAAAAGGGCGCGGCGATGGTGCTGGAGGATGCGAAGGCCTGATCAGACCAGCCCCAATTTCGCCAGTTCGCTCGCCATTTTCGGCGGAAGGAAGTCGCCGACATCCTCGCCATCGTGGAGGTCGCGCGGTGGTTCGCCCTTGAGGTAGCGCCAGCCCTGATGCGCACGCCGCGCGCGCGGGACGACCGGGATCAGGCGCGGCTCAAGGTCTATCGACCAGCGCCCGTTCTCCGCCTCGCTGAAGCCGA
Organism: Sphingomonadaceae bacterium; assembly: GCA_041396945.1. Taxonomy (GTDB): domain Bacteria; phylum Pseudomonadota; class Alphaproteobacteria; order Sphingomonadales; family Sphingomonadaceae; genus Novosphingobium. The sequence goes on along the minus strand of JAWKXP010000005.1, from coordinate 63,174 downwards.
TTATCTTGCTGCGCGCGACCAGAGTGTGTTCGTGTATCCAGTAAAGCGAGCCGCCGATGCACTCCTGCCATTTCGTCGGGCGATAGCGCGTGGTCAGGTGCGGGCTGCGCCGCGCGGCATACCACGATTCGATATCGCCATAGGACTTCGCGCCGAACGCGATCTTGGTGAGGTGAAGCGGCATGGGGGCAAGATAGGCCTTGGCGGGCGGCGCTCAACCCCGCCTTCGGGTCAGCCCACAAGCCCGGACGCGACCGCGAGGCCGAGGAAGGCGAAAAAGCCCATCGAATCGGTAATCATCGTCACGAAGACCGAACTCGCGACAGCCGGGTCCTGATCGAGCCGGTCGAACATGACCGGCACCACCACGCCCGCAAGCCCGGCAGTGAAGATGTTGATGACCGTCGCCAGCGCGATCACTGCGCCGAGCATCGGGCTGAAAACCAGCGCGGTCGCCAGACCGACCAGCACCGCCACGGTTGCCCCGTTGAGCAGCGCGACGCGCAGTTCTCGCCAGAGGATGCGCGTGGTGTTGGCCTGCGTCAGCTGGTTCATTGCGATGGCGCGCACCGCCACGGCCATCGTCTGCGTGCCCGCGTTGCCGCCGATCGAGGCGACAATCGGCATCAGCACGGCCAGCGCGACGAGCTTTGAAATCGCGTCGCCGAACAGCGAGATGATGACCGAGGCGAGCAGCGCGGTGCCGAGGTTCGCGACCAGCCAGCGCACGCGCGAGGAATAGGCCTCGCGGATCGGCTCGTAGATATCGCCTTCGCCCGCGCCCGAAAGCAGCATGACGTCTTCGCCCGCTTCTTCCTGGATGATGTGGACCACGTCATCGACCGTGATCTGGCCGACCAGCCGCCCGGCCTCGTCGACCACCGCGGCGGAGATAAGGTTGTACTTCTGGAAGCGCAGCGCGACTTCTTCCTGGTCCATGTCGAGCGGGATCAGCGTCTGGTCGCGCGTCATCACATCCTCGATGCGAATGTCGCGCGGGGTGCGCATGATCCACGAAAGCGCGCAGGTGCCGACCGGGCGCTGGCGCGGATCGACGACGAAGACTTCCCAGAAATCGGTGGGCAGGTCGCCTTCCTCGCGCAGGAAGTCGATCAGTTGGCCGACGGTAATATGCTCGGGCACCGCGACATACTCGCGGCTCATCAGGCGACCGGCGGACTCTTCCGGATAGGTCAGCGCGCGCTCGATTGCGGCCCGGTCTTCCGGCTCCAGCTCGGCAAGGATCGCGACCTGGTCCTCGCGGTCGAGGTCCTCGATCATCGCGACCGCGTCGTCGGTTTCGAGCTGTTCGGCGATGCCCGCGACGATCTCGGGCGGCAGCTCCTCCATGAGCAGCTCGCGGACGTGGTCGTTCAGCTCGGCGATCACCTCGACCGACATCAGGTCGCGGATCGCGCGGCCCAGCGGCAAGCGCTCGTCCTCGTCGGTCAGCTCGAACAGGTCGGCGATGTCGGCGGGGTGGAGCGGCTCGACAAGGTCGTAAACCGCGTCCTGCTCGCCTTCGCGCAGGGCATCGCGCACTGCCCGGACGAATTCGCTCTTGAGCCGGTTGTCCTCGTCGAGGCTCTCGGACTCGGCCTCGCTCTCGCCCGTGGTGCGGGCCTCGTCGAGGATATCGTCTTCGAGCTGCTCGGGCGTCATGGCAGGGGGTCTAAGCGCCCCCTGCCGAAAAGCAACCGCACAAAACGCGCGGGCGTGACTTTGCCGGACAAGCCCCTATATCGGCCCGCGCAACAGGAGATTGAAGATGGCCGACGAATACCTCACGCTCACCCTCGACGCCGGCGACGGCAAGGGCGGCGACGTCAAGATCAAGCTGCGCCCCGACCTCGCGCCGGGCCATGTCGCGCGGATCAAGGAGCTGGTGGGCGAAGGCTTTTACGACGGGGTGATCTTCCACCGCGTGATCGACGATTTCATGGCGCAGGGCGGCTGCCCCGACGGCACCGGCATGGGCGGCTCGAAAAAGCCCGACCTCAAGGCCGAATTCAACGACGAGCCGCACACGCGCGGCGCCTGCTCAATGGCGCGCACCGCCGTGCCCGATTCGGCCAACAGCCAGTTCTTCATCGTCTTCGACGACGCCACGTTCCTCGACAAGCAGTACACCGTCTGGGGCCGGGTCGAGGAAGGCATGGAGCACGTCGACGCGCTGCCCAAGGGCGAGCCGCCGCGTAATCCGGGCAAGATCGTCAAGGCGACAGTCAGCGAAGGCTGAGCGCGGTGGGCGCGGTGCAGGACGGCGACGATCCGCACCGCGATGCCTTGTCGGCATGGTTTTCGCCCGAGATTGCTGCCGCGCTGCTGGCGGCGCGGCAGGGGCAGGAGCCACGCCATCTTACGGGCGAGCCGGCGCGGTTCGCGGCGCAGTTCGGCTGGCAGCGGCTCTCGCGCCTGCTCGAATGGCACCCGCTCGAACCGGCGCGGCTGCATCTCGTGCGCGGCGGCGAAACGCTCGATCCCGCGACCTTTCGCAAGCAGAGCAAGGACGGCACCACGCGGCTGATCGCGGGCGCATTGGCGAACCAGCTGGATCGCGGCGCGACGCTGGTGCTCAACCACGCGCACGAGCTTGACCCGGCGCTTTGCGCGCTGGCCGATGCTATTGCCGAGGAATTGCAGGTGCGCTGCGGCGCGAACATCTATGCCTCGCTAGGCGATGAGGCCGGGCTGGCGCTGCACTGGGACGAGCACGATGTCTTCGTGCTCCAGATCGCGGGTCGCAAGCACTGGCGGGTGCATGCCGCGGTTGAGGGCGAGCCGTTCGGCCTGCCGCCCGTCGATGCCGCGCCCGCGTGGGAGGGCGTGCTGGAGGCGGGCGATGTGCTCCATGTCCCGCGCGGCTGGGCGCACAGCCCCGCGCCATTGGGCGAGCCATCGCTGCATGTCACGCTGAGCCTGACCGATCCCGAATTCGTCACACGCGATGACGATTTGCCCGGCCCCGGGGATGCGAAGCAACTCGCGCGGCCAGTCTTTGCCTTGCCGGAGCTTATGCGCGCCGATCCGGCGGACTGGACGTGCGAGACCCGGTTCCGCCTGGCATCATACCGCAGGCTTGGTTTCGCCAAAGGCGAGGGCGGGGCGATGATGCTGCACGCCGGCAAGGCGGCGCTGCCATGCCCCGGCGCTGCGATACCCGCCCTGCGCGAGCTGTGCAGCGCGCGCGAAACCTCGCTGGCGCGGCTGGAAGCGCTTGCGGGGTCGGATAGCGCGGCAGACCTGCGCGCGGTGCTGGCGATGCTGGTAAAGTTCGGCATCGCCTACGCGCGCAATACTTAATCCTCCCCAGCCTCCTCGCGCCCGAGCTCATCCGCCGGAACGCCGAGCAGTTTCGACAGCTTCTCCCGATCCGCATCGGAAAGCTCGCTGTACTTGCGCGGTGGCGGGATGTCCTTTGTTGCCTCGCCGACCTTGGCCATCAGCGTCGGCATTTCCTCCATCATCTCGGGGACGAAGGCCTGCATCTTGCTCATCACGTCGGGGTCCATGAAGATCACCATCGAATCGGCGGCATAGGCAGAGCCGGTCGGCGTGGCGAAGAAGGCATTGAGTTCTGCCAACTGCCCGGGCGAGAAGCGCTTGGCATAGGCCTCGGCCAGACCTTCGCGGATTGCCGGTTCGAAGCGCGACATCAGGCCGCCCATCTCCGACATCATCACCCGCATCGACCGGTCCATGCGCTCCTTGTAGGCCGGATCGAGGATCGCCATCACCTCGGACATCGTGCCTTCGCCCATCTCGGCCAGGTCTTCCTCCGAAAGTCCGCCCATCCTGGCGAGGTCGCGCAGCGGCAGGTCGGCCATGCCCTCCATCATCGGCCCCATCATCGCGTCCATCGTCTTGTCCATGACGCGCGCATAGGTGCCGAGCGGAAAGATGTGATCGACCGTCTGGCGCGCCGCATCGAGCCTGTCTGCACCGATCGTCGCAGCCGCCGGTTCGTCGGCAAGGACCGGTGCCGGTGCGAGCGAGGCAAGCGCCAGGGCAGTGGCTGCGGCAATCGTAAGCTTGTTCATGGTTCCTGATCCTTCGCAATCCGATGCAGGCGGGTAAGTGGATATTTTACAGCATTTTTACCTCGCCTTCACCTTGGGGTTTAACGCTCGCTAGCAAGGTTGTCGCGTAGGAAAGCGTTGTCGCCAGTCCCGCGGCACAACCGAACGAGTCCCCAGAGCGCAAACCCAATCCCCAGCCGCAAGCAGCTAGCGTCCAGCGCCTGCCGCCGGGCGGTGGCCCGCTCGAGGTCGACTATGCGCTCTCGGTCAAGCGCGGCCTCAATTCGATCCCGGTCCGCTTTGCATTGATGAGCGCGGTCTTCACCGCGATCTGCGCCTCCGCGCTGACCATGATCGTGGCCGACGAACATTCGCAGTTCGATCTTGCGCTCGCACTCGTGCTGCTGGGCATCGTGCTGGTCCCCTCGGCCATCACCTTCTTCGCCGGCAGCAAGCTGGCCTCGGCAATTCGTTCCCTGCGCGAAAGCACCGAGGCGATTGTTGCAGGTGACCTCGATTCGCCGATCGATGTCGACTGCGCCTGCGAAGTCGGCGGGCTGGCGGACAGCTTCCGGGCAATGGTCGCGCGGATGAACCGCAACATCGTGCGCATGAACGTGCTCGCCTATTCGGACCCGGTGACGGGCCTCGCCAACCGCGCGGTCATCACCCACCTGTTCGGATCGGTGATGGACCTGCGCAAGTGCGGCGGCGCGCTGGTCTTCATCGACCTCGACGATTTCAAGAAGATCAACGACACGCTGGGCCACCGCACCGGCGACGAATTGCTGCGCATCGTCAGTAACCGCATCATTCGCAAGGGCTTCGGGCTTGATCGCTCGGAGATCGACGATTGCACCTCGGCCTTTGGCGAGCTGCGCCAGTCCTGCCCCGAAGGCGTCGTCTTTGCGCGTTATGCCGGGGACGAGTTCGTTGCCTTCTTCCCCGGTCCGGTCAGCCGCTACTGGCTCGAAGAGCGCGCGCGCAACGTGGTCGAGGCAGTGGGCAATCCGTTTCCGGTTCACGGCAACAACGTGCGCATCAGCGCCTCGGTCGGGATCGCGATGATGCCGACCGATACCGACGATCCGGAACAGCTGCTCAGCTATGCCGACCTCGCGATGTATGCGGCCAAGGAAGCGGGCAAGAACTGCTACAAGTTCTTCGATCACTCCTTGCGCGACCTCGCGATCGAACGCAGCCGGATCGAAGAAGACCTGCGCATTGCCATCGCCGAGGAAGCGTTGACGCTGCAATTCCAGCCCAAGGTCGATGTCGGTACGATGGAGGTACGCGGTGTCGAGGCGCTGGTGCGCTGGCATCACCCGGTGCGCGGCAATATCCCGCCCGACGATTTCATCGGCATTGCCGAACAGCGCGGCCTGATGCCCGAGCTTGGCAACTGCGTCATGAACATGGCGGTCAAGCAGGCGCGCAAATGGCTCGACGAAGGCCGCCCGACGCGCATCGCCGTCAATGTTTCCGCCGCGCAGTTCGAGCGCGCGCAACTGGTGCCCGAGATCCTTTCCGCCCTGGAACGGCACAAGGTCGATCCGGCGCTGATCGAGATCGAGATCACCGAGACGATGGTCATGTCCGACTTCGCCCGCACGCACGAGCGCATGCAGCGCCTGCGCGAAGTGGGCGTGCGCATCTCGATCGACGATTTCGGCACGGGCTTCTCGAACCTCTCGCAGCTTGCCCGCCTGCCGTTCTCGATCCTCAAGATCGACCGCTCGCTGATCGCCGATATCGGCCAGAACCCCAAGTCCGAAGCGATCATCAAGGCCATCGTGAGCATGGCGCATGCGCTCGGCCACGAGGTGATTGCCGAGGGCATTGAACAGGTCGAGCAATATGCCTTCCTCCGCCGCCTCGGCTGCGATCAGGCGCAGGGCTTCCTCTTCGGCACGCCGATGCTGGCCTCGGAATTTCCCGGCTGGGTGGACAACCTCGGGCAGAGCGAAGTGGCAAGCCAGCTGAATGACCTGAAGATGCGGCTGGCGGTTGGTTAGTCAGCTTTTAGCGAATCCCGCGTTTTCGTCGCCCCGTGCTTGACACGGGGCAAGGCTCTTCTTCCTCTGGTGATGCTCAAAAGAAAGCCCTGGCCCGCATCAAGTGCGGGCCGACGCGTTAGGCGGGAAACAGTGCTACCTGCTCAAAGCCCCGCCCTTTCCACCCAATCGCTGAAAATGCGCACCGGTGTCGATTCGAGGTCTTTCGGGCGGCAGACGAACCAGTAGCTGTAGGGGCTTTCGACCTCGTCATCGAAGATATGCGAAAGCCGCTCGTCGTTGGCGCGGCGGAAGTGGTCGTCGTGCATGATCGCGATGCCGAGGCCCTGCGCGGCCGCCTCGAGGATCAGCTGGCCCGAATCGAAGTGGTCGATCGCCGCCGGTTCGAGCGCTTCGAGGCCATGCGCCTTTTTCCATGCCGTGAAACTGTCCGGCAGGTCATTGTGGATCATGAAGGTTTGGCCGGAAAGCCTCGCAACGTCCGGATTTTCCCCGATTTCTTCGCGCAACGCGCGCGAGACGATGGCGTAGACGCGGTTGCGATCGAGCTGGACCGCGTGCAGCGCCGGGTCGGGCTGCTTGATCAGCGCAATCGCGGCATCGAGCGTGTCGCCGACGCGCTCTTCGGGGTGCGGGCTGGTGTCGATGTCGATATGCAGGCGCGGGTGCAGCTTGCGCAGTTCGGGCAGGCGCGGGAACAGCCGCTGGCCGCCGAACAGCGAGGGCACGCCGAGCCGCAGGCGCAGGGTCTGGCTCTTGTCGAGCTGGCCGTCGATCGCGGTGGCCAGCTCTTCCAGCTTCGGCATGACCGCATCGTAGAACGCCTTGCCCTCGTCGGTCAGCTTCATCGACTGATGCTGGCGGGTGAACAACCGCTTGCCGGTGAACTCCTCGAGCGCGGTGATTCGCCGCGACAGCGCGGAGGGCGAAAGCGCCAGCTCGCTCGCCGCCGCCTTGGCCGAGCCAAGCTTGACCACGCGAACGAACGCTTCGAGTGCGCGCAGGGGAGGCAGACGGCGGGTTACCAAGGGTTGCGACTCGAACTCGTTGCGCCGGTTACCGGCCTGGATAGCTGCTAACGCCTTATTCTGCTTCGCTTTCCACCTCGCTGGGCGGATGCAGGCGCAGGCGCTCTACGTGACGTTCGTTACCTTCTGTCACCTCGATGCGCCACCCGGATTCGTGCTCGAGAATTGTCCCGACAGGAGGCACCTGTTCAGCCAGGACGAAGGTCAGCCCGCCCAGCGTGTCGACCGATTCCTCGACCACGCCGAGCCGCGCATCGACCTTTTCCGCCAGATCCTCAAGCTCAAGCCGTGCATCGGCATCCCACATCCCGCCGTCGAGCGGGAGCAGCAGCTCTTCCGGCAGGTCGTCGTGCTCGTCCTCGATCTCTCCGACGATTTCCTCGACGAGGTCCTCGATGGTGATGAGCCCGTCGGTGCCCGAATATTCATCGATAACGACCGCAAGATGAACGCGGCGCGCGCGCATGTCCGCCAGCACATCCAGCGCCCCGCGCGCCTGCGGCACGAAGAGCGGCTGGCGCAGAAGCTCGGTCCAGGGTTCGGGCGGCGTCTCACCGCGCGCAAGGATCGAGAAGACATCCTTGATGTGGATCATGCCGAGCACGTCGTCGAGCGATTCGCCATAGACCGGCATGCGGCTGTGGCCGTGCTCGGCAAAGGTCTCGACCACTTCGTCCCAGCTGCACGAGGCATCGACCGCGACGATCTCGCGGCGCGGGACGGCAACGTCGTCGGCGTCGTGCTCGCTGAAATGCAGGAGGTTGCGCAGCATCTGGCGCTCGAGCAGCGAAAGATCGCCCTCGGCCTCGCCATTGCCGCCGTCCTCGCCTTCGTGTTCGGCGATGACGTCCTCGATCTGCGCGCGCAGCGACTGATCGGCGTCGGATGTGAAGATTCGCCGGAAGGCTCGCCATAGCGAGCTGCTACTGTCCGGTTCTCCCGGTGAACTGTCACCCGGGCGGCCATTGTCGGCCATTGGCGTCGGTGCCCCTTAAAGCTCTTCCAAACCCCCATATGGGTTCGCAATCCCCATTAGGGCAAGAGTGTTTATTTCAAGTTGCTCCATCGCGGCGGCATCTTCGGGTCCGGTTTCGTGGTCGTATCCAGCCAGGTGAAGCAGCCCGTGGACGATCAGGTGCGTGGCATGGTCCTGTAAGGAAACGGATTTTTCCGCCGCCTCGCGCGCGCAGGTCTCATAGGCGAGCGCGATGTCGCCGAGCATGACTTCCCATTCCGAATCCATCTCGACATCAAGCAATTCTTCACGGGTCAGCATGGGAAATGATAAGACGTTGGTCGGCTTGTCCTTGCCGCGCCACTGCCTGTTCAATTTTCGGACGGCGGCATCGTCGGTAAATAGGATGCTCACAATCAGCGATGCGTTATCCAGTTCGGCAACGACATTCGAGGTATAGGTAACTGCGTCGGACGCCAGAGTGGGCCATTCGTCGGCTGCGCCAGGCCAGATACCCTCGACTTCGCAATCGATTTCCATATGTGGAGGCCTCACTCCTCCCCCTCATACGCCTTGACGATGCGCCCAACGATCGGATGGCGCACCACGTCTGCTGCCGTAAAGCGCACGGTCCTGATGCCTTCCACGCCTTCCAGCCGTTGCACCGCGTCGGCGAGGCCGGAGTTCGCATCGCCGCCGGGGATGTCGACCTGTTTGGGGTCGCCGCAGATCACCATGCGGCTGTTCTGGCCGAAACGGGTGAGGAACATCTTCATCTGCTCGCGCGTGGTGTTCTGCGCCTCGTCGAGGATCACGAAGGCATCGGCCAGCGTGCGCCCGCGCATGAAGGCGATCGGGGCGATCTCGATCTCGCCCGACGCGATCCGCCGCTCGACCTGTTCGGGCGGCATGCAATCGTAGAGCGCGTCGTAGATCGGGCGCAGGTAAGGATCGACCTTCTCCTTCATGTCGCCGGGCAGGAAGCCCAGCCGCTCGCCCGCCTCGACCGCCGGGCGCGAAAGGATCAGCCGCTGCACCGAGCCGGTGATGAGCTGCGAAACCGCCTGCGCCACCGCAAGGTAGGTCTTGCCCGTACCCGCCGGGCCAAGCGCGAAGATCAGGTCGTTACGGGTCAGCGCGTGCATATATTCGGCCTGCATCGCCGAGCGCGGGGCGATGGTCTTCTTGCGCGTGCGGATTGTGATCGGCGGCGCGTCGGGCGTGCCGGTAACGATGCCTTCGAGTGTCGGTTCGGCGGACATCGTAATCAGCGCCTCGACCGCGCCGGCATCGACCTCGCGGCCCTGTTTCAGCTGTTCGAGCATGGATTTCAGCACATCGCGGGCGCGGGCTATGTCTTCCTCGTGCCCCTCGATCAGCACCTTGTTGCCGCGCGCCGAGATATAGACGCCGAGCCGGTTCTCGATGTGGACAAGGTTGGCGTCGAAATCCCCGAACAGCGCGCCAAGCAGCGACTGGTCCTCGAATTCAACCTCGACCCGCGCGCGGCGGGGCTGGTCGGGACGAAGCGCCGTTTCCTCGGCGCGGGCGGTTTTGCGAGCCATTTGGTCCTTTCGTGCTGTCGCTGTGAAGAATTTAGGCACAGCCGCGCGATAGGCAAGCGCGGGCGTGCTCGGCCTGCGCGATTATCCTCAGGCGTGTGCGGGCTGCAACAGTCGGCCCGCGAGCGAGTTCGGCCCGGCTTCGACCAGTTCGACCGTCACCAGATCGCCGATCTGCGCATCGCCCTCAAAGTGCACCGATTGCAGCCAGGGCGATTTGCCGAGCAATTGCCCCGGATGCCGCCCGGCGCGCTCGACGAGGACGTCGCAGGTCTTGCCGACCGAAGCTGCGTTGAAGGCGTGCTGGTCGCGGGTGAGGCGTTCCTGCAGGCGCGCGAGGCGCTCGACCATGACCTCAGGCGCGATCTGGTCTTCCATCGTTGCCGCCGGGGTGCCGGGGCGCGCGGAATACTTGAAAGAGAAGCACTGCGCGTAGCGGACTTCGTCGACGAGCCTGAGCGTGTCCTCGAACTCCGCCTCGGTCTCACCGGGGAAGCCGACGATGAAATCGCCCGAGAGCGCGATGTCGGGGCGCGCGGCGCGGACCTTCTCAAGGATCGCGAGATACGAATCGACCGTGTGGCTGCGGTTCATCGCCCGGAGCACACGGTCGTTGCCCGACTGCACCGGCAGGTGGAGGAACGGCATCAGCTTGGGGTTTTCGCCATGCGCGGCGATCAGCCCCTCGGTCATGTCGTTGGGGTGGCTGGTGGTGTAGCGGATGCGCTTGAGGTCCGGCATTTTGGCCAGCGCCTTTGCCAGCCCGTCTAGCCCGATCGCGCGGCCCTTTTCATCCTCGCCGGTCCATGCGTTGACGTTCTGGCCGAGCAGCGTCAGTTCGCGCGCGCCAGCCTCGACGAGTCTCTGCGCTTCGGCGATCAGGTCCTTGAATGGACGCGAAACTTCGGCGCCGCGCGTATAGGGCACGACGCAATAGGTGCAGAACTTGTCGCAACCTTCCTGCACCGTGAGGAACGCCGTGGGGCCAACCTTGCGCCGGGCGGGCAGGGCATCGAACTTGGTCTCGGCGGGCATGTCGGTATCGGTGACGCGCTCGCCATCGACCGCGCGTTCGAGCATCTGCGGCAGGCGGTGATAGGCCTGCGGGCCGACGACCATCTTGACCGCCGGGGCGCGCGCCATGATCTCCTCGCCCTCGGCCTGCGCGACACAACCCGCGACCGCGATCAGGGGCGCGGTGCCATCCTCGCGCGGGGCATTCTTCACCAGTCGCCCGATGTCCGAATAGACCTTCTCCGCCGCCTTCTCGCGGATATGGCAGGTGTTGAGCACGACGAGGTCCGCCGCCTCACCTTCGGGCGCGGGGACGATGCCTTGCTGGGCAAGCGTCTCGGCCATGCGCTCGCCGTCATAGACGTTCATCTGGCAGCCGAAGCTCTTGACCCGATAGGTCCGTGGAGGCGCGATTTTGGGCATGCGCGGCCCTTACGCGAGATTTACGGGGGAGTGAAGGTCTGAACCGTCCCGGGTTTCCCGGAGGCTCCTATCTGTGAGAAGGAGCTACGATGACGAGAGGAATCAGATATTCGCCAGAGGTCCGCGAGCGTGCGGTACGGATGGTTGACGAGCAGCGAGCCGATTACGGCTCGGAATGGGAAGCGATCACATCGATAGCAGCCAAGTTCGGTTGCACGGCTGAGACGCTGCGCCGCTGGCGCCGTGAGGAGGCGAGCCGACGAGCGGGGCCAGCGGCGCTTGCCGCCAATGACCGGGATCGTGTGAAGCTGTTGGAGCGCGAAGTGAAGGAGCTTCGCCGGGCGAACGAGATCCTGCGCAAGGCGTCAGCATATTTTGCCCAGGCGGAGCTCGACCGCCCACTGAAGCGATGACGGCCTTCATTGACGAGCATCGCGACGCGTATGGGGTCGAGCCGATCTGCCGGGTTTTGCTGATCGCCCCATCGACCTACCACGAACACGCCGCACGTCGTGCCGATCCCGGCAGGCGTCCGGCACGTGCGCAGCGCGATGGCGAACTCAGGCAAGAGATCAGGCGCGTCCACGAGGCCAGCTTCGGTCTCTACGGTTCGCGCAAGGTCTGGCACCAGTTGCGGCGCGAAGGGATCAAGGTCGCCAAGTGCACGGTGGAACGGCTGATGAAGGAAATGGGGCTGGCAGGTGTGCGTCGGGGCAAGACGACGGTCACGACCGTCAGCAACCCCAAGACGCCATGTCCGCTCGACAAGGTGAACCGCGAGTTCCGCGTCAGCCGGCCCAACGCGCTATGGGTGGTCGACTTCACCTACGTCCATACCTGGGCCGGGTTCGTCTACGTCGCCTTCGTGATCGATGCCTATGCCCGGCGCATCGTGGGCTGGAAGGTCAGCACCAGCGCCACGGCGGGCTTCGTGCTCGATGCCCTCGAACAGGCGATCCATGCGCGCAGGCCCGGACCTGACGATGGCCTGATCCATCACAGCGACAGGGGCGTGCAATACCTTGCCATGAACTACACCCAGCGCCTGGCCGAGGCCAACCTCGTGCCGTCGGTCGGCTCTGTCGGCGACAGCTACGACAATGCCTTGGCCGAGACGATCAACGGTCTCTACAAGGCGGAAGTGATCTGGCGGCAGCGGTCATGGCCGAGCGTATCGGCCGTGGAAATGGCGACCCTGCGCTGGGTCGACTGGTTCAACAACCACCGCCTGTTCGGCCCCATCGGGCACATCCCGCCCGCCGAGGCCGAAGCCAATTACTATGCAGCCAAAGAGAACCTCGATATGGTCGCATGACTCAAATGAAACTGCCTCCGGAAAACCCGGGACGGTTCACAGCGTCGAACGCGAGTTGCTCTTGCGACACGCCTTTGTCACGCGAATGCGTTTGATGTTTTTACCGACAAGTTCTCGGCCCCTCATGAGCGCGATAGAGCGCTATCAGGCGGCTATGAAACCACTGGATATATCCTTCATAAATTGGGAAATCGCGCTATGAATTGTCGGCAACGACATTGGAGGCAACAATGCGTCATCCGCAGCAATCCTGATTTCAATCTTTGCCGGTTTCCTCCGACCGCGATGGCTGATGAGCCGATGGAACCTGTAGAAGCAGGGGCCAGCGCCACGATAGCCAGAGACGTCAACAAATTCGATTTGGGGATGCCAATCGCGCAGGCGGCGGAAAGAGTCGAAGTCACATTCACTCAAGGCGAACTTGTTCAGTCCCGGTTAGGCAATGTGGAATATGATTTCGGTGTTTGCCCATCAGGCCGCATCTATCGTATCGGTCGAAACAAATTTTGGGCAATTTCATACCCGACGAGAAGTTTATCGGGACATTGCAGCAAAGGCTTTTTGAGAAATATGGGCGCACTGACCCCAGCTCATACGGCAACTGGTCTTGGGAGCTAATTGAACCAGTCCGCTATTCCGAAGGGGAAGTTCGCCCTTTCAAAACCAACTGGTTTGCTGCCCGTTTGTCTGGCGGGAATGGGTCGCCAATATCGCTCAACTTGACCATGCTCGACTTTCGGATTTGCTGGCAGGACAAGGTTGGCATGAACGATCAGCCTCGCGCTGACGCTTTGATCGCGTGATCTTCTAAACCCACTAACTCACACTGGATGACCACCACCTTGCTTGTGGTCAGAGGTAAACATTATCGCGGCATTCGCTATACCCCCTCCCTTGACGGGAGAGGGATGCGCAGACTTGGTCTTGCGCAGCAAGGCCTAGGACTCGATTTCTGATTGATTGAATCGATTGGGGATTCCCAAGAGGTGTGAGTTCTGATTCAACCTGCTGGCTGAGATGGAGGTCAGCATGGATGGCGAGACCGTATTCGAATGATTTGCGCGAGCGCGTTGCTTGTGCGGTTGCCGGTGGGCGCAGTTGCCGTGAGGTGGCGGCGCTTTTCGATGTGAGCGTTTCGAGCGTTGTGAAGTGGTCGCAGCGTCAGCGGGCGACCGGGAGCGCGGCGGCGAAGCGGATGGGCGGACATCGCAAGCGGTTGCTGGAGCCGCATCGGGAACTTGTAATCGGACGCCTCAAGGAAGAGCCTGATCTGACGCTCAAGGCGCTGGTGGCCGAATTGGCCGAGCACGGCATCACGACTTGCCCGGCATCGGTGTGGCGGCTGGTGCGTTCCGAAGGAATGAGCTTCAAAAAAAAGCCTGTTCGCCGAGGAGCAGGCGCGCCCGAAGATCGCAAGACGGCGAGCGCAATGGAAGAAGTATCAGGACCGGCTTGATCCTGCCCGCCTCGTCTTCATCGATGAGACCTGGGCCAAGACCAACATGACCCCGATCCGGGGCTGGGCACCGCGCGGGTCAAAGCTGGTTGCGCACGCCCCGTTCGGCAAATGGCGTACACTCACTTTCCTCGCCGCATTGCGTCATGACCGGATCGATGCGCCGTGTGTGCTCGATGGACCGATCAATGGCGTCAGCTTCACGGCTTACGTCGAGCAGTTCCTCGTTCCCACGCTCACACCCGGCGATGTCGTCATCATGGACAATCTTGGCAGTCACAAGGGAGCGGCTGTGCGCCGGGCCATCCGCGCGGCGGGGGCCAAGCTCCTGTTCCTCCCACCCTACAGCCCCGATCTCAACCCGATCGAACAGGTCTTCGCCAAGCTCAAACTGCTCATGCGCAAAGCAGCCGAACGCACCGTCGAAGATACCTGGAAGCGCATCGGAACCCTGCTCGACGCCTTCCCGCCAAACGAATGCGCCAACTACCTCAGAAACTCCGGGTACGCTTCAGCCTAAGTGAAAACGAGTCTAGTCGAAGCTGGGTGAGGGTGACTGGGGCGGCGCTCTTCATCCTCACCCAACCTTCGCAAGCCGCTTCGCGACAAGCTGCGGTATCCCTCTCCCGTCAAGGGAGAGGGGAGGCGGGCTCGACAGGCAAGGTCACCTCGCCGCGCGCGATCTGACGGAACACTTCCGAGCCGCAGAATTCCTGATTGTCGCCCCAATAGGTCTCGCCCGCGACGTCCCATTCGGTGAGCGACCAGACCACGGTGTGGTCGGTATAGCCGGTGAAGACGAGGCCGGGATCGACGATCCCCGTGGCGCTGATCTCGCGGCCCAGGGTGTCGACCGCTTCGAACAGCACCCGCGCGGGGCCGTGTTCGCCATATTCGAGCACGGTGCGCTTGCCCTCGGCGAGCGGGGCCATCTCGCCATCGCGCATCAAATATCCGCCGCGCGTTCGGGCCACCGCCTTCTTGCCCATGCAGAGCGTCTGAAACGAGCCCGATTCGCCGATCCCCCAGAAATAGCCGCCGTGCGGCCAGACTTCGGTATCGTAGGGGCCGGAGGAGCCATCGCGCATCGACCAGCAGTCGATTGCCCATTCCTCGCCATGCCGCCGGATCGTGCCGGTCATGCGGCCGGGGTGCTCGTAATGGAACGCGGCGGTCTTGGCCTGCTCGGGATCGCCGGTTTCGAGCATATGCAGCGGGCCGACCGCGTTCCACTCAAGGTCCATCTCGAACCCTTCGTTGCCGTAGTCGATCTTGTAGCGCTCCAGCGGCTCGATCACCCTGACCGAGAGCGAGTTGCGCGCGGTAACGTCGAACTTTTCCGAACCCGGCGGGATCGCCTGCAAATGGCTCCAGTTGTAATAGAGGCAGTTCCACTGGAACCGCCGCTCCGCGTCCCAGAGCACCGGCCCGCCGTTGAGGATGTTCATGTTCGGGCGGAAGAAATACTGGATCAGCCCGTGAATGCGCCGCTCCGGGATCGAGACCGAAAACCACGAGTTTTCGTTCCAATAAGGGCTGTCGGTAGGGTTGTCGGCAAAGCGGTCGGCGCGGGGCAGGGTGGTCATCTGGACATGGGGCCAGATTTGGGCGGGGCAGTCCAGCCCTAAAACCTCTCGCTCATTCATGACGAATTTCGAAATTCGTGCTTATGTAGGCGTTTCAAAAAAATTTTCGTTTTCAATATTTAGCGGTTTTTCAGAACAAAATTTCCTGTATATCATTCCTATAAAATATAAGATTGGAGAGAGATTCGATTATGAGTGACTTATATAGGACATTGTCACTGTTATTGGTGATTTTGGTTTTAGGCGGTTGTGTCTGGAGAGGGTACAAGCCGCCAATTGAAATGGTGCAAATAGAAGGTGAAGACCGCTGTCCATCGATTGGCACTCAAAACCTGTCTGAAGCGGATTCCACGGCGCTTATCGAATCGGTTTCAGCTTCTTGTCGGGTGATTCATTCACAATCATTCTTTAACGAGATGGCTGGTTTGACTCTCCGTGACCGTTGCAAAGGGGGAGCGGAAGTGAGCGGGTCTGAAGTCGTTCGAATGCTGCGGGAAAAGTTGCCTGACTATTCCGTAGTTGTTCGCAAACCTTGGATGGCCGAGGCGGTCACCGATGCACATAATGCAAGGATAGCGATTAGGCGCAAAAGAATAGAGGCGTGGGAGGCCGGCGCGCCAAGGAGCGCCGCACTCATCGATACGACCGTTCACGAGTGGACGCATTTGTTTCTTACGTCGGAGCGGAATGTTCGCTTTATGGACGACGGGCATTCGAAAGACCCGTCTTCGGCCTGCGCAAACGAAAAACTAGTGAGCTACAAAACTGGTCAAATCGCTGCGCAAGTGTTCATGTCCGGAGATTTCTAGGAGATCGCCCGTCCGTGAGTTCTTGCACGAGGCACAGTTCGCTTGGTTTAGCCGCGCAAACCCGCTAACCGCCCGCGCATGTCCGAAATTCACACGATCCATGCCGCCTTTGCGGAAAAAGTCGATGCGGTGCTGGCCGCGCTTGAGGCCGAGGGGGCGCTGCCTGCCGGGGCTGACCGCAAGAACGTGACGGTCGAGCCGCCGCGCGATCCTTCGCATGGGGACCTCGCGACCAATGCCGCGATGGTACTCGCCAAGCAGGCGAAGACCAATCCGCGCGCGCTGGCCGAGCTGATTGTCGAGAAGCTCGCCGCCGATCCGCATGTCACCGGGGCCGAGATTGCCGGGCCGGGGTTCATCAATCTGCGCATCGCGGACGAGGCCTGGCTCGACGAATTGCGCGCTATTGCCGCGTTAGGTGCGGACTACGGCAAGTCGGCGATGGGCGCGGGGCGAACGGTCAATGTCGAGTATGTCTCGGCCAACCCGACCGGGCCGATGCACATGGGCCATTGCCGGGGCGCGGTTGTCGGCGATGCGCTGGCGACGCTGCTCGAAGCGGCCGGGCACAAGGTCATCCGCGAATACTACGTCAACGATGCTGGTGGGCAGGTCGACGTGCTCGCGCGCTCGGCGCATTTGCGATACCGCGAGGCGCTGGGCGAGGATATCGGCGAAATTCCCGAGGGGCTGTACCCCGGCGATTACCTGATCCCGGTGGGCGAAAAGCTCGCGAAGGAATATGGCGATGCCTACGTCGGCAAGCCCGAAAGCGAGTGGCTGGAACTGTTCAAGGCGCAGGCGTCCTCGGCGATGATGGACATGATCCGCGCCGACCTCGCGCTGCTCGGCATCGAGCATGACCTGTTCTCTTCGGAAGCCGCGCTGCAGGCCGCCGGAAAGCCCGAAGAGGCCGAGAAATGGCTGCGTGAACAGGGGCTTGTCTATGACGGCATGCTCGAAGCGCCCAAGGGCAAGACGCCCGAGGACTGGGAGCCGGTCGAGCTGCCGCTGTTCCGCTCGACCCAGTTCGGCGACGATCAGGATCGCCCGATCAAGAAGAGCGACGGCTCGTGGACCTATTTCGGCGCGGACCTCGCCTATCATTATCAAAAGGCCCAATCCGCCGACGAACTCGTCGATATCTGGGGCGCGGACCATGCGGGCACGGTCAAGCGGATCAAGGCCGCCGTCGCCGCGATGACCGGCGCGGACGGCACGCCCACGCCCTTCGAGGTCAAGCTGGTGCAAATGGTGCAGCTGCTTCGCGATGGTGAGCCGGTGAAAATGTCCAAGCGTTCCGGCACCTTCGTGACGCTTGCCGATGTCGTGCGTGAAGTCGGCAAGGACGTGGTGCGCTTCACCATGCTGACCCGCAAGCCCGAGGCGCAGATGGACTTCGACTTTGCCAAGGTGGTGGAAGCTTCGAAGGATAACCCCGTGTTTTATGTGCAATATTGCCACGCACGGATCTGTTCGAGCCTGCGCAAGGCGAAGGACGAGGAAGGCTTCACGCCCTCGAACGAAAACCTTGACCTGCTGGGCGAGGAAGAGCTGGACCTCATCAAGCTCGCCGCCCAGTTCCCGCGTCTTGTCGAGGCCGCCGCGACCGCGCGCGAGCCGCATCGCATCGCGTTTTTCCTCCACGATCTCGCTGCGGCATTCCATGGTTACTGGAATTTGGGTAATGACAGGCCGGAAAAGCGCTTCATAGTGGCACAAGATGGTAAACTGACCGGTGCCCGGCTTTATCTGGCGGCGCAAATCGGCCAGCTTGTGCGCAATGGACTGGCGCTGCTCGGCGTTGAGGCAGTTGAGGAAATGTGACCATGGGGATTACGGACACGGACCGGCCGGAAGATCGGGAACCATACGAGCCCGACGAAACCAACGGCATCGAAGAAACCGAAGAGCAATACGAGCGCGACGAACTCGACCTGGAGGACGAGGACGACACGCGCCTGCCCTGGCTCGAAGGCGACGACGAGGATTACGAAGAGGGCGGCTCGGGCCAGCTGATCGCATTCGTGCTTGGCGGCCTGCTGCTGCTTGGCGCGATCGTTGGCGCGCTCTGGTGGTTCACACGCGGCAATGCCGAAGACGAGATGGTCGCCGATGGCAGCACCATCGAGGCTCCCGATACGCCGTACAAGGAACGCCCCGCCGATCCGGGCGGCAAGGAATTCGAAGGCACGGGCGATAGCAGCTATGCAGTCTCCGAAGGCCAGGAGCGGCCCGCGCAGCTGGGCACGCCCGGCGCATCGGACAAGGCGGCGGAAGGGCCGGGCTTTGCTTCGGTGGAGAAGGGCGCGGGCAAGCCGGGCGATGCCACGGCGGGCGCAGGTGCCGGTACCGACAACACGGCGCCGAAACCTGCCGCGACTGCCAGCGCGGCCCCGGCGGCTTCGAGCGGATCGGGTGTCGGCGTGCAGGTCGGCGCATACAGCTCGCGCGCCAAGGCGGAGGCCGACTGGAACAGGATGTCGGGCCGCGTTTCCGCGCTTTCGGGGCTGTCGCATCGCATCGTCGAGGGACAGGCCGATATCGGCAAGGTCTATCGCCTGCAGGCCGTCGCCAGCGACGCGGCTGCGGCCAATGCGCTGTGCAACAAGCTCAAGGCAGCAGGGCAGAACTGCTTCGTGAAGGATTGAGGGAAACCCAGCCCCTCCTCTTCAGGGGAGGGGCAACGAGACCTGGTGTTGCGCAGCAACGCCTTGGTCGCAGTGGGGTGGGGGCTGTGCGCACCGCGATCATTTCCACACTTGATCCCCGCCACCCCTTGCTGACCCCGCGCGTTTCTGCGATTTTCGCCCGATGATTCCCGCGATCTTCGGTCTTTCGGGGCTGGCCCTCAGCGATGACGAGCGCGATTTCCTGCGCGATGCCGATCCGGCGGGATACATCCTGTTCGGTCGCAATATCGCAAGCCGCGATCAGGTGCGCGCGCTGACCGACGATCTGCGGGCGATCCACGGGCGCGAGCGGCTGCTGATTACCGTCGATCAGGAAGGCGGCGGGGTTACGCGCCTGAAGCCGCCCGAATGGCTGGCCTGGCCGAACGGTGTCGAGTTCGACCGGCTCTACGACATCGCTCCTGCCAGCGCGATCGAGGCGGCACGCGCCAATGCCGAGGCGCTGGGGCTCGACCTGGCCGAAATCGGCATCACATGTACGCATGCGCCGGTCCTCGACGTGCGCCAGCCCGATACGCACGACGTGATCGGTGACCGTGCTTATGGCTCCGAACCGATGCGCGTTGCCGCGCTGGGCCGCGCGGTGCTCGACGGACTGGCACGCGCCGGTATCCTTGGCACGATCAAACATATGCCGGGGCATGGCCGCGCGCTCTGCGATAGCCATAAGGAACTGCCCACCGTCACCGCGAGCGATGCCGAGCTTGAGACCGATATCGCCCCGTTCCGCGCGCTCAACACCGCGCCGATCGCGATGACCGCGCATATCGTCTTCACCGCATGGGACGTAGAGCGCCCCGCGACCCAGTCACCCTTCGTGATCGAGGAGGTTATCCGGAAACGCATCGGCTTTGACGGGCTGCTGCTCTCCGACGATCTCGACATGGAGGCACTGGACGGCACCGTGCCCGAACGGGCCGAGCGGGCAGTCATGGCTGGCTGCGACATCGCGCTCAATTGCTGGGCGAAGATGGACGACATGCAGGGCATCGCCGAGCGACTGCCGGCGATGGCGGACGCGGCGGCAGCGCGGCTCGACCGCGCGCTGGCCTCGCTTGGTACGCCCGGCGATCCGCGCGCGCAGGGCGACCTGCTGGCAAAGCGCGATGCGCTGTTCGCCGCAGCGGAGGCGCACGCATGAACGAGGAACTGCTGCCCGAAACCGAGTCCGAAGTCTCCGCATTCGGCGACGAATGGGAAGGCGTAGCCACCGCAGCGGGCGAGGACACCGCGCTCTATCTCGAGATGGACGGCTGGGAAGGCCCGCTCGATCTGCTGCTCGACCTTGCGCGGCGGCAAAAGGTCGACCTTCGGCTGAATTTCGATCCTCGAACTGGTCGATCAGTATATCGCCTATATCGAGCGTGCCGAGGCGATGCGGCTGGAACTGGCCGCCGATTACCTCGTCATGGCCGCATGGCTCGCCTACCTCGTCCTCGCTGCTGCTGCCCAAGGAAGAGCAGGAGGACCCGAGCCCACGAAGAGCTTGCGCTGCGCCTGCAGATGCGGCTGCAACGCCTTGCCGCGATGCGCGAATCGGCGGCGCGGCTGATGGCGCGCGACCGGATCAGGCGCGGCGTCTTCCTGCGCGGCGCGCCAGAGGGACTGCGCATCGACAAGAAGAACAAGTGGCGGTGCGAGTGGTTCGACCTCGTCAGGGCTTACGGCGTGGTCAGGCCAGCGCACCGAACCGGTGGTTCACATGGTCCGCGAGCGCATGGTGATGACGCTCGAGTCGGCGCTTTCGCGCGTCTCGACGATGCTCGGCGTTTCGCTCGACTGGATGGAACTGCGCGACTTCCTGCCCGATCGGCGCCGAGCCGCAACTGCGCCGCTCCGCGCTCGCCTCCAGCTTTGTCGCCGCGCTTGAGCTGGCGCGGCTCGGCAAGGCGGAGATCGCGCAGGAAGAGACCTTCGGACCGCTACGTTTGAAAGCGCTGCGCAAGTGAGCGCGCCCGACGATCCTGGTACGCGCGGTCGAGCGACGCTGTTCGCCGCCGAGGCCGATGACCGCCGAGGAGGTCTCCGCGCACCTTGAAGGGCGGAGGTCAAGGACAGCGCTGGCCGAGCTGGAGGCGTTCTATTCCGAGCGCGGCATCAGGCTGGTGAAGCGTGGCACCCGCTGGCATTTCGAAATACGCCCGACCTCGCGCATCTGTTGCGCAAGGGCGTGAGAATGTGCGCCGCCTCTCGCGCGCAGCGACCGAGGTGCTCGCGATCGTCGCCTATCACGAACCCGTGAGCCGCGCCGAGATCGGGCGATTCGCGGCGTGCAGACCGCCAAGGGAACATTGGACATTGATGGAAGCGGGCTGGGTGCGAATTGCGGGGCGGCGCAGTGCCAGCAGGCCGCCCGGTGATCTATCGACGACGCCCGAGTTCCTCAACCACTTCGGGCTGGCGAGCCTGAAGGACTGCCAGGATCGACGAACTGCGCGCGGCAGGGCCTGCTCGATCCGATTGACGACGAAATGATCGAGGAAGCGCTCGAACGCGCGCAGGAAGATGCCGAGGAGGGCAGATCCGGAGAGGGCGAGGTGAAGTGAAGCGGAAACCGAAACCGCCCTCGATCACGGCGAAGAGACCCCCGATCCGGCGGATTGACTCGCACCCACGCCGCCAATCGCCTATATCGGGCACAGCACTCTAGTTAAGGTTTAAGACAATGAACGTAGGCCCCTGGCAGCTCATCATCATCGCGCTGGTCATCCTCGTCCTTTTCGGGCGCGGCCGCATTTCCGAAATGATGGGTGATTTCGGCAAGGGAATCAAAAGCTTCAAGAAGGGCATGGCCGACGAAGAGTCGACGCCCTCCGCACCGCCGCAGCAAATCCAGCAGCAGGCCTCCGCCGCGCCGGAGAGCAAGCCGGAAGCCGCTCCCGCCGAAACCGGAAGCTCCAGCAGCGGCAACTGAACGCCTGACAGGATTCCGCCATGTTCGATCTTGGCGCCACCGAACTGCTCCTGATCGTGATCGTCGCCGTCGTGGTAATCGGTCCGAAAGACCTGCCGCTCGCCATGCGCACCGCTGGCAAGTGGATGGGCAAGGTCCGCCGCGTCTCCACCCATTTCCGCACCGGCATCGACGCGATGATCCGCGAGGCCGAGCTTGAGGAAATGGAGAAGAAGTGGAAGGCGCAAAACGAGGCGATCATGAAGGAGCATCCCGCACCCGAAAGCGAGGAGATGCAGGCCCCGGTCGCCTCGGGTGCCGAAGCGGCGATGGAGCCCTTGGCGAAGCCCGCCGAGCCAGCGCCGACGCCCAAGGCCGAGCCCGAGCGCGACCCGCAACTCCCGCTGCCGCCGCCGTGATGGGTGTAGTGATCCGTATCAGCACCATGTCATTCCCGCGAACGCGGGAATCCACAGGAGAACGCTTGCCATGGATTCCCGCGTTCGCGGGAATGACAAACCTGTTCATGCTTGATCGGCCCGCACCATGTCGATGATCAAGGACATCGACGATACGCAGGCACCGCTGCTCGACCACCTGATCGAGCTGCGCACGCGGCTCTTGCGGGCGATCATGGCGCTCGCGGTGGCCTTTGCGGTCTGTTTCTATTTCGCCGACGAGATCTTCGGCTTCCTCGTGCGCCCGCTCACCGCCGCGTTCCCCGATGGCGAGGGGCGGTTGATCTATACCAAGCTTTACGAAGCGTTCTTCGTCGAGATCAAGGTGGCGCTCTTCGCGGCGTTTTTCGTCTCGTTCCCGATCATCGCCAACCAGCTTTGGGCCTTCGTCGCGCCCGGGCTTTATGCCAAGGAGAAGCGCGCGTTCCTGCCGTTCCTGATCGCGACCCCGATCCTGTTCACGCTGGGGGCGGCGATGGCCTACTACGTCGTCATGCCGACGGCCTTCACCTGGTTCCTCGGCTTCGAGGGCGAGACCGGCGGGCTCAAGCTGGAGGCGTTGCCGGGGACGGGCGATTACCTCAGCCTGGTGATGCAGTTCATCCTAGCCTTCGGGATCAGCTTCCTGCTGCCGGTGCTGCTGATGCTGCTCAACCGCGCGGGAATCGTGACGCGCGATCAGCTGGTTTCGGCGCGGCGCTATGTCATCGTGCTGGTCTTCATGGTCGCCGCGCTGATCACGCCGCCCGACATCGTCTCGCAACTCCTGCTCGCCGCGCCGCTGCTGGTGCTGTTCGAAGGCTCGCTGATCCTGATGCGGATCACCGAAAAGCGCCGTGCGAAGGATGAAGCCGAGCGCGAGGCGGAAGAGGCGGCGGGCGAAGAGACGGGCGCGGAGAGCCCGGCGGGTAAGGTCTCCCTGCTCCGTTCGTGTCGAGCGAATTGTCGAGAGCACCGCTATTCTTCTGGTGCCGCACTTGAACGTGAAGGACGGCCCTCTCGACTGCAAGCTCGAGGACGAACGGGGGACTGATTTGTTTCGAGCTAACGCCCGAACAGATCGATAGCCTTCTGCCCGAGATCGTCAGGCTTGGGATCGCCTGCCTTCCACGCGCACCCCGCCGATCCATGTCTCCAGCACGCTGCGTTTCGCGCAGGTCTTGCGGCGTCGCCAGCATCGGATCGCGGTTTAAGAACAGGAAATCGGCGCGGTAGCCCACTGCAATGCGGTCGATCTTCTTCTCCGCGAAGATGCCGTAGGCCCGCGCCGGTGGTGTAGCCCGCCAAGCGCCTCGGCGCGGGACAGGCGTTCCTGCGGCTGCCAACCGCCGAACGGCTGGCCACCGGCATCGGCGCGGGTGATCGCGGCGGCGAGGCCCCAAAACGGCTTGGCGGGTTCGACCGGCGCATCCGATCCGAATGCCAGCGGCGTGCCCGTCGCCTGCACCGACTTCCAGGCATAAGCCCCGGCGAGCCGCTCCGGCCCGAGGCGTGCTTCGGCCATCAGCCGGTCCGAGGTCTGGTGCTGCGGCTGCATCGAGGCGACGACGTCCAGCCCCGAAAGCCGGGCAATATCCGCCGGGTCGATGACCTGCGCATGTTCGATCCGCCAGCGGCGGTCACCCTTGTAGGTCTGCGACAGCTCGGCAATCGCGCTGATGGTGGAGGAATTGGCTTTATCGCCAATCGCATGCACAGCGACCTGAAAATCGTCGAACGCCGCGCGGCTCATCAGGTTGCCAAGCTGCGTGTCCGTCATCAGCGGCAATCCGCGCTGGCCGGGCGCATCCGCATAGGGAGCCTTGAGCCAGGCCCCGCGCGATCCCAAGGCTCCATCCATATAGAGCTTCACGCCGTTGAGCCTCAGCCGGTCACCATAAAGCCAGGGCGTCGGTCCCGGCCCGCCGATCAGCTGCATCGCCTGCACCCCGGCGGCATAGGCGGCGATGCGCAGGCGCAGGTCGCCCCGGTCGCCCGCGCGGCGGAAGGTCTGCCATTCCTCGATGGTCGTGCCCATGTCGGCGACGGTGGTGACGCCGTTCTCGAGCAGCCACATCTGCGCCAGCGCGAAGGCGGAGTCCTCGTCGATGGGGCGCGGCTTGGGCACATGCGGCGCGACGAGGCCCATTGCGGCATCGACCAGAATGCCAGAGGGCGCGCCCGCCGCATCGCGCTCGATGCTGCCACCCTCCGGTGCCTGCGTCGCCGTGCCTATCCCGGCAGCAGCCATCGCGGCGCTGTTCGCCCAGCCTGCATGGCCATCGACCCGCATCAGCCAGGTCGGTCGTCCGCCCGTCACCGCATCCAGCTCGGCGGCGGTGGGGAAGCTGCCCATCCCCCATGCCTCGTGGTTCCAGCCGGTGCCGATGATCCATGGCCGGTCGGGGTGCGCGGCCGCATAGGCCTGTATCCGCGCCAAGGCTTCATCGAGGCTCTTCGCAGGCGAAAGATCGAGCGTCAGCTGCGCGAAGCCGATGTCGAGGACATGGACGTGGCTGTCGATCATGCCGGGCACGACAACGCGCCCTTCGCCATCGACGTGGAATTCGATCTCCTTGCGCTTGGGTCGCTTCGACGTGTCGTCGAGCACGCGCAGGATCATGCCATCATCATCCATGATGAAGCCGGTGAAGCGCGCGACCTTGCCCGCCTCGTCGAGCGTGATGCCGTTGACGTTATCGACGAACGTGTCGGCCTGTGCCGGACTGGCAAGCAGCGCGGCAGCGAGCGCCGCGACGGCGAGGTGCTTCACGCCTTGCCCTTTCGCGGCAGGCGGCGAATGATCGCAGAGGTATCCTCGCGCCCGCCGCCCAGCGCCTGAACATCGGCGAAGAACTGGTCGACCAGCGCGGTGACCGGCAGCGAGACGCCAAGGCCGCGCCCTTCCTCCATTGCCAGGCCCAGGTCCTTGCGCATCCAGTCGATCGCAAAGCCGAAGTCGAATTCGTCGGCGTTCATCGTTTCCCAGCGGTTGTCCATCTGCCAGGACTGCGCCGCGCCGCCGGAAATCGCCTCGTAGACCTTCTCCATGTCGAGGTGCGAACCTTGCGCGAAGCGCACCGCTTCGGCGAGGCTGGAGACGATCCCGGCGATGCAGATCTGGTTGGCCATCTTGGTGGTCTGGCCCGCGCCCGCCTTGCCGACATGGACGATCTTGCGCGAATAGCACTGCATCACCGGGCTGGCCGCTTCGATAGCCGCCCTGCGCCCGCCGCACATCAGCGTCAATGTGCCCGACTGCGCGCCGATCTGCGATCCGGTCATCGGCGCATCGACGCAATGGATGTGCAGGTCGCGCGCCTCGACCGAAATCTGCCGCGCGATCCGCGCCGAGACGGTGGTATGGTCGATAAATACGCCCTCTTCGCGCAATTCCTTGAATACGCCGTTGGGGCCGAGCACGACTTCGGCGAGGTCGTCATCGTCGCCGACGCAGGTGATGACCACGTCCGCGCCCTTGGCCGCATCGGCGGGGCTGGTCGCGACGCGGCTGGCAAGGCCGGGGTTGATCTCCTGCCAGTGCTCGGTGCGGTCGGTGGACCGGTTGAAGATCGTCAGTTCGTGACCGGCGCTGGCGATGTGGCGGGCGATCTCTCCGCCCATCACGCCAAGCCCGATCATGGATACCTTTGTTGCATCGCTCATAGCTAAAGGTTCTAGCGGCTTTTCGCCGAAAGCAAACCGTTGTGGCACGGCTGGCGGTCGATACTTCCCATGCCTGCGCTTTTCGGATAGGCCGCGCGCCCATGAGCACTCAGGCAATCGAACCCGCCAGCGGCACGCAGCCGCACCTGACCGCAGACGACGTGCGCGCGGCGGCGGAGCGTATTGCCGGATCGGTCGTCCATACGCCGACAATGCGCAGCCAGACGCTGAGCCAGATCACCGGGGCGGAAATCTGGGTCAAGTTCGAGAACCATCAGTTCACTGCCGCCTATAAGGAACGCGGCGCGCTGAACGCGATGCTGCTGCTGACCGAGGAACAGCGCAAGAAGGGCGTGATCGCCGCCTCGGCGGGCAACCATTCGCAGGGGCTGTCCTACCACGGCACCCGGCTCGGCATTCCGGTGACTATCGTCATGCCCGAGACGACGCCGCATGTGAAAATCATGCAGACCGAGGCGGTTGGCGGCAATGTCGTGCTCTTCGGCGAAACCTTCGACGAGGCAAACGAACACGCGCGCAAGCTTGAAAAGGAGATGGGCCTTACCTTCGTCCATCCCTTCGACGAGCCCAATGTCGCGGCGGGGCAGGGCACCGTTGCGCTCGAAATGCTCACCGACGTGCCAGAGATCGAGACGCTGGTCGTGCCCATCGGCGGCGGCGGGCTGATTTCGGGCATGGCGACGATGGCCAAGGCGATGAAGCCCGAGATCGAGGTCATCGGCGTGCAGGCCGAACTGTTCCCCTCGATGTATGCCAAGATCAAGGGCGTTGACCTCGAATCGGGCGGCGACACGCTGGCCGAGGGGATCGCGGTCAAGATCCCCGGCGAGTTCACCGCGACCGTGATCGATCGGCTGGTCGACGATATCGTGCTGGTGGGCGAGGGCGACCTCGAACGCGCGGTCTCGCTACTGCTACAGATCGAGAAGACCGTGGTCGAAGGCGCGGGCGCTGCCGGGCTCGCTGCGGTGCTGGCGCATCCCGACCGCTTCGCGGGCAAGAAGGTCGGGCTGGTCCTTTGCGGCGGCAATATCGACACGCGCCTGCTCGCCAACGTGCTGCTGCGCGATCTGGCGCGTTCGGGCCGGCTGGCGCGCCTGCGCATCCACCTGCAGGATCGTGCGGGCGCGCTCTACAAGGTGGCCAAGGTCTTCCACGAGCAAAAGGTCAACATCATCGAGGTCTGGCACCAGCGCATCTTCTCCGCGCTTCCGGCCAAGGGTCTGGTCACCGACATCGAGTGCGAGGCGCGCGATGCCGAACAGCTCGAACGCCTGATCGCGGCGCTGCGTGAGGAAGGCTACCAGGTCAGCCAGGTCAACTGAATTGAGTGGGAGAGGGCCGGTTCCACATTCCACTTTGAAACAACCCACCCGGCAAATCTTGCGGGCATGTGCAAAATAACCACCTGTTAACCCTGATTTGTGGTTAAGCCCCTTCCAACGGGGGCGGGTCCATGCATAAAAGGCCGCACACGTTGACCCCGCCGATTTGTCGAGAGGATGGTACGCGCCTGTGACGGCCCCGGTTCGCTTTCCAGAATTCTTTGTCACCAGCCCCGCGCCTTGCCCCTCTGCCGGGCAGAGCGAGCGCAAGGTGTTCACCGAGCTGAAAGGCCGCCGCCGATTCGCTCAACGATGCGCTGAGCCGGATCGGTTTCCGCCGCAGCCAGACCGTTGCCTATCGCCCCTCGTGCCTCGATTGTTCGGCCTGCGTATCGGTGCGCGTGGTCACCGAAGAGTTCAAGCCCAGCTCGACGCAGAAGCGAAACCTCAAGCGAAACAGTGACTTGGAAGCGGCTGTTTGCAAGGCGTGGTCGACCGGGGAGCAGTTCGAGCTGCTGCAGAAATACCTCGGCGTGCGCCATCCCGGGGGCGGCATGACGGCGATGGACGAGGTCGATTTCGCCGACATGGTCGAGCATACGCCGGTCACCAGCTATATCATCGAATATCGCGAACCTTCGCCCGATGGCGAAACGCCGGGCCGCCTCGTCGGCGCCTGCCTGACCGACCGCCAGGGCGATGGCCTCTAGATGCTACGATCCCGAGCACGCCGAGCGGCAGGGGCTGGGCAATTACATCATCCTCGACCACATCCGCCGCGCGGCGGAGGCCGACCTGCCCTATGTCTATCTTGGTTACTGGGTAAACGGCTCGCCGCGCATGCAGTACAAGGTGCGCTATCGGCCGCTGGAGCGGCTGGGCCGCGATGGCTGGGAACGGATGGGCAGCGAGGAACAGGACGCCCTGATCGCCGCCGCCGTACGCCCGCGCAAGGCCGAGGTCGAGCCCGCCGGTTCGGTAAAAGACGGCGCGCCCGCCGAGCAGAAGCAGTTCAGGTTCGCGGGTTGAAGTGAACCAGCCCTCGTCTCGCTTTGAGGGGAGAGGCGCTTTTTGGTTCGCGCAGAGGGGCAGAGAGCGCTGAGGGTGCCCGCCGGTCGGCTGCCCTGCGCTTCCAAACCCCGATAAAAACAGGCGCGGCAGCGCCTCACCCTTCACTTCTCTGCGGTCTCCGCTCCTCTGCGTTCTCTGCGTGAAACCCTTGTACGCACGACGTCGGCTAGGCGAGGTCCCCGCCATGCCCACCCCATTGCAGCTAAACTCGCCTCCGGCTCGCCAAGCTTCATTGCCCCTCCCGCATGCGGGAGGGGAGCGAGATTTGGCGAACGCAGTGAGGTTAGTCGCCTGGGGTGGGCGCATCACATCACGTCGGCGACGATCCGCTCGATTGCCTCATCGCGCGTGGGCGTATCCGGTGACATCGTCATGCCTTCGCCGCCCACGATCCTGTCAGGCCGGGCGAAACCCGAATCCGAGAGCACCGCGAAAGTGCCGGTGCACTGTTGTGCAACTGTGGAAACGAGGCGACCGAAGCGTGCTCGAAACGCCGCCTCGTCACCCGATTCGCCGCCGAGATGCTGGCCTGCCACGACCAGCCAGTCGATCCGGTCCGAGGCGTGTCCGTTTATCATCACATCGTCATCGTTATAGCTGATGATCGCCGCATCGCATTCGAGGTTGGTCAGCAGGACCTCGCCCCCCGCCAGTGCGCCAAGCCGCTTGCCGACGACGAGCTTCTCGCCCAGCCAGACGCCGGTTGCGTCGTGGTGCCCCGCGCGCAGGCCCCGGGCGCGCAGAGCGCTGGCAAGGCTTGCGGCAAAGCCGCCGTCGGGTGTGTCGCCGATCACCGCGATCACGGGAATGCGGCCGTCGCCCTCGACCGTCGTGCCGATGAACTGGCGGCCCAGATGCGCTGCGGTCATGCCGCCGATCTGCGGCCCGGCGTTGACCTCGCAGATCGCTGCGCCGCTCTCGTGCCAGGATGTCGCGATGTCGGGGATCAGCAGGTCGATCCCGGCGAGGTCGAGGCGCAGGGCCTGCGCCGCGTCGATCGCCAGGACCCGGTTGTCCGGGTGAACCTCATCGTTGACCTGCACCGGGGTTCCGCCGCGCGAGACGTTGGCGATGCGCGCCAGCCGCACAAAGCGCCCCGCTTCGGGCACCGCATCGACCGACAGGCCCTGACGTTCGAGCAGCAGCAGCGCCTCGTCGTCCAAATGGACCGGGCGAAGCAGCGAATTGCGTCTGGTGCCGCGATGCGGATCGGCGTTGGTGGTATCGACCAGCTTGGCAACGGTGCTGCGACCATCTCCCGTCACGCCTGCCGGAACGCGCTCGACGGTCCAGAGCAGCTCTCCATTGTGCACGACCATGCGGTAATCGCGGCCCTGGAAGTGCTTTTCGACGATCACGTTGCGAGAGATCTTGAAGGCCTTGCGCCAGGCGTCGCGCAGTTCCTCTTCGGTCTGGAGGTCGGCGGTAACGCCGCGCCCCTGATCCTCGTCGCCGGGTTTGACGACGACCGGATAGCCAATCAGTTCGGCAGCCTTGACCGCCTGCTCCTCACTGGGTGCAAACTGTTGTTGCGGCACCGGCAGCCCGGCCTGTCGCATCCGGACGTTGGACATCGCCTTGTCGCGCGCGAGGCGCACGGAAATCGAAGGCGTACGGTCGCTGAATGTCGTCTCGAACCAGCGCGAGCGACTACCCTGCCCAAACTGGAAGCAGTTGGGCGCGATGGTTGAAAAGGGGATGCCGAGATCGGTGGCGCCGCGCAACAACAGCAAGAGTGTCGGCGTGACCGGGTAACCGAGCGTCAGGGCGGCGAGCACGCTTTCGACTTCGTCGCTGAGGGCATCTCGTGCGGTTCCTGCCATCGCCAGGTCGACGAGGCGCACGATACGCGCGAGCGCATCGACGTTGATCCGGGGCGACCCCGGCATGACCGGCAATTGCAGCAGCGAGGGCCGGGTGGCGCAGGTTTCATCAGGGGCGACGTGAAGCACGCGGGTGTTGTCGGCAACGGCAATGCCGACCGGCTGCAGGAAGCTGTCGATCACCCTGACCAGCTGCGCCATGCAAGTCGCCCATGTGCCACTCTGCGGGTCTGCCCGATCGCCGGTAACCGCGTTGCAAACTTCCAGCAGGCGTGTCAGTCCGCGCGTCAGCGACGGCAGTTCCTGCGGCTGGGCAGCAAGCCTGATCGCGGTCAGCATCGAGGGCTGGCGCGCGCCGTGAAGCATGCCGCGCACGGGATGCACCTGATCTACTGCGATCCATTGCCCGGTCAGCTGTGGTTGCTTGCGATCTGCCATTGGTTTTCCTGGTCGAAGCCTGATCCGGGCGAGCTGCACCGACCGGATCAGGCCGTATTGCTCGAGGGCAGCGCCATGCAACATTGCTATTGTCCCGGCAAGGCTGCAAAGCGCGCGGATTGCGACTGCCGGATCGATGCTGGCGAAAGGATCATACCGTGTTCACTGCTCGCGCAGCCATGCTGCATCCCGGCAAAAGGTCGGCGAAATGAACGACGCGCACGGCTTCGATCCCTACAGCAAGTGGCGCAATTCGCTCGCCTTGCCGCTCAAGCCCGATGCGGCAATGGTCGATCTGTTTTGCGATCACGTTGCCAGGCACGACGGTCATGTTCTTGTGCTCGGGATGACGCCGGAGATTTGCCGTGCCGGGCGCAAAGTCACGATTGCGGAATGGAATGCGAGCGTGATTGCGCGCTCTTCGCCAAAGCATCATCCCGATGCGCGGACCGTGCAAATCGACTGGCGCGAAATGGAGTTTGCGCCGGAGACATTCGATGCTGCGATTGGAGATGGCAGCCTCGCCACGCTGCGCTGGCCCGAAGACTACGCCATCGTCCTCGATCGTCTCGCCAGTTGCATGAAGCCCGGCGCGCCGCTGGTTGTCCGCTGCTACGTTGCGCCTGACGTGCCGGAGCCGTGGGCACTGATACGCGAGGACGCGATGGCGGGCCGGATTGCGACCTTCCAGGCGCTCAAGTGGCGGGTGGCGATGGCGATAGCCGGGGAGTTCGGCGGCAACCTGCCGGTGACGGAAATCCTTGCGACATTCGATGCGCTGTTTCCCGACCGCGAAGCGCTGTCGCAGGCGGCAGGCTGGCCGGTCGAGACGATTGCAGAGATCGACGGCTATCGCACAATGACCAGCACTGAATACAGCTTCGTAACGCGCGCGCAGATCGCCACGACCGTGCCTGACAGCTTTGTCAACGTTCGCTTCGAGAGTTCGGGCGAATACCCGCTATCCGAACGCTGCCCGTTCCTCGTCTGTGAGCGCACGGGGTAGGAGCACCGCTTCGGCTTCGCGTAGAGGGCATGCCCTGCGCCTGCAAACTCCGATAAAAACAGGCGCGGCAGCGCCTCACCCTTCACTTCTCTGCGGCCTCTGCCCCTCTGCGATCTCTGCGTGAACCCACCAGCGCAACGCCAGCCCCCTCTCCAACTTCGGCTAGCTCATTGCATTCGCAAGCCTGCGTATCCTCTCCCACAAGGGGAGAGGAGATGCGCAGCAGCCCAACGAGAAAGGGCGCCCGGATCGCTCCGGACGCCCCCCTCGGTGATGTCTTGCGCGATGGGCGAAGGTGCTGTGCACCCGCCCATCGGCGACGCTCAAACGCCGCGCGGGCTTGTTGGCCGGGCCGCGAGGTTTGGATCTTGCAGCCCGGCCAAACCCTTACGCGCTGTAGTACATGTCGAACTCGACCGCCGATGGCGTGGTTTCCCAGCGCATCACTTCGGGCCACTTGAGTTCGAGGTAGGCTTCGATCTGGTCTTCGGTGAAGACGCCGCCTTCGGTGAGGAAGGCGTGATCGGCTGCGAGGGCTTCGAGCGCTTCACGCAGCGAACCGCAGACGGTCGGAACCGCTTCGAGCTCTGCCGGCGGCAGGTCGTAGAGGTTCTTGTCCATGGCTTCGCCCGGGTGGATCTTGTTCTTGATCCCGTCGAGGCCGGCCATCAGCAGCGCCGAGTAGCAGAGGTACGGGTTGGCCATCGCGTCGGGGAAGCGGAATTCGACGCGCTTCGCCTTGTCGCCCGAACCGTACGGAATACGGCACGATGCCGAGCGGTTGCGCGCCGAATAGGCGAGCAGCACCGGCGCTTCGTAACCCGGAACGAGGCGCTTGTAGCTGTTCGTGGTCGGGTTGGTGAGGCGTCCGATCACAAGTTCCTGGATGCGGCTCCAGCAACCGCTTGCGATGTCCGCCCATCCGCTTCGCCGCCGCGCTCCCGGTCGCCCGCTGACGCTGCGACCACTTCACAACGCTCGAAACGCTCACATCGAAAAGCGCCACCCACGGCAACTGCGCCCACCGGCAACCGCACAAGCAACGCGCTCGCGCAAATCATTCGAATACGGTCTCGCCATCCATGCTGACCCTCCATCTCAGCCAGCAGGTTGAATCAGAACTCACACCTCTTGGGAATCCCCACCGATTCAATCAATCAGAAATCGAGTTCAGCTCATTGCATTCGCAAAGCTCTGCGTATCCTCTCCCACAAGGGGAGAGGATGTAGCAGCCCAATGAGAAAGGGCGCCCGGATCGCTCCGGACGCCCTCGGTGATGTCTTGCGCGATGGGCGAAGGTGCTGTGCACCCGCCCATCGGCGACGCTCAAACGCCGCGCGGGCTTGTTACCGGGCCGCGAGGTTTGGACCTTGCAGCCCGGCCAAACCCTTACGCGCTGTAGTACATGTCGAACTCGATCGCCGACGGCGTGGTTTCCTCAGCGCATCACTTCGGGCCACTTGAGTTCGAGGTAGGCTTCGATCTGGTCTTCGGTGAAGACGCCGCCTTCGGTGAGGAAGGCGTGACGTATTGCGAGGCTTCGGAGCGCTTCACGCAGCGAACTGCAGACGGTCGGAACCGCTTCGAGCTTCGCTTAAGGCAGGTCGTAGAGGTTCTGTCCATGGCTTCGCCCGGGTGGATCTTTGTTCTTGATCCCGTCGAGGCCGGCCATCAGCAGCGCCGAGTAGCACAGGTAGGGGTTGGCCATCGCGTCGGGGAAGCGGAATTGACGCGCTTCGCCTTGTCGCCCGAACCGTACGGAATACGGCACGATGCCGAGCGGCTGCGGGCCGAATAGGCGAGCAGCACCGGCGCTTCGTAACCCGGAACGAGGCGCTGTAGCTGTTCGTGGTCGGGTTGGTGAAGGCGTTGAGGGCCTTGGCGCTTTGATGACGCCGCCGATGAAGTAAAGGCACATGCTCGAAAGACCAGCATAGCCATTACCCGCGAAGAGCGGCTTGCTGCCGTCCCAGATCGAGATGTGTGTGCATGCCCGAGCCGTTATCGGTCTGGATCGCAGACGGCATGAACGGCGGTCTTGCCATAGGCATGCGCGACCTGCTGCACGACACACTTGTAGACCTGCATACGGTCGGCGGTCTGCACCAGCGTGCCGAAGGTCAGGCCGAGTCGTGCCGCGCGGCGGTGGCGACTTCGTGGTGGTGCTTGTCGCAGGGCAGGCCCATTTCGAGCATCGTGGCGACCATTTCGCCGCGAATGTCGACACAGGAATCGACCGCGCGACGGGGAAGTAGCCTCCTTGGCGCGCGGGCGGTGGCCCAGGTTGCCGCCTTCGAGCGCCTTGCCCGAATTGGTCGGCAGTTCGATGTCGTCGATCTTGAAGCCGTTGCCGTCGTAGCCGTCGCAGAACTGCACGTCGTCGAATATGAAGCACCTGGCTTCGGGCCGACGTAAACGGTGTCGCCAACGCCTGAGGACTTGGACGTGCTTCGGCGCGCTTTGCGGTCGAGCGCGGATCACGGCCATAAAGGTCGCCGGTCGAAGGTTCGACGATGTTGCAGTTGACGATCATCATCGGCGTCGCGCTGAACGGATCCATGAATACCGAGTCGAGGTCGGGCTTGAGGATCATGTCGGATTCGTTGGATGGCCTTCCAGCCTTCGATCGAGGAGCCGTCGAACATCAGGTCGTCCTCGAACTCGTCCTCGCCTATGACGCCCGCGCACATCGTGAGGTGCTGCCACTTCGCCCTTGGGATCGGTGAAGCGAAGATCGACCCACTCGATCTCCTCGTCCTTGATCTGCTTAACGATGTCCTTGCACTACATTGCGATGGTTCTCCAGATTTGACTCGATCCCGGAAGCAGAGTGGGGGTGTTGGCTTTGCAGGGTGGCCCGTCCCCTTTGCGGGCCATCCTGATCTGTCCTACCGGCTGGCCGGGGGATTGCTTTACAGCGCCGCCTCGTCGCTCGCCGGTGCGGATGCGCACGGCGGCCTCGATGGGCGTCACGAAAATCTTGCCATCGCCGATGTTACCGGTTTGGGCGGAATTGGCGATCGCCTCGACCACGCCCTCAGCCAGGTCGTCGCCAACGACGACTTCGATCTTCACCTTGGGCAGGAAGTCGACGACATATTCGGCGCCGCGATAAAGCTCGGTATGGCCTTCTGCTACCGAAGCCCTTTGCCTCGGTCACGGTGATGCCGGGAAACGCCGACGTCGTGCAGCGCCTTCACTTCGTCGAGCTTGAATGGCTTGATGATCGCTTCGATCTTTTCACGTCGTCCTTGTCCCCAGGCATGACGCCGGACGCGCCGAAGGCGGCCCGGCAGTGATGCCTCGACTACAATACGTTTCAAGAATCGTGCCAGAGGCATTTGCGCCTTGGTACGGCATTGCTGCGCCCGCGAAAGAGCGAATCGCGTTATTCGATCGCCCCGGGCGATCTGATTGGTCGCCGGACAGGCGCGCAGACCTTTAACGCTGGTTAACTTTTGTGCAGACCTGCCTAAAAAACAGGCAGTCGTTCGGTCAAAGCCCGAGTCCGGCAGTCTCGGGCAGGCCCGCCATCAGGTTGAGGTTCTGACCGCCGCGCCCGACGCGCCCTTGCCGAGGTTGTCGAGGCGCGCGACGAGCCGCGCCTGCGAGCCATCGGCGTTGGCGAAGACGAACAGCTCCAGCCCGTCGTTCGGCTCCATCGAGGCGCGCAGCAGCTCGCCATCCTCGGGCGTGTCGCCCATGCGCACGACCGCTGCCGCCAGAAGTTCGCGAGCAGCCTGTGCATCGCGCGTGGCGTGCCAGCGCCCGGCATCGCCGAGAGTCGGCAGCGGCACTCGATGACCATACCGCGATGCGCGGGGATCACCGCCGGCGTGCAAATGGCGCGGGGCCTGCGTCAGCCCGCAACGTTCCTGCATCCTCGGGAACGTGCTTGTGCCCGAGGCCCAGCGCATAGCCGCGCTCAGGGCGATGTCTGTATCTTCGCCGAAGGATCAGCGCCTTGCCGCCGCCCGAATAGCCCGAGACCGCGTTGCAGGTGTATGGCCAGTCGGCAGGCAGCAGCCGGGCGCGCACCAGCGGCGCGACAAGCGCGATGAAGCCGGTCGAATAGCAGCCTGGATTGACAGCCGCTTGGTCCGCGCGACGGTTTCATGCCCGACCACTTCGGGAAAGCCATAGACCCAGCCTTGCGAGACCCGGTGCGCCGAGGAGTGGGTCGATCACCCGCGTATGGTCGTTGTCGATCATCGCCACCGCATCGCGCGCGGCATCGTCGGGCAGGCAGAGGATCACAAATCGGCATCGTTCAGCGCCCGCGCCGCGCCGCATCGTCCTTGCGGCGTGCCTCGTCCAGCACGATCAGCGAAAACTCGCTCCGCCCCGCGAGCCGTTCGGCACTTGAGCCCGGTGGTGCCCGCGCCGCCGTCGATGAAAACTGTGTGGCTCATGATCCGGAAACCTCAAGCAATGCCAGTTCGACATAGCCGACGAAGCCCTCGTCCTCGCCCGCGACCTGGCCCCATGCCCAGCCGCCCGCCATGTCGAGCACGTCGAAACCCGCACCTGCTTCCAGTGCAGACCTGTCCGCCTCAGGCGAACCCGCAGCAGCACCGCCGCTGCTCGCACCCGGTGCGGCATCGGCACGGCATAGTGCGGCACAAAGAACCGCCCGGCGAAGTGATAGAGGCGCCAAATCGCCGCGCACCGGCAGGTGCCCCGGCTCGACCTGAACCGACGGCCCGCTCAGCGCGAGCTGGCCATTGGGCGCATCGAGGCGTGTATGGGCGTCGTCGGTAGACAAATCGCGGGGTTCCCCAAAGGTGAAGAGCGGCGCAGTACCCATGTCACTGCGCACAGGCAAGTTTAGCCATAGCGCTGTTCCAGCATGCGCCATGTCGCGCGCAGGCCGAGCGCGTCGCCGCCCTTGGTGCGCCCCGGTTTGGCGTTGGGCCGCCAGGCGTAGGTGTCGAAGTGGACCCAGTCCATTTCGCCATCGACGAACTTTTCGAGGAACAGCGCCGCGACCGATGCCCCGGCAAAGGGGTTGGCGTGCGAATTCATGAAGTCGGCGATGTCGGATTTCAGATATTCGTGATAGCCCTGATGCAGCGGCAGTTCCCAGCAGGGATCGTCGCAGGCTTTGCCGTGATCGAGGATTGCGCGCGCGGTCTCGGCCTTGCTGGCGAAAAGCGCGGGCAGGTCGGGTCCCAGCGCCGAGCGCGCCGCGCCGGTCAGCGTCGCGAAATCGACGATCAGTTCCGGATCGTTCTCGCCCGCGCGGGTCAGTGCATCGCCGAGGATCAGGCGTCCTTCGGCGTCGGTGTTCGTCACCTCGACGGTCTTGCCCGAGCGCGAGCGCAGCACGTCGCCGGGGCGCATCGCGTTGGCGGCAACTGCGTTCTCGACCGCGGGGACAAGCAGATGCAGCCGCACGTCGAGGCCCTGCTGCATCACCAGCTTGGCCAGCGCCAGCGCATGCGCCGCGCCGCCCATGTCCTTTTTCATCAGCAGCATGCCCGAATGCGTCTTGATGTCGAGACCGCCCGAATCGAAGCAGACGCCCTTGCCGACGATGGCGATGCGCGGGGCTTTCTCGTTGCCCCATTCCAGCTCGATCATGCGCGGCGCGTGGTTGCGTGTGGCGGCGCGCCCGACCGCGTGGACCATCGGATAGTCCTGTTCGAGCGTATCGCCCTTGGTCACGCGGATCTGCGCGTTGCAGGCTCATGATCAGCTCGGCTTCGGCCTCCAGTCGTCCGGCCCCATGTCCTCGGCGGGCGTGTTGACGAGGTCGCGCACCAGCATCGTCGCCTCTGCCTCGGCGATGATCGCGGCGATCTTCTTCGCCTCGCCGGTCAGCAGCACGCGCGGGCCGACGTCCTTGGTCTCTGAGCGATAACGGTTGTATTTATACTGTCCGGTGACCCATCCGAACATCGCCGCGCCCGGCTCTCCGCCCTCACGGCGATAGGTGCCCTCGGGCAGCACTTCGGCGAGCTTTGCCATGCACCAGCTCGACAGGTCCGCCGTGTCGGTAACGCCCGCGACCACCGCCCAGCCGTCGCCATCGGGGAAGATCGCGTGGCTGTAACCATCGCCCTCGAACTTCTGCGCCTCGAGTGCGGCGCGCTGCGGGGCGGAGCGGCCCTTGATGAACTCTTCCAGCCCGTCCTTGTCGACGAGGTGGATGGAAATGGCATCTTGCCCCTTGTCGGGCTGGATCAAGGCGTTCTTGTCGGTCATGGTGAGGTTCCTTAGCCGCAGAGCGCGGCAATTCGCGAGAGGAATTTGAAATGGCGCGGTTTCTTGCCCCGTTACTGGCCAGCACAGCGCTGCTGCTGCCCGGCTGCACCAGCGCGGGCGCACCGGTGCAATCGGCGGCCAGCCAGCCGGCCCCGGTTTCGGGCACCGAGGTCGAGGAAGAGACCGACGCCTACAGCTTCTCCTATTCCTATCCGGGCGAGGCTAACGCGATCCCTGCCCTGCGCGCGCATATGGAGCGCGATATGGAGGCGGCAAACGCGGAGATCGTCAAGCAGGCCGCCGAGGCGAAGGCCGATGCCGAAGCAAACGACTATCCCTTCCGCCCGCATTACCTCGCCATCGGCTGGGGCGTCGCTGGCGACACGTCCGGCTGGCTGTCGATGTCCGCCTCGATCGAGACCTATTCGGGCGGCGCGCATGGGAACCACGGCTTCGACACGCTGCTCTGGGACAAGCGCGCGAATGTGAGGCGCGAAGTGACCAACCTCTTTATTTCGGAAGCCGCGCTGCGCGATGCGATCCGCGAGCGGTTCTGCGCCGGGCTCGATGCCGAACGCGCGGAGCGGCGCGGCGAGCCGGTCCGGCGCAGTGACGAATGGCCGGACGATTGCATCGACCCGTTCGAAGCCGAGGTCCTGCTGGAAAGCGAAGGCGGACAGGTTTTTGAGACCCTCACCGTCCTGATCGCGCCTTATCTCGCGGGTTCCTATGCCGAGGGATCGTATCTGGTTTCGGTGCCGGTGGATGCCCGGGTGCTGGCAGCGGTGAAGCCGGAATATCGCAAAGCGTTTGCGGGCGGGTGATTGACTGCGACCTTCCCATTTCCGTTCGGGCTGAGCTTGTCGAAGCCCCGCTCTTTCTTTTAGACCAGCGCCAGAAGAAAAGTACGGTCCTTCGACAAGCTCAGGACCAACGGGTTCTGTACTCGCAATTCGCGCGCGGCCTCGCTACATGGGGCGGATGACCGAATACCAGACAGTCGACATCGACGACGAAGAGATCCTGCGCGACGGGACGATCAAGCTGCACGGCCCCGAGGCGTTCGAGGGCATGCGCAAGGCGGGCAGGCTTGCCGCCGAGACGCTCGACGAGATCGTGCCGCTGGTGCAGCCGGGCGTCACCACCGGCGCGCTCGACGATTTCGTGCGGACCTTCACGCTCGATAACGGCGCGGTGCCCGCGACGATGGGCTATCGCGGCTATGCGCATTCGTGCTGCATCTCGATCAACCACGTCGTGTGTCACGGCATCCCCAGCGAAAAGACGCTGAAGGAAGGCGACATCGTCAATATCGACGTGACCCCGCTGCTCGACGGCTGGCACGGCGACACCAGCCGCATGTTCTGCGTCGGCGAAGTGCCGCTAAAGGCGCGGCGGCTGGTCGATGTGACGCACGAATGCCTGATGCTCGGGATCGAACAGGCAAAGCCCGGCGCGCGGCTGGGCGACATCGGCGCGGCCATCCAGGCGCATGCCGAAGCGCACCGCTACGGCGTCGTCCGCGAATTCTGCGGCCACGGCGTAGGCCGCCTGTTTCACGACGCCCCCGAAGTGATCCACGCCGCGAAGGCAGGGACGGGGCCGGAGCTGAAACCGGGCATGTTCTTCACCATCGAACCGATGATCAACCTCGGCAAACCGGGCGTGAAACTGCTCAACGACGGCTGGACCGCCGTGACCCGCGACAAGAGCCTCTCGGCACAGTTCGAACACTCGATCGCAATCACCGAGGACGGCTGCGAGATCTTTACGCTGAGTCCGAAGGGGTACGACAAGCCGCCTTATGGGTGAGGCGGCCGAGTAGCTGGCTGAGCGTCAACAGACTTCCTACAAGCTGCCACGACATTTAATAAGGTGCCGCAGTTCGAAGTGCGTCGGCGAGTTCGCCAAGGCGACCGCAGAGATTCTGAATTCTGTTTTGCCGCTTTAGCCAAGCTCCCGCGGACCCAAGGCGCTGTTGATCGACAGCTTTTAGCGCTGCCTTCTTCGATTTATTGCTGTCGTGTGCGGCAAAGTTACGGAGCGCGGAAAGTTGATCTAAAGATTGGCGCCATCTGGCTTGTGAGATGATATCTATCAGATAGTGGCCATTGGGGACGTAAGTCTTAGGCTCAGGACCCATTAAATTGCTTGTATGTGGCATGATGGGTTGATCCAATGGCGGTGTCGATGAGGCGCTGCGATGGATGTTCCGTTTTTGCTGAGTAAGGCGCAGATGCGCCGGATCGAGCTGTTTTTTCCGCTGTCGCATGGCATTCCGAGGGTCGATGACCGGCGGATCGTGTCGGGCATCGTCTACGTCATCAAGCATGGGCTGGATGTGCGCGATGCGCCCAAGGGCTACGGTCCGCACAAGACCATCTACAATCGCTTTATTCGCTGGAGTCGTCTGGGGTATTCAACCGCATCTTCGCCGAGCTGGCGGGCAAGGCCGGGGAGCCCGACGCGATCATGATCGACGCCACTCACCTCAAGGCGCACCGCACGGCGGCAAGCCTGCTAAAAGGGGCTGTTCCAGACGTGTCAGGCGCACCAAGGGCGGGCTGAACTGAAGCTCCACGCCGTCTGCGATGGCGAGGACGTCCTATCATTCTGCTGCTCACCGAAGGCCAGATGAGCGATCACAAGGGCGCGGCTCTGCTGTTTTCCAGCCTGCCAGGGCCGGTGCTGCTCGGCGACAAGGGCTATGACAGCGACTGGTTCCGCGCCGCGCTCGCCAGCCAGGGCATCGCCGCCTGCATCCCGCCCAAAGCCAACCGCAAGGTCCAGTACCACTACGACAGACAGCTCTACCGACAGCGCCACAAGATCGAGAATGTCTTCGGCAGGATCAAGGACTGGCGCGCGTCGCAACCCGATACGACCGATGCGCCCACACCTTCATGTCAGCCATCTCCATCGCCGCAACAGTATGCTACTGGCTGTGATCAATGAGTCCTGAGCCTAATTGTTTTGATGAGCCCTGATCTTCCGTGGAAATCGAAATACCTGTCCCTGCAATAATATACTCGCAAACTTCATCGGTTAGGTGCTTTGAAATGAAATGCCTGAAGCTTGTGACAGCCGACCTGTGTCATTGTTTAGAGCCGAAATTAGACTAGTGAGAATTAAATTTTCGAAAGCACGGTATAACCTAATAACGGCTTGATCATGGCACCAGCTTACATGAGCGTCACTCATGCCCGAGCTTGCTTCAACGAATCCTAGAACGCTTCCAATCTCGGAATTGAACGAGTTCGCATGCGCGTTTTGTACTCTTTCTTTCGCATCTTTTATCCTCAATTTCTGTACTGATCAGGTGCCTCAGGTGTGGGATTACCACTGACCGGAATAAGCTGTAGGACTGCGATCTTATGGTCTTGATCGTTTTGTTGTTAGACGCAAACCATTTTCCTACTCGCCGATCAGCCGTCATGCTCGCATCGGCTCTTTGCAAACCAGTGAATTTGAATCCGGATCGGGTGCCCAGAGCGGTCTTTTCGAAGACAGGCCGCGCGGATGTACTTCGTCAACTTGCGCGGGACGCAATCCTCCCCGTTTCGCGAAGCTAAATGGGGAGGTGGCAGACGCCGCAGGCGGCTGACGGAGGGGCAATGGCGCACCGGCCCCTCCACCACGACACCTGCGGTGTCGCGGTCCCGCTCCCCGGTGCGCCTGCGGCGAAAACGGGGAGGATCAGGCGTCCCGCCCCGCCCGCACTGCCGCTCCCCCGGCGAAGGGTGCTATCGCCAGCAGGACGAGGCTGCATGCCGCTGTCAGTGCAATGCCCGAATCGCCGCCGGTCGAAAGGCTGCCCGCGCCGAAGATTAGCAGCGGCACGGCGAGCGGGATGACCAGCAGGCCCGAAAGCGCCGCGCCGCCGCGCAGGCCTGCGGTGAGGCTGGCGACGATCACGCCCAGCGCGGCAAGGCCCGGCGTTCCGGCGAGGAGGCCGAGTTCTACGGTGCGCAGCGCTGCGCCGTCGATCCCGAGCAAGGCGGCGGCGGGCAGCGCGGCAAGGATCAGCGGCGGGCCGAACGAGAGCCAGTGGGCGATGACCCGCACCGCGATGACCAGTTCCTCGGCAATGCCGCGCAAGGCCCACTGGTCGAACATGCCGAGCTCGATGTCCGGCTCCACCAGTCGGTCCAGCGGCAGGATCGCGGCGAGCAATGCGGCGACCCAGATCACCCCGCCGCCGGTCCTTGCCAGCAGCGGCGCGTCCGGCCCCACCGCGAAGGGATAAAGCATCGCGACGGCGAGGAAGAAGAGCACCGGCATGACCGCGCCCGCCTGCCGCCCGCCAAGCAGCAGCCGCGCAAGGTCGCGGCGCAGGAGAGCGAGGAGGGTGCGGATCATGCGGCGAACTCCGCCAGTTCGAGGCGCTGCATGGCCTCGAAGGCGAAGGGCTGGTGCGAGGCGATCACGGCGATGCCGCCCGCGCGGCAATGTTCGGCGGTAATGCTCTCGACCAGTACCACGGCTTCGTGGTCGAGGCCATTGAGCGGCTCGTCGAGCAGCCAGACCGGCGCGGACTGGCCGAGCAGGCGGGCGAGGGCGGCGCGCTTCTTCTGGCCGGTGGAAAGATAGCGCACCGGCACGTCGAGCAGGTCGGCAAGTCCGAGCCGCGCCAGCTGGTCGTCGGCGGGACCGTCTAGCCGCTGCCAGAAGGCCAGCGCCTTGCCGAGCGGCAATGCCGGATCTAGCGCGGGTCGTTCGTCGATCAGGCCGATGCCGCCCTCGCGGCTGACCGTCCCGGCGAAGGGGCGAAGCAGTCCGGCAAGGATGCGCAGCAGGCTCGACTTGCCGATGCCGTTGGGTCCGGCAACGTGGAGCGCTTCGCCCGGCGCAAGCGAGAGCGAAAGGCCCGCAAAGAGCACGCGCTCGCCCCGGCGGCAGGCGAGATCGTCAGCGGAAAGGCGGCACCCTTGCATGGTCTCGTGCGTTAGGCGAAGGAATGGAAATAGCCAAGGAGGCCGATATGGCGATTGCCGAAGTGACCGAAGAAGCGCGTACGAAGGCGCTTGCGGAGCTGCCGAACTGGACGCTCGCGGAGGATACGAAGTCGATCTCGTGCAAGCTCGAATTCGACGATTTCAACGAGGCGTTCGGTTTCATGACGCGCGTGGCGATCCATGCCGACAAGGCCGATCACCACCCCGAATGGTTCAACGTCTATAACCGGGTCGAGGTGACGCTGACGACACATGACGCAGGAGGTCTCTCTGCACGCGACCTTGAGATGGCGGCGTTTATCGATTCGATAGTCTAACGCCCCATCGCCCGTGCCATGCCGCGCGCGGCGCGGCGCAGCTTGCCCGGGGTCCAGCGCGCGGCGAACCATGATTTCTTTGCAGTCTTGCCGATCACCCAGTGCAGCTTTTCGCCGTGCGCGGCATCCCACGCGGCATTGGCGACTTCCTCTACGGGCGTGAATTCGAGGCCAGCGCTCGCCACCCGGTCATGCATCGAGGTGTTGTCGCCGTGGTTGGAGGGGCCGGAGAGCAGCGGCGTATCGATGAAGCTGGGCATCAGCGAGCGCACCCGGATGCCCTCGCGCGCCCATTCGCCGTCGAGCGATTCGGTCACCGCGCGCACGCCCATCTTGGTCGCGCAATAGACCGACATCGCGCCGACACCGTAAATGCCCGCCGCGCTGCCGGTGTTGAGCAGGCAAGAGCCCGGCGCGCTGGCCTTGAGGTAGGGATAGACCGCCTGCGCGCCATAGATCACGCCGCGCAAATTGACGTCGAGACAAAGGTCGATCTCGTCCTGCGTCAAATTCGCGAGCAGGCCACCGATGGCGACCCCGGCGTTGTTGGCCAGCATGTCGATGCGTCCGCCCGATGCTTCGGCGAAGGCAGCCAGCGCCGCATCCCACGCGCCCCGGTCGCGGACGTCGAACGTGTAGGAGAAGGATTGCCCATCGGGCAGCAATGCGGCGGTTTCGGCCATGCCTGCCTCGTTTACATCGCCGAGGCCGACAAACCAGCCAAGCCCTGCGAACCTCTGCGCAATGGCCCGGCCGATGCCCGAACCGCCGCCGGTGATGAAGATTGCTTTTCTCTCGCTCATCACTCTGTCCTACAACGCGGGGTTGTTATAGCAATGCCAGGTGAAGATCGCCGCCGCGCCGCGATGGGGGCGCCAGTCTTCGGCGAGCGTGCGGGTTTGCTTTTCGGAGGGGCGCTCTTCAAGTGCGAGCAGGCGCTTGACGCCTTCCTGTACCGCGAGGTCTCCGGCGGGCCAGATGTCGGGGCGACCCTCGGCAAAGAGCAGGTAGATTTCCGCCGACCAGCGGCCGATGCCCTTGATCCGCACCAGTTCGGCAATTGCGGCTTCGTCGTCCTCGGGAAGCTCGTCGAGCGCCAGTTCGCCCGATGCAACCAACTCACAAAGGCTGCGGGCATAGCCTTGTTTCTGGCGCGAAAGGCCGCAAGCGCGCAGGTCGTCGAACCCGGCGGCAAGCAGCGTTTCAGGCGGCATGTCTTCGCCCAGATGCGCCTCCAACTTGCCCCAGACCGAGGCGGCGGCGGCCACGCTCACCTGCTGGCCGACGATCGTGCGCAATAAAGTGCGGTATCCGGTCGGGCGAATGCGCGGCTCGGGGTAGCCGGCGCGTTCCAGCGCCCGCGCAATCGCCGGTTCGCGCGCCGCAATCGTATCGAGCCCGTGATGAATCGCCTCGCTGGTTAGTCCCATGTTCGCTCTGCCTTGCCAAATTCGGCGCTACCCGGTAGCAGCCCCGCCAAACACCGCCGATACAGTGTGGATCAGAAGGGATAAAGCCAGATGCCGCAGATTACCGTCGTCAATCAGGAAGGTGAAGAAACCAGCGTCGATGCGCCCGAGGGCCGCACGCTCATGGAAGTGATCCGCGACAACGGTTTCGACGAACTCCTCGCGCTTTGCGGCGGTTGCTGCTCCTGCGCGACCTGCCACGTGCACATCGATCCGGAGTTCAAGGA
This sequence comes from Sphingomonadaceae bacterium, assembly GCA_041396945.1. Taxonomy (GTDB): domain Bacteria; phylum Pseudomonadota; class Alphaproteobacteria; order Sphingomonadales; family Sphingomonadaceae; genus Novosphingobium. The sequence goes on along the minus strand of JAWKXP010000005.1, from coordinate 18,444 downwards.
CAAGCTCCCTGAAATGAGCGAAGACGAGAACGACCTGCTCGATTCCTCCGAGCACCGCGACGAGAACTCGCGCCTTTCGTGCCAGATCCCGGTGACCGGTGCACTTGAAGGCATGAAGGTCACGATCGCGCAGGAAGACTAAGGGAAAAGGGCGCGGCGCGCTTGCGTCACGCCTTTTCCACCACTACTTCCAAAGCATGACTGCTACCGCGCCCAAGCGCAGCACGCTCGATCTTATTGGCAATACGCCGCTCGTCCTGCTCAAGGGGCCGAGCGAGGCGGCGGGTTGCGAGATCTGGGGCAAGTGCGAATTCGCCAATCCCGGTGCCTCGGTAAAAGACCGGGCGGCATTGTGGATCGTGCGCGATGCCGAGGCGCGCGGTGCTCTGAAACCCGGCGGGATGATCGTCGAGGGCACGGCGGGCAACACGGGCATCGGCATTGCGCTGGTGGCCAATGCGCTGGGCTACAAGACGGTCATCGTCATGCCCGACAATCAGTCCAAGGAAAAGATGGACACGTTGCGCGCGCTCAAGGCCGAGCTGGTGCTGGTGCCGCCGACGAAATTCTCCAACCCCGGCCATTTCGTCCACACCTCGCGGCGGCTGGCCGAAGAGACCGAAGGCGCAGTCTGGGCCAACCAGTTCGACAATATCGTCAACCGCAAGGCGCATATCGAAAGCACCGCGCCCGAGCTCTGGCAGCAGCTCGAAGGCCGGATCGACGGCTTTACCTGCGCGGCGGGAACCGGCGGCACGATTGCCGGCGTCGGCATGGGTTTGAAAGAATTCGACGAGAACGTGCAGATAGCGCTGACCGATCCGCATGGCGCGGCGCTCTACAGCTATTTTGCCGAAGGCGAGTTGAAGGCCGAGGGCTCGTCGGTCGCCGAAGGGATCGGGCAGGGGCGGATTACCGCCAACCTCGAAGGCGCACCGATCGACACGCAGTTCCGCATTTCCGACGAGGAAGGCATCGAGTGGGTTGCCCGCCTGCTCGCCGAAGAAGGGCTCTGCCTCGGGCTGTCTTCGGGCATCAATGTCGCGGGCGCGGTGGCGCTGGGCAAGAAGCTCGGGAAGGGCGCGCGCGTCGCGACGATCCTTTGCGATACCGGCTTCCGTTACCTCTCGACGCTCTACAACCCGGTCTGGCTTGAAGAGAAGGGCTTGCCTGTGTTCCCCTGGCTGAAACAGGGCGAGCCGGTGCAGGAAAGCAATGCCTGAGTCCCAGGAGCCCGCACGACTGGTCGAGCCGGTGGCAACGCCACAGCATTATATGGAGCCGACGACGCGCGAAGTGCGCACCCAGTCGGTGCACCGCTTGCAGGTCGGCCTTTTCGGGCTTGGCGCGATGGTCCTGCTTGTGGGCCTTGCCAACATCATCATGGACCGCGCCAGCGAGAACGAGGAAGTCGACCCGGCGATGGAAGAGGTGATCGCGGTCGACGAGCAGCCGAAGAAGCAGTCGAGCGATCCGCTTGCGGACATTGGTGTCGTGCCCGAGACCGATCCACAGCCGGAAACCGGATCCGAACTCGAAGCGGAGCTGATTGCCCCGCAGCAGAAGTAGGGCTGGCTATGGTTGCCGCGTGGCGAGGCCGGCAGGTTGGATTGCTGGCCTGCGCGGCGATGTTCGCGCTCTCCGCCTGCAGTGCGCGGCAAGAACCGCAGCCGCTGGGTGGCCAGACTATAGGGCTTTATTCCAGCTTGCCGATCTACTGGCCCGAGGCCGGCGATGTTGGTGATTTGCTTTCAGCCGATGCCCCGGTGCATTGGGCGCGCGCGGAGCTTGAAGCGAATGGCACGGTCAAGCCCATCGACGCGCTCGACAGCGACGATGGCAAGCTGCCGCTCGATCACGATGCATTGCTCGTCCTCGCGCAGCCTTATCCGCTCTCGCCATCCGAGAATGTCGCGCTTGACGACTGGGTGCGTGCGGGAGGGCGCGTGCTGCTCTTCGCCGATCCGATGTCGACGTTCCATTCCACTTTTGCGCTGTGCGACCGGCGCAGGCCGCAGGATGTCGCGCTGCTCTCGCCGATCCTGACGCGCTGGGGCCTCGACCTGCAGATCGACGAAGACCAGCCTGCCGGGGAACGCGAGGGCGAGGCCTTCGGAATCGCACTGCCGGTCAACCTGCCGGGCAGCTTTGCCGCGCGCGAGTCGATGCGGCCCTGCAAGGTGGAAGCACCCGGGCTCGGCGCGGTCTGCGAAGTCGGCAAGGGGCGCGTTGTTGCCATAGCCGATGCCGCGCTGTTCGACGCGGAAGGCGAGGCCGGACCGCGCATCGCCGCGCTGCGCGGCCTGTTGGCGCATACCGCCCGTCCGGACTGAGCGCCCAGCACCCATCGGGGAAAAGTCGAGAAGAGCCGAGAAATGGGCCACGATTCGGCCTCAAATCCGGGAAATTATCGCTAAATTCAAGAACAAAACAAGAATATATGGAAATCGCCTGCCAAAAAATCCATAGATTCCAGTATTCTTGAATTTTCCCGAATTTTCCCGACTTTACGCTTTCCTTCCCGGCGGGCTCGGGTTATGAAATTCGACCATCGGAAATGCCGTTTCACATCCGCCCGCGAATCGTCGTGGGCGAACGGGCGCGAGTGGGTCTCGTCCGGGTGGGGAGTCGTGTGCGTTCGGTGGGGTGCCCTGAAGGGGATGGGGAACGATGTCGGCCTTGGAGCCAGAATTCAGCGGACAGGATTTCTCGCTTTTGCGGGACAAGAACCGCTTTGTCCTGCCTCCCAAGTTCCGCAAGCAGCTCAAGATCGCCAACCATGGCTCCGAGGAATCGGAAAGCCGCGTGCTCCTGCTCAAGCATGACCGCTGGGAATGCCTGATCGGTTTCGGCGAATCGCGGCTGCGCAGCGCCAACAAGCGACTCGATCGCGAAGAGCAGCTTGCCGCCAAGGCCGGGCGCGAGTTCGACCGCGACAAGCGCGCGCTCGACCTCAATACCTATGAAGACGCACCGTTCGATTCCTCCGGGCGCTTCACCCTGCCCGATGGACTGGCCGTCGTCGCAGGAATCAAGGACCAGATATTCTATCAGGGCGGCGGCGAGTTCTTCACGCTCTGGGCGCCCGAAGAGCTTTACAAGATGGGCGACGACTGGCGGGCGGCCAAGACCTTTTGCCAGCGCCTTGCCGAGCGCGAACTGGCCAAGGCGCGCAAGAAATGACCGCGCCGCACATCCCCGTCCTCCTCGATGAGGTTCTCGAGGCGCTGCGGCCCGGACCCGGCGACGTCATCGTCGATGCCACCTTCGGCGCGGGCGGTTACACCCGCCGCCTGCTCGATGCCGGCGCAACCGTCCATGCCTTCGACCGCGATCCCGATGCGATTGCCGCCGCCACCCCCGACATCTGGCCCGAGCTTGCGGAAGACCCGCCGCGCCTCGTGCTTCATCCCCGCCGTTTTTCCGAAATGGTCGCCTCGCTCGCCGAAACGGGCATTGCCCGCGTCGATGGGGTGGTCATGGATATCGGTGTCTCCTCGATGCAACTGGACCAAGCGCATCGGGGATTCGCTTTCGCTGCCGATGGCCCGCTTGACATGCGCATGGGTCAGGCCGGGCCGTCGGCAGCGGACTTTGTGAACACCGCGCCGGAAAGCGAGATAGCCGATGTGCTCTACCGCTACGGCGACGAGGGGCGGTCGCGTCGCGTGGCCCGTGCGATCGTGGCCGCCCGCCCATTGAGCACGACCGGCGAGCTGGCTGCCGCCGTGCGCAAGGCGCTGGGTTATCGCCAAGGCGCGCCCAAGGATCCGGCAACGCGCAGCTTCCAGGCGATCCGCATCCATGTGAACGCCGAGCTTGAGGAACTGGAGGATGGGCTGGCCGCTGCCGAAGCGCTGCTGCGCGAGGGTGGCAGGCTCGCGGTAGTCAGCTTCCACAGCCTCGAAGACCGCATCGTCAAGCGCTTCCTGCGCGATGCCAGCGGCGCGGCGCGTTCGGTCTCGCGGCACATGCCCGATGTCGCAAACGGACCGGAGCCGACATTCGAGCAGGTCTCGAAGGCAATCAGGCCGGGTGAGGCAGAGGTCAACCGCAATCCGCGCGCGCGTTCGGCCACGCTGCGCTGGGGCAGGCGCACCGGCGCTCAGGCACGAGGGAGGCAGGCAGCATGAACCTGACACGCGACCGGATACGTTCGATTGGCTGGGCATTCGTCCTTACCGTCTGTGCCGCGCTGACCTTTGCGCTGATGCTGCGGGTCAATGCCGAGAAGGGCAACGTCCATGCCACCGAGCGCGAAATCGTGGCGGTGAAGCAGGAGATACGCTTCCTCGAAACCGAGTTCCATGCGCGGGCAAACCAGCAGCATCTCGATGCCCTGAACGAGGTCGAGTTCGGCTATTCCGCGCCGACCGCCGGGCAATATATCGAAGGCGAACGCCAGCTTGCCCGGCTTGGCAAGCCGCGTCCGAAAAATGCACCTGCACCGATCCGCATGGCGACAGCGCTGCCGACACAAAAGGAAGAGAACCCGCTTATCGCGATGGTCTCCCCGGTGCAGCAGATCGTGTCGCCCGCGAGCCAGCCCGAACCGGCTCGCAAGGCGGCCAGCCCGGCACCTGCTGCCAAACCGGTGCCTGCAAAGGCAAAGCAGGCGCCGGCGACGGCGGGCGATGACCTGATCGCCTCGGCCATCGGTGGCAGCGACATTTCCGACCGGCTCTCCCGGATCGACAGCACCGGAGGCAAGGGCGAATGAGCGGCGCGGGCATCACCACCTCTATCTCTCAGGGTCGACACACCATCGTCAACGCGCGCCAGCGCAGCCTGCTGGTGGCAAAATGGCGTACGATCTGGATTATCGGCGCGTTTGTCGTGGTCGCGTTCGGCGCGGTCATGCGCATCGGCTTTATCGGCATCTTCGAGGAAGCCTCGGCCCGCAAGTCGCTGACCGAGGCACTGCTGCCGGATCGCGGCGAGATTGTCGACCGAAACGGCGAGGTGCTCGCGCGCGATTTCAATGCCTATGCGCTCTGGTACAACCCCGAAGCACTCGGCGGCGGTACGCCACTGGTGCGCAGCCCGTCCGATGTTGCACATCGCATCGCGCAGGTTTTCCCGAATGTGAAGGAAGACCGGCTGGCAAAGCGGCTCGCCTCGGGCAAGCCGGGATACCTGCGCCGCCGTATCCTGCCCGAAGATGCCAACCGCATTCACGACATCGGTGAACCGGCGCTGCAATTCCCGCGCGAGAGTGAACGCATCTATCCGCAAGGCTCGATGGCGGCGCATGTCCTTGGCTTCGTTTCAGCGGACGAGGGCGGCAAGGTCGGCATGGAGCAGGTCTTCGAAGAGCAGCTGACCGATCCGATCACGCGCGTCGAACCAGCACAGCTCTCCATCGACACGCGCGTGCAGGGCGCGCTGGAAGACGAGCTGGCCCGCGCGATGAACCTGACCAATGCGAAGGGCGGGGCAGGAGTAATCCTCGACGTCGATACCGGCGAAATCCTCTCGCTCGCCTCGCTGCCCGATTTCGATCCCAATCACATCGACCGCGAGGGCGCGAAGAATATCTTCAACCGGGTTACCAACCAGGTTTACGAGCTTGGCTCGACCTTCAAGCCGATTACCGTTGCCGCAGCTATCGACGCAGGCTCGGTACGGCATCTTGGCAAGCATTATCAGGCTGCACGTCCGCTCGAGATCGGCGGTTACCAGATCCGCGACAGCCATACGATCGGTGCCTCGCTCAACGTGCCGCAGTCGCTGATCTATTCCTCGAACATCGTGACCGCGCAGATCGCCGACGAACTGGGCGGAGAGAAGCTGCGTGCGACGATGCTTTCGCTGGGAATGAACGAGCGGCCCTATGTCGAGCTTCCCGCGCGCGGCTATCCCCTCTTTCCGAAGGGCAAGTGGTCGCGCATCACGACGATGACGGTCTCTTACGGCCACGGTATCGCGGTGACGCCGCTGCATCTTGCCTCGGCCTATGCGGCGCTGGTCAACGGCGGCATCTGGCGGCCCGCGACGCTGCGCAAGCTGGAGCCGCGCGAGGTGCCCAAGGGCCGCCGCGTGTTCAAGGCCTCGACCTCGGCACGCATGCGGCAGATGCTGCGCATGATCGTCCAGTACGGCACGGGCAAGAACGCCGATGCAGCCGGCTTTCGCGTTGGTGGAAAAACGGGCTCGGCGGAGAAGCCGGGCGAGGGTGGCTATCGCCGCAGTTCGCTGGTTTCCACCTTCGCCGCCGCTTTCCCGATGGACCACCCGCGCTATGTCGTAATCGCGATGCTCGACGAGCCCAAGGGCACCGCAGCCACTTCCGGCCAGCGTACTGCATCATGGAACGCCGCGCCGGTCGTCGGCCGCGTGGTACCGCGCATCGGACCGATGCTGGGCGTCATGCCCGACGAAACGCGCGACGTGGACATCTCCGACCTCAAGCCGCTTATCCCGGGTGAAAAGAAATCATGAAGCTCGGCCAGCTCGCCGCGCAGGCGGGGATCGACATAACGGGCGGAGATGAGCTGGACGTTACCGGCTTTGCCATCGACAGCCGCAAGGTTGCGCCGGGCACGGTCTTCGGGGCGTTCGTCGGCAGCGAGGCGAATGGCGAGGACTATATCCCGGCAGCGGTCAAGGCGGGCGCGGTGGCCATCGTCGCGCGCGCCGAAGCGCAGGTCGAGGGCGCATTGCACATCGCTTCGGGTAACCCCCGCCGCGACTTCGCGCATCTCGCAGCGGGCTTCTACAGGCCGGTTCCGGGCACGATTGTTGCGGTCACCGGAACCAACGGCAAGACCTCCACGGTCGAGCTGACCCGCCAGATCTGGAACATGACCGGCGAGCGCGCGGCCTCCATCGGCACGCTGGGCGTTTCGACCAATGACGAGCGCGTGTCGACCGGGCTGACGAGTCCTGACATCGCCACTTTCCTTGCCAATATGGCGGGCCTCGCGCGCGAAGGGATTACCCACGCCGCCTATGAGGCATCGAGCCACGGCCTAGACCAGTTTCGCAACGAGGGCCTGCCGGTTGCCGCCGGAGCCTTTACCAATCTCAGCCGCGACCACCTCGATTACCACGAGACGATGGACGCGTATTTCGCGGCAAAGATGCGGCTGTTCGACGAGGTCGTGGTCGATGGCGGCACTGCCGTAATCTGGACCGACGACGCATGGTCGGACAAGGCCATCGCGCAGGCAAAGGCGCGCGGGCTGTCCATGTTCACGGTTGGCGAAGCAGGGGCGGCGATCAAGCTCGTCGCACGCGTACCGGGCCAGCTCGGGCAGAGCCTCGAGATTGAATATCAGGGCACCTGGCGCAAGCTGCACCTGCCGCTGATCGGTGCGTATCAGGCGGCGAATGCGCTCGTCTCGGCGGGGCTGTGCATCGCGACCGGTAGCGATCCCGATGCGGTGTTCGACGCGCTCACCCGCGTGCAGCCGGTGCGCGGGCGACTGGAGCGTGCGGCCCTCGCAGTGTCGGGCGCGCCAATCTATATCGACTATGCGCACACGCCCGACGCGCTCAAGGCTGCGATCGAAGCGTTGCGCCCGCATGCCAGGGGACGGCTCATCACCGTCTTCGGCGCGGGCGGCGACCGCGATCAGGGCAAGCGCCCCCAAATGGGCAAGGTTGCTGCCGAACTTTCCGACCTCGTAATCGTCACCGATGACAATCCGCGCGGCGAGGAAGCGGGGGAAATCCGGGCAATGGTGCTTGAGGGAACCGCCGCCGGAGGCGAAAGCGCGCGGGAGATCGGCGACCGCCGCGAAGCCATCGGCGCAGCCATTGCCGAAGCCGGCAAGGACGACATCGTCCTTGTCGCGGGCAAGGGGCATGAACAGGGGCAGATCGTCGGCAGCGGCGCCAACCGGCGCGTCCTGCCGTTCGACGATGTGCAGGTAGCAAGAGAAATGGCCGGGTCAGGGAGCAAGGTTTGATGAATGCGCAGGTGAAGATGCTCGAATGGCCGACGGTTCCCGAAGAGGACTCCGCGCCCGAGCTCTGGAATGCGGTTGCAATTGCGCGCGCGACCGGCGGGACGGCGAACGGCGACTTCCGCGTCTCCGGGGTCGAGATCGACTCGCGCGATGTGCAGCCGGGCGACCTTTTCGTGGCGCTCAAGGGCGAGGCTTCCGATGGCCATCGCTTCGTCGAGATGGCGCTCGCCAATGGCGCGGCGGCGGCCTTGGTGGATCGCGAGGTCGAGGGCGCGCATGTCCGGACCGGCGACACCTTCGAGGCCCTGAAGGCGCTTGGCAAGGAAGCGCGCGAGCGCACGCGGGCGCGGATTGTCGGCATCACCGGCTCGGTCGGCAAGACCGGCGTCAAGGAAGCGATTTTCGCCGCACTGGACCGCGCGAGCCGTGGCCGTGCGCACCGTTCGGTCAAGAGCTACAACAACCACGTCGGCGTTCCGCTCAGCCTCGCGCGCATGCCCAAGGGTTCGCGCTACGGCATTTTCGAGATGGGCATGAACCACGCGGGCGAGATTGCCGACCTGACGCGGCAGGTACGTCCGCACGTTGCGGTCATCACCACGATTGCGCCCGCGCATATCGAGATGCTCGGCAGCGAAGAAGCAATTGCCGATGCCAAGGCGGAAATCTTCGAGGGGCTGGAGCCGGGCGGCGTCGCGGTCATTCCGGCCGATTCCCCGCATTTCGTGCGCCTCAGGGCGGCGGCGGACAAATGCGACGCAACCGTTGTCTCTTTCGGCAAGGCGGACCATGCCGATGTCCGCCTGCTCGATGCTGTCCCGGCGGCGACCGGCGGCTCGCTGATTACCGTCGAATTGGGCGACCGGCGCGTCTGCTGCACCGTTGCGGTCCCCGGCGAGCACTGGATCGTCAATGCGCTGGCCGTGCTCGCCACGGTGCGCGCGGTGGGTGCCGACCTCGGCGCGGCAGGGCTGGCGCTGGCCGAGCTGCAAGGCCTTGCCGGGCGAGGTGAACGTATTGAATTTGCAGCAAAAGGTGGATCGGCGCTGCTGATCGACGAAAGCTACAACGCCAACCCCGCCTCGATGCGCGCTACCCTCAAGCAACTGGGCGGCGAGACTGCCGCTCGGCGCATCGCGGTGCTCGGCGCGATGAAGGAACTGGGCAGCCACGGCCCGAAGTATCATGCCGAACTGGCAGCCCCGCTGGGCGAGGCCGGAGTCGACTTTGCGATCCTCGTCGGCGAAGAAATGGCCGATCTGGCCCGCGAACTGGGGAAATCTGCGGAAAACGCGCTTGGCAAGGCGATGTCCTTCGCCCATTGCGCGACAGTGGAAGAAGCTGTGGAAACCTTGCGGAATTATGGGCTGAAGGCCGATGATGCCGTGCTTGTGAAAGGCTCGAACTCCGTCGGCCTCGCAAAGCTGGTTTCCGCGATTGCCAAGCAGGAAGGCCAGGCCTGACCGTTCGATGTTGTACCTGATTGCACAGTGGCTGGAATTCGAGGGATTGGCCAACCTTGTCCGCTACCAGACATTCAGGTCCGGTGCCGCACTCATGACTGCGCTGGTGATCGGCCTGCTCATCGGGCCGAAGTTCATCAACATGCTGCGCCTGCGGCAGGGCAAGGGGCAGCCGATCCGTGAAGACGGGCCGCAAACGCACCTCGCCAAGCGCGGCACGCCGACGATGGGCGGGCTGATGATCATGGCCTCGCTGCTGCTCTCGATGCTGATCTGGATGGACCTGACCAACCCGTTCGTCTGGGCCTGCCTTGCCGTGACGGTGGGCTTCGGGCTGATCGGCTTTCTCGACGATTACGACAAGGTCACAAAACGCAGCCACAAGGGCGTTTCGGGCAAGGTGCGCCTGTTGGCGGAATTCGCGGTGGCGGGCGTGGCCGCGTGGATCATCGTCAGCCAGATCAGCACCAATCTCTACATCCCCTTCACCAACGAACGCTACATCCCGCTTGGCCCTTTCTATTACGTCTTTGCGGCTTTCGTGATCGTCGGCGCGGGCAATGCGGTGAACCTGACCGACGGTCTCGACGGGCTGGCAACGATGCCGGTGGTGATTGCAGCAGGCGCCTTTGCAATCATCGCTTACCTTGCCGGACGCACGGACTTTGCCGCCTATCTCGGCATTCCGCATGTGCCGGGCGCAGGCGAACTGGCGATCCTCTGCGCTGCGATCATGGGGGCGGGGCTCGCCTTCCTCTGGTTCAATGCGCCGCCTGCCGCCGTGTTCATGGGCGATACCGGCTCGCTGGCATTGGGCGGCGCGCTCGGTGCGATTGCCGTTGCCGCGCATCACGAGATCGTGCTCGCCATCGTCGGCGGGCTGTTCGTGCTCGAAGCCGCCTCGGTCATTATCCAGGTGTTCTTCTTCAAGCGCACCGGCAAGCGCGTGTTCCGCATGGCGCCGATCCACCACCATTTCGAACAGCTGGGCTGGGCGGAATCGACCGTCGTGATCCGCTTCTGGATCATCTCGATCATCCTTGCGGTGATCGGCCTCTCGACGCTGAAGCTGCGGTAAGGCGCGCGCGATGATCGTCTCCCCTGCCTTTGCCGGAAAGCGCTATGCGGTCCTCGGACTTGCGCGCTCGGGCATGGCGGCGGTGGAGACCTTGCTGGCAAGCGGGGCCGAGGTGACGGCCTGGGACAGCCGCGAGGAGCCGCGCGAAGTGTTGGAAGGACGGGTGACGCTGGCCGATCCGGTCAACGCAGACCTCTCCGGGTTCGAGGGCGTGGTCGTCTCGCCCGGCGTCCCGCTCAACCGTCATCCGATCAGCGAGGCCGCTGCGAAATACGGTGTGCCCGTTATCGGCGATATCGAGCTTTTCGCCCGCGCCCGCGCAGATCTGCCCGCCAATCGCGTGGTCGGCATTACCGGCACCAACGGCAAATCGACCACGACCGCGCTGGTCCAGCACCTGCTGCGCTCGGCCGCGATCCCGGTGCGCATCGGCGGCAACATCGGCATCCCGATCCTCTCGCAGGACCCGCTCCCGGCGGGCGGCGTCTATGTGCTCGAGCTGTCCTCCTACCAGATCGACCTGACCTACGGTCTCGACTGCGATGTTGCCGCGCTGCTCAACATAACGCCCGACCATCTTGACCGTTACGACGGGTTCGAAGGCTATTGCGCCTCGAAGGCGCGGCTTTTCGAGATGCAGTCGGACAAGCATCTCGCGGTGTTCGGCAAGGGCGACGCAGAAACCGCTGCCGTCGCTGCGCGCGAAAGGGCGCGCTCGGAAGGACGCAAGGTTGCCGAAGTCGATGGCGCGCAGATCGCCGCGCTTCAGGCAGTCTGGCCCTCGCTGCAAGGGCCGCACAACCTCCAGAATGCTGCCGCTGCGGTCGCCATCGTCGACGCTCTCGGTGTTTCGCCGCAGCAATGGCAGGCGGCCATGCCGAAATTTCGCGGCCTGCCGCATCGCATGGAACGCGTGGCCGAAGCGAACGGCGTGCTGTTCATCAACGACAGCAAGGCGACCAACCCGGCCTCGACCGCCCCGGCGCTCGCCGCGTTCCCGCCCGATCCCGAGCCGCGCATCCACTGGATCGTCGGCGGTCTGCCCAAGGGCGAAGACCTTGGCGAGTGCGAGCCGCATTTCGGCAATCTCGCGGCGGCCTATACCATTGGCGATGCCGGTCCGGCCTTCGCGCAGATCCTCGAACCTTACACCACCGTGCACCGCAGCGAAATGATGGCGGCGGCAATCGGTCAGGCTATGGAATCCGCAAAACCCGGCGACGTCATCCTGCTTTCGCCCGCCTGCGCCAGTTTCGACCAGTTCCGCGATTTCGAAGCGCGCGGCGATGCCTTCCGCTCGATTGTCGAGGCGCTGACCGAAGAGCCGAAGGTGGCGAACGGGGGAGGGTCCTGATGGCGACGAAACCCGCTCGGGCACCCGGCGGAATTGCGCCTGCAACGGGCAGCGCGATCGAGCGCTACAGCCGCTCGCGCCGCAGCGAATTGGCGATCTGGTGGCGCGAGATCGACCGTTCGCTGCTGCTGCTCGTGCTGGTGCTGATGACAATGGGCGCGGCTGCAGTCGCGGCGGCATCGCCCGCTTCAGCGCGGCGGCTGTCGACGGCAGAGACGGCGCTCGACGACCTGCATTTTCTCTATATCCACCTGCGCTGGCAGGTGCTCGGGCTGGCGGTGCTGCTCGGCACCTCGATGCTGACGCGCGAGCTTGCCCGCAAACTCGGTATCCTCCTTGCTGGCGCGATGATCCTCGCGCTGGTCTTCGTGCCGGTGATCGGCACCGAGGTGAACGGCGCGCGGCGCTGGATCAATCTGGGCATGTCCTTCCAGCCATCCGAATTTCTCAAGCCGGGCTATGCGATCCTGCTGGCATGGATATTGTCATGGCGGGTGCGCGATCCCTCGTTGCCGGTGATTGTCTATACCGCAGCGATCCTGGCGATTATTGCCGTCTTGCTCATGCTCCAGCCAAACTTCGGCGCGACGATCCTCTATTCGGGCGTCTGGTTCGTGCTGGTGCTGCTTTCGGGTATTTCGCTGAAACGCATTTTCGGCGTTGTCGCGGCCAGCCTTGTCGGCGTCGTCGCGGCGTACCTCCTTTATGGCAACGCCCGCAATCGCATCGACGCGTTCTTCGGCGGGGGCACCGCGTTCGATCAGGTCGACCTTGCCCAGCGCACGCTGCTCAATGGCGGCTGGTCGGGCACCGGCTTCTGGCTTGGCCAACGCAAGTTCGCGCTGCCCGAAGCGCATACCGACTATATCTTTTCGGTCATCGGCGAAGAGTTCGGACTGCTCGCCTGCGCGATCATCGTCATGGTCTATCTCGCGCTGCTGGTGCGTGTGCTGATCCGACTGATCCAGGAGGAGGACCTGTTCTGCGTGCTCGCCGGGGCGGGGCTGGCGACGCTGTTCGGCGGGCAGGCCTTCATCAACATCCTCGTCAACCTGCAGCTGTTCCCCTCGAAGGGCATGACGCTGCCGTTGATCAGCTATGGCGGCTCGTCGACCATCGCGCTGTGCTTCACAATCGGGCTGCTGCTGGCGATCACGCGGCGCAATCCGTTTATCGAGCCGCACAGGTTCTCGTTGAGGGACGTCGCCGCTGGCGACAGGGAGAAGACCAATGAGCGCGGTTAACCGTCATTACGTCCTCGCCGCAGGGGGCACCGGCGGGCACCTGATCCCGGCCTTCGCGCTCGCCGCCGAGCTGGAAAAGCGCGGGCATCACGTCGCGCTGATCACCGACGAGCGCGGCGCGGCGATCCCCGGCAAGCCGGAATCGCTGACTGCGCACCAGCTTCCTGCCGGACGGCTGCAGGGCAAGAACCCGCTCAGCTGGATCAAGGGCGCGCGCGCGATCATGGAAGGCCGGCGCATGGCGCTGCGCCTGTTCGAAAGCTTCGAGCCGTCCGCCGTGGTCGGCTTTGGCGGATATCCCGCATTGCCCGCGCTGCTGGCCGCTACTTCGGCGGGTATCCCCTCGGTAATCCACGAGCAGAACGCGGTGCTGGGCCGCGTCAACCGTTACCTGGCGCGCCGCGTCAATGCCATCGCGACCTCGTACAAGCAGGTCGACAGGCTGGCCGACAAATATGCCGAGAAGGTCCACCTCGTCGGCAATCCGGTGCGCGCCGATGTGCTGGCGCTGCGCGAAAAGCCATTCCCCGCCTTTACCGAAGAAGGCCTGCTGCGCATCCTCGTGACCGGAGGCAGTCAGGGCGCGCGGGTGCTGTCAGAGATCGTGCCCGATGGCCTGGCGATGCTCCAGCCTGCGTTGCGCTCGCGCCTGCAAGTCACGCAGCAGTGCCGCCCCGAGGACATCGAGGCCGTTCGCGCGCGCTATTCCGGGCACGAGATTCCCGCCGAACTCGGCACCTATTTCGAAGACATGGCCGAGCGGCTGGCTGACGCGCATCTCTTCATCGGCCGCGCGGGTGCCTCTACGATTGCCGAGCTGACCGCCGTTGGCCGTCCCGCCGTGCTTGTCCCGCTGCCGATCGCGACCGACGACCATCAGGCTGCCAACACGCGAGAGGTCGCCAAGGCGGGTGGCGCGCGTTCGATCAGGCAAAGCAAGTTCACCGGGACGGAGTTGGCAAAACAGATTCAGGCAATGGCGCAGAACCCCGAGAGCCTCGCCAACGCAGCACATGCGGCGTGGAACTGCGGCTATCCCAAGGCGGCATCGGACCTTGCCGACCTCGTCGAATCCTTCGGCGGCGAACCGCTGATGGACGTGATCCGCATGGGCGGCGAAGCCAGGGCGAGCACCAAGGAAGCGCTGGCGATGGAGAAGCCGGAGTGAAGGGCGTCGCCACAGATATTGGCACGATCCACTTCGTCGGCATCGGCGGGATCGGCATGTCGGGCATTGCCGAAGTCATGAAAAACCTCGGCTATGCGGTGCAAGGCTCCGACATTGCCGAAGGCCCGACGGTCGAGCGCCTGCGTGGGCGCGGGATCGAGGTCATGATCGGCCATGCGCCCGAGAACGTCGAGGGCGTGGCAGTTGTCGTCACCTCGACCGCCGTGCGCCGGACCAACCCGGAAGTCGCCGCCGCGCTAGAAAACCGCATCCCGGTGGTGCGCCGCGCGGAAATGCTGGCCGAGCTGATGCGGCTCAAGAGCACCGTCGCGGTCGCGGGTACGCACGGCAAGACCACCACGACGTCGATGATCGCCTGCCTGCTCGATGCGGGCGGCATCGATCCGACGGTCATCAACGGCGGCATCATCAATCGCTACGGCTCGAACGCCCGGCTTGGCGCGTCGGACTGGATGGTGGTCGAGGCTGACGAGAGCGATGGCTCGTTCCTGCGGCTTGACGGCACGATTGCAGTTGTCACCAACATCGACCCCGAACACCTGGACCACTATGGTGATTTCGAAGCGGTCAAGGACGCCTTTGTCGAGTTTATCGAGAACGTCCCGTTCTACGGCGCGGCGGTGCTCTGCGTCGACCATCCCGAGGTGCAGGGGGTGATTGCCAAGGTCCGCGACAGACGCGTTCTGACCTACGGTTTTTCCGCGCAGGCCGACGTTCGCGGCGAGAACGTGACGCCGGTTGCGGGTGGCAACCGCTTCGATGTCGTGGTGCGCGAACGCGACGGCTCGACGCGGCGGATCGAGGGTATCGAATTGCCGATGCCGGGGCGGCACAACGTGCAGAATGCGCTGGCAGCGGTGGCGGTCTCGGTCGAGATGGGCTGCCCCGACGAGGTGATCTGTTCGGGCTTCGAGCACTTCACCGGTGTGAAGCGGCGGTTCACCAAGGTCGGCGAGGTCGCGGGTGTGCCGGTGATCGACGACTATGGCCACCACCCGGTCGAAATAAAGGCGGTGCTTTCCGCTGCGCGCGAAGGCGTGACGGGCAAGGTGATTGCCGTGGTGCAGCCACACCGCTTTACGCGCCTGCGCGATCTGATGGACGAGTTCCAGGGCGCGTTCAACGATGCCGACACGGTCTTTGTCCTGCCGGTCTATGCCGCCGGGGAAGCGCCGATCGAGGGCGCGGACAATGCCGCTCTCGTCGAAGGCCTCAAATCGCGCGGCCACCGCGACGCGCATATTGCCGCGAGCGCCGACGAACTGGCCGACGCATTGGCGGAGCGGATCGCCGAGGGCGACATGATCGTCTGCCTCGGCGCGGGCGACATCACCAAGATCGCCGCGAACCTGCCCGACGCCATCGCGGCGCGGAGGGGGGCATGAACAGTCAGAACCCTTCCGTTCGTGTCGAGCGCAGTCGAGACACGTTGGCACCCGATGACGGCATCTCGACTTCGCTCGATGCGAACGGGGTTCGGGGTAAGTTGACGCCGGACGCGCCGCTCGCGCCGCTGGTCTGGTTCAAGTCGGGCGGGGCCGCGGACTGGCTGTTCGAGCCGAAGGACCTTGCCGATTTGCAGGGATTCCTGCGCGATCTCGATCCGGCAACACCGGTGATGGCGCTCGGCCTTGGTTCCAACATGATCGTGCGCGATGGCGGGGTGCCGGGCGTGGTCGTGCGGCTGGGCAAGCCGTTTGCCTGGGTCGATACCGTCGGCAAGGGCGTGTTCGGCATCGACGATGTGCTGAATTGCGGCGGCGGCGCGTCGGGCATCCTCGTTTCCTCGACCGCGCGCGATCACGGCATTGCCGGGCTGGAATTCCTGCGTTCGATCCCCGGTACTGTCGGTGGCTTTGTCCGGATGAACGGCGGCGCCTATGGCGGCGAGGTGAAGGACATCCTGATCGACTGCGATGTGGTGCTGCGCTCGGGCGAGCTGGTGACGCTGCCGGTCGAAGAGCTGGGCTACACCTACCGCCATTCCGAATTGCCCGATCAGGCGATTGTCGTCGCAGCGCGCTTCAAGGGCAGGCCGGGTGCGCCTGAAGAGATTCAGGCGGAGATGGACCGCATTTCCGCGAGCCGCGAAGAGTCGCAGCCACTGCGCAGCAAGACCGGCGGCTCGACCTTCAAGAACCCGCCGGGCGAGAAGGCTTGGCAGCTTGTCGACGCCGCCGGCTGTCGCGGCCTGCAGATGGGTGGCGCGCAGGTCAGCGAGAAGCACACCAATTTCCTCATCAACACCGGCGACGCGACCAGCAGCGATATCGAAGCGCTCGGCGAGGAAGTGCGGCGGCGGGTGAAAGACAAGTCGGGTGTCGAACTGGAGTGGGAAATTCAGCGGGTGGGACGGAAATGAGCCAGAACTACAATCCGTTCGTGTCGAGCGAAGTCGAGACACGCTCGCGCCAACGCCTCTCGACTTCGCTCGAGGCGAACGGGGGTTTGGTATGACGAGCCTCCCCAAACTCCACGTCGCGGTCCTGATGGGCGGCTGGTCTAACGAACGCGAGGTCTCGCTGATGAGCGGCAAAGGCGTCGCCGATGCGCTCGAAAGAAAGGGCCACCGCGTCACCCGCATCGACATGGACCGCGAGGTTGCGTTGCGGCTCGCCGAGGCCAGGCCCGATGTCGTGTTCAATGCGCTCCACGGTTGCCCCGGCGAGGATGGCTCGGTGCAGGGCATGCTCGACCTCATGGGCATCCCCTACACGCACTCGGGCCTTGCCACCTCGGTTATTGCCATCGACAAGGAACTGACCAAGCAGGCGCTGGTGCCGCATGGCGTGCCGATGCCCGGCGGGCGCATCGTCGAAAGCGAGAGCCTTTACGAAGGCGATCCGTTGCCGCGCCCCTATGTGCTCAAGCCGGTCAACGAAGGCTCTTCGGTCGGCGTCGCAATCGTCACCGACGAGGGCAATTACGGAAATCCGATCGGCCGCGATGCGCGCGGGCCCTGGCAGGAATTCGACCAGCTGCTCGCCGAACCCTTCATTCGCGGGCTGGAACTCACCACAGCGGTGATCGGCGGCAAGGCGCTGACCGTTACCGAGCTCAAGCCCAAGTCCGGCTTTTACGATTTCGACGCCAAGTACACCGACGGCATGACCGAGCATGTCTGCCCTGCCGACATCCCCGAAGAGATCACGCAGGCCTGCCTCGACCTCGCATTGAAGGCGCACCGGCTGCTCGGCTGCAAGGGCACAAGCCGCACTGATTTCCGCTGGGACGACACGCAGGGCCTTGCCGGGCTGTTCGTGCTCGAAACCAACACGCAGCCCGGCATGACGCCGCTCAGCCTCGTGCCGGAGCAGGCGAAGCACGTTGGGCTCGAATACGCGGACCTGGTCGAGGAAATCATCGCCGAGGCTCTGGCCGATGCCAAGGCGAAGGAGGAGGGAGCATGAGCCAGACAGTCAGGCGCAAGGCGAAAACCGCCCGCAAGTCGGCGGCAACGCGCAGCAAGACGCGGCGCGTGCGGCAGGCGAAGGTGCGCAGCACTTCGGCGATGGATGCGATCCTTTCGTGGGCTCCGGTCTCCGAAGAGACGCTGCACCGCGTGTTCCTTGCCATCATCCTTGGCGGCGCGGTCGCGATGGCATGGTTCGTCGCCTCGCTCGCAGGTGTTCCGGCAATGGCCGAGCGGCAACTGGCGGCAGTGGCACAGGACGCCGGATTCGAGGTCCAGCGCGTCGATGTGCGCGGGGTCGAGAACATGAACGAGCTGAAGATCTACGAGCGCGTGCTGGCCGAGCGCGACCGGGCGATGCCGCTGGTCGACCTGGAGGCGCTGCGCGGTGAATTGCTGGAGCTGCCCTGGGTGTCGGACGCGCGCGTTTCGCGCCAGTTGCCGAACACGCTTGTGGTCGACGTGGTTGAGCGCAAGCCGCACGCGGTGCTGCGCAAGGGTGGCAGCAAGCTGGTGCTGATCGATCCGGAAGGCACCGAGCTGGAGCCGATTTCGGAGGCCAATTCGCGCGGTAAGCTGGTCGTTTCCGGGCCGGGCGCGGGCCAGCGCGTTGCGGCGCTGACCAGCCTGCTCGAAGCGGCACCGGCGCTGAAACCGCAGGTGCGCGAGGCGCGCTGGGTCGGCAACCGCCGCTGGGATCTGACATTCAAGACCGACCAGGTACTCGCGTTGCCCGAAGGCGAGCGCGAGGCAGCGGGCGCGCTGGTCTCGTTCGCGCGGCTCGATGGCAC
>JAWKXP010000004.1:0-161943 GCA_041396945.1 Sphingomonadaceae bacterium | reverse complement strand
GTCTCGACATCGACCACCTTGCGCATCGCAAGATCGCCGACCTCGCCCAGAAGGAGCCGCTTTGGCGGGCCGGAAACACCCTCGGGACGCGGCTGGCGGGCGAGCGCCGAGCGCCTCCCCAGCTCACGCGCGAGCTTGCCAGTTGCGCCAAGGACAGTGCTGCGAAATCCGGCCATCGCCCTTACCTGCGCATCGGATCAGGCGGATTCAAGCTCCGTATCGAGCGCGTATCCGGGCTTTTCCTCGCCATAGATCGTGGTGCGGTGCATCATCCGACCCGAATCCGCGTCATAAGGGACGACGCGGTGCATGCAGCCGCAATTGTCCCACATCACGAAATCGCCTTCCTGCCATTCGTGGCTGTAGGAGAAATCGGGCTGCGCGGTCCATTCCATCAGCCGGGTGAGCAGCGCGTGGCCATCGGCATAAGACATGCCGATCACCTCGTCGGCGTGGGTGCCGAGCACCAGCGACCTGCGGCCCGACTTGTGCTTCCAGACCAGCGGCTGAACCATCTCCTTCGCCATGCCGCGATAGCGTTCGAGCCGCTCGGCAGGCATCTGGCGATAGATCACCCGCATGCTCGCTTCGAGCCGGTGAATCACCTGCAAGTCGTCGATCTCGGCCCTTTCCTCGGGCGAAAGCATCGCATAACCGGCGTAGGTGCTGCAGAACTGCGTCTGCCCGCCGGTCGCCGAAAGCGCGCGCGCCGAAAGGAATGTCGCCTTGGGCAGCGGCTGGTCGATGGTCACCCCGTCCATGTGCCAGAACCATGTGCCATAGACATAGTCAGGCTCGGCGTTGATCTTCTTGTCGAGCGTGATCTTGTAGAGCTCTTCGGAATCGCCCTCGCCGCCTGGCACGGTGCCGGTGAACTTGACCCGCTCGCCGAACTTGTCGGTAAAGGCAAGCTGTTCGGCATCGCTGAGGTTTACCTGCGGGAAGACCAGCACGCCGCGCGTTTCCAGCGCCTCGCGGCAGGCGGCAACGGTCTCGTCATCGCAGATCTTGTCGCGATCGACGCGAACGATCCCGCCGATGTGCTCCTTCACCGGCTCGATGGTGACGCCGCTCATGACTCTTCGTTCCCCGTGCAATCGCCGACGCGCTTCGACTTGATCGACATCTGCATCGACATCGGCTGGCCTTCGACCTTGCCATCGGCGTTGATCGTCATGTCGTAGGCGTCCTCGCTATAGGACCCTGCCATCTTCATGTTTTGCGCCGTGCCGCCTTCGGAACAGGTCATGTCGGCCTCGATCGTGCCATTACCCATCGAGAACTTGTTGTAGGTGCAGCCCGGCGTATCGCCCGGCTTGAACATCTCGCCATCGTTGGCATCGACCTGCTCCTGCGTCAGGCACGAGCTGGTCGTGGTGGCCTTGCCCATCTGCGACTTCATCATTTCCTGCATTTCGGCAGGCATGCCGGGCATTTCGATCTTGTCGAAGGTCATCGTCGATTCCCAGCGGCCCGGATTGGGCTTGAGGTCGGCAGCGGCGATCTTCTTGTTGACCGATTCGACGCTCTCGTTCTCGGCCTCGACGGTATCCCCGCCCCCGCAGGCGGCAACCGCCATTGCGGCAAGGCTGGCAAAGGCGAAACGGCGAATGGTCAGGGTCATCGAAGGTTCCTTGTCTCGTTGAATCTTGGCTGCGAGCCTAACCGAGAGCACGGCAACTGCCAAACCGATTATGATGCGGGCGCATTAGGCCTGTCGAAAAGCGCCTTGCGCGCCAGCAGGGCGACCTTTTGCAGGGGCATTCGTTCCACCGGCCCGGCGGTTGCAATCCACTCGAACATGTCGAGGGCTTCCTTTTCCGCTTTGTCGCGAGGATAGGGCGTTTGGTAAAAGCGATATCGCGAATCGTCGACCGGGGTGAGCAGCGTTGTCGAGATCATCGGCATGAGCAGGCCCGCCACGGGCATGTGGATCGTTTTCGCAGTCAGCGAAAGCCACGTTGCCAGCCAGCCGAATGTGCCGACCGACATCGAGACGTGATGCGCGTGGCGCAGCGTCTGAAAGTCCGCAATCGCGCTTGCCGCCGGGCGCAACGTTGCCTCGGGAAACTCCTCGCGCAACAGCGTCTCCAAGGGGGTGCCGTGGTACTCGCCAACGAATACGGGACGCAGTTCGGGCTGCTCGGCAACAACCGCGCGATACCAGGACAGCGGCATCGGCATATATGTATAGTGCACCTTTTCCAGTGTGTCGCCAGCCCGGACATGCATCACCAGTTCATCGCTTGCCGGGCGATAGAAGGGAATATCGGGGTCGGGGAACAGGGCGATGCACTGGCCCCTGTCGCGATAGTACTCGAGCCGCATTCCAAGGGTGTTTACATTGACCGATCGCACCAGCCGTTGCCGCATCGCGAGCGCGACCTGATCGAGATTGGTGATGTGCTGGGCGATCACGATCTGCGCGCCGATATCGCCATCCTCGGGACGCTCCGGCCCTGACAGTCCGAATTCCGGGATATCATATCCAGTAATGAGGATATCGCGCCCGATCCTGCGCTTCAGCTCGTGTGCGAACATCAGCTGCAGCATCTGATTGGCAAGCCGCCCGAATTTCGAAATATGGATGAATTGCTCTTGCGCCATGCCTTGCAGTCCGAGTTGCTCACGTCTCGCGGCCAGCTTGTTACAGATGACCCGGGCGCAGTCCATCGCTATGGCACCAGGCATGGCTACATCCGACGCGATCCTCGTGCTCACCACCGGCGGCACGATCGACAAGCTCTATTTCGACGCGCTGAGCGAGTTTCAGGTCGGCGACACGATTGTCGACAGGCTGCTCGAACGTGGGCGGGTGAAGCATGCCTATCGCGTGGAGGAAGTCTGCCGCAAGGACAGCCTCGAACTGACCGACGCGGACCGGGCGCTGATCGCAAGCAAGGTGCGCGAGGCACCCGAGCAACGCATCGTCATCACCCACGGCACCGACACGATGACCGACACCGCCGCCGCGCTGGGCGATGCAGCAAAGGGCAAGACCGTGGTGCTGGTCGGCGCGCTCGCTCCGGCGCGGATGACCGAAAGCGATGCGCCGTTCAACCTCGGCATGGCTTTCGCCACGGTTCAGGCGGCACAGCCCGGCATCTGGATCACGATGAATGGCACGGTTTTCGATGCGCTGCGCGTCGTCAAAGACCGTGCCGCCGGTGCGTTCGTCGCGAAAAGCTGATTGCCCCGGGGCTCAAGGCAAGGCATCACGCTCGCTAATGCAATGGCGGGAGAGCAATAATGGACGCGTTCGACGAGCAATTCGATTTCGTCGTGGTCGGATCGGGCGGCGGCTCGATGGCCGCCGGGCTGGTCATGCGGCAGGCTGGCCGCTCAGTCCTGATCCTTGAAAAAACCGACCTGATCGGCGGCTCCACCGCAAAGGCGGGCGGGGTGATGTGGATCCCGGCCAACAAGTACATGGCGCAGGCGGGCGTTGCCGACACCATCGAGCAGGGCGAGGCGTACCTCAACGCAGTGGTCGAGGCGCGCGAAGGCGACGCGCCGGGCACCAGCCGCGAACGCCGCCGCACCTATATCACCGAAGCCAACGCGATGATCGATTTCCTCGAACGGCAGGGCATCGAGTTCGAACGCGCCCCGCTCTGGCCCGATTATTACGACGACCGCGACGGCGGCACGGCGGGGCGCACCGTCCATGCCAAAGTCTTCGATCTCAACCGGCTGGGCGAATGGAAAGCAAAGCTGCGCAAGGGCGCGTTCGGTTTCCCGCTGCCGATCTACGAGATTACCCGGCTGCCGCTGATCAAACGCTCGTGGCAGGCGCGGCGGCTGGCGGCGAAGGCCGTGCTCAAGCAGATGTTCGAGAAGTTGACCGGCAAGGAATACGCCACTGCGGGCACTGCCTTGCAAGGCCGGATGCTGCAAGCCGCCGTCAGGGAAGGCGTCGAGCTGCGCACCGGCGCGGACGTGAAACAGGTGCTCCAGAACGCGGGCGGACGCGTGACCGGGGTCGAGGTCGAGATCGACGGCGCGGTGCGGCGGATCGGAGCGAAGCTGGGCGTGCTGCTCAACGCAGGCGGCTTTTCGCACAATCAGGAAATGCGGGACAAGTATATCCCGCATACCAAGGTGGGCTGGACCCACACCGCGCCCGGCGACACGGGCGACATGCACCGCGAATTGATGCGCCTCGGCGCGCATATGGCGCAGATGGAAGAAATGGTCGGCAACCAGATGATGCTGCCGCCGGGGGCCGATCCGGGCGGCGCGCAGATGCAGCTCGCCAAGCCGCACGCCTTCATGGTCGACCAGACCGGGGTGCGCTATATGAGCGAGGGCGGCTCCTACATGCTGTTCTGCCAGTCGATGCTCGAACGCCACAAGACCGTGCCCGCCGTGCCAAGCTGGATGGTGATGGACAGCCAGTTCATGCGCGACCACATGCTGGCGACATCGATGCCGGGATCGACCCGGCCTGCCGAATGGTTCACCACGGGCTTTCTGAAAAAGGGCGCAACCATCGAGGAACTGGCGGGGGAGATCGGCTGCGACCCGGCAACGCTCAAAGCCAGCACTGAACGCTTCAACGGCTTTGCCCGCGCGGGCAGGGACGAGGATTTCGGCCGCGGCCGCAACCGCTACGACGCATGGCTCGGCGACGACACGCACCAGCCCAACGCCTCATTGGGCACGGTCGAGGTCGGCCCGTTCTACGCGGTCCAGATCGTGCCGGGCGACGTGGGGACATTCGGCGGCGCGGTGACGGATTCATCGGCCCGCGTCCTGCGCGAGGACGGCTCGGCGATCGAGGGCCTCTATGCCACCGGCACGACCAGCGCGGCAGTGATGGGCCGCACCTACCCCGGCGCGGGATGCTCGATCGGGCCGAGCTTTACCTTCGGGTTCGTGGCGGCAAAGCATGCGGCGGGGTTGGGGAATGCGGGGGTTTGATGACGCAATGCTGAGGCATTGATTTGCTCTGGTTTGCATTCGTAATGCGCCCATGCGAGACTGCACCTGAGGTCGCCACAAACCGCCCCAAAGACCGCCAGTATCTGGCCGAGCTGCGGAAGGATCGATCATGCGAGCTTGCATTGCCGCAATTGCATTGTCTCTGTTACTGGCCCCGCAGTCGGGGCTTGCCCAGTCCGGGCAAGAATCTGGCAGCAGCAATCCGGATAAACACGCTGAAGAGCCGAACTCCAAAGCCGATCCGATAGAAGCGCAGCTACTTGAACTTCGCATTCTCGACAAGCAGCTGACGGAACGGCAAGTGACCAAGCAGGATGCCCATCTGATCAAACGCTACGACACGCTCCACAAAGAGCTTCACGAGGAGCGGTTAGGCCTCATTCGGCTCGCAAACCGGGCAAATACTGCCCGTGAGCGCGAGGTCTACACGGAGCGTTATCGCAAGATCGGCGCCACGCTCGACGTCGTGACGCCGCCGGGCGAGCGTTATACGATGTCGGCCAGCGAAGCATGGCGTCAGCATCTTGAAGATAGCCACATGGCCCAGATCGAACCTCGCATGCTGATGAACGAGGCCACAAAAGCTATCAACGGCAGCGATCAAGGGGCAGCGGAACGAATGCTCGCGAGAATGCGCAGATACCGTGACGATATCGTCCGATACGGTGTCGGCTCCCGCGATCCCGGACCTGAGTTCTTCGGCGAGTTCAGCCGTTTCATCAAGGACTACGAAAAAGCGCTGATCCGAAAGTGGCCGATGGAACCGAAGAACTCTGCCTCGGCCAATTCTCTCAACGTCCAGCCCGACAGGCGCAATCCGAGTGGACCGCCACCCGGGGCCGTCGACCCGATGCGCAGGCACGGCCTGACCGACCCGCTCGCGCCGACGTTTCCACCCGCCAAGGCCATGCCGAGCACCTGGGATGCCAACGTCATGCGCAACCGGATGCATCGTGAGCAAAACAGTGCAGGCACCGGACCCGGAAGCCAGCGAGCTCCGACACCGCCGCCTATCGGCGAATTGCCAACTGTGCAGGGTTCGCCGCAAGGAACAGGCCCGATCGACATGCCGGTGAACGGACCCGGCTGACCGGGCGGCGCGATCGCCGTAATTATCCCCCGCAGGCGCCCTTCTTCCAGTAAGCCTGCCCGCCCATCGCTTCGAGCATCATTGCATCGTCGGTGATGGTCGTCGGGACGAACTTGAAGAACTGCAGCGCGGGCTTGATCGTCAGGATGCCGTCGGCGAATTCCCAGCTGCCGTCCATATCGACCGGGGTGGAGGAATTGGTCTGGTACTTGAGCGAGCCGTCCGCAGCGAAGAGGTAATTGATGTTCTCCTCGCTCGCCTCGCCCCCGGCTTCGAAGCGCAGGTAGCACCACTCGCCCGCGAGGTATTCGGGGGTGATCGTCGGTCCGTCGGCGGCGGCAGCGGGTTCGGTGCTCGCTGTTTCTCCGGCGGGCGCGGCCTCTTCTCCGCCCGAGCAGGCGGAAAGTGCAAGGGCAGCAGCGATGGGCAGGACAGCTTTCATTGGTTCGGTTCCCCCGTGGCGGTGACAGTCGCCAATCAATAACCCCTCGCCCTGCCCGCGCACAACCCGCGAGCCATTGCAGAACAAACCATAAACCGCCATATCCTCCCCCATGGCCGAACTCGTTATCCGCAGAGGGCTCGACGAGCCCGACACTTCGGGGGAATTCGTCCCCCACAAGCCCGCGCGTCCGGAGAAATCGCTGGGCGGCATTCCGTTCGAAATCGTCTCGGACTACGAACCGGCGGGCGATCAGCCGACCGCGATTGCCGAGCTTGTCGCCGCCGCGCGCGACGACGAAAAGACGCAGGTCCTGCTTGGCGTCACCGGCTCGGGCAAGACCTTCACCATGGCCAAGGTGATCGAGGAATTGCAGCGCCCCGCGCTGATCCTTGCGCCCAACAAGATCCTCGCCGCGCAGCTTTATGGCGAATTCAAGGACTTCTTCCCGAACAACGCGGTCGAGTATTTCGTCTCCTACTACGATTATTACCAGCCGGAAGCCTACGTTCCGCGCTCGGACACCTATATCGAGAAGGAGAGCTCGGTTAACGAGGCGATCGACCGCATGCGCCACTCGGCGACGCGATCCCTGCTCGAACGCGACGACGTCATCATCGTCGCCTCGGTCTCGTGCCTTTACGGCATCGGCTCGGTCGAGACCTATTCGGCGATGATCTTCGACATCAAGGCGGGCGATACGGTCGACCAGCGCGAACTGATCCGCAAGCTTGTGGCGCTGCAATACAAGCGCAACGATCACGCCTTTGCGCGCGGCAATTTCCGGGTGCGCGGCGACAATCTGGAGATATTCCCCAGCCACTATGAGGACATGGCCTGGCGCATCTCGTTCTTCGGCGACGAGATCGAGGAGATAGCCGAGTTCGACCCGCTGACCGGCACCAAGGGCGCGGCGCTCGAAAAGGTGCGCGTCTATGCGAACTCGCACTACGTCACGCCGGGCCCGACGATGAAGCAGGCCGCCGAGGCCATAAAGTTCGAGCTGTCCGAACGGTTGAAGGAACTCGAAGCCGAGGGCCGTCTGCTCGAAGCCCAGCGCCTCGAACAGCGCACCAATTTCGACCTCGAAATGATCGCCGCGACCGGCTCGTGCGCGGGGATCGAGAACTATTCGCGCTTCCTCACCGGCAGGCTGCCCGGCGAGCCGCCGCCGACGCTGTTCGAATATCTGCCCGACAACGCGCTGCTCTTCGTCGACGAATCGCACCAGACCGTTCCGCAGATCGGCGCGATGGCGCGCGGCGACCACCGGCGCAAACTGACGCTCGCCGAATACGGCTTCCGCCTGCCCTCGTGCATCGACAATCGCCCCTTGCGCTTCAACGAGTGGGACGCGATGCGCCCGCAGACCTTCTGCGTCTCGGCCACGCCGGGCAACTGGGAGATGGAGCAGACCGGCGGCGTCTTTGCCGAACAGGTGATCCGCCCCACCGGCCTGATCGACCCGCCGGTCGAAATCCGCCCGGTCGAGGACCAGGTGCAGGACTGCATCAACGAATGCCTCGAAACCGCGAAAAAGGGCTATCGCACCCTCGTCACCACGCTGACCAAGCGCATGGCCGAAGACCTCACCGAGTTCATGCACGAGGCGGGCGTGAAGGTGCGCTACATGCACTCCGACGTCGAGACGCTGGAACGCATCGAGCTGATCCGCGACCTGCGCATGGGCGTCTATGACGTGCTGGTCGGCATCAACCTTTTGCGCGAGGGGCTCGACATTCCCGAATGCGGGCTGGTCTGCATCCTCGACGCGGACAAGGAAGGCTTCCTGCGCAGTGAGACCTCGCTGATCCAGACGATTGGCAGGGCGGCACGCAACGTCGATGGCCGCGTGATCCTCTACGCCGACCGCGTCACCGGCTCGATGGAACGCGCAATGGCCGAAACCGACCGCCGCCGCGAAAAGCAGGAGGAATTCAACAAGGCCAACGGCATCACCCCGCAAACGATCAAGCGCCGCATTGCCGATATCGTCGCGGACACGGCGAGCAAGGACGGCGTGACGGTGGAGATCGACGCCGAAGGCGCGAACAACCTCGTCGGGCATAACTTGAGGGCCTATATCGAGGAACTCGAGGGCAAGATGCGCGCCGCAGCAGCGGACCTAGAGTTCGAGGAAGCGGGCAGATTGCGCGACGAAATCAGGCGGCTCGAGGCGGACGAGTTAGGGTTGCCCGGCGAAGACTCACGCGCGCCGAAAGTGGGCCGCAGCAACGAGGGCAAGCCCGGCACGCGGAAGCTGCGCTACGGCAAGACGCAGCGGAAGTGGGGGCGGTAGCCTCCGATCCCGGAAAACATTGACGCTATGCCCTAAGCCTAGTATGAAGCCGGTCATGCTAGGAGTATGAAGCATGCGAGCAACGGTCGACGGCATTGAGATCGAAGGAACTCCCGAGGAAATTGCGGAATTCGTGGCGACCATCAGGTCGCAGCGCACACCTCCAGTGTCTGTGGAAGACCGAAATTCAGAAATATCTAACAATACCAGTTCATTGGAAGCAACCGATGGAGGCATCACCGAGAAATTTGCGTACCGAACACTTCGCCGCCTCCCGCTGTCGGCATTTCAAAAGGAACTTCTAAAGACGCTAAGAGACGCGCACCCAGGCTGGGTGCTGTCTTCCAACCTGCAAACGGCTTTAGACTGCTCTCCAACTCAACTTGGTGGTGTCTTCGGCGGTCTTGGGAGGCGTGTCACAGCTACTAAGGGCTACGAGACTGGCTTCGATCTGTGGGAATGGAAGTGGGACGACGATGAGGGCGAGTACGCGTATCGGTTGCCTAGCAATACCATAAGCGCGTTAGACCGAGTAATCTCATGATCCGCTCCATCGCCGATCCCGAGACCGAACGCATCTGGACATTTCGCCGCAGCCGCAAGCTGCCGCAGGACATTCAGCGCACGGCCCTGCGCAAGCTGATCCAGCTTGATGCAGCGGAAGAGCTTCAGGATTTGCACGAGCCGCGCGGCAACCGACTTGAGCAGTTGAAAGGTTTTAAGCCTTTGCGATATAGTATCCGTGTAAACGACCAGTGGCGTATCACCTTCAACTGGTCAGGCGGAGGCGCGGAAAATGTCCGGATCGAGGACTACCACAAGGGATGATGACCTGTTGGACAACGTCCATCCGGGCGAAATCCTGCGCGAAGATTTCCTGATCGGCAGCGAAATTCCGCTTACCGAAGTCGCATCAGGAGCAGGCATTGAAAAAAGCCTTTTGAAGCAGCTTCTCAAGGGCAAGGTCGCAGTCGACGCCAACATCGATTTGCGTCTCGGGCGGTATTTCGGAATGTCGGAAGGTTTCTTCCTGCGCTTGCAGAACTGCTACGATCTTGAGGAAGAACGCCGCGCGCACGGCGATGAACTGGCACGCATTGCCAAACGCGCCGCCTGACCGCACCGCACCCCTACCCTCTGCCTTTCCACCCGGCCTCAGCTGCCGTCGGTAATCACGGTGCCGCCATCGACGACAAGGTTGTGCCCGGTCACGAAGGCCCCGGCGGGGGAGGCGAGGAACAGTGCCGCTCCGGCGACCTCCTCCGGCTTGCCGGGGCGGCGCAGCGGGGTCATTGCCATGCGCCGCGCCATGAACTCTTCGTCGGCGAGCAGCGGGCCGGACAGTTCGGTGGCGATGAAGCCGGGCGAGATCGCGTTGACGCGCACGCCGCGCGGTCCCCATTCGACCGCGAGGTTGCGCGCCAGCTGCGCCACACCGGCCTTGGCCAGCGCATAGGCGTTGATCCGTCCGTTGCCGCGCAGGCCTGAAATACTCGACACCAGCACCGCCGCCCCGCCCCCGCGCGCGGCGATATGCGGCAGCGCGAGGTTGCAGAGCGTCACCTGGCTGGTGAGGTTGGTGGCAAGAACGCGGTCGTAGTCGGCCATGTCGATCCCGGCGAACGGCCCGGCCTTTCCGGTAATCCCGGCATTGCAGACAAGGATGTCGAGCCCGCCGCATTCGGCCAGCGTGCCTTCGACCAGACGCGCCAGAGCGGCCTCGTCGGTCACGTCGGCGGCAATGCCCGGTTGCCCCAGTTCGCGCGCCGCGCGTTCCGTATCGGCGGCGTCCTCGCTCGAAATCGTCACCCGCGCGCCTGCCTCGATAAGCGCTTCGGCAATCGCCCGCCCGATCCCGCGCGTCGATCCGGTGACGATGGCTGTCTTGCCGGTAAGGTCGAACATTTAAGCCCTCTCCCCTTCAGGGGAGAGGGTTGGCAGAGGGGGAGTCTCCCCGCCCATTCCCCTCTCAACTTCGGCAAGGCGCATATGCGCCAAGCCTGCGTATCTCTCCCCTGAAGGGGAGAGAGATGTGTTGCGACCCCTCAATTGATCCGCTCGTCCCCGTATCGATCATCGACCTGTTCGGGCTTGGCCTCGTCGAGCGGCTGGCCGTTGTGCAAATAGGCGGGTGCCTCGATCAGGATGAAGGCGATGCGCGTGATCTTGTCGGTCGTGTTGCGCCAGAGATGGTTGGTGCCGCGCTGGACGATGACGCCATGCTTGCCGACCGTCTTCTTGCGCCCGTCCTCCAGCTCCAGCTCGATCTCGCCTTCGAGGACGATGCCGTAGTCGATCGAGTTGGTCCGGTGCATCGGGCTTTCGCCGCCGGGCAACATGTCAACAATGCGGAACGCCGAACCGCCCATCAATGTCGTGCCAACATCGCGCTCGCGCCCGTCGGTCTCGTCGTTGTTGTCGGCGGGAACGGTGGGCGTGGTCCAGAGCAGCAGGAAGTTGGCATCGCCGGTCGGAATCGGCTGCGGCTCGCGCACGTCCTCCGACTTGAACACCGCGCGGCCGTTCTCGTCGTGCCCGGTGACGACGCGCTGGATTGCAGGAAGCGCCTCGCTCATGCCGGGACGACCTTCTGGTCGATCGCGCCGAACGGCGTGCGTCCGTCGGCGGTCTTCGCTTCCATGC
The DNA here is from genome assembly GCA_041396945.1 of Sphingomonadaceae bacterium. Taxonomy (GTDB): domain Bacteria; phylum Pseudomonadota; class Alphaproteobacteria; order Sphingomonadales; family Sphingomonadaceae; genus Novosphingobium. Next base: position 150,525 of record JAWKXP010000004.1, on the reverse strand, counting down.
GCACGGTATCGCCGTATTTCATGAACTCGGTCTTGGGCGCGCCTTCGTCGACGATCTCGATCCCGCGCCGCTCGGCGATGCATGAGGAGCCGACCTCGCGGAAGTTCTCGTTCGAGACGGTGCCCGATCCGATCACCGTGCCCGCGACAAGATCGCGGGTGCGCGCGCCGTGCGCGACCAGCGCGTCGAAGCCGTAACCCATCGCCTTGCCATGGGCGTTGCCGAACTGCGCGCCGTTCCAGTGGACGGTGAGGTTCATGTTGGGCTGATAATCCTGCCAGGCATCGCCCAGCTCGTCGGGCGTCACCGCGAAGGGCGCCATCGAGCACGGCGGCTTGGCCTGCACCCAACCGAAGCCCGATTTCATTTCCGGACCCGCCAGTGCGCGTAACGACCAGTCGTTGATTTGCACGACCAGACGGATATGCCGGCCCGCCTCTGCGACCGGAGTGCCCATCGGCACTGCGTCGGTGATGATGCCGAATTCGCCCTCGAAATCGATCTGCAGCGCCTCGTCGACCATGCGCACGTCTTCGGTCGGGCCGTAGAACTTGTTCGAGACGCCCTGATACATCAGCGGCCAGGAAACCGGAGGTTTGTCGACGCCGATCACCTTGTCCATCAGCGCGCCGTGGCTGGCATAGACCGATCCGTCGAGCCACTGCCAGGCGCGCGGCAGCGGGGCGATCACTTTGGCCATGTCGAGCGAATCGGGGAACGCATCGATCGCGCGCAGGGCAGGCTCGGCGTTGTCCCAGTCTTCCAGCGCCTGTTGCAGCGTCTGCATCGGCGCGGGCGCGCAGGCCGTCCCGTCGGGCGAAACCACCACCAGCTGCCCGTCGGGCGTTCCATTGTCGAGCGTTGCAAGGCGCATTCCAAAATCTCCCATTCCTGTCGCCATACCGCGCTAGCCGCGCAAAGGGGCGGCGGCAACGGCATTGGATCGATAGCCTTGCATCGATAGAATGCGATGGTCTTGCCCGCGCAGTCCGTGCATCTGGCAGGCTGTTACCAACAGCAATCAGCAGGAATTGACATGGCCCAGTGGCTCAAGCGCGGCGCGAGTGCCGAGGCAAAGGCGGATGCGGATCGCAAGGTGCGCGACATTGTCGAGGCGTCGCTTGCCGATATCGAGGCGCGCGGCGATGAAGCCGTACGCGAGATGTCGAACAAGTTCGATGGCTGGGACCGCGAGGATTACCGCCTGTCGCAGGCCGAGATCGACGCCTGCGTCGAAAGCCTGACGCCGCAGGAGCGCAAGGACATCGAGTTCGCGCAGGCGCAGGTGAAGAACTTTGCGCAGATCCAGCGCGATTCGATGCTCGACGTCGAGGTCGAGACGCTGCCCGGCGTCGTGCTGGGGCACAAGCATATCCCGCTCAACTCCGCCGGGTGCTATGTGCCGGGCGGCAAGTACCCGCTGCTCGCCTCGGCGCATATGTCGGTGATCACCGCCAAGGTCGCAGGCGTGGGGCGCGTCATCACCTGCGCGCCGCCGTTTCAGGGCCAGCCCGCGCGCGCCATCGTTGCGGCGCAGGCGATGGCCGGGGCCGACGCGATCTATGCGCTGGGCGGCATTCAGGCCGTGGGCGCGATGGCGCTGGGCACGCAGTCAATCGACCCGGTCGATATTCTGGTCGGGCCGGGCAACGCCTTTGTCGCCGAAGCCAAGCGCCAGCTTTACGGGCGTGTCGGGATCGACCTGTTTGCCGGGCCGACCGAAACGCTGATCATCGCCGACGAGATCGGCTGCGACGCCGAACTTGCCGCGACCGACATCCTTGGGCAGGTCGAACACGGGCCGGACAGCCCCGGCGTACTGCTCACCAATAGCGAGAAACTGGCGCGCGAGACGATGGCCGAGATCGAACGCCTGCTCGAAATCCTGCCCACCGCCGATCACGCGCGCAAGGCGTGGGAGACCTTCGGCGAGGTGATCGTGGCCGACAGCTACGAGGAAATGGTGCAGATCGCCGACGAGATCGCCAGCGAGCATGTGCAGGTGATGACCGCCGATCCCGACTATTTCCTGAACAACATGACGAATTACGGCGCGCTGTTCCTCGGCAACCGCACCAATGTCTCCTACGGCGACAAGGTGATCGGCACCAACCACACACTGCCCACGAAAAAGGCGGCGCGCTATACCGGCGGCCTGTGGGTCGGCAAGTTCATCAAGACCTGCACATACCAGAAGGTGCAGACCGACGAGGCCTCGGCGCTGATCGGTGAATACTGCTCGCGGCTCTGCGCGTTGGAAGGCTTTGCCGGGCACGGCGAACAGGCCAACGTGCGCGTGCGGCGCTTTGGCGGGCGCAATGTCCCTTATGCCGGGCAGGCCGAACCGAGCGAACTGACGCGGGCTTGAGCGTGGATTTTTTCACGCAAAAGCGCAAAGGCGCGAAGAATTATCTCACGCGGAGACGCGGAGGCTCGGAGAGGTTGGCGTTTGCGGCGAAGCCGCTTTCATCCATTCGCGTTGCCATAAGCGCAAACGTCGGTAGATTCGATACGCCTTCGGCGAAGAAGGCTTTCTCCGCGTCTCCGCGTCTCCGCGTGAAACCATTTTCCCCTTAGCGCTTTTGCGCCTTTGCGTGAGACAAATATGACCGACCTTCCCGCCACCCCCTCCTTCCGCCTCGATGGCCGCCGCGCGATTGTCACCGGGGCTGGGCGCGGGATCGGGCTGGCCGCAGCCAAGGCGCTGGCCGATGCGGGGGCGGAGGTTACGCTGGTGGCGCGCTCGGCAGGCGAGATCGAGGAAGCCGCCGCCGCGATCGGCAACGGCGCACAGGCAGCCCCGCTAGACGTCACCGACATTGCCGCCGTGCGCGCGTTCTTCGACGAGCGCCCGGCGTTCCAAGTCCTCGTCAACAACGCCGGGACCAACCGCCCCGCGCCCTTCTGGGAAAGCGAAGAGGAGGACTTCGACGCGGTCCTCGGCCTCAACGTCAAGGCCGCCTATTTCGTCGCGCAGGCTTGCGTCAGGAAAATGCTTGCGGAAAAAGCAAAAGGCAGCCTGATCCACATGTCGAGCCAGATGGGCCACATCGGCGGGCCGACGCGCACGCTCTATTGCGCCAGCAAGTGGGGCGTGGAGGGCATGAACAAGGCGATGGCGCTCGACCTTGCGCCGCACGGCATCCGCTCCAACACCATCGCCCCGACCTTCATCGAAACGCCGATGACGAAGCCGTTCATGGAAGACCCTGCGGCGCGCGCGAACATCCTGTCGAAGATCAAGCTCGGGCGGCTGGGCGAAGTTCAGGACATCATGGGCGCGGTGCTTTATCTTGCATCGGATGCCTCCTCGCTGGTGACGGGCACCAGCCTTCTGGTGGATGGCGGCTGGACCGCGGAATGAGCTTGCCAGCGCTTGCCATCGACCCGTTCGACGAAGCATTCCTTTCCGATCCCTTTGCGCAGCACGATGCTCTGCGCGATCCCGCGCCGGTGGTCTGGCTGGAAAAATACGATTGCTTTGCAATGGCGCGTTTCGGCGAGGTACAGGCCGCGCTCAAGGACTGGGAAACCTATATCTCCGGTCGCGGCGTCGGGCTGGCCGATTTCGCGCAGGAAGAACCCTGGCGACCGCCCTCCTTGCTGCTCGAAACCGATCCGCCGCTGCACGACCGCACGCGCGGGCTGATGAACCGGGTGGCCTCGCTTGCCTCACTGAGGGAAGCGATGCCCGTCTGGCGCGCGAAGGCCGAAGCGCTGGTGGACGAGGTCGCACAAAAAGGCCGTATCGATGCGGTGCCCGACCTGGCAGAAGCCTTCCCCTTGCGCGTGTTCCCCGACCTGATCGGCCTGCGCGACGACGGGCTGGACAACCTGATCCCCTATGGCACGACCGTGTTCAACGCCTTCGGTCCGCGCAACCGCATTCTTGCCGAGGCCGAGAAGGCCGGGCGGTTGCCGACCGAATGGATCCTCGAATCGTGCAAGCGCGAAAACCTGAGGCCCGGCGGCTGGGGGATGCAGGTCTATGAGGCAGCGGATCGCGGCGAATGCTCGCCCGCCGAGGCCGAACGGCTGGTGCGCTCGTTCCTGACCGCAGGCGTCGACACCACGGTCAACGGCATCGCCACGCTGGTCCATGCCTTCGCGCAGTTTCCCGATCAGTGGCAGGCACTGCGCGCGCAGCCGAAGCTGGCGAAAAAGGCGATCGAGGAATCGCTGCGCTGGGGCGGCGTGGTGCAGACCTTCTTTCGCACCACCAGCCGCGAGGTCGCGGTGCCCGGCGGCACGATCCCCGCAGGATCGAAAGTGCTTCTGTTCCTCGCCGCCGCCAACCGCGACCCGCGCCACTGGGACGATCCCGACCGCTTCGACATCGCGCGCAACACCAGCGGACATGTCGGCTTCGGCTTCGGCATCCACCAGTGCCTTGGCCAGATGGTCGCGCGCATGGAAGCCGAAGCCGTGCTCGACGCGATGATCGCGCGCATCGCCGAAATTCGCCCTGCCGGACCGGCAAAAGTCCGGCTAAACAACACCCTGCACGCCCTGGCATCGGTCCCGGTGGACCTGATCGCCGCTTAAGGAGAATACCCGATGACCCGCCGCTATGTTGACCTGTCGATGACGCTCGAGAACGATATCGTCAGCGATCCACCGTTCCTCAAGCCGCATATCGACTATGAAACCCACGCCGATACACGGCACGAACTGGAAGGCTTCTTTCCCGATGCCGACATCGACGGCATGCGCGGCGGAGAGCCGTTCTGCGCCGCCGAATGGGTCAAGCTGACCACGCATTCGGGCACCCACGTCGATGCGCCCTGGCATTACCATCCCACGCAGGACGCCATGCTCGAAGGCGGCTCTCGCCCGTCGCAGACGATCGACGAGATGCCGCTCGAATGGTTCCTCAATCCGGGTGTGAAGCTCGATTTCCGGCATATGGAAGACGGCTATGTCGCCACCGCCGCCGATGTCGAAGCGGAGCTTGCGCGCGTCGGGCATGACCTCCAGCCGCTCGACATCGTGGTGGTCAATACCACGGCGGGCATGGCACTCGCCAATCGCGATCCCGGCTATGTCGGCAAGGGCGCGGGCATGGGCTACGAGGCGACGATGTACCTGCTCGAACGCGGCGTGCGCGTGACCGGCACCGATGCCTGGAGCTGGGACGCGCCGTTCAGCCGCACGGCGGAAAAGGTCAAGGAAACCGGCGATCCCAAGCTGATCTGGGAAGGCCACCGCGCCGGGGTCGACATCGGCTATTGCCACATCGAGAAGATGCACAACCTTGAGGCGATCCCGTCGACCGGGTTCATGATCTCGTGCTTCCCGCACAAGATCAAGGGCGCTTCGGCCGGCTGGACCCGCGCAGTGGCGATCTTCGAGGACTGAGCATGGCAGCGTTCCTGCGCAATTGCTGGTACATGGCGGCATGGAGCCACGAGGTTGGCGATGCGTTGTTCCGGCGGCGGCTGCTTGGCGATCCGGTGCTGCTCTATCGCAAGCAAGACGGATCGGTCGCTGCGCTGACCGATCGCTGTCCGCACCGCTTCGCGCCGCTGTCGATGGGCACGCGCGATGGCGACTGCGTGACCTGCCCCTATCACGGGCTGACCTTCGATGCCTCGGGCAGCTGCGTGCGCAATCCCTTCGCCGAGAGCATTCCGAAGGGCGCGGCGGTACGCGCATTCCCGACCTGCGAACGCGACGGGATCGTCTGGTTCTGGCCGGGCGATCCCGCGCTTGCCGATGCGGCAGCGGTGCCCGATTTTGCGATGCTGTTCGTCGAAGGCCACGGCGCGCCGATCATGGGGCTGATGCCGATGGCGGCGAATTACCAGCTTGGCACCGACAACTTGCTCGACCTCAGCCATATCGAGTTCGTTCACAAGGGCAGCTTTGCGGGCAACGGCGTGATCTTTGCAGGCGAGCACAAGGTGATCGAGGACGGCACACGCCTGCATTCCAACTGGTGGATGCCCGACGTCGCCGCGCCGCCGCACACATTCGGCATTTACGATCCGACCATGCGCTGCGACCACTGGCTCGACATGCGCTGGGACGCGCCCGCCGCGATGTATTTGCAGGTCGGTGCCTGCCCGCACGGCGCAGAGCGCAGCGATAATCCGGTGATCGCGCATCAGGCGCATATCCTGACTCCCGAGACCGAAGATTCGACGCATTACTTCTGGGCGACCACTCGCGGCCATCCCCCTTCGGACGAAGGCGACGCGATGCTGCGCGGCCTGATGGAACAGGCTTTTGCGGAAGAGGACAAGCCGCTGATCGAGGCAACCCACGCCAACATGGACGGCGGCGATTTCTGGCAGATGCAACCGCTGTTCCTTGGCATCGATCAGGGCGGCACGCGCGCGCGGCGCATTCTCGAAAAGCTTATCGCGGGGGAACATGGCTGACTTCACTTTCCACCACGGCGGCGTTTCGGTGCCCGACCTTGCCGCAGCGATCGACTGGTACGGCCGCATCCTCGGTTTCGAGATGGAGCGCGAGTTCTACATCCCGCCCGCGCGCTGCAAGGCGGCGATGATCCGCAAAGGGCCGCTGCGCTTCGAGCTGTTCGAGCCAGAAGACGGCGCGCCGCTGCCCGAAGGGCGCAGCCATCCGCCCAGCGACATCCGCACCCACGGCAACAAGCACGTCGCCTTTCGCGTCGCTTCGGTCGATGCGTTCATTGCCGAAATGGGCGACAAGGGCGTCGAGGTGCCCTTCGTCGTCAACGAGGACTTCGGCAAGGGCTGCTTCATCCGCGACTGTGCGGGCAATCTGATCGAATTCGTGGAGGACGCCAATGGCTGAGATGACGCTGTTCCTGTTCCCCGGCGCCTGTTCGCGCGTGGCGCTGACCGCGCTCGAACATGTCGGCGCGGATTACGACGCGGTAATGATCGACCTGTTCAAGGGCGAGCACATGGCGCCCGCCTATCGCGCGGTGAACCCGCGCGGGAAGGTTCCGGCATTGCTCGTCGACGGCGAGCTGCTGAGCGAGAACGGCGCGATCCAGCTCTGGCTGCACGAGACTTACCCGCAGGCCGGGCTGCTGCCTGCCGCCGCCAATGCATGGGAGCGCGCGCAGCAGCATTCGGACCTGTTCTGGCTGTCCTCGGTCTGGCACCCTTATGTGCGCGCCAACAAGATGCCGATGCGCTGGACCACGGGTGACATCGCCCCGGTGCGCGAGCGCGGCAAGGAATTGCTCGCGCCCTGTGTTGAACAGCTTGAAGAGCGCCTGGCCGACCGCGACTGGTGGTATGGCGACTGGTCGATCCTCGATGTCTATTTCTACTGGGCCTACACCACGGCGGAGGAAGGCGAGTTCGACCTTGCCCCCTTCCCGCGCATCGCCCGCCACCGCTCCGCGATCGAGGCGCTGCCCGCATTCCGGCGCGCGCTCGAACGCGAGGCGCAGGCAAAGGCCGAAAGGACCGAACCCGCATGATCTTCGACGATCCGAAAGTCGCCGCCGTCTTCGCCGAATACGAAGAGCGCGCCGAAGCCGACCGCCAGCGCATGGCCGAGCTTGGCCGCAAAGGCTTCAAGATCCGCGACGAATTCCTGCTGCCGGTCGGCACCGATGCGGCGCGTTTCCTTCATGCGCTGATCCTTGCGCGCAAACCGCAGCGCATCCTCGAACTGGGCACCAGTTACGGCTATTCGACGCTGGTACTCGCCGATGCCGCTCGTGCGGTAGGCGGCCAGCTCATCACGATGGAACTGGCCGATTACAAGCAGGCCTATGCGCGCGAAATGCTCGCCAAGGCGGGGCTGGCGGACTACGTCGACCTGCGCTGCGGCGATGCGGTGGCGATGATCGGCGCGGACGACGGCCCGTTCGATTTCGTCCTGCTCGACATCTGGAAGGAACTCTACCTGCCCTGCTTCGAGGCGTTCTACCCGAAGTTGGCGGAGGAGGCGGTGATCTGCTCCGACAACATGATCGAGCCGGAAATGGCCCGCCCCTCGGTGCGCATCTACCGCGAAGCAGTGCGCGCCAAGGCAGACCTGCAAACCGCGCTGCTGCCGGTCGGCAGCGGCATCGAACTGACGGTCAAATGGTCGGCGGACAACGCGAAGCTGTAAGGCGCGCGCGCTATTTCCAGAACAGCTTCGGCATGCCGCGCGATTTGCGGTTGGTCCACATCTGCCAGTAAAGCACCGCGCCCGAGACTGCGAGGAACAGGAGGACGAGGCTGCTGAGCAGGATAACGACGATACCGAATCCGCCGAACAGCGAGCCGGTATGCAGGCGGATCAGGATGACGTGGAGCGGCATTTCCGGGTTCATCTCAGCGCGCACCTTGCCCGAGGCATGATCGACCTCGACGAACGGGCCACCGCGGGGCTGTGCGGCGAGACGGGTCGTCTGGCGACCTTCGACAATCCCGAGTTCGATCCGCGTCGGGCGGAACTCCGGCTCTGCTTCCCGCGCCTTTGCCAAGGCGTTGGAAAGCTGCGCTGCAATCGCCGCATCGGCGGGCATGGCCGTGGTCTCTGGCGGCGCGCCCCGTTCCTCTCCGCCGAGATGCTCAAGCTCCTCGAACTGGAGCAGGACGCCCGTCGCGGTGACGAGAAGGAGGAACAGGATCAGCGGCAGGCTGGTCCAGCGGTGAAGTTGTCGGAACATCTGAAACCTCAGGCAATTTGCAATGAGACGCTATTGCGAACCATTTGCGATAATGCAAGCTTTATGCGCAGCCAATCAGATCGCGTGCTCATCGTCGTCGGTGAGTTCGGACAGCTTGCCTTCGACCGGGAGCTTGCCCGGTGCGGACTTGCGGAACGGTTCGAAGCTGGCGCGGTCCTGATCGAAGGTCATGTCCCAGGGGATGTTGTCGCCGCGAAAGATCGGCGGCGCATTGTTCGACCAGAGCAGCGAGCCGAAGCGGAAATCCCACGCGCGCGGGATCCAGTTGTCGTCGATATAGTCGGTATCGGCATGATATTCCGCTTCGCCCGACTTGCCGGGAATATCGCAGTAATAATAGATCGCCGAGGAAATGCGGTGGCGCGAAATGCCGCCCGAGCTGTTCATGCTCTCGTTCACCCAGCCCTTCTTCTCCATCAGGTTCGCGCCGAGCATGACTTCGTCGATGTCGTCGCAGCCAAAGGCGATGTGCATGAACTTGAAGTGGTCGGGCGCGATCGGCAGGTCGCAATTGACCCAGAAGATCGAGTGATGCTCGAACGTGCCATCGGCGCGCGCGAAGATGCCGGTGCCCTTTGAATGGTCGGCGTAGCGAAAGCCGAGGTGGCGTTCGTAGAACTCGAAACTGGCAACGTAGTCGGTCGAAAAGAACACGACGTGGTTAATCGTTTTCGGGATCGCCCGGTCGCGCCAGATGCGGTGCTGGTTGAAACGCGGAAACGCGCCGGGCGTGTTGACCGGGCTGGCCTCGCTCACCACCGGTTGCTTGTCCCAGACGCGCAGGGCGATCGGCTGGCCGTCGGGGCAGACGCAATGGACAGTGCCGTCTTCATCGCGCGTCACATCGACTTCATGCGCCAGGCTTTGCGCGATCTTGTCGAGGTTAGCCTGCGTGTCGACGCCCCAGACGGTTTCCTTGATGCCGTCGCCCGCGAACGGATCGGGCGAAGGCAACCGCCCGTCACCATGGCGGTAGCAGATCAGGCGGCTGCCCGAGGCAAGCCGGAACACGGCTTCGCGCGCGTCGGCATGTTCGAGCGGCAGGCCGAAGTCTGTCCAGAAGCGGGTGTGTTCCTCAAGGTCGGCAACACCGAAAACAACCGATTCAACGCCAAGAATACTCATGGAAATCCTCCATCTGATTGCCCTGCTTATGGCGCAAGACCGTTGGCGGCAAAAACCGATGCTATCGCTTGGTAGCTATCGAGCGCAGTGATTTGCGCGAACGATCATGCCGCGCCCAGCATGAGCCGCTGCGGGCTGCGGAAGTTCGACGAGGGGATCCACGGGAACGACTCCTCCACGATCGTGAAATCGGGAATGGCAAGCAGCAGTTCCTCGACCGCGACCTTGCAGGCCAGCCGCGCCAGTGCCGAGCCAAGGCAGGCATGGACACCGCCGCCAAAGCCGAGATGGCCCTTGGGCCTGCGTGCGATGTCGTAACGGTCGGGATCGTCGAACTTGCGCTCGTCGCGGTTGGCCGAGCCATAGCACAGCATCACGAAATCGCCCGCCTTCATCGTCTGGCCGTGCAGCTCCACATCGGTCATCAGGCAGCGACGGAACCGCTGCGCCGAGGTGTTGAAGCGCAGCGATTCCTCGATCGCGTCGGGGATCGCAGCGGGATCGGCGGAGAGCGCGCGGCGCGCATCGGGGAACGAAGCAAGGTTGTAGCCAAGCATCGAAAGGAAGCCCGAAAGCGATTCGATCCCCGCCATGATCAGCGTCGTCACGGTCAGCTGCACTTCCTTGTCGAGCAACTTTTCGCCGTCGATCTCGGCGGTGATGAAATTCGACAGGAGGTCATCGCCCGGTGCGGCCTTGCGCTCATCCACCAGCCGCGCGGCATAGTCGGCCATCCACTGGTAGGCGCCAAGCTGCGCTTCGTTCTTGGCGCGCAATTCGGGATCGGTCTGCGTCATCAGCACCGCCTTTTCCCGCACTTCATCGCGGCCGTCTTCGGGAAGGCGGAACAGTGCAAAGATCAGGTCGAGCGTCAGCTGCGAGGAATAGTCGGCGACATAATCGAACCGGTCGCGCCCGCGCAGGTCAGCCAGATAGCCGCGCGCCGATGCCCGCAGCGGCTCCACGGTATGTTCGAGCGCGGACTTGAGCATCGCCTTCTGGATCAGCGCGCGCAGACGGTCATGGCGCGGCGGATCGGTCGATCCCAGCGTCGCACCGGCGCGGCCGGGCAGTTCGTCGACCAGATTGCCCTTCGACGACGAATATGTGCGCCAGTCCTGCAGGGCATTGAGGATATCGTCATAGCGCGAGAGCACCCACATTCCCGCTTCCTCGCACCAGAACGCGGGAAATTCGTCACGCAGCCGTTTGTAGGCGGGAAACGGGTCGGCGTCGTTCGCGGGCGAATAGGGATCGAAGGCGAAGGCGCCGGCGATCTGCGGGTCACTGCTCATGGCGAATCCTTTTGCTATCATGCATAGCGATAGCCGTGTTGGCCGCGGGGATGATTGATCGAGCGCAATCCGACGCAATTGACCGGCAACGATCCGTCCCCGGCAGGCAATGCTTTCCAGCCTATGCAGGCTGCCAGTCGAACGCCAGCTCGCCTTCGCGAAAGGCGAAGCGGTCGAGGTGATTGGCGACGACCTGTTGCAGGCGGCCCATGTCGCCACCGGGCTTGAGCGAGAGCGAGACGGTCAGCGCCTCGTTACCCGCGACCATCGTTGCGATCCCCGAAGGCAGCGCGATGCGGCCCTGCGAAGGATCGAAGGTGACGTCGAACTTGTGGCTCCAGTGCTTGCAGAGTTGTTGCAGATAGCGACTGGCGTTGCGGGTGGGCACCACGGCCCGGCTGGTGCTGGTCATGTCAGAGCCTCTCGATCTTCTGCGCGGCCTCATCGAGGATTGCGGCGGCCTGAAACACCATGTCGTCGCTGGCGTCCTCGCGCCCGAGCCGCGCGCGCGTGGCGGTGCGCAGGTTCATCATTGCGCGGCGGACAGGTCCGCCATCGGTGCGCTCGGCGGTTTCGGCCATCTCGGCCAGCCGTGTGAAAAGCTTTTCAAGCTGCTCGCGGCCCTGCTCAAGCTCGGCGCGGCCCGCATCGGTCAGCCGGTAGCTGCGGCGCTTGGAGCCTTCGCTGTCGACCTCGGCCACCAGTTCCATGTCCTGGAGCATGGTGAGCAGCGGATAAAGGACGCCCGGACTGGGGCTGTAGGCTTCGGCGCTCTTCTCGGCAAAGCCGCGGATCAGCTGGTAGCCGTGCTGCGGTTCCTCGGCTTCGAGCAGGCCCAGCACCATCAGACGCAGGTCTTCTCCGGCAAAACGCTTGCCGCGCCTGCCACCACCACCGCCGCCGCGCGGGCCACCCCGGCCGCGACCGCCGTGCATTTCGCGGCCCTCGCCGCGTCCTTCGAATCGATTGCGGCCAGCCCCGTGGCGTCCGCGGTTACGCTTCATTGCGTGCATGTGGTTTTTTCTCCTTCACAATGCATTTGCGCAGGAGATAGACTTTATATTAGATATGTCAAGATATATCTTGGATATTTCTTAAACTGCCATCCCGAACGCCCTCGCCAGTGCCGCCAGCATGCTTTCGTAGAACTGCCGGGATAGCGGCGCTTGCGGCAGCATGATGTAGAAGCCGTGGAACGCGCCGGGTATGACCAGCAACTGCGTCGGCACCCCTGCAGCGAGCAGGCGCTGCGCGTAATCGACATCCTCGTCGACGAAGAGGTCGATGCCGCCCACCCCGATCCACGCCGGTGGCAGCCCTGCAAGGTCCATGCGGCGCGCAGGCACGGCAGCAAGCGGAACCGATCCGGTGCCCGGCGGCATGCCGAGGAAAGCTTCCCAGCCGAAACGGTTCGCCTCACCGGTCCAGAGCAGTTCACCGACCGGATTTGGCGGGATCACCCGCGTCCCGGTGCGATCGTCGAGCATCGGATAGACGAGGCACTGGAAGACCAGCGGCACCTCGCCCCGGTCGCGCGCTGCCAGCGCCAGCAATGCGGCATGCCCGCCGCCCGCGCTTTCCCCCATGACGGCGATGCGCGCCCTGTCCGCGCCGATCGCCGCGGCATTGTCGTAAAGCCATTTGAGACCGGCATGATTATCCTCGACCGAACCGCGCCAGGTGGTCTCGGGCGCAAGCCGGTAATCGACGGTGACGATCACGCAATCGAGCCGCTGCGCGATAGCCTGAAGGTATCGGATGTCCGACTTTGCGCTGCCCGTGATGTAGCCGCCGCCATGCGTGTGCAGGATCGCGGGTTTGCTTGCGCCCGGCGATGCGTTGATGACGAAGAGCCTGAGCCGGGTATCCTCCGGTCCGGCAATGACGCGTTCCTGCCATGCGGGCGCATCGAGCGGCGGCTGGACATAAGCGTCGCCGCCCTTGCGAATCGCGGGAAGCGTTTCGCGCGAGAACGGCGGCCTTTGCCCGTCCATCTGGATCAGCGCCTTCGCTGCCTCGCGAAATTCGGGGGCGACATGGCCGAGCAGCCGCGCGTCGGCATCCTGCGCGAACAGGTTCGCCGGAACCATGCTCGTAGCAACAGCGGCTCCGGCCCCGCCAAGCCACATCCGCCTCGATACTGCGTCCATTTCCTCGCTCCCCCCTGTTCAATCACCAACCGGAAGCGGCCAATCTGGACCAGAGTTACTTGCGAAACAACAGCGTCAGCAGGAACAATACCGTCCTGAAATCGAGCAACTTCAATGCCGCGCGCGCTTCTGTCGGGGTGAGCTTTGCCACCATCGGCATCGCGCCGAAGATCTTGCCGCGAATGACAAGATCGTTGCCGTCGCGCTCGACCCGGGTGACGTTCATCAGTTCGTTGTTCTGCGCGTCGCTGATGATCGCGCCTTTCTTCTTCTTTGCCATCAGTTCGCTCCCGCCAGCACCTTGTCGAAGTCGATGTCGAGATCGTCCATGATCTTGATCGCGGTCGGTCTGCCGACCCCGAAGATCGCGCCGCCCGGATGCATGAACGGGCCGCACAGATAGAGCCCTTCGCAGCCCGGCACGGCATATTGCGCAAGTTCGGGGGTGGGCCGGAAGCCCGAGGTCTGGAACATTTGCAGCCCCGCGCCATGCACTTCGCCGCCGACGAAGGTGGTGGGCGACCAGCGCTCCATGTCGAGCGGGCTGTCGACCTCACGCGCGATCACAGAGTCGGCAAGGCCGGGGAAGAAGTGGTCGAGGCTACCGATCAACTTGTCCGCGACGTCATCCTTGATCTCGTCCCAGCGCGCCGGTCCCTGCCGGTCGAGCGAATAGGGCTGGTAGCTGGTCAGGTAGAGCTGCGACTTGCCCTCGGGTTGCAGGCCGGGGAAGTCGACAATGCCGCCGCCGTGCAAGGGGTTTTCGACCCCCGGCTCGCCGCGCCGCAGTGGTTCGAAGCTGTTGAGAAAGCCCTGCAGCGTCGTCGCGCTGATGCAGTTGGCCGCCGATTCCTTGAGGATGTCGGGCACCTTCGATGAAAGGTCCGCCGCCGAACGATCGAGCGCGGCATCGACCTTGAACAGCGTATAGGGCGCGGTTTTCATGCGCTTGCCGCGCGCCAGCAAGTCCTTGTCCAGCCCTTCGACGAACTCGCCGAGCAGGCTGGGGTGAAGGCCCGCCACCACGGCGTCCCTGCCCCGGAATTCCTCGCCATCGGTCGAGCGCAGGCCGACCGCGCGCCCGCTCTCGACCAGCACCTTGTCGATTTCGACATTGCAGCGCACCTCGCCGCCGTGATCCTCGATGCATTCGACCAGCGCCCGCGTCAGGTCGCCGCTTCCTTTCGTCGGAAAGCCGACGGGGTAGAAGTGGACCAGCAGGATCATGATGATCATCCCGAAGCCGGTGCCCATGTCGTCGGGGAACTGGAGGATGCCTTCGGACACCCACTTGAGCAGGTGGATCTTGAGGATGTCGGTCTCGAACAGCTCGTCGACGATCTGCAAGGGGCTGCGGAACATCAGGTCGAGCAGGCGACGGCCATCCTCGGAGCTTTCCATCATCATCATGAAGGCGCCCATCGGGATCGGCACATTGAACATGCCCTGCAGCAGCATCGGCATCATCCGTTCGCCCCACGCGACGAACTCGCGATAGGCGTCGGCGTCCTTCCGGGAGAACTGCGCGATGTACTGGCAGGTCTGGTCGACATCGACATAGGTGATGAAGGGCGTGAAGTCCTTGAGCAGAAGGCCCATCGGGGCCTTGGGGTAGAAATATTCGAGCCCATACTTGCTCTTGAGCCCCAGTTCGTCGTTCACCAGCAGCGGATTCGCCTGGATCATACCGTGGATGGCGGAGTGCTTGTTATGTTTGTAGCCGGGTTCTGTGCGTTCGAGCGTTACCGCGCCGCCGCCGGGGAACGCTTTCTTTTCGAGAACCAGCACCTTCTTGCCCGCCTTGGCGAGATAGGCGGCGCAGCCAAGCTGGTTGTGCCCGCCGCCCATGACGACGATATCGTGACTGCTCATGCGTGTTCTCCGCTGAAGAAGGATCGGAATTGTTCGATGCCGGGGACATGGCTGGCACAGCCGCCGTCGCTGACCAGCACCTGCCCGGTGATGTTGCGCGCCGCGTCGCTGGCAAGGAAGGCGACCGTTTCGGCAATGTCTTCGGGTGCGCCCAGTTGCTCGCGCAGCGTCTCGTCCTCGACCGCCTGCCGCAGTGGCGGCGGAAACGCCTCAAGCAGCGCTGGCGTCACGGTCATGCCCGGCGCAACCGCGTTGCAGCGCACGCCCTGCTTGCCGTGGCTCGCCGCAATGGCGCGGGTCATCTGGATCAACGCCGCCTTGCTCGATGAATAGGCCGCCTGAATCAGATGCCCCTGAAGCGCAAGATTGCTGACGGTGTTGACGATATTGCCGCGCGTCTCGCGCAAGTGCGGCAATGCGGCGCGGCAGGCGATCATCGTACCGCGCACGTTGACGGCATAGGTGCGGTCCCACAGGTCCGTCGCCATATGCTCGACGTCGCCATCGTTCTGGGCGATTTCCGGGCCGAGCAGCGCGGCGTTGTTATGCAGCACGTCGAGCCGCCCGAAATGCGCGACCGTGTCTGCCACCATCGCCTGAACCGAAGCCTCGTCCTCAAGGTCGAGCCGGATCGCCAGCGCGCCGTCCAGCCCGGCGGCCAGTTCCTGCGCGCGCTCGAAAGCGATGTCGGCGATCGCCACGCGCGCCCCGCGCCTGGTCATCAGCTGCGCGGTGGCGAAGCCGATCCCGCCCGCTCCGCCGGTGACGATCGCCACTTTCCCGTCCAGCCTGATGGCATCGCCCGTCATCGCCCGTTCTCCCATGATTGACGTTCTTCACCCTTCTCATAAAGTACCCGGCAATGGAGGGAAGCAGGCACTTTTTTGTGCCCCGCGCGAGGCAGGGGCAATGATCGATCCGGACGATTTCGCGCCGGAGGTGCGCGACGGGCTCGTTGCGCTGGCGAACGAGATGGCGCGTCACGGCACCGACCGCGATGCCCCGGTGCGCGCGGTCATGTCCGGCCTTGGCGACCGCTGGACGACGCTGATCCTGCTGGTGCTCGCGACCGGCGAATGGCGTCATGCCGACCTGCGCCGCGCGCTTTCGCGCCTTTCGGCGGAACAGACAATCTCGCAGCGCGTCCTCACGCTCAAGCTGCGCACCCTGGAGCGCGACGGATTTGTCCTGCGCACGGTAAGCGGCGATGTTCCGCCCAAGGTAAGCTACCGGCTCTCGCCATTGGGCGCGGAACTGCACAGCGAGGCACGCAGCCTGATCGACTGGATCAATGCGCGTGACGGCGACATCCGGGCCGCACGCGCCGCTTACGATGCTATCGAGGAATAGGAGGAAACATGCTGCCCTAACCCTTTGGGTGGTTCATCTTCCATTCTGCGCTCAGCACATCCCGGTCAGCCGCGGCGGAAATATCGACCACGTTGTCCACGTCAAACCTGTGCCTGGCTGCCACCGCAACCAGCCGCTCGACCACCCAGCGCAGCGCCGGATCGTTGTTGTTCGAGATGTGCCATTGCACCGCCTCGCGGATCGGCGGGATCGCAAACGGCATCTCGCGCATGACCAGCGGCATGTTGCGCACGACCATCTCGGCAAGACGGCGGTGGATGGTGGCGATGCGATTGGTGCCGACGACGAGGCCCGGCAGCGAAAGAAACGTCGGCACCACCACCTCGACGCGGCGCGGCTTTTTCTGGCGGCGCACGAACCATTCCTCGAACGCGGGCATGCGCGACTTGCCGAAGCGCGCGGTGACGTGACCGAGTTCGAAATAGCTGTCGCGGGTGATTTCCGCCTGCATCGCGGGATTACCTTCCCAGCCGATGATGACGTAATCGTCCTCGAACAGCACCTGGCTGGGGTGATCGGTCGACATCGCGTAGTCGATGGTCAGGAGCAGATCAATATAGCCGCGTTCGAGCGCATCGACCGGGCCTTCGGACATCGGCTGGATCTCGAAACGCATCTGCGGTGCTTCACTGGCAAGATCGGCCAAAGTCTCGGCGAGCAGGACCTGCGTGAGATAGTCGGAGGCCATAAGCGTCAATTGCCGGTCCGATGTGGCCGGATCGAATTCGGGCGCAACCGCAATCGTCGTGCGCACCTGTTCGAGAACCGCGCGCACCGGCTCGATAAGTTCCTCGCCGCGCGCGGTGAGGATCATGTTGCGGCCCTTCATCACCAGCAATTCGTCACCGAAATAGTCGCGCAGACGGCCCAGTGCCGATGACGTCGCCGATTGCGAGAGGCACAGCCGGTCGGCGGCGAGCGAGACCGAGCGCTCGGTCAGCAGCGCATCGAGCGCGACCAGCAGGTTAAGGTCCAGCCTTCCGAAACGCATCGCCATCTCCCCGGCCCTCCTTTTTTATGTGAGCGTCGAGAGGGCGCTGGCAACGAGTGTAGCAAGATCGCCGTCATGCGCAAAACCCGCGCGTTCGGCGGCGGGCGTGGCAAGCGGCGGCTGCGCGGCGAACCCGGCCTCAAGCTCGGCGTCGGGCTGGTAGGTGACGAGGCCTTCGGAGACCCCGCACTGGCGCGCGATTTCCGCCGCCAGATCGCCCATCGCGATGCGCTGTGCAGGCAGTGTCACCGCGCGGGTCGGCGGCAGGAGCGCGGAATCGAGGCCGATTGCGTGGACGAAATTGTCGGCGCAGCGCGTGACCGATTCGGCCCAGATCATGCCTTGGGCGGAGACCGGGCAAGTGAACGCCTCGCCTGCTTTCAACGCGTGGAACAGGTTGCTCATGAACGCGGATTTCATGCCTGACGGCCCTTTCGGACGCGCAAGAATGCCGGGCAAGCGCACCGTCACGCCGTCGATCGTGCCGCGATTGGACAGCATCGCGACGGCATCTTCCATCATCGCCTTGTGCCCGCCGTAGATCATCTTGGGCGACAGCGGCGTCGCATCGTCGACATGCGCGGGCAGCGGATCGCCGAAGACCGCGATCGAGCTGGCATAGACGACGCGCAGACCGGGGTTTGCCGCGCTCGCTTCGAGCAGCAGGTCGTACATCGCATCGATGTTGATCCGCCGCGACGCCGCCGGATCGGCTTCCGCCGCGCCGCCCGGCACGGTGGCGAGGTGGACCAGCGCATCGCAGCCGCCGGAGAGCGCATCGGTGCGCACCGCCGCGTCGGCAATGTCTCCGACTATCGCGCGCGCGCCATCGGGAATGCCGCCCGCCACCGTATCGAGGCCCGTGACCTCGTCGCCGCGTTCGAGCAGCCGCGCGATCAGCTGCCTGCCGACGAACCCGCCCGCGCCTGTCACCAACACTTTCACTGCTTGCCTCCTGCCAGTTCCTGCGCCATCGCAGGCGCATGATTACCGAAATCGCCTATCTCACCATCGATCCGGCGCGCGCCGCCGATTTCGAAGCCGCTGTGGCCGAGGCCGCGCCGCATTTTCGCACTGCCGAAGGCTGCCACGGCATGGCGCTCGACCGGGTGGTCGAAGACCCGGCGAAATACCGGCTGCGGGTCAAATGGGAGTCTGTCGATCATCATATGGTCACTTTCCGCGAATCCCCCGCGTTTCAGGAATGGCGTGCATTGGCCGGGCCGTTCTTCACCGAGCCGCCGCATGTCGAACACTGGGACGAGGCTGCCGCGCATTTCTGATTCGCGTCAGTAGCGATCGGGCCAGGATTCCTTGTTGTCGCCGCTGAAACTGCCGAGCGGATAGGGCAGCATCTGCCGGTTCCATTCGTCCCAGGCCAGCTTGAGTTCGCGCAGCTTCTCAGGATGCTTGTCGTTCAGGATCGCGCGCTCGCGCTCGTCCTGCGCCAGATTGAACAGGTGCTCCTTGCCGCCGAGCTTGAGGTACTTCCAGTCGCCCTGCCGCACTGCCGCCTGTCCGTTGGCCTTCATCCGCCAGAACAGCGTGCGCTCGATCGCCGTCGCGCCGCCGAGCAGTTGCGGCGACAGGTCGAGACCGTCGAACTCGCCAACACCCGCCTTGCCGCCGGTGATCGCAAGGAAGGTCGGCAGGAAGTCCATCGAGATCATGACCTGCGAACTGGTGCTGCCCGGCGCGATGTGGCCGGGCCACTGCATCAGGATCGGCACGCGGATGCCGCCTTCGAGCAGTTCGCTCTTGGCCCCGGTGAACGGCCAGACATCGGAGAACCGCTCGCCGCCGTTGTCGCTGGTGAAGACGATGATGGTGTTGTCGATCTCGCCCGTCTCGCGCAGCGCGGCGAGCACCTTGCCGACATTGTCGTCCATCGCCTCGACCATACGCTTGTAGGTTTCGAGGTTGCCGCCATCGTAATGGAAGAAGCTCTTGAGCTGGCGCGAAACCTCTTCGTCCTCGCGGCCTTCCCATGGCCAGTGCGGCGCAGTGAAGTGGAGCGAAAGGAACAGCGGCTTGCGCTTTTCCCGGATGCGCTTGACCGCCTCGTCGCCGAAAATGTCGGTGAGGTAGCCGACGCGCTCGATATCGCTCTCATTCTCGCGCAGCATCGGCCCGATGTCGCGTCCGCCCATCACCGGGCGATGGCGGAAATAGTCCGCACCGCCTTCGATAATGCCGAAAAACTGGTCGTAGCCGTGCTTGAGCGGGTCGTTGTCGGGCGGCGAGCCAAGGTGCCACTTGCCGACCAGCGCCGTCTCGTAGCCTTGCGCCTTGAGCGCTTCGGCAATCGTGCGGCGTTCCTTGGGAAAGCCGATGCCCGGCGGTGCCCATGGCCCGAGCGGTTCTTCAAGACCGACGGGAAAACGATACTGGTAGCAGCCCGAAAGCAGGCCGGTGCGCGTCGGCGAACAGATGCAGCTGTTGGCATAGCCTTGCGTGAGCAGCAGACCGTTGGCGGCGATGCTGTCGATATGCGGCGTCTTCGCATTGCGCGATCCGGTGCAGCCAAGGTCTGCATAGCCGAGGTCGTCGGCCATGATGAAGACGATGTTGGGCAGGTCGCGCTTGCCCGGCTTGGCGAGCAACGGCGAGCCGGTCGCCAGCGCACCCGCCGCGCCGATCCCGCCAAGCACCTGTCGCCGGTCGATCGTGAAACCCATGTCGCTCTCCCCAAAAAAGTAAGGGGGCGGATGCTGCCACCCGCCCCCGCTTGCGTTCAACCCGGAAATTGCACTCAGAAATCGCCGGTAAAACGAACGCCGTATGTACGCGGCGCAGTATAGCGCACCACCGCGAAGCCGATCGGCGAGGCCTGCGGGTACGAGACATGCCGGTTGTTTTCGATATTGTTGACGTAGCCGCCAAGCGACCAGCCGCCATCGACATCCTTGAAGGTCAGCGAAGCGCCGGTGGTCCAGTTAGCCGGGATGCGCTGGAAATCGAGGTAATTGAAGTTACCCCACTGATCGTCCTTCCATGCGGTGAAAACCGAAGCGACGAGATCGACATTGTCGCTCATCGGGATCACCTGCTCCGCGCCAAGATTCAAGGTCCATTTCGGCGAGAACAACAGCGAATTGCCCGAACAGTCGAACGCGAAGATCGGCGTTACCCCGTCGGCCAGCGTACCATCGACCGAACGCGGACAATTGAAGTTGTCGCGCGGCGGCGCGGTGCGCAGGATCAGGCCCTGATACTTGGTATCAAGGAACTGGACCTTCGCAGAAAGCGTGGTGTTGCGCATGGGCTTGGCAACGAGATCGATATCGAAGCCCTTGATGTCCGACTTGCCGACGTTCTGCGTCGCGCTGACCAGCACCGAATCCGGCGAGATCGTGAAGAAGTTGATCTGCTGGTCCTTGTACTTCCACAGGAAGGCCTCGACATTCAGCTGCAACTTGTTGCCAAGGAAGCGGTTCTTCGAGCCGATAGTGAAAGCCGTGATCGTTTCCGGATCGTAGTTGGTGTAGCTTTCGGCAAGCTGGAAGCCGCCTGCGCGATAGCCGGTCTCGACCGTTGCGTAGAGCAGGTTATCTGGCGTTGCATCGAATTCGACGCCCGCCTTCCAGGTTACCTTGCTGAACGTACCGCTGTCGCTCGGCGCGTTGACCGAGCGCAGGATCCTCGCAACCCCGCTGGTAACCGAATAGAACGGCGGCAACTGGGTGAGCGTGCTTGACGGCGAAATCCAGCCGCCGGCAATCAGCCAGTTGAGTGCTGCCTGCGGATCGGTGAGGTTCGGATAATGCGGCAGATTGCCCGGAATCTGGCAACCGATGCCAAACGAGGCGGGCGGCGTCACCGGCGGCGGCGCGTTGGGGCCGCAGAAGGTGATGAAGTTGGTGATCTGCCCGTCGATGAACTTCTTGTCATGTGTATAGCGCAGGCCGCCAACAAGCCGCAGGCGTTCGCTGAGGTTGGCCGTTAGCTGGCCGAAAGCGGCAACGCTCTTGGTGCCGCCGACATAGTCCTGCATCGGCAGGACGAATTCCTGATTGAACTCGTTATTGCCCGAGACGTTCTCATCGAAATAGAAGCCGCCGACGACGTAATCGATCATCCCGGCGCTTCCCGCGAGCCGCAGTTCGGCACTGAACTGGTCGTTCGTCTCGTCGAAGAGCGCGGTGTTGAAGGCGGGACCGAAGAAATAGTTGGTATTTTCACCTTCCCGGTATCCCGGAATGAAAGTGACTTCGCCGATGCCGGTGTCGAGCTTGACCTCGGCATGGACGCCCCAGCCCTTCCAGTCGGTAGACTGCTGGCGGTTCATCGGATTGAGGAAACCAAAGCCTGGCGCGCCCAGAACCGTCTGGCGATAGGCATTGGCGGCATCGGTATACATGCCTTCATTCTTGTCGAGGCCCGATGCGATGAAATTCGGCCCCTGGAAGTGCCCGAGATAGTGCGAGCCCGCGCCGATACCGCCAATCGCGGTGTAATCGCCGGAAATACGGATCGACAGCCGATCGGTCGGCTCGAACAGCAGCTGCGCGCGCATCGCCCAGCGGTCGAGATCGTCCGATCCGTCGCGGTTGAAGCCATCGCGGCTCTGGCGCGTGGCGGAAAAGCGCAGCGCTGCATCCTGGCCGAGCGGGGCATTGATATAGCCCTCGGCACCGAAGGCGCTGTAATTGCCGAACGACAGGTTCACGCCCGCGCCGAGGCGGTCGAGCTCGGGCTTCTTCGGAATGATGTTGACCGCACCGCCGGTTGCGTTGCGGCCGTAAAGGATGCCCTGCGGCCCTTTGAGAACTTCGACACGCTCGAGATCGTAGAACGCCGATGTGAACGCACCCGAGGCCCGGCCCAGCACGACACCGTCGTAGCTCGACGAGATCGCAGCGTCGTAATAGTTGTTGTTGGTGACGTTGCCGACACCGCGCAGGAACACCGAGGTGCCTGTGCCGCCGCCGTTGACGATGGCGATCGAGGGCACGATCTTGCCAATATCGTCGGCGGTAGTCACGCCCTGTTCCGCCAGATCGTTGCCGGTTACCGCATCGATCGCGATCGCTGCGTCCTGCAGTGTTTCTTCGCGGCGTTGTGCGGTGACGACGATGTCGCCGATGCCAACGCCCTCGTCGGCGTCCTGTGCGAAAGCCGGCGTTGCGCCGACAAGGCCCGCAGCGGTCATCGCCGCAAGGCAAGTGGTATTCAGAAATGAAGTGCGCATGGTTCCTCCCTCAAGTCACATTTATTGCGTCATTCTCGGCGTTAGCGACATATCCCGCCTGCGTCGCACCGATTGTATGGATAGTGACGCATCGATAGTTCGGTTTTTGCGTTATTCGCAGGAATCGCTAGGTCGGGTGGCATGGCACAGGAAACTATCCAGAGCATCGCCTCTGCCCTGATCGTGGGCGGCGGCATCGGCGGCATGGCAACGGCGATCAGCCTTGCGGAACGAGGCGTGAAGGTCGACCTGATCGACCTCGACCCCGACTGGCGCGTCTATGGCGCGGGTATCACGATCACCGGACCGACGCTGCGCGCCTACCGGCATCTCGGCATGGTCGATGATATTGCACAGCAGGGCGCGATCAGCGCGGGATCGAAGATCCACACCTTCAAGGGCCAGCTGCTGCAAGACCTCGACGAGCCGCCGCTCGAGGATGGCCTGCCCGCGACCGGCGGGATCATGCGCCCGGTGCTGCACCACATCATGCAGGAGCGCATCCGCGCGCTAGGCCTTCCGGTGCGGCTGGGGCTGACCGTCACCGCGCTTACGAACACAGGTTCCGGGGTCAATGTGACGTTCTCGGACGGCACCACCGGCAGCTACGACCTCGTGGTCGGTGCGGATTCGGTCTTTTCGGGCGTGCGCAAGCTTGCCTTCCCGCACATGCGCGAGGCCGAGCCGACGGGGCAGGGTTGCTGGCGCATCTCGATGAAGCGCCCGCCGGGCCTCGAAAAGGGCGAGTTCTACTTCGGCCACGAATATACCGCCGGGATCACCCGCTGCGGCGAGGAGGAGGTCTACCTCTTCCTGCTGACCCCGCACGAACACCGCGAAAAGCACTTCGACGACGAAGAGCTTTACACCAACCTCAAGTCCAACCTTGCCGATTTCGGCGGCAATGTCGGCTGGATCCGCGACAACATGACGCGCGAGGACTGGATCAACTATCGCCCGCTCGCCGCGATCATCCAGCCGCGTCCGTGGTCGGACGGGCGCGTCGTGCTGCTCGGCGATGCGGTCCATGCGACCACGCCGCACCTTGCTTCGGGCGCAGGCATGGCAGTCGAATCGGGCATCGCGCTGGCGCAGGAACTGGCGAAGGCGGATTCAGCCGAAGAGGCGCTCGAAGCATGGGAAGAGCGCCGCTACGAACGTTGCCGCGACATCGTCGAATCGAGCATCGCGATCGGCAAGCGCCAATTGGAAGGCGCGCCGCCAGATGAGATCGGCGGCATGATCGGCGGAGCGCTACACCGGCTGGCAGCGCCTTTTTAGGCGAAACCCCAAACCCGTTCGTGTCGAGCGCAGTCGAGACGAGCCAGCGTGTCTCGACTGCGCTCGACACGAACGGGTTTGGGATTGGGTGAGGGAGCAGGGGACTACCCCGCCGCTTCGGCGTCCTCGCGCTTGATGACCTTGTGGTTGTCCTCGGTCTCGCCCGCCTTCCAGTAGGACGAGATATAAAGCGCGTCCGGCCCCAGCCCGCGCTCGCCGCGTAGATATTCGCGCATTGCCCGCATCGCCGAAAACTCGCTCGCCGCCCATGCGTAGAGCGCGCCATCGGGCCATGCAACGTCACGCAGGCGCTCTGCCAGCAGCCCTGGCTGCGCGCCCGGTTCGGGATTGACCAGCCAGACCATCTCCACCCCATGCGGGCAGGCCAGCGCGGGAATGTCCGCCTCCGACTGCACTCCGATCACCGCCAGCCCGCGCGCACGGCGGGCAGTGCCTCGATATTGACCGAGATCGCGGGCAGCGCGGTCATGTCGCCCGCAAGCAGATAGAAATCGCGCCCCGGCGGCAGCGGCTTGGCGGGACCCGGCCCACCAATCTCGATCTTATCGCCGGGCTGCGCAGCCAGCGCCCAGGCGGTTGCCACACCCGTCGCACCATGCCCGTGCAGCGCGAAATCGACGTCGATCTCGGCCTCGCGTTGCGCGCGCACCGTGTAGGTACGCACCACCGGCTTGTCGCTGCCCGGCTGCGGCAGCGCAATTTCACATAGCCCCCGCCGAACCCTCAGGAAAGCCGTCAAGCCCCGGCCCGCCCAGCGTCAGGCGCAGCATGTTCGGCGTCACCCGCTGGCTGGCGATGACTTCCAGCGTACGCGGCGCGGGGCGGCTCGCCATCAGGCGCTCGTCTTTCCGCCCAGCGTTTCGGCGAACCAGTCGGCCATATAGTCGATGGCAAAGGCGTGGTTGTCCGCGCCGACATGTTCGACCCCGCCCTCGCGCGGGGTGAACCATTTCAGCTCGCGGCGCGGCGAATTGACCAGCTGGTCATAGCACTGCTGCGCATAGTCGGGCGAAATCTGGCGGTCGTTGACGCCGTGGGTGACGAGGAACGGCACCTTCACCCGGTCCATATGGCCGTTGAGGTTCATGTCCTTCGTCTTTTCGAGGAAGTCTTCCATGTCCTTCGCGCCGAAGACCCACCAGACGTGGCTCCAGTAATGCGGCACCGGGTTCTCGCCCTCGCGCTGCATGCGCTTGTACTGCACCTCGTGCCAGTTGTGGTTCGCACCCCATGCCGCGCCAGAGGCAAAGCGCGGCTCGTAAGCGACGGCGCGCGGCGCATAGTGCCCGCCCAGCGAAATGCCGGTCATGCCGATCTTGTCGTTGAGCACGTCGTCGCGCGTTTCGAGATAATCGACGTACTTGCTCGCCCACTTTTTCGCTGTGCGGCGTCGCGAGGCAGGCCTTGCAGCCGCAGCGCTTCGCCCGTTCCCGGCTGATCCACGCAGAGCGTGTGGATCCCGCGCTTGGCGAGCGCATAAGGAAACCCGCCCATCCAGAGCATCTCTTTCATCGAATCGAGACCGTTGCAGTAAACGACGCAAGGCTTCGCGCCCTCACCCGGTGCCTTGTGGAACAGGCCGGTGATCTCCTTGCCCTCATAGGGGATGGAAATGCGCGTGACCGGATCGCCCGCATTCTGGACGCCGCGCAGGAAATTGCCGGTCGCCTTGGCGTAGGTTTCCTCGCGCCCCGGATGGCCGTGCCCCTGCATGCGCTCGCCGGTCTGGTAATAGATCGAAGACCGCTTGAACTTGTTACCAGCAGAAAAGGCGCGGCCCTTGGCCAGGTCTTCCTCGCCCAGTTCGACCAGCTTGTCGGCCATCTTGACCCATTCGGCCATGAACTCGGCAGTACCCGCATCCTCGCCCGCCTCCGCAGCAGCCTTCAGCGGCTCGATGATATCGACGATCTCGCCGATGCGCCCGCCGTTTTCGAGCGCGATCGAGACGGCAAGGTTCCAGACGTAATTGGGAAAAGGTTCGAAAAGCGCCATGGCGTAGGTATATCCTTGTCAATCGGGAGAACGGCCCGCCTGTCGCCTCGCGGCGCGCACGACCGTCCAAACTCGTCGCCTTGATACCGATATCGACAGCGAGTCCAAATCGACTTTTTGGATCATCGCATATCGAGCAGGTGCATAGGCGAACTTTCAAGAAGCGACCGGGCCAGTAACGGCAGATGGCCCTGCGGGATTTTGAACCCGGCTTTGCAGGAGATAGGGCAAGAGCGAGCCAGAACCCGATGCAGCCCGCAAGAAGCAGGTTTGACCGCCTGACAGTTGCCCGCTACCGACATGACGAACAAGCATGAGACAGGACCGCAAGAGATGCCCGAAACCGCACCCGTCGCCATCGTCACCGGAGCCAGCAGGGGCGCCGGGCGCGGCATAGCTATCGCGCTGGGCAGCCACGGCTGCACCGTCTATGTCACCGCGCGCACGGTGAAGCCGGGCGATCACCCGCTGCCCGGCACCGTGGGCGAGACTGCCGCCGCGGTAACGGCGGCGGGCGGCAAGGGCATCGCGGTGGCATGCGATCACAAGGACGACGAGGCCGTCGCCGCACTGTTCGAGCAGGTGCTGGCCGAAGAGGGACGGATCGACATCCTCGTCAACAATGCCGCGCTGATCCACGACGAGAACAACACGCCCGAAAACTTCTGGGAAAAGCCATTGAAGCTGACCGACCTGATCGATGTCGGCATCCGCTCCGGATACGTCGCCTCATGGCATGCGGCAAAGCAGATGGTGAAACAGGACCACGGGCTGATCGTTTTCACCTCGGCATCGGGCGCGGCGCATTATTCGATGGGTCCGACCTACGGCGCGCACAAGGCGTCGATGGACAAGATGGCGCACGACTTCGCGGTCGATTTCCGCAACGGCGGCGTCAATGTGCAAGCCGTTTCGATCTGGATGGGCGCGCTGGCGACCGACCGGCTGCTGGCGATGATCGATGCCGATCCCGAAAAATTCGGACACCTGCGCGACCAGCTCGAAACGCCGGAGTTTACCGGGCACGTTATCTGGGGCCTCTACAACGATCCGGAACTGGCCCACCTGTCGGGCAAGACGCTGATCGGCGCGGATATGGCGCGGAAATACGGCATAACCGACGAAGGCGGACGCCAGCCACCCTCCTGCGGCGATCACGGCATCACGCCGCTTGAGTACCACGCGCAGATCATTCGCTAGGTGCCACCTGAGCCCCCGCCTGTATTAACACAGCCTCATTGCATTTAATCCGGTCGCGGAGTACGCGCGCTGTCGGATGGATGAGAAGAGGTTCCGCCTTGGCCAAGACAGCAAACGTACCGCTTCCGGCAACCGGGGTCATCAGGGTGGCGGAGAATGGCGCTGCGCATGTCGAGGGGTTTCGCTGCGCCGCCTGCAACGCGGCATTTACCGAGCCGACGCTGGCCTGCCGCGCTTGCGGCGAGCCGGTGCCCCCTGCCCCGTTCCGCGCGGCGGAAACCGGCAAGCTCTGGACCTGGTCGATTGTGCGGCGGTCCTACCCCGGCATCGACGTTCCCTTTGTTTCTGCGATTGTCGACCTTGACGACGGACTAACGGTCAAGGGCACGCTGCGCGATGTCGATCACGATGCGCTGGCGCAGGGGCTGGCCGTGCGGCTGGTCTATGACGATGCCGGCGGTGCGACCGACAAGGACGGCACGCCCTACATCGGCTTTCACTTCGTTCCCGCAGGAGGCGAGCAATGAGCGACGTTTATATCCTTGGCGCGGACATGATCGCATTCGGGCGCTATCCCGACCGCAGCTATTACCAGCTTGGCGCGGAGGCGGCGCTGCTTGCGCTCGCCGATGCGGGCCTTGGTGTGCGCGACATGCAGGCGGTCTATGCCTCCTCCTGCTTTAACGCGCAGTCGATGCTGGGCCAGAAGGTGCTCAAGGAGATCGGCCAGACGGGCGTTCCCTGCATTAATGTCTCCAACGCCTGCGCATCGGGCGCGACGGCGGTCCGCGAGGGCTGGATCGGGATCAAGAGCGGGATTTACGATGCGGTGCTGGTGATCGGCGCTGAAAAGAACCCGCGCGGCATGCTGGGCGGCGCGCCGCACGACGGGCCGCCGCCCGAGGGCCTGTTCGGATCGGAATCGATGCCTGCGGTCTTTGCCGAGGCAGGGATGGTCCACGCCAGCGCCTATGGCACCACGATCGAGCAGTTCGCGCAGGTTGCGGTCAAGAACCACCATCACGCGACGATGAATCCCAAGGCGGCCTATCGCAAGGAAACGCCGCTCGAGATGGTGCTCGAAAGCGAGATGATCGCCGATCCGCTGACCAAGCTGATGTGTTCGGCCAATGTCGATGGCGCGGCGGCACTGGTGCTGGTTTCCGAAAAGAAGGCGCGCGAGATGGGCGTGGGCCGGGCGGTGCGCATCCGAGCCTCGGCGCTGACCAGCGATCCTTACGAGCCGCGCAATCCGGTGATGTTCGACGCCAATTCGGTGACCCGGCTCGCCGCGACACAGGCTTACGAGATGGCCGGACTCGGCCCCGATGCACTCGATATCGTCGAGCTGCACGATTGCTTCGCGACGGCGGAAATCCTGCACTACGAAAACCTTGGCCTCTGCGGCGAAGGCGAGGCCGGGCGGCTGATCGACTCCGGGCACACCGCATTGGGCGGCAAGCAACCGGTCAATGTTTCGGGCGGCCTCCTTTCCAAGGGTCACCCCATCGGTGCGACAGGCGTCGCCAATATCGTCGAGATCGTCGAGCACCTGCGCGGCGAAGCCGGTGAACGACAAGTCGAAGGCGCGCGGATCGGGCTGGCGCATGTCCTCGGTTTCGGCGCGGCTTCGGGCATCCACATCCTCGAGAAGGCCTGAGATGAGCGGAACCAACGAAGGCTGGATCGACCTCACCGGGCAAGTCGCCGTCGTCACCGGCGCGGCCTCGGGGATTGGCTGCGCCTCGGCACAGGCAATCGCCGCAGCCGGGGCAACGGTGATCGGCCTCGACCGCAGCGCCGACGCGCTTGCCGATACCGTTACGGCCATCGAGGCGGCAGGCGGTGCGGCACATGCGCGCGCGATGGACATTACCAACGCCGCCGAATGGCAATCGCTGTCCGACTGGATCGCAGCCGAATTCGGCCGCTGGGATATCCTCGTCAACGCCGCCGGGATCGCCCGCTTCGACCGCGTCGACGGGGAGATGTTCGAGAACTATCGCGATGTCTTCGCGGTCAATGTCGAAGGTTCGCTGCTCGGCATGACCGCCGCGCTGGAATTCATGCGCAAGGCGGGCAAAGGCGCGATCGTCAACGTCTCGTCATGCGCCTCGCTCAAGGGCAACCCGGCAATGGCCAATTACGGCGCGAGCAAGGCGGCGATTTCCCATTTCACCCGGAGCGCCGCGCTCGAAGTCACCCGCGCCGGGCACGATATCCGCATCAACGCGCTGCTCCCCGGCTTCATCGACACCGCGATGGGCGATTCGATCCACGACCAGTTCGACGACAAGCTCGGCGGACGCGAAGGCACGCTGGCGGTGTTCAGCAGCGGCAGGGCGGGTACGCCCGAGGAAATGGCCAACGTCATCCTGTTCCTCGTTTCCGACCGCGCCAGCTTCGTGTCCGGTTCGACCTGGGTCGCCGACCGCGCGCAGTCCGCCTAACCATTTCGCTCCGCGCGAGCCTTGCGGCGGGCGGGGAAGTTGGGCTGCCCGGTATGCGCCGTCGCGCCGCCATCAGCGGGCAGGATCGCGCCGGTAACGTAGCTGGCATCGTCCGATGCGAGGAACGCGATGACCGCCGCCATCTCGTCCGGCTCCGCTGCCCTTCCCAGCGGAATGCGCTCGAACCAGTGGTCGCGGTCGACCGGGTCCGCCAGGCCCGGCGCGCTCATCGGCGTATGGACCAGCCCCGGACAGACCGCGTTGACGCGAATGCCATCTGCCGCACAATCGACCGCAAGCGAGCGCGTGTAATTGATCACCGCCCCCTTGGAGGCATTATAGGCGGCCATCGCATAGTCCCCGCCCAGTCCCGAAATCGAGGCGACATTGACGATTGCACCGTTTGTCTCGGCCAGATGCGGGATGGCCGCCCGGCAACAGCGGTAGATCGCGGTAGAGTTGACCGCAAAAACCCGCTCCCAGTCCTCGGGCGGGCAGTCGGACGTTGAACCCAGAGCGCCGGTCCCCGCGTTGTTCACCAGCACGTCCAGCCGTCCCCACGTCTCGAGCGCAGCATCGATCATCGCCTCGATATCGTCCGCACTGGTAACATCGGTCTTCGCAAAGCGAGCCATTTCGCCGAGGTCCGAAGGTTCCTGACGGTCGGCGACAAGCACCTTCGCCCCTTCGCGCAGCAACCGGGCAACCGTCGCCGCGCCGATGCCGCTCGCCCCGCCGGTCACGATCGCAACCTTGCCTGCAAACCGTTCCATTCGTCCGCCCCTTAATACGCATCACCTTGCGCATTCCTGCGAGATTCGCGCAATCGCTTCAATTTATTTCTTGATGACACTGGAAAACCGCGCCAGCAGGGCTTCACTTCGCAGCCGCGATGCGCTGCATTGCCTCTGGAGGTACTGAGAAGATGGCAGGCAAGCCCCCGGCAGGCGCGAAAGCGAAACCGCGCGGCAAGAAGCGCGGGAACCAGGCCGGACGCCCGACAGCCGCCGAGCTTGAACGGCGCAAGGAACGCGTGATGGAGGTCGCAACCGACCTGTTCGTCACGCATGGCTATGCCGGAACCTCGCTGGTCGATATCGCACGCGGTGCGGGCGTCGCCACGCGCACGCTGTACCAGCACTTCGGCGACAAGGAGGCGATGTTCCGCGAAGTGATCTTCGCCCGCGATACAGCGGGTGCGCTCGAACGCCCGACCTTGCAGGACGGCGACACCTTGCACGATGCGCTGATGCGCGCGGGCCAATATGCCTACGATGTGACATGGCGTGAAAAGTCCATCGGACTGATGCGGCTGATGATCGCCGAATCCACACGGTTCCCGGAATTCATGTCGCAGGTCGGCAATTCGATCTTCGCGCGCTTTCGCAAGAACATCGAAAAGGTCTTTGCCGCGCTTGAGGCAGCCGGATCAATCCCCAAGGGCGACCACGCGCGCTCTGCCGAACTGTTCTTCGACATCGTGCTCGGCAGCCACCCGATCATGACCTACACCAACTGGGATGCCGCGCCGCCGAGCAAGGCCGACCTCGCCGAGCGCGTCGAACTGTTCATCATGGGGCGTTTCGGGGAAAAGGCTGCGGCGAAAGCGAAGACCGCCAGGGTGAAGCTGCCGAAGCAGGACAAGGCAGCCGCCTGATTGCTTGGGGCGACCCTGCCCGAATTAATTGACACATGGCCTGTGCATTTTGCTAGCTCTGCGCGAATCGCGCAGTCAGCAGGAGAACACCCATGTCCAGCAACCCGGCCCGGACGGTCGAGCAGGCCGAACAGGCGCGCTGCGCCGCAATGCTGGCAAACGATGCTGGCGCTCTCGAAGCCCTGCTCGATCCCGCGCTCGAATTCTGCCACGCAACCGGCGCGGTCGATGACAAGGCGGCATTCCTTGCCAAGATGGCGGCAGGCCGCATCCGCTATGTCGGCATCGACTGGCCCGAATCGAAGGTGACAATGCTGGGCGACGGGGCGGCGCTGCTGACCGGTCGGATGAACACCGATGTCGAGGTCGAAGGCACCGCCAAGGCACTGCGCAACCGGGTTTGCACCGTCTGGCGGCTGAGTGTCGGCAACTGGCGGCTGCTCTCGTTCCAGTCGACCCCAATCAAGGACTGAGCACGCGGTGCAAACGATGCATCCGGCGATTTCGATCAACACGCTGAGCCTCACGCCCGACGCGCTTGGGCGGCAGATCGATTTCGTGGCGCGGCTCGGAGCCTCTGCGATCAGTATCGACCTGATGCAGATCGATGAATTCGGGATCGAGCGGACGGTTTCGACCCTCGGCGATGCAGGACTGTGCCTGGCCATCCTCACGCACCGCGCGTTCGGCTTTGCGACGCCCGAAGAGGCCAGATCGGCTCGAGAACGGCTCGACTGCACGATAGAGATTGCTGCCGAATTGAACGCGGGCGCAGTGCTTATGACGACGGGCGGGCGCGGTGCGCTTGGCTGGGAAGAGGCAGCAGACCGCTTTGCCGATGCCATTGCGCCCTGCCGCGAGCGAGCGCAGACCGCAAACGTCGTGCTCGGGATCGAGCCGACCTCGCACCTCTATGCCGATGCCTCGATCGCCCACCGCCTCGCCGACACGACCGAGGTCGCACTGCGCGCCGGGATTGCGGTGATCCCCGATCTCTTCGCCTGCTGGAGCGACGCCGACCTCGACGCGGCCATTGCCGAGGCCGGTCCGCTGATCGCCGCCGTGCAGGTGGCCGACTATGTCTATGGCGACCGCGCCCTGCCCTGCCGCGCGGTGCCGGGCGATGGGGTCGTGCCCTTCGCACGAATCGTTCCCGCGCTCGCCTCGACAGGTTTTGCCGGACCCTACGATCTCGAGATCATCGGCCCGCGCCTGCAGGCCGAGGGAGAGGAACAGGGCCTGCGCCGGGCCGCGCGTCTGATCGAGCAGCTATTGAACGAAGGAAACCCGGAATGACCGAAGTTACCGTCGCCTGCGACGCCGGGAATTACCTCGGCGAGACGCCGATCTGGTCGCCGCAGGATCAGGCGCTCTGGTGGGTCAATTGCGAAAACCCGCCCGAAATACATCGCTGGGATCCGGCAACCGGCGCGCACCGAAAGTGGGATTTCGAGAAACGCGTCGGCGGCTTCGTGCACAAGGCAGACGGCACCCTGCTCGTCGCGCTCGCCGACGGGGTTTACGATTTCGACCCCGAGACCGGTTCGCTCGACCTGCGCGCCGCATCGCCGCTGCCACCGCAGGTCAAGCTCCACGAGTGCCATTGCGACCGGCAGGGGCGTTTCTGGATCGGCGCCTACGACCACGATTTTCCGGCCAAACCCGGAGCCAAGGGTGCCTCGTGGTTCCGCCTCGACGGCAACACCCTCGTACCGATGATCGAGGGCATAGCGGTCGCCAACGGGCTCGCGTTCAGCCCCGACGGACGGACGATCTATGTCTCGGATTCGCCCACGCGCTCGGTGCAGGCCTGGGACCTCGATCCTGCAACCGGCGATGTCTCGAACGGGCGGACCTTTATCCAGCTGATCGAAGGCGAAGGCTTTGTCGATGGCGCGACGATCGACAGCAAGGGCGGCTACTGGCTCGCCAATGTCGCGGCGGGGCGGTTGCGGCGCTACCTGCCCGACGGCACGCTCGACCGCATTGTCGAACTGCCCTTTACCAATCCGACCAAGCCGGCGTTCGGCGGGCCTGACCTCAAGACGCTTTACGTCACCTCCACCAGGCTGGAGATGCCCGCTTTCAAGGAGGCGACGATGCCCAACGGCCCGGTCTATTGCCTGCATCCCGGCGAGACCGGGATCGCCGAAGTCCCGCTTCGCGACTGACCCGGCCCGCGTTATTGACATTGACCTGTTGCATTATCCCGCCTCCGGTATATCAGGAACCGATGAGGGGATTGAATCGAACCTGTTGCAATATGCAGTCGACCAAGCGGTCAATCGGGCCGAGAGTGCGCTGATGTACCTCGCCCCCGAAGACGACGAACTCGCGATTGCCGATGCCGCCGCTGATTTCCTGGCGGATGCGATGCCGATCGAGCGCCTGCACGGTGCGGCAGGCCCCGATCTCTCGCCCGAGACGCGCGTGACAATCGGCGAAATGGGCTGGTTCGCGCTGGCGCTGTCCGAAGAGCGGGGTGGCTCTGGCCTGACGGCGGTCGAGCATGCGCTGTTCTTCCGCGAGGTCGGTCGCCAGTGCGGCCCGGTCGATATGCTCGCGCAGGCCCTCGCCACGCATGCCTGCAAGGCAGACGATGACCTTCGCGCCGCCATCGTAGCCGGGGAAGTCGGCGTCGGCCTGCTTGTCGCCGACAACGGTCGCTACCGCCTGTTCGGCACGGGCGATGCCACATACGCCTTGCTCGCAAGCCCCGCTGGAGCCAGCCTCCACGCCCTCGACGACGCCGCAATCGAGGAGCGCCCCTCGCTCGATCCCGCCAATTCGCTTCGCCTGCTGTCCGGGCTGCCCGAGGCGGTTTGCGAACTGGACGGCGGCTCGGTCTGGGCGCTGGGGCAGATGGGCGTCTCCGCCATGCTCGTCGGCCTTGCCGAAGCCGCGCTCGACCTGATCGTCGAATATGCCAAGGTGCGCGAGACCTTTGGCCGCGCTATCGGCTCGTATCAGGCAGTGCGCCACACCTGCGCGGACATGGCGGTGCGGCTCGAAGCCGCCCGCGCGCAGCTCTGGTTCGCCGCCGCCGCGCACAAGGAAGGCCGCGCCGATGCGCAGCACCACATCGACGCTGCCAAGCACCTCGCCAACGAGACGGCGATGCTCTGCGTCGACCAGAATATCCAGCTGCACGGCGGCATCGGCGTAACCGACGAGCACGACGCGCACCTCCTGCTCAAGCACGCGATGCTGCTGACGCGCCTGTTCGGCTCGAAGCGCGCGCTGCTCGGCAATCTGCTCCACGCGGAAATGGCTGACTGACGATGGACCTGTCCTACTCAGACGCAGACCGCGATTTTCGGCAACGAGCCCGCGAATGGCTCTCGGCCAACGTGCCCAGGGGGCCGCGGCCCGCCAATGGCGCTGCGGGCGCGCAGTTCGACCGCGACTGGCAGCGGCGGATGTACGACGGCGGCTGGGCCGGTGTCGCCTGGCCAAGGGAATACGGCGGACTTGGCCTCACCGGCCTGCAACAGGTCATCTGGTATGAAGAACTGGCCCGCGCCCGCGCCCCTGCCGCGCACGTCAGCACGACTTATGTCGCGCTGATGCACGCCGGGCCGACGGTGATGGCGCGCGGCACCGAGGAGCAGAAGGCGGCACACCTGCAACGCATTCTTTCGGGCGAATCGCTCTGGTGCCAGGGCTTCTCCGAACCCAATGCCGGGTCCGACCTCGCCGCGCTCAAGACGCGCGGTACAGTTGATGGCGATCACATTGTCGTCAACGGCGCGAAGATGTGGACCACCGACGCCAAGCACGCGGACTTTATGGAACTGCTGATCCGCACCGATCCGGATTCGCAGCGCCACAAGGGGCTGACCTGGCTGATTTGCGACATGACCACACCCGGCCTCGACATCAAGCCGATCCGCACGATGCTGCAGGACGAGCACGTCAACATGGTCTTCTTCGACGATGTGCGCATCCCGGTGAGCAATGTTGTCGGCGAGATCGGCAAGGGTTGGTCCACCGCGCTGGCGACGCTCTCGTTCGAGCGCGGGCTCGGCTTTATCGCCGACCAGCTGGAGCTTTACGAACGCGTCGGACGCGCCATCGACCTTGCGGGCAAGGTCCGGCTCGAAGACGGTCGTCTGGCGATCGAGGACGACGGCATCGCCCAGCGCCTCGCCTCATTGAAGGCCGATACGCTGGCGATCCGCGCGATGACGCTGGCCGACATTGCGGAGACCGACCGCACCGGCATGCCCGGTCCCAAGGGCTCGATGATGAAGCTGATGGTCACCACCACGCACAAGGCGGTGAGCGAAGTTGTCGGCGAGATCATGGGCTGGGATTTCCTCGAATTCGGCGGCGACCGCTCGGCAACGCCCTGGACCCACGATTACCTCTGGTCCTGGGTCTTCTCGATCGCGGGCGGCACCAACGAGATCCAGCGCGAGATCACCGCCGACCGCGTGCTCGAACTGCCGAGGTCGCGCTGATGGAATGGACGACGCGCAAGGACGCCTCCGGCTTCGACCGCCGCTGGTGCGAGGAACTGGCAGAGCGCTGGTATGACGAAGGCCATTGGCTGGCAGAGACGATGGTCGATGCCGCACGGCGCCGCGTCGCCGAGGCGCCCAATGCCACCTACCAGATCGATGGCGACGACAGCATGTCGCGCGCCGAGGTCTGGGACCAGTCGCTGCGGCTCGCCGGATGGTTTCTCGACAAGGGATTCGAACCCGGCGATGTCATCTCGTTCCAGCTGCCCAACTGGATGGAAACCGCCGTCATCGCGCTTGCCGCGCGGATCTGCGGGCTGGTCATCAACCCGATCCCGCCGATCTACCGCGAAAGCGAGCTCGCTTATATCCTCGGCGACTGCGGATCGAAGGCGATCTTCGTGCCCGGTGTCTTCCGCAAGCATGACCACACCGCGATGCTCGAAAGCCTGCGCGGCTCGCTGCCGGAGCTGACCGAAATCGTCACCCTGCGCGGCGAAGGCATCGTGAATTTCGCGGACCTGCTGGAGCGCGAGCCTGTTGACGAGGCGCGGCTGCCCAAGGTCGACGCCGACGCGATTGTCATTGCGATGTACACCTCGGGAACCACGGGCAAGCCCAAGGGCGTGCTCCACACGCACAACAGCTATGGCCACCGCGTGCGCGCCATGGCCGAAGCCTACGGCATGAGCGAAGCCGACGTCTCGTTCATGCCCTCGCCCGTGACCCACATTACCGGCGCGATCTGGGCGTTCGACATGCCATGGATTGCAGGCAATGCCTCGGTGCTGATGGACGTCTGGTCGCCTGCCGACGGCATCGCCTGCATCGAAAAGAACCAGTGCACCGTTACCGGCGGGGCGACACCCTTCCTGCAGCAGATGCTCGACATTGCCGAGAAGACGCCCGAGCGACTTGCCTCGCTGCGGCTGTTCTTTTGCGGCGGCACCACCGTCTCGCCCGAACTCATCAATCGCGCGAGCGAGTCCTTTCCGGCCGCGCAGTTCTACCGCGCCTTCGGATCGACCGAGATGCTCACCGCAACGCTCGGCCCGCGCACGCCCGAAGAGGCCTGGCTGGGCGCGGAAACCGACGGGCAGGTGCGTTACCCTGTCGAAATGCGCATCATCGATGCCGTCACCGACGCGCCGCTGCCCGCCGGCGAGGAAGGCGAGATCCTGATGCGCGGCCCCGGCCTGTGCGCAGGTTACATACACGCTGTCGACAACGAGGCCGCGTTCCTGTTCGACGGCTTCTTCCGCATGGGTGACCTCGGGCAACAGGTCCATGGCGACTGGCTGGTCATCACCGGGCGCAAGAAAGACATCATCATCCGCTCGGGCGAGAATATCAGCCCCAAGGAAGTCGAGGACGTGCTGTTCGGCCATCCCGCGATTGCCGAGGTTGCCATCGTCGCCATGCCCAGCCCGGTGACCGGCGAAAAGGGCTGCGCTTTCATCATCCCGAAGGCAGGTACAAGCATCGACATGCCCGAAATCCAGCGCTTTCTCGGCAAAGCGGGGCTGGCGAAGCAGAAATTCCCCGAACACCTCGTCATCGTCGATGACCTGCCGCGCGTGCCATCGGGCAAGGTGCGCAAGGATGTGCTGCGTGAGGAAGCCGCGCAGATCGCTGCCCTGTTGCAGAACTGACACAACACACTCCTATTATCGCAATGCACCTTGCGCATTCTTCAAAAATGCATAAGGCAATGCGCATTGCGATCATTTGCAGCGGTCCGCAGGTTGCGCGGACCACCGGAATTGAGGGGAGGTTCTGATGACTCAAGTTTTACAGTCTCGCGCGCGTTGGCTCGCCTGCACCGCACTCACAGCCACGATACTCACGGCAACGCCAGCCATCGCGCAGGAAGCGGATGACGACAGCGGACTCGATGTCATCGTCGTCACCGCGCAAAAGCGCGAACAGGACGTGCAGGACGTCCCCATCGCGGTTACTGCACTCGCGGGCGACACGCTCGAAGTGAACCGCGTCACCGACGTGACCGACCTGTCCGGCCTCGCCCCGGGCGTGACCGTGCGCACCTCGGCAGGCGGCTCGCAGCTGCCCTCATTCTCGATCCGTGGCGCGATCAGCTATGGCGTCGTCCCCGGCTCGGACAAGCAGGTATCGATGTACCTCGACGGGGTCTACATCTCCTCCCCGCGCGGCGGCATCTTCGACCTTCCCGATGTGCAGCGCATCGAAATGCTGCGCGGCCCGCAGGGCACCCTGTTCGGCCGCAACGCCACCGCCGGAGCAGTCTCGATCTCGACCCGCGATCCCTCTGGCGAAGCAGGCATGAAGGCCCGCTTCAGCATGGGCAACCGCAACCGCCTGCGCACCTCGCTCAGCGTCGACCTGCCCGGAATGGGCCCGTTCTCGGGCTACATCAGCTACATGCATGACGAGAAGCGCGGCGATATTCGCAACCTTGGCGCCGGGCAAGTCTGGAACCGGCAGGCTTCGCTCTGGGATCCGGCGAAGAAAACACTGACCTCACCGGGCTGGCTCGGCAGCAAAAATTCGGAATCGATCTTCGCCGCGGTCAAGTTCGAATCGGGCGACTTCAAGACCGTCTACAAGTTCGACTGGAACGAGAACGACGGCACGCCCGACGGCACCGCGATCCTTGGCTACAACCCCAATATCCCGCTGCTTGGCGGCTTCCTGCAAAGCCTGATCGAATCGCAGCCGATCCCGGTGCCCTTCGCTTCGGACGGCAAGCGGCCCAAGGCGGTGCTCAACTCATGGGCCATCCCGACGACGCAGAAGACGCAGGGCCACAGCCTGACCAGCACCTTCGAAGCGAGCGACAACATCTCGATCAAGAACGTCTTCGCGTTCCGCAAAAACAAACTGTTCACCGCATCGTCCATCGACGGCATCAGCGGTCTGACCTTCACTGGACAGTCGCTCGTGCCTTACGCAACCTTTGCCGGAATCAGCGCGCTGGCAGGGCAAGGCGTGAACGTGCAGGATCCGGCGAATGCCGCGCTGGTCCAGGCGACGATCGGCGGCATCGCGCAGAGCCTTGCCCCCGCTATCGGCCAACCGTTCCTCGGCATCGCCACGCAGCCGTCGAACCGCAGCGAGCAGATCAGCAACGAACTGCAGGTCAACTACGATTCGGATTTCCTGACCGCGACGGTCGGCGCGCTCTGGTTCGAGTCCAAGGACTGGACTGGCGAGACCTACTTCCAGAATACCGTGTCGTTTTCTGTCGTCCCCGGAGGCGTGCTTTCCAACACGCGCGCCGGTTCCACATTCAACAAGGCGACCTCGATCGCGGCCTATTCGCAGCTGGAATTCCACCTGACGCCGCAGCTTGACCTGATCCTCGGTGGCCGCATCACCAAGGACAAAAAGTCGGGCGATTTCATCTTCGGGCCAACGCTCGATGCGCTCCAGACGATCTCGTTTACCTACAAGAAGAGCAAGCCGAACTACCTGATCGGCGTGAACTTCAAGCCGACCGACGACATCCTCGTCTATGCCAAGTACTCGACCGCGTTCGTGTCGGGCGGATCGGTCGCGGGCATTCCCTTCGCGCCGGAAACGGCCAAGAGCTGGGAAGGCGGCGTCAAGGCCGAGCTGTTCGACCGCAAGGTTCGCGCGAACCTCGCGCTCTATCATGCCGAATACAAGAACTACCAGACGGCGCAGTCCTCGGCGAACTTCGGCCCACAGATCGCCGAACTTACCGGCGACCCGACGCGCGCCGGCTCGATCGGCACGCTAGTCTGGCCGCTTGGCGGGGTGAAGGCGAAGGGCTTCGAATTCGACCTTGCCGCCGCTCCGGCGCAGGGCTTCTCGGTGGGCGGCAGCCTGTCCTACACCGACACCAGCTTCAACAATCTCGATCCGGGTATCGTCGCGGCCAATGGCGGCTTTTACGGCACCTCTTCGTACCGTCCGAAATGGACCGGCGGGCTTTGGGCACAATACGATACCCCGCCGGTATTCGAAGACGCCTACCTGACCTTCCGCGCCGACGGCACCTGGCAGTCCGACATGGGCCTCGCGCAGAACCCGAATGCGCCATTCATCCAGCTTGTCCCGGCCCTGCTCG
Organism: Sphingomonadaceae bacterium; assembly: GCA_041396945.1. Taxonomy (GTDB): domain Bacteria; phylum Pseudomonadota; class Alphaproteobacteria; order Sphingomonadales; family Sphingomonadaceae; genus Novosphingobium. The sequence goes on along the minus strand of JAWKXP010000004.1, from coordinate 110,759 downwards.
AGCAGCCGTCCTATTGGCTGGTCAATGGTCGCATCGCGCTGCGCGACCTTATCAATATCGATGACAAGAAGGCCGAGGTTGCGGTCTGGGGCAAGAACCTGACCGATTCGCGCGCGATTGGATTTGCGCTCAACCTCAACCAGATCTTCGCTTCGGCCAACTATATCCCGGCCCGCAGCTATGGTGTGGACCTGACCATCGAATTCTGATTGTTGCAGGCGATCGGAACAGCAACGCCCGGACTCCGCGGTCCGGGCGTTTTGCGTTTGCGAGGCTTGACCGGGAAAAACCCGGTGCCAGTCTGAACCGCAAGAGCTTGAGAGGAATCGCAGATGGACCAGCCAACCGTTCTCGTCGATATCGCCGATGGCATCGCCACGTTGACGCTCAATCGCCCCGAACGCGGCAATGCCTGGAACCAGGCGATGAGCCGCGATTACCTCGGCGCGCTGGATACCGCCGCGCGCTCGGCGGATGTCCGCGCGATCATCGTGACCGGCGCGGGCAAGGCGTTCTGCACCGGAGGCGATGGCGAGGTGCTCGGCGGCGTTGCCGACCGGGGCGGGGTCGGCGAAGGCGACCGGGTCGAACCGGGCAAGCTCTCCGACCACCTCCTCGCGCTGCGCGTGGGCAAGCCCGTGATCGGCGCGATCAACGGCGCGTGCTTCGGCATCGGCATGCAACAGGCGCTCTGCTGCGATATGCGGATCGGCTCGGACGAAGCGAAATTCTCCACCGCATTCGCACGGCGCGGGGTGGCCGGCGAAATGGGCATTACCTGGCTGCTGCCGCGCCTTGTCGGGACGGGGCACGCGCTGGACCTGCTGCTCTCCGCCCGCCTCGTGCGCGCACCTGAGGCTGAACGGATGGGATTGCTCAACCGCGTCGTCCCGCATGCCGACCTGATGGCAGAGGCGCGGCGCGCCGCGCGCGAAATGGTCGAGAAATGTGCGCCGAGTTCGATGAAGATCATCAAGACGCAGGTCTGGGGTGATCTCGATCGCGGGCTGCAAAACGCCTATGACCGGGCCGGAGACCTGATGGATGCGGCCTTCGGCAGCGCCGCGTTCAAGGAAGGCGTCGCCTCATGGCAGGAAGGCCGCGATCCCGACTTCCCACCGCTTTCGGGCGATGACGGGCTGATATAGCGCCACGAAGAGGCAGGTAGCATCGCTTGCCCACCCCCGGCCCCTCCCGCAAGCGGGAGGGGAGCGAGACTTGCCAGCTTGCTGGCTAGTCGTCCTGGGGTGGGCTTGGGCGCGCGCCTACTCCGCCGCCTGTTGCTCGGGCGCGGTATCGTCCTCGAACTGGAAATAGCGGTCGTATTGCTGGCGATAGGCCAGGATCGGGCCATCGCCCTTGACCAGCAGCGGGCGCTCCTCGCACTTCTTGTTGTTCCAGATCGGAATGTCCTGGTTCACCTGTTTCACAAGGTCGCGCACGCGCGCCTGCGTTACGCGCAGCTTGCCGTCGCTGAGGCCGGGGACATGGTAAAGCTGCCAGCGTACATGCGTCTGGCCGGACGTGATCGGCGTCACCTGCTGGTTCATCACGACATGCGTCACATCGATGAACTCGGTGATCGACTGGCCGGGACCGGTCGCGGTTACATCGATCTTGCCTTCCATCAGGCCCTTGGGCGTGTTCATTTCCGCAATGACGGTATTGCGCCGTACCCAGCCATCGATCCTGAATTCGGTCGCGGGCGGGCCGGGGACGCCGTGGACCGCATTGAAATGCATGTAATCCTGCCCGTTTTCGGGAATTTCGCGGCAGTGGATGTTGACCACCCATTCGTGCTCGCCAGCCAGCACCCAGTCGCCCTCGGGGCATTCGGGAATGCGCGCGATATCCCACTTCGGTGCAGCCTTGTTCGGGTGGTACCAGACGAAGATCACGCCATCGACCTCGTCGATCGGCCATGTCTGCAGGCAGCCGCGCTTCATGCTGGGAGAGATCGCGTCGGTATAGGGGATCTTGGTCACCCCGCCCTCGCCGTTGAAACGCCAGTGATGATAGGGGCAGCGCAAGTCGTTACCGAGGACGTCGCTGTTGATGCCAAGGTGCGCGCCCATGTGCGGGCAGAACGGATCGACTGCGCGAAGCTTCCCGTCGCCGCCGCGCCAGATGACGAACTCGGTCCCGAAATAGTGCTTGGTCTCGACCTGCATGGTCGTGATCTCGTGACTCAGGCCCACGGCAAACCAGCCGAACGGAACCGGCAATTCATCGTAGCCACGTTCGAGTGTCGTAATCGTGCCCGTCATGGCATTCTCCATCGATATGCTCAAGAATGCACATCCTACGTTGCATTGTACCGCAAGCCTTGATCGCGGTCAAAGGCGTTACCGCCCGTGCGGAATGTCGCGGAAGGCCACGCCCTTGTCCACGCGCACGTCGCCGGGCAGGCCGAGCACGCGCTCGGCGATGACGTTCTTCATGATCTCGTCGGTGCCGCCACCAATGCGGATGCCCGCCGACCAGAGGAAGCGCTGCTGAAATGCACCGCCCAATGGCGAAAGTTCGGGATCGTCGATCAGGCCATAGGGGCCGAGCTGGTCGAGCGCTTCGCTAGCGAGATCCTGCGACAGCGCGGTCCAGATCAGCTTGCCCGCCGAGCCTTCAGGCCCCGGCGCCTCGCCACGAGAAAGCGCGGTCAGTGTGCGGAAAGTGAGCAGGCGCTTGGCTTCGGCGTTGACGTAAAGCTCGGCCAGCCAGTCGCGGAAAGCCGGATCGTCCATCGCCGTGCCCTCTCCTGCGGATATGGACGAGGCAAGTTCGATCATCTCGGGCCAGTTCAGTCCGGCGCTCCCGCCGATGGCCGCGCGTTCGTTCATCAGCGTCGAGATCACCACCGCCCAGCCGTTGTCGATCTCGCCGATGCGCTGCGCGTCGGGAATGCGCACCTCTTCGAGGAAGACCTCGTTAAGCTCCGAATCGCCCGCCATCGTCTTGATCGGGCGGACCTCGACGCCCGGCGTCTTCATGCCGAGCCAGAAGGCGGTCAGCCCCTTGTGCTTGGGCTTGGCAGGATCGGTGCGGGTGATGACCATGCCGTAATCGGCGAACTGCGCGCCCGAGTTCCAGACCTTCTGGCCGTTGATAATCCAGTCGCCACCGTCCTGCGTTGCGGTCGTGCGAATACCCGCCGAATCGGATCCGCTCGATGGTTCGGAAAAGAGCTGGCACCAGATTTCCTCGCCGCGCATGGCCGGGCCAACTCGCGCGCGGGTCAGGTCGTTATCGGCATGTTCGAGCAGCGCGGGCAGCAGCATCTTGAGGCCGGTCATGAAGTACGGCAGGTGCAGCCCGGCATCGGCCTCTTCCTGCGCAAAAATCGCCTCCTCGATCTGCGAGCCGCCGGCCCCGCCCCACTCCTCGGGCCAGGAAATGCAGGCATAGCCCGCCTCGGCCTTGGCCTTCTGGTAGGCGTGCATTGCCGCCTTGTGCCCCTCCGCCCAGATCAGCCGCTGGTCGGGCGCAAGCTTGGACAGGTCAGGCTTGTTCGCCACGATCCATCTGCGCACCTTGGCGCGGTAGGCGGCTTCTTCGGCATTGTCTTCGAAGTTCATGCCGCAGCCCTCCCCTTGCGATGCGCGGCCTCGACCCGGTCGGTCAGCCGCTTCTTCCACTCGCGCAGTCCGCCAATCGCCAGCGAGAGATGCTTCGCGCGGCGATAGTGCAGGTGGCAGTCCGCCTCCCAGGTAAAGCCGATGCCGCCGTGCGTCTGGATGTTCTCCTTTGCGGCCAGCCAATAGGCATTGGACGCCGCCACCCGCGCCGCTGCAGCCGCCACCGGCAGTTCGGGCGCGTTGGTCGAAAGCGCCCATGCGCCGTAATAGGCATTGGCGCGCGCGACCTCGTTCTTCACGAAGACATCGGCGAGTTTGTGCTTGATTGCCTGGTAAGAGCCGATGGGCCGCCCGAAGGCATAGCGCTCGAGCGCATAGTCGCGCGCCATTTCCAGTGCGCGGTCGGCCCCGCCCAATGCCTCGAAGGCTAGCAGGATCGCGGCGCGGTCATGGATCGCGGCCAGTTGCTGGCAACCCTCACCGCCCTCTCCCAGCGGCTCGGCGGGCGCGCCGTCAAACGTGATCTTCGCCGCGCCGCGCGTCGGGTCAATTGTCGCAACCGGTTCGCGGGTAACGCCCTCGGCGGAGAGGTCGACAAGATAGAGGCCATAGCCGCCCTCGCGCCCGGCCTGAACGATAGCGTGCGTCGCGCCTATGCCGTCGATCACCGGCAGTTTGCCGCCGCTGATCGTGCCACCCTCGAACCGCGTGGCGAACGGCCCTGCTTCGACCGTCCCCGGCCCCTCGGCAAAAGCCACCGTGCCGATCACCTCGCCCGTGGTCACCTGCGGCAGGATCGCCTGCTTCTGATCCTCGCTGCCGAATGCCAGCACCCCTTCGGCAAACTGGTAGATCGAGGACGCGAAGGGCACCGGCGCGACTGCGCGGCCCAGTTCCTCGGCCAGCGCGCAAAGCTCGACATAGCCGAACGCGTAGCCGCCGTAAGCTTCGGGAATCGCCGCGCCGCACCAGCCTTGCTCGACCAGCCGCGCCCAGAGGCCCTCGTCATAGGCCGCGCCAGGATCGTCGAGCACCGCGCGCACTTTCTCGGTAGAACAGACATCGGCAAGGAATCGCCGTGCTTCGTCCTTCAGCGCTTTCTGCTCGTCGGTATAGTCGAAGTTCAAGGCTCTCTCTCCCGCCAGCGCCGAGTCGCGAATGCGCCGGGTGAGGCCATCTTTACAATGACTCACGCGTGGTGCAATACCACCGCCTGTTGCCACGACTGGAGAGGATACGCGATGCCCCGGCCTACGGACATCCCCGTGATCGACACGCTGATCGGCTTTCGCGACACGCACCAGATGGCCGTCGCCAGCACGAAGACGAGCTGGGAAAAACATCCGGCCGAATACATGTTCAAGGACGTGCCCGAGGATCTGACCGAGCAGGACGACCGCGCGGCTTCGGTCGAGGAAACCATCGAACAGATGGACCGCTTCAATGTCCGCATGGGCTGCATCCACATGTCCGACGACCGCACGCCCGAGGCGTTGAAGCGCTATCCCGACCGCTTTATCGGGCTGCAATCGGTCGATCCAAATCGCGGCATGGATGCGGTGCGCCAGATCCAGGCGGCGCACGACGATCACGGTGTGCGCGGAGTGGCGTTCTTCCCCTCGGGCCAACAGCCGCCCGTCCCCATCGACCACCGCCTCGCCTATCCGATCTATGCGAAGTGTATCGAGCTCGACCTGCCGATCTTTATCAACGTCGGTGTGCCCGGTCCGCGTATCCCGATGGAACCGCAATATGTCGGGCTGCTCGACAAGGTCTGCTACGAGCTGCCCGAACTCAAGGTGGTGATGCGCCACGGGGCCGAGCCGTGGGAAGACCTTGCGGTCAAACTGCTGCTCAAGTGGCCCAACCTCTATTATTCGACCTCTGCCTTTGCCCCGAAGTACTGGCCTGAATCGATTGTGAAATTCGCCAATAGCCGGGGCGCGGACAAGGTGATCTACGCCGGGTATTTCCCGATGGGACTGGAGCTTGAGCGAATCTTCCGCGAAATGGACGACGTGCCCTTCCGCGACCTCGTCTGGCCCAAGTTCCTGCGCGACAATGCCGCCAGGGTCTTCGGTATCGAGCCACCGCAATAGGCGAGCCCGTCAGCCCGCCACGGTCATCCCGCCATCGACCACAAGGCAGTGCCCGTTGACATAGGCCGAGGCCTTGCTGGCGAGGAACAGCGCCGCGCCGGCAATGTCGAGCGGTTCGCCGACACGGCGGCTGGGCGTGCGCCCGGCGATCATGTCGAACAGCTGCTGCGGGTGGTTCGAGGTGCCCTCGGTCTTGATCAGGCCCGGCAGGATCGCGTTTACCCGGATGCCCCGGTCGGCAAGGTCGGTCGCCGAGGCACGGGTGATGCCGTTGAGTGCGGCCTTGGTGACGCTGTAGTGCGACAGGCCCGGCCCGCTGGGGCGCAGCGATTCCATCGAGGACATGTTGATGATCCGCGCGCCCGCCTCCATCCGCTTGGCCGCCTCCGCCGTACAGCGCAGTGGCCCGAAGACGTTAACCGCATGGGTGCGCGCGTGGACCTCCCAGTCGATATCGGGAAGCTGACCGCCCGGCGGGTAAATCCCGGCATTGTTGACGAGGATATCGATGCGCCCAAAGGCCTGCATCGCCGCATCCATGACTTCGCCCGGCCCGGCCTCGCCGCCCATGTCGGCAACGACCGCGACAGCCTTGCCGCCGTCATCGACGATCCGCGCGACGGTCGCATCCGAAGTCTCCTGCGCAATATCGGCGACGACAACGCTCGCCCCCGCGCCTGCGAGCATTTCGGCAATTGCCTTGCCCAGACCCGCGCCCGCGCCAGTGACAACCGCCACTTCGCCATCGAGCCGGAACAGGTCCGCTACCCTATCGGCATTCATCGTCGCTCTCCCGACTTAAAGCGGCTGCGGCCCTTGACGCCCCATGTAAGTGGCAAGGTTGCGTTGGAAATTGATGACCGAGGCTTCCTGCACCGGGTTGGGATGAAGCGCGTCGAGCGAGACCGAGTGCATCCCGGCCTGCTGCGCGGCAAGATTGCGGAAGTCCTGCTTGATGAGCAGCGGCCAGCTGTCGCCGGTCTGTTCGGGTCTGTGCTCCCACTTCGTATCGGGAACCTCGCCTTCGGGGAACTTCTCGAGCGCGAAGACCTCCATGATCGAACTGTCCGGGTTGTATCCATCGGGCCGCATACGAAAACCAAGGCAGAAGGTTACGTTCGGCAGGAGCACCGTGTTGGGGAAGACGTGCCAGTTGATCCCGACCTGCGCCATATGCGCGGGATCGACCTGCGGCCATTCCACCCCGCGCTCGGCATCGATCTGGCGGGCAGTCTCCAGCAAGGTCATGCTGACTTCCGCCGATGTCACGTCTTCGGGCAATAGCTCGGGCAAGCGCCGTGCCGCTTCGACGAAGGTATCACTTGTGTTGCTCCAGACCGTTTCCTGCGCCTGCTTCAACCCAAGATAAGGGATCTCGCGAATATCGATTTCCTGCTTGGCATTGACGCCGGTGCCAATCCCGCCGCCCGCCGCGCCCATCTGGTACAGGCGTCCGTGCAGCCCTTCGGACGTGCTGCCGACCTTGCTTGCGCCGAATTTGCTGATCTGCGGGTGGGTGATCGGCGCATGATAGCCCTCGATAAAGGCTTCGACCGCGACCTTCCAGTTGCAGTCGATCCGCAGCCATTGCCGCCACTTGTAGCGCATCTTACCGGTTTCGAAGACGCCCAGCCAATAGGGCACTTCCTGCAGGTAATCCTCAAGCGGTTCGCAATCGGCATCGAAATTGACGAAGACGAATCCGCCCCAGCGCCCGACCCTGACCTGCTGCAGCGCGATCTTCTTCTCGTCGAGCGATCCGGCCCAGTCGTCCTTGTCGAGCACGTTGGTGTTCGCGCCGTCGAGGCTCCACTGCCAGCCGTGGTAGGGGCAATGGAAATGGGTCGCGCGCCCGCAGCCCTGCGTGAGGCGACGGCCGCGATGGCGACAGGCGTTGTGATAGGCGATGATCTCGTCCTCGCCGGTGCGCACGACGATCAGCGACTGGTCGAGAATATCGTAAGTGTAGAAATCGCCGACGTTGGGAATCTCTTCCTCGCGGCAGGCCACCTGCCAGGCCTTGTACCAGAGCTTCTCCTGCTCCTCACGCGCGTACTCCGGCGAGATATAGGGTTCGGTGGTCATCGTCATCGGCGCTTCGACAGCGCCGGAAAGGTGCGGATTGGGCGTATTCATGCTGGCCAACTCCCGGATTCAAAGAGCGTCGCAGATCGGCGACTCGAATTTCGCCCCTTGATCCTAGGCGCATTTAATGCGCTTCGTCTATTGCATTATTGACACCACCCGCTAGGGCGAGGCGATCCGGCTAAGACATTGGGGATGAAAAGGCATGAGCCTCGACGCGCTCTTGAAACCGCGTTCGATCGCAGTGATCGGCGCCTCGGACAACCCGAAGCGGATCGGCGGCGTGCCGGTCGACCTGCTCAAGCGGGCCGGATTCGAGAAGCTTTTCCCGGTCAATCCGAAGTCGCCCGAGGTACAGGGTCTCAAGGCCTATGCCGACGTCTCCGGGATTGCCGAGCCGGTCGACCTGGCAATCATCGCCGTCTCTGCCGAGCGCACCCTGCCCGTGCTGGAAGCCTGCCACGCCAAGGGTATCCCGGCGGCACTGGTCTATGCTTCGGGATATGCCGAGACCAGTGAGGCCGAGGGCACCGCGCGGCAGGACGAACTGGTCGCTTTCGCGCGCAGCAGCAGCATGCGGATTGCCGGACCGAACGCGATGGGCAATGCCAATTTCACCGACCAGATCTTCACCGCCTTCGGCCAGTCGTTCCAGCCCGGCCAGCCCGCCGGCAAGACCGCGCTGGTCACGCAGAGCGGCAATATGTGCGCCACGCTTTACCGCATGGCGGCACGCGCGGGCGTTGCGTTCAGCCATGTGATCAACACCGGCAACGAAGCGGCGGTCGAGCTGTCGGACTACCTCGACTGGCTGGCGAGCGATGCCGAAACCGAGGCCGCGCTTTGCTATGTCGAGGAACTGCGCGACGGGCCGAAATTCCTCGCAGCCGCGCGCCGCTTCCGCGAGGCAGGCAAGCTGCTTGCCGTCTTCAAGGTCGGCGCGAGCGAGAAAGGCGCGGAGGCCACGCGCTCGCACACCGCCGCGCTTGCCGGGGACAGCGCCGCCTATGACGCCGCCTTCGAGGCAGCGGGCGTGGCGCGGTGCAGCGAACTGGCGACGCTGGCGGATGTCGCCTGCCTTCATGCAATGGGTGACCGCATCAAGGGCGGCAACGCCGCAATCCTCTCGATCTCCGGCGCGGCAGGCGCGATCCTCGCCGATGCACTGGCGTTGCAGGGCGCGGATGTGCCGACCCTGCCCGATGATGTCCAAAAGGCGCTGGCCGAGCAGATCCCCGGTCATTCGATGGTCTCGAACCCGGTAGACATGACCGGCAACACCGTTAATTCCTCTGACTTCATGTCCGAATGCATCCGGCTGGCGCTCAGCCCCGACGATATCGACGTGCTGCTACTCTACACCCCTGGCGCGTTCCTGCCGATGGAGCAGGTGGAAAAGGCTGCCGCAGCGACCGACAAGGCGATCATCGTCATCGACACCTTCGCCATGGCCGACCGCGAACGGCTGGCGGCCGCCGGCATCGGCCTGTTCGACGATTTCGACCGCGCCGCGCGCGCCGTCGCCGCTTATGGCAAATGGCGCCGCGCAAGCGGCAAGGCATCCGATGCGCGCAAAGTCACGGTCAACTGGCCAGCTTTCCCCGCAGGCCGCGCCGCGCTCTCCGAAACCGAGGCCAAGGAAGCGCTCGCCGCATTTGGTGTTCCCGTGGTGCAGGACGCGCTGGTGCAGATGCGCGACGATGTTGCCGAAGCCGCCGAGCACGTCGGCTTCCCGCTGGTCGCCAAGCTGGTCAGCCCCGAGGTCGCGCACAAGACCGAACACGGGCTGATCCGCCTCGGCATCGCCAATGCCGCCGAAGCGCTCGATGCCTTCGATGCGATGATGGAGATCGCACAGGGCATGGGCGTTACCATCGAAGGCGTGACCTTCGAACCGATGCTGCAAGGCGGAGTCGAAATCCTCGCCGGGGTGACGCGCGATCCGGTCTTCGGCTGGCTGCTGACCGTCGGCCTGGGCGGAGTCTGGACCGAACTGATGAAAGACGCCTGCCACGCGCTGCTGCCCGTCGGCGAGGGCGAGGCCGAAGCAATGCTGCGCAGCCTCAAGGGGTTCAAGCTGCTCGATGGCTATCGCGGCGCACCGAAGGCGGACGTCAAGGCGGCTGCGAAAGCGATTGCCGCATTGGGCGAGGCGGTCACGGCGGGCGGCGCAGCCCTGCGCGAGGTCGAGGTGAACCCGCTGCTGGTGCTGCCGGAAGGCAAGGGCGCGGTTGCGGTCGACGCGCTGGTGCTGCTGGAAAGCTAAAGCGATTTCAGAAACGAACCGCGATCGACCTTGCCCGAGGCTGTGCGCGGCAGGGCCTCGGCTCGGAAAGAAATCGCGCGTGGCACCTTGTAGATCGCAAGGTGCGCCTTGCAGTGCTCCTTCAGCGCCTCTTCGCTGACATCTGCTTGCAAAGCGACGACCGTTGCCTCGACCCTTTCGCCAAGGCGCGGGTCGGGCCGACCATAGGCAATCGCCTCGCGCACTGCCGGATGGCTCGCCAGAACGCGTTCGACTTCGGCGCAGTAGATGTTTTCGCCGCCCGATATGACCATGTTCTTCTTGCGGTCGACGATTGTGAGCAGGCCGTTTTCGTCGAAGCGCCCGATGTCGCCCGATGCCAGCCAACCGTCCTGCAAGGTTTCGGCGGTTGCCTCCGGGTTGTTGAGATAGCGTGTCATCAGCAGCGGGCTTGAGACCCAGATTTCCCCCGGCTCTCCGACATCCGCCTCTCTGCCATCATCCCTGCGAATGGCCACGTTGACCGTCGGGCAGGCCCAGCCGACCGTATCGGGATTGTCGATATAGGTCCGCCCGCTATTGGACGAAGTGAACGAGGTCACCTCGGTCTGACCATATGTCGTCGCGATCAGGCAATGCGGCATCCTCTGGCCAATCTCGTCAACCAGTTCGGGATCGAGCGGCGCGGCACCGTTCATCATGTAGCGCACCTTGCCGAGCATCTCCGGCGTCGCGCGCGGCGAACGCAGCATGTCCCAGAGCATCGCGGGCACGAACGACAGCCGCGTCATGCCGGTGTTCTCGATCATGTCAAAGGCAAGGTCGGCGTTCCACTTACCCATGATGTGGATCGTCGTGCCGACCGACACCGCACGCAGCACCGGCATGATCCCGGACAGGTGGAACATTGGCCCGAGCAGTACCAGCGGCGTCGCCATCGACAACGCTTCGGGCGGCAAGGTTTCCCCGTTCTCTTCCTCGTAACGCCGGTCCTGCAACGCGCCCATGAAGACTGAGAGCGCCACCGAATTGGCAACCGCGCCCTGGCTCAGCAGCGCGGCCTTTGGGAAGCCGGTGGTGCCCGAGGTAAACAGCACAATCCCGCCCGCCGCCGGATCGACATCGACCGGATCGAACGGTGCGTCGGCGGATGGCCTGGCCAAAACAGCGAACGCCGCATCCTTGCCATTGCGCAGGCCCGATTGCGGCTCGCCCACGACGATGCGCGGCCATGCCGGATCGGACCGCTCGGCGGCGATCAGGTCCGCCCGCTCGGCATCGAGGATCGCAACCTCGGTCGCGACGAGGTCCATTGCCCGCAGCATTTCTTCGGCAACGCCACGGCTGTTCACCGCAACCGCGACCGCCCCCAGCGAGGTCACCGCCAGCAGCGCGATGATCCACTCGGCGCGGTTGGCCGTTGCAATTGCAACCATCGTACCCTCGCCAACACCGAAATCGCGTTTCAGCGCCGCAGCCAGCGCCCCGGCCTGCGCGAAGCCCTCGCCATAGGTGATGACCCTCTCGCCCTCGACGATCATCTTGCGCGCGTCAAAAGCCATGCCCTGCCGATAGAGGCCGGCCAGATTGCGCGCCGCGCCCTTGAACAACTTGTGGCTGTGACCGCCGACCTCGACTTCTTCCAGCTCGAACGCCTTGCCCGACCCGATCAGCTGCTCGACCAGCGGATCGCGAATATTGTCGCGGAACCGAGGACTTGCATCGGCCGCTTCCGATCCCTGCTGGCTCAATCCGTCTCTCCCGTTGGCATGCATTGACCGGCATAAGTCTCTGTAGGAGCCGGTCAAGCGATGCGTCCAATATTTGCAACTCACGATGTGCATTTTTAGCGGATCGGGCGCTTTTTCGCGCGCACGGTTGACTCAAATCAAGGCCTACCCCACCAGATCGAACGAGAAAACGAATCACGCGCGTTGCATTAATTTTCCCGCTATAGCGCGCCACAGAGGCTGATTTTTGAAAGGCATGAGCGACATGGCCACTCCTTCGAGCAAGACGGCACTTCCCGAATATCGCGATGACCCGTTCGGCGCGATTCTCGAAGACGAAGCGAAGCTGGATGAACGTCTGGCGGGGCTCGATACGGTGCCGATGCTGCTGGTATATGCGCATCTGACCGGTGACGAGGCGATGCTCTACCGGTTCGCGCCGCATATCAAGGGCGCGTGGAGTTTCGAGGAATTCGCGCCCGAAGACCTCAAGGCCGAACTGCGTGCCAGGCTGATCGCCACGCTCAAGGACTATCGCGATGCGGGTAGGCCCCTGCCCCCCGCACCGCCGCCCACCCTGCTCCAGAAGATGTGCGACACCGCAGTTGGCAGCCAGGTTCCGGCGGAATACATGCCGATGGTGCTTGAGGAACTGAACTTCGATCACACCGACGCCAAGACCGTGCGCTGGCGCACAAAGCCCGACCCGAAGGTGCTCGAAAACTTCCAGGTCGTGGTGATCGGCGCGGGTTATTCGGGCCTCGCGATGGCGGCCAAGCTCAAGGACGCGGGCATTCCCTTCGTCGTCATCGAGAAAAACACCGATGTCGGCGGCACATGGCTCGAAAACACCTATCCCGGCGTCGCGGTCGACACACCCAACCACTTCTATTCTTACTCGTTCCGCGTGAACCCGGACTGGGACCATTATTTCGCGCAGGGGCCCCAGATCATCGACTACATCCGCACCTGCTACCGCGAGATGGGCATTGCCGAGCACATGCGCTTCGAGGAAGAAGTCACGCGCGCTGTCTGGGACAAGGACGCGAGCCTCTGGCACGTCACGGTGCGCAAGGCCGACGGTAGCGAATACGCGCTCGATGCCAATGCCGTGGTCAGTGCGACCGGCCTGCTCAACCGCCCCTCGGTTCCCGATTTCCCCGGAATGGCGGACTTCAAGGGCCCGATGTTCCATTCGGCGCGCTGGGACCATTCGGTCGACCTGACGGGCAAAAACGTCGTGCAGGTCGGCACCGGCGCTTCGGGCATGCAGCTTGGCCCGAAGGTCGCCGAAGTCGCCAAGCACCTCACCATCTTTCAGCGTTCTCCACACTGGGCGCGGCACAATCCGCTGCTTTATGCCGAGGTGTCGGACGCGGTGAAATGGGGCCTGAAGAATATTCCCTATTACAACAAATGGTACCGCTTCCAGCTGCTCTACGCGACCTCGGACCTGGTCCTGCCGACGCTCAAGAAAGACCCGGACTGGACCGAGAAGGACAGCTCGCTCAACGCCGCGAACAAGGCGATCCGCGAGCAACTGATCGAGCATATGCGTACCCAGCTCAAGGGCGACGAGGACCTGCTTGCCAAGTGCATCCCCTCGTTCCCGCCCTACGGCAAGCGGATGCTGCGCGATTCGAACTGGTATTCGGCGCTCACCCGCGACAATGTCGAGCTGATCGCGGGCGTCCCGGCCCGCATCACAGAGCACGGCGTCATCGATGCCGAGGGCGTCGAGCATCCGGCGGACGCGATCGTGCTGGCCACCGGCTTCAAGGCGCAGGCCCCGCTCGCACCGATGGAGCTGATCGGCACCAACGGATCGATCCGCGACCAGTGGGGCGAGGACGACCCGCGCGCACACCTCGGCGTGACCGTGCCCGACTTCCCCAACTTCTTCATCCTCTACGGCCCCGGCACCAACGGCGGCCACGGCGGCAGCGCGGTCTTCAACTCCGAATGCCAGGTGCGCTACACGATGCTCGCCCTGCGCGAGATCATCGAGCGCGGCGGTGGCTGGGTCGACATCAGGAAGGAACCGTTCGACGCCTACCAGCAGACGGTCGATGCCGAACACGACCAGCTCGTCTGGACGCATCCGGGCGTCAACAACTGGTACCGCAACAAGGCCGGCCGCGTCGTCACCAACTCGCCCTGGCCGCTGAGCAAGTATCACAATCTGACAGCTAAGTTCGATCCGGAGGAGTATGAGTTCGGCGAGGCAGCGGGTTGAACGCGCACGCACAGTTGCCTTGCTTGCAAGTTGATAAAGTACATCCGTGGCGCGGATCATTGCTTGTGGGCCTCCATGCCCGAATACACGAAAGGCCGCGCACAGGGCGCGGCCTTTCGAGGTCTGGCGAGGAGTGTGTCAGAGAGGCCGGGTGTAGGAAAGTGGATTGTCGGTTTGCGACGCCATTGCGGACGTCCAAGGCTCCCCAAAACAAAAGCTAACGTCGCCCCGTGCTTGACACGGGGCTGGGCTAACCTTGTTTCGCTTGCCGCCCGACGAAAAAGCGGTTCGCTATCGGTAGCCCCAGCCGCCTTTCTCCATCCGCTCGACATGCAAACGAATGCCCGCAAGAAAAGCCGAGCCCCGTGTCAAGCACGGGGCGACGGACTGGATAGTTGAAAGCCATGCCCGCTCCCCATCCCACTCCAGCCGTTCACACCCTCCCCTAAACCGTCCCCACACCCGTAACCGGCGATCCTGCCGCGCCGGGCAGCCTGAGTGGCGGCGCGGTGAAGAGGAAGCGGCTGCGGCCATTTGCGCGCAGCCAGTCGGCGAGGTCGGAGAGCAGGAACATCTCGCCGAGCGGAATGCCGAGGCGGAACAGGCAGAGGTTGTGCAGCGGCACCGCCGAGCCGTGCGCGGTCGTGCGCTTGAAATCGGGCATCGCCTCGACCGCCTCGTTGTCCGAAACCAGCGCGGCGACGCCCGAATCGACGATCCATTGCAGGAGCTTGTCATCGAAGCCGTCGAGGCCCGAAACCTTGTGCGGATCGAACGGTGCGGACCGGTCGGCATATTGCGCGAGCATGGCGCGGTCGAAACCGGTGCGCAGGCACATGATGTCGCCCGGCTCGATCTCGATCCCGTCCGCCTCGAAAATGCGCATCAGCTGGTCATAGCCGACCGCAACCGCTTCCAGCCCGACATGCGCGTGCAGGTCGACCATCACCCCGCGCGCCTGGATCGCAGCTTCGGCGAAGGTCTGGATACCCAGCGCGTGCGCTCCGTACGGCCCCTCTAACGCCGCGCCATCGGCAAGGTAATCCTTTGGCCCGCGCACATGCTCCTTGGCGCGGAAGCCGTTGTAATAGGTAACCTCTTCCTGCCCGTTGCCCTGCGCGTCGTAGAGAAAGCCCATGTGGCAGAGCGCGTCCCACTGCGTCGAATATTGCAGCGTCAGTTGCACGCGGTCGTCGCAAACGCAGTCCTTCACCCCGGGAAACATCTTGCCGTAAGGGTAATTGAACGCCGGATCGTTGCCGCGCATCGAATAGGAAAACTCCGGCGGATGGCGGCGCGGGTTGATCGGCACCGCCGGGCAATCGAGCGGCAGCGAAAGGCAGAACGCGATCCCCTCGCGCACCTCTGCGGCGGCAGCGCGGCGGCGCTCCGGGGTGATCAGGTTGAGCCGGCCGAGCTGGTCGTCCGGGCCGAAATCGCCCCAGTTCGATCCTTCGGGCCTGTGGGTCCAGCGTCCGTCGGGCGGCGGGGTGCCCTCTCCTGTCATCATGGTCCTTTCGATTGTCTCCTGCGCCATTCTATGCAAAATGACACGCCTGTTGTGCAATAAGAGATTCGGACATTCGCAAATGCCGCGCTTCACCTATGTCGTTCTGTCGCGCTGTACGCCGGGCGAGGAAGCGGCATTCGAAGACTGGTACACCGACCGCCACATGGCCGACGTCTGCGCCATCGAGGGCGTGATCGAAGCCCGCCTTTCGCGCATATGCCTGCAAAAGGTCTATGATCTCGACGCGCCCGAATGGGGCTATATCACGCAATACGAGCTTGAGGCAGGCGATCCGCAAGACGTGATCGACGCGATCCTCGCTGTTTCGGGCAGCGACGCGATGCCGCTCCACCCCGCGCTCGACAAGACAGGAATGGTGCAGGCGATCGGCGAACCGATTGGCAGCCATCCATAAGACAAAAGAGAGGACCGACCGCATGACAAGCGCACTTGATTCAGTGCCCTTCCGGGTGACCGACCCCGAGCGCATCCCGGCGCAGCGCTACTACGACGCGGAATTCTTCGAGCTGGAGCGCGAACATCTCTGGCCGAAGGTCTGGCAGATGGCGGCCCGGCTTGAGGAAATTCCCGAAGTCGGCGACTATGTCGAATATACGATCCTCGACAAATCGGTCATCGTCGTGCGCGGCAAGGACGGTGTGAAGGCTTACCACAACGCCTGCCGCCATCGCGGCGTGAGGCTCGCCAACGGGCCGGGCAACTGCGCGGAAAAGGGTTTCATCTGCCCCTTCCACGGCTGGCGCTGGAACAGCGAAGGCGAATCGACCCACGTTTTCGGCAAGCAGGTTTTCAGCGAATCGGTGCTCGATGCCGCAGAAATCGCACTGCAGCCGGTGCGCTGCGAGGAATGGGCGGGCTGCGCCTTCATCAATTTCGACATGGACGCGCCGCCCTTGCGCGAATCGCTTGGCCCTGTTGCCAATCGCATGGATGCGCGCCACGCCGACAAGCTGAAGATGGAATGGTGGTTCGGAACTATCCTGCCGACCAACTGGAAGCTGGCACTGGAGGCCTTTCAGGAAGGCTACCACGTCATGCAGACGCACCCGCAGCTGCACGAGCTAGGCCCGTTCACCGGCGCGACCTACGGCCCGAATGGCGATGACTGGTATCCCAACATGGAGCTGACCAGCGACGAGGTCATTTCGCTGAACAAGAAGTGGATGGCGCGGCTCAGCTCCGGCATGGCGGGCATGGTCCACGAAAGCGAAGTCGAAGTGCTC
Organism: Sphingomonadaceae bacterium; assembly: GCA_041396945.1. GTDB lineage: Bacteria > Pseudomonadota > Alphaproteobacteria > Sphingomonadales > Sphingomonadaceae > Novosphingobium. The sequence continues at coordinate 94,038 of JAWKXP010000004.1, read as the reverse complement.
GAACGCATGGACCCGGCCCAGTTCCCCGACGATCCGCAGCAGGCGGCAATGATGTTCTATGCCAAGGGTTACGAAGCCGTGGCAGAAGATGGCTACGCGCGCGGCCTGCCGATGTTCGACATCCCGAAGGTGATGCAGGAGGTGGAATTCAATGCGGTCGAATACATGTTCCCGCACTATTTCCTGCTGCCGATGTTCGCCTCGATGTCATCCTATCGCGTGCGCCCGCTGACACCCGAAACGTGCCTGTTCGAAATCTGGTCACTGACAATGCGCCCCGATGGCGAGGAATATGACACGCCGACCGGGCCGACCATGTTGCCCTACGATTCGCCCGACTTCCCCGAGATTCCGCGCCAGGACTATTCTAACCTGCCGATCCAGCAGCTCGGCTTGCACAATTTCGAGGAAATGCGCCTGAGCCACAGCGAAGAAGGGACGATCAGCAATTACCAGCGGCTGCTCGACGGCTACCTTGCCGGGCTCGACAATGAAACGCTGCGCAAGGCGCAGAACGCGGTCAACGACGGCTACAACAAGCCGATTGCCGATATCGGTTTCTGACGGGGCGAGACAATGAGCGAAGAAACCGACATGACCCGTATGCAGGTCTTCCGTGCCAGCGACGGCAAGGGCCTGATGGAAGAAGGCTGCATGACGATCGAGGAATACACCCCGGTCCAGCGCGAAGGCATGACGAAGCTGGTCGAGTCCGGATACATGGAAGGCGACGAGATCACCGTGCTCGTCAACATCCCCGGCTTCAGCCTGACGCACGTCTGGTTCAAGCGCGACTACCCGCTGCCGCTGCATAGCCACGATGCGGATTGCCTCTATTACATCATCGCCGGATCGTTGCGCATGGGCACCGAGGAACTCGGCCAGCGCGACAGTTTCTTCGTGCCCGCCGATGTGCCCTATGCCTACAAGCCCGGCCCAGACGGCGTCGAACTGCTGGAAATCCGGCAGGCAGGCACGTTCAACTTCGCGCCGAGGGGCAACACGGCGGAATACTGGGCCAGGCTCGCCGAAACCGCGATGGCCAACCGCGAACACTGGAAAACCGCCGCGCGCCCCAAGCTAAACGCCTGAACAGGAAGCCTATGTCCGAAGAAATCGTCCGCTACGAGAACCCCGCCCCCGGCGTCGCGCGCATCGTGCTCGCGCGCGCGGACAAGCATAACGCGATCAACCCGCAGATGATCTTCGACGTCAACGATGCCTTCGACAAGGCGCTTGCCGACGACACGGTCAAGGTCATCATCCTTGCCGCGGACGGTCGCAATTTCTCCGCCGGGCACGACATCGCCGACACGGTCGAAAACTACCAGAAGGACATGCAGGAGCGATCCCCGCGCGTATCGGGCTGGAGCGGGTTTCAGGAGACGGAGACGCACGGCTGGTATGCGGCTGAGAAGGAAGGGTATCTCGAGTCAGCGCGGCGCTGGCGCAATATCTCGAAGCCGACGATCTGCGCGGTGCAGGGCAAGTGCATTGCCGGCGCGCTGATATTTGCATGGGTCTGCGACATCATCATCGCCGCCGACGATGCCAAGTTCTCCGATCCGGTGGTGACGTTCGGCATGCCCGCGGTCGAATGGCTCGGGCACCCGTGGGAACTGGGGCCGCGCAAGGCCAAGGAATTCCTCTTCACCTCCGACATGTGGCCTGCCGAAGAGGCGCACCGGCTCGGCATGGTCAACCACGTCGTGCCGCGCGAAGAGCTGGAGAGCTTCACGCTGGGGATGGCCGAAAAGATCGCCGCAAAGCCCTCCTTCGCGCTCAAGCTGGCCAAGGAAGCGGTCAACAAGACGCTCGACATTCAGGGCCAAATGAACGCGATCGACCAAGCGTTCACGCTCCACCACCTCGGCCATACGCAGAATTTCCGGCTTTATGGCTGGGGCATGGACCCGGGCACCTCGCCAGAACTTGCCAAGAGCTCACACGGGAAGAAGGATGGCTGAGCTGCAAACCATCGCCGACGAACTCGCGATCCGCTCGCTCTGCGACGAATATTGCCTGCGGCTGGAGGTCAACGATTTCGAGGAATGGCTCGACCTCTTCACCGACGACTCGATCTACGAGGTCTATCGCAAGGAACTGAAAGGCCGCGACGAAATCCGCGCGCTGCTCTCGCAAGCTCCGCACGGGGTCCACATCGGCGGGGCCTTGCGGATCGAACTGGATGGCGACCGCGCCGAGACGATCCAGAACTACCAGTTCATTGGCGAGGACGCGAAGGCGAGCAACGTCGGCTGGTATTTCCGCACCGTCGTACGCACCGCCGATGGCTGGAAGATCGCGCATACGAAAGTGAAGATGCAGAAACCGAAGGCGGGTTAAAAGCCCTCTCCCCTTCAGGGGAGAGGGTTGGGAGAGGGGCATTGCGTTCGCCTCGCCCCCGCTCAACTCCGGCTAGGCGCTAAGCGCCAAGCCTGCGTATCTCTCCCCTGAAGGGGAGAGAGCAGGTTGCGCTACTCGGCAAACTGCGCCCTGAGCGCCTTCTTGTCGGGCTTGCCCACCGCCGAAAGCGGCAGCGCATCGACATATTCGACCCGTTTGGGCGCCTGCACCGCGCCTTTCTTTTCACGCACCGCATTCGCGATCTCGTCGGCGGAAACATCGTGCCCCGGTTCGAGCACGACCACGGCCATGACCGTCTCGCCCCATTTCTCGTGCGGCATGCCGATCACCGCTGCCTGCCGCACTCCGGGGACCGAGACGATCACGTCCTCGACCTCGCGCGCATAGACGTTGAAGCCGCCCGAGATAATCATATCCTTCTTGCGGTCGACAATGCGCAGGAACCCGTCCTCCGATTTCACCGCCACATCGCCGGTATGCAGCCAGCCGCCTTCGAAGACCTCGGCGGTCTGCTCGGGCTTGTTCAGATAACCCTGCATGACCAGCGGCCCGCGCACGCAGATTTCGCCCGGCTCGCCATCGGGCACTTCGTTGCAATCGTCGTCGAGCAGCGCGACCGTGACCAGCGGTGTCGGCCGCCCGCATCCGGCGATGCGCTCGGGCTTGTCGATGTCGTGCTCTTCCTTGCGCATGACGGTAATCGACATCGGCGCTTCGGCCTGTCCGTAGAACTGGAAGAAAATCTTGCCGAACCGCTCGATCGCATCCTTCAGCCGCGCCGCCGGGAAAGCCGAGGCACCGTAGAACACGACTTCAAGGCTGGAGAGGTCGAAATCCTCAAATTGCGGGTGATCCATCATCGCAATGACCATGGTCGGCACCATCAAGACCGAGGTGATCTTGTACTGCTCGATCATCCGCATCGCCTCGACCACGTCGAAGGCAGGCATGACCTTCATCATCCCGCCGCGCAGCAAGACCGAAGTCAGCACCGCCGCACCCGCATGGCTCAGCGGCGCGCAGATCAGATGGCGGATTTCATCGGGCCATTGCCATGTCGTCTCCTGCAGCATCGCCGATGTGAACGAGGACTGGTTGGAAACCATGATGCCCTTGGGCTTGCCCGTGGTGCCGCCCGAATAGGCGATGCGCATCACATCGTGCGGGCCGGAGGGCTTGGGCACGAGACGCTTCGCCTCGAATGCCTTGCTCGCTTCGACAATATCGACGCCCGTCTCGGAGGGACCGAGCGAGAGGAAATGCTTCAGCCCCGGCGCGCGCTCCTTCAAGGCTTTGGCTGCGGGCTCGTAAAGCGCGCCATCGTAGATCAGCGTGTCGATATCGGCATCTTCGATGACGTAGAGGTAATCCTCGATCGAACCCATGGGGTGAAGCGTTGTCGTCACCACCCCGGCAAAGCCAAGCCCCATCGTCGCATAGACCACCTCGACCCGGTTCTTGGCGAGCACCGCCGCGCGCCGCGCCGGGGGATCGAGATTTTCGTAAACCTGCTGGAACCGGCTGATCGAATCGCGCATTTCGCGCGCGGTGACGATCTCCTCGTCGACCCCGATCAGCACCACCCGGTCGAGATCGCGCGAGAGGGCATGCGCGACGAGGTGGCTCGTGGTCAGCGGCTGGTGCAGCAGGTCGTCCATATCAGGCTTTCTTCACGATATTGTTTGGCACGAGCGTCGGCTGGCCGTGCAGGAGCTGGTTGGCGATGATCGCGTAATGCATCTCGCTCGCGCCTTCGGCAACGCACTGTGCACGCGCATCGCGCATGTATCTGTTGACCCCGGTGGAATCCATGATCCCCGAGGCACCCCAAAGCTGCAGCAGCTTGACGCATACCTCGAACATGCCTTCGCAGATCACCGTCTTGCAGACATTGGATTGCGCCGCCGCCATCGCGCCTGCCTCGAACGCGCGCACGGTATCGTAAAGCAGCGCGCGCGCGGCGACGATCTTCGCGTGAGATTCGGCGAGCCAGTAGGAGACCGGCTGCAATTCGGGCATCGTGCGTCCGTAAAGCTCGCGGTCCTTCACCTGCTCCATTGTCTTGTCGAACAGGCCCTGCGCGCAGCCGACCGAGACCGCGCAATGCGCCAGCAAGTTGGCGCTGTTCGCTGGCCGGTGCGAGAAGCCGCCGGTCAGCAGGTCGCCGAGGATATCGTCGGGATCGAGCCAGATCCCGTCGAAATTGAGCGGTCCGGTGTTGGTCCCGCGCCAGCCGAGCTTCTTTTCGTGCGGAAGCTGGACGAAGCCCTCGTCCTCGACATCGACGATGACGCAGCCGTAGCCCGAATTACCCTCGCGGTCCTGCGTTTTGCACATGACGAGCACTGTCTTCGCCGAGCCTTGGGTGCAGAACAGCTTGGAACCGTCGAGCCGGTAGCCGTTGCCATCGGGTACAGCTTTCGTGAGGTGCGCGGCGATATTGGCGGCACCGCCCGGCTCGCTCTGCGAATAGGCCATGAGCCGCTCGCCCGAGGCCGACGCGGGCAGCAGGCGCTGCTTCTGCTCCCCGGTGCCGAGAATTTCGACCGTCTTCGGGCACAGCACCGCCTGCACCGTCCACATCCCAGCGAACGAGGGGCTGGCCTTGGCAAGTTCCTCGGCGACGAGGCAGACCGAAACCAGGTCCGCGCCCGAACCGCCGTAGTCCTCAGGCGTATATAGCCCGTAAAGCCCTACTTCCGCAGCCTTGGCGACAAGCGCGTCCGGCGTCGCCTCGGTCAGGTCGATCTGGTTCGCAACCGGTTCGATTTCCTTGCGCGCAAAACTCTCGGCCATGTCGCGCAGGGCGCGCTGGTCATCGTTCAGCCAGTGCAGCATCTCTCTCCCTTTCCCTCGCTCTTAGAGTCGCCGTGCGAGGTAGGCGGCCTCGTGAATCGCATTGCCGTAGGAGCGCGGTTTGCGCGCGTCGCCGACGACTTCGACGCTGATCCCGCTGCCCAGTAAGGCGCGCGAGAGCGGATCGTGCGCCACCCGACCCGGCGCGACGATCAGCGCGGCGCAGGCGATCGTTTCTTCGGCTCCGTCCCGGCGCACCGTCACTTGTCCGTCACCGACTGCAACGAGTTCGACGCCCTGCTCGCTTTCCAGCCCCGCCGCGGCCATCCAGCGCGCGACGTAGCCATAGCGCGAGCCGATATAGTTCGCAGGAACGAATACCGGCTTGGGATCGAGCAGCCGCACCGCGCGGCCCTGTTGCGCCAGATCGAGCGCCAGTTCGACGCCCTCACCCGCGCCCCAGACCACGAGCGGACCATCGGTCAGCGTCGCGCCCTGCAACACCTCGTCGATGGTCAGCGCTTCGTCGATACCGGGCACCTCGGGCAGCGCAGGCCGCGCGCCGGTCGCGATAACCACCACATCGGGCTGTTCCGCCAGCACCGTCTCGCGCGTAACCTCTTCGCCCAGCCGCACCGGCACAGCGAGCTTCTCGATCATCACCCGGTGCCACTCGGGCTGGTAGGCGATCTGCTCCATATTGCGCAGCGTCTTGTAGCCGCCCGCCCAGTTCATCACCCCGCCGAGCCGGTCGCCCTGCTCCCAGATCGCGACATCGTGCCCCGCTTCCTTCGCATGGATCGCATATTCCATCCCGCCCGAGCCGCCGCCGACGATCATCACCTTTTTCGGCGCATTGGTCGGCACCAGCCGATATTCGCGCTCGCGCCCGAACAGCGGGTTCTGCGCCGATCCGGCCACGCCCTTGTTGAAGATGTTGCCCTGCAAGAGCGAGGCCCCGGTTCGCGTCGACTTGCGGATTTCGTGCTCGCGGCCCTCGGCGATCTTGTTCGGAAAATCGGGATCGTCGAGCGACTGGCGGCAGGTGGCGAAAAAATCCGCCGCGCCCGGCGCGATCATCCGCCGCATCTGGTCGGCGGTGTTGATGTTGCACGAACCCATCAGCGGCATGTCGATGCCGCGCGCCGTCAGGCCCTCGCGCATGCGCTGAATATAGGGCAGCGCAACGAGGTTGGGCACATAGAACCCGCCGCCGATGACATCGCCAGAAGGCAGGTTCGGATCGCGGCTCTGCGCGGGCAGCATCGAACCGAAGGTGCAGTCCATCGCGTCGATGCCCAGCGCGTGAAGCCGCGTCGCATAATGCTCGATGAAATAGTCGAGATCGTAGCCGCCGACGAAATTCTCGTCGCAGACCATGCGCGGTATAAGCGGATAGTCCGCACCGCACAGCTCCTGCGTGCGCTTGAGGATTTCCTCGCAGAACAGGAAGCGGTCGGCGTACTTGTCGTTGCGACCCTGATTTTCGAGCAGCGAAAGCGTCACATGCGGCAGCGAGCCGTGGCAGAAGTGGAACGAGACATAGTCATAGCCTGCCTCTTTCGCCCGGCGCGCGGCCTGAGCATAGGCTTCGACCAGTTCCTCGTAATCCTGCGTGGTGAGGACGCCGGGTTCCTTGTTGCCGATCGGGTACTTTCCTGACGGCCCCCATGAGACCGTGCCCGGTATCCAGCCTTTGCCCGGTTCGAGCGGTGTCGATGCGCCGAGGCCGGGGATGAGTCCGCCATAGAACAGCTGAATGCCCGCCAGCGCGCCGTTGTTGTGAATGACGTGGACCAGCTCGCGCTGGCTGATGATGTAGGTATCGTCGTAAAGCCCGAACATGCGCTCGTTGATAAGCCCGTCCCAGCGTACGCAAGTCGCCCCGACGCAGACCGCGCCGTAGCCGCCCGCCGCCAAAGCTTCGTATGCGCTCACGCCGCGATCAGTCACATAACCCCGATCATCCGACATGTTCATCGTCGTCGGGGCGTGGACGATGCGGTTCTTGAAGGTCAGGTGCTTCGTTTCGAACGGTTCGAACAGCGGATCGGTCACTGGCCTTGTCTCTCCCGGATCGGCGAATGCATGCGGTCGCGAGCTTGCTATGACAATCGCGCGCGAGTCACAACCGGAAATGCACATGCCCTTGTGCAATATTTTCGATTCGGTAGAGATGATCGCGACAGGACTGGTGAGAGGAATGGGATGATCGATACGGACAAGGCTGTCACCGCCCTGCGCGGCATGCTCCCAGAGGGCGGGCGGCTGACCGGCATTCGCCCGCTCACGACCGGCTTTTCCAACGATACCTACCTCCTCGAAGGCGTGGACCTTGTGCTGCGCCTGCCCCCGGCAGCGGGCGCGATGCTCGACGGGCATGATGTCATCGCGCAGGCGCGGATCTACGAGGAACTCGGCAAGACAGCAGGTGCCCCGCCCGTGCCCGGCATCGTGCTGGTTAGCGAAGACGCTGCGGTGCTCGGTGCGCCGTTCTTCGTGATGGAGAAAGTAGCGGGCGACTCTATCCACGATATCGAACTTCAGCGGTGGTTCGTCGAAGGAGACGACGCCCTTCGCAAGAATGTCTGCGACCAGTGGATCGGCGCTTTTGCCGCCCTCGCCCGGCTCTCGCCACTTGATGTTCTGGGCGAACCGGTCTCACCCGAAGGCGACTCGCGGATGTGGCAACGCTTTGCCGAACAGGCGAACAGCGCGGAACTGGTCGCGCTTTACGACCGCCTGCTCGCCGTCCCCGCGCCGCGATCCGGCCCTCCCGCAATCGTTCATGGCGACACCAAGCTGTCCAACCTGATGTGGCAGGACGGGCGGATCAGCGCGGTGCTCGACTGGGAAATGGCTCTGAACGGAGAGCCGCTCGCCGACCTCGGCTATGTTCTCTACGGCTTCGAATCGGCGCACCATGGCCCGACCACGCCGCAGCGCCAGCCGGGCATGCTCGACCGCGAAGAGGTGATCGCGCTCTGGGAAGAAGTCTCGGGCCGTTCGGCGCGGGGCGTGTTCTGGCACGAGGTCGCGCAGATCGCGAAGATCACCGCGATCATCGCGGAAGGCACGAATATGTGGAACACCGGGCGCAGCAGCGATCCCAAGCTCGAACTTTTCGCCAAGAACCTTGGCTATTACCTCGGCGTGCTGGGCGCGATGCTCGACAGCGCCGAATGGCACGAACTGGAGAACACGGCATGATCCCGACAATCGGAGCGCTCACCGACGCGGACGAATGGCTCAATCACCAGATCGTCAACACGCACGCGGTCGTGGGATCGGCGGACCGCGCCTGGACCGAAAAGGTCTGGTTCATGCTGGCTCGCAAGGATGGCTCGATGGCGGCGAGCTTCGGGCTCGGCAAATACGCCAATCGCGGGGTGCTCGACGGTTTCGCGGGCGTGCAGGTCGGCACCACGCAGCGGACCCTGCGCGCCAGCCGCGTGCTCGCCCCGCGCCTGCAGGACATGGATGTCGGCCCGCTCGCCTACCAGATCGTCGAGCCGTTCAAAGCGGTGTGGATCGCCTGCGCAGAGAACTCCGCGCAACCGATCAGCTTCGATCTCACCTTCCACGCCACGATGCCCGCCTTCTTCGAGAACCGCGACGTGGTGATCGCGGGCGGGCGCACCGCATCGGACGTGATCCGCTATCACCAGCCGGGCACCGTCTCGGGCTGGATCGAGATCGAGGGCGAGCGGATCGCGGTCGATGCCGACGACTGGTTCGGCTTCCGCGACCATTCCTGGGGCGTGCGCGAGCATGTCGGCAAGGAACCCGAAGACCTCGTGCCCGGCAACCTTGGCGCGACCGGATCGGACAAGGACAAGAGCAAGTACCACTTCAACTGGCTGGTCTCGCAGATCGAGCGACCCGACGGCACTCGCTACGACCTTGCCTACTACTTCCGCGATTTCGGTGGCGACGGCCCGCCCGAGTTCTTCACCGGGCACATCAACGAAAGCGACGGGACGCAGATCCCGATCCTCCACCTCTATCCCGAGATCGCCTATCGCTCGACCGACAAGGCAGCGATGCACGGGCGCGTCACCGCGATCCTCGCCGGGCCGGGCAAGTCGACGGTCGAGCGCGTGTTCGAGATCGAGGCGCTCGATCCCGAGATGGGTTTTCGTCTGCTGCCGGGCATGTACGGCGCGTGGAAGGACCAGATACATGGCTCGTTCAAGGGCGAGAATTTCCTTGATGGAGAGGCCATCGACGACGTCAACAGCGCCGACAAGGCCGAAAACTACCGCTGGCAAATCCGCGACCGCCCGGTCCGCGTGCGCGAGGGGGAGAACAGCGGCTATGGAGATATGGAATCGATCATCATCGGCGCCTATCCCGGCGTGACGATGGTTTGAAGGAATACCGATGCTCACCAAGGCCGACGAATACCCGATCCACCAGACGCCCGACCCAATCGCCTACTCGGGCACGGACCGCAATTTCTACGACCGCTATTTCTTCAACGGGCATTCGCCGGACGGCGCGGTGATGTTCGGGGCGGCGATGGGCATCTACCCGCATCTCAACATCATCGACGCGGCGTTTTCGGTGAAGATCGGCGATGTGCAGCATAACCTGCGCGCCTCGCGGCATCTCAACATGGAGCGGATGGACACCTTCGTCGGCCCGATCCGGGTCGAGGTGGTCGAACCCTTGAAAGCGCTGCGCCTGATCGTCGAGGACAACGAGCACGGCATCTCCGCCGACCTGACGATCACCGGGCGGCACTTTCCGATAGAGGAAAAGCGCACCACCAAGCGCGTCGGCCCGCGCGTGCTTCAGGATGTGACGCGCATGACGCAGATGGGCCGCTGGACCGGCTGGCTCAAGGCGGGCGGGCACGAGTTCCGCTTCGACGAGGCGAACCCGGCCTCGGGCGTGCGCGACCGCTCATGGGGCGTGCGCGCCGTCGGCGAGCGCGACCCGCAGGTGCCGGTGCCGGTGCAGGATTTTCAGGTCTGGTGGTACTGGCTGCCCGTGCATTTCGACGACGGCGTCATGCTCTACCTGCTCAACGAGGATGGCGACGGCAAGCCCTGGAACGAGGGACTGTTCACTGTCTCGGATGGCGGCGATCCGGTCCACTGGAGCGAGACCGCGCTCGACGTATCGCTCTGGCCCGGCACCCGCTGGCCATCGGGTGCGACGCTCACTGCGCGCGATCCCGATGGGCGGCGCTGCACGATCACAGTCGAACCCGGCGCGCGGTTCTTCATGTCGGGGATCGGCTACATGCATCCCGAATGGAACCACGGGAAGAATAAAGGCGAGCTTGCCATAGCCTATGACGAAATCCGCGAAAGCGAGGTCGGCGCCTATGGCCTGCCCTACCAGCATGTTCAGGCCTTTGCCGATGTCACGGTCACGCCCGAAGGCGGCGAACCCCGGCGCGGTCACGGCACCTTCGAATATATCCTGATCGGCCGCCACGCGCCCACGGGGCTGGAGAGCCTGTTCGACGTGCCTTGAAGGATCACACCTATGCAATTCGTCATTGCGAGCGCAGCGAAGCAATCCATCGGGTCTTGAGGTTAGCTCTGGATTGCCGCGGCGACTGCGTCGCCTCGCAATGACTTCCTGACTTATTTCATCCGGTACCGGATCGGCAGGTGCTTCACCCCGCCGACGAAAGTGCTTTCCACAAAGCGCGGCTCACCGGCCAGTTCGATGTCCTCCACCCGGTCGAGCAATTCGCGGAAGATTGCGGTCAGTTCCAGCCGCGCGAGATACTGGCCAAGGCAGACGTGCGGGCCGGTGCCGAACGCGACCTGCCGGTTTGGTCGCCGGTCGATGCGGAACACGTCGGCGTCATCGAAGACTGCGGCATCGCGGTTCGCCGAAGGATAGCTCAGCAGCACCAGCTCGCCCTTGTCGATCCTCGTGCCGCCGATCTCGCGCGGCTCGGTAGCGGTGCGGCAGAAATGCTTGACCGGGGTGGTCCAGCGCAGAATTTCCTCGACCGCAGTGGGCAGCAATGAGGGATCGGCGCGCAGCAACGCCATCTGTTCCGGGTTCTGGAGCAATGCCAGCAACCCGCCGGTGATCGCATAGCTGGTGGTATCGTGCCCGGCAGTCGCGGTGATGAGGAAATAGCCGAAGACATCGCGCTCGGGCAGCAGCTCGCCATCGATCCGCGCATTGGCGATCAGCGAGGCAAGGTTGTCGCGCGGGTTGGCGCGCAGGTCGGCGATCAGCGTCATGAAGTACTGGTACATCTCCATCATCGCGCCCATCGCCGAGCCGCCTTCGGCCGCGAATTCGGAATCCTCGCTGGTCAGCGTCTGCTGCGTCAGGCGCAGCATCAGCGGCTCATCTTCCTCGGGGATGCCCAGCATCGACATGATGACGCGCAACGGATAGGCCATCGCCACTTTCGCGAAGTCGCACTCACCACCGAGCGGGGCCATCTTGTCGATGAATTCGGCTGCCAGCGCCTCGATCTCGGCGCGCAGATGGGCGACGCCGGCGGGCGTGAAATAGCCTTGCGCGATCTCGCGATAGGCCTTGTGCTCCTCGCCATCCATCGCGGTCAGGTTGCGCATGAAATCGGCAACGTTGACCCCGCCGGTCGCCTCAAGCGAAGCCTTGGCATGGCTATGAGAAAAGAACGCCTGACGCGGCGCGTTGATGAAATGGGCGGCGTCCTTTTCCACCGCGACGAGATCGGTATGGCGCGCGGCAATATAGACCGGATCGTGATCTTCCGCCTCGACCAGCGGCAACGCTGCGCCCGCGCGCAGGCGCGCCAGAAGCGCATGCAGCTGGGCCGGATCGGCAAATGTCTTGGGATCGACTATGGCCTCTGCCGGAAGTTCGTTCGTGTCCACTCTCACGCCCTCTTGTCTTGCCGCGATGCCTCGGCAATAAGTCGCATCGCGCATAATGCAATAGGCGCGTTGCAATTTAGTGGCAGGGAGTACGATGGAAGAGGACGATCTCGAAAGCCGCATCGCCGCCTATCTCGACCAGCAGATGCCCGATGCACGCAATGTCGCGGTGACCGGCCTGTCGCGCATCTACGGCGGATCGAGCCAGGAAACCTACCGCTATCATGCCGCTTGGGGCGAAGGTAGTGACCGGCGCGAGGGCGATTTCATCCTGCGCCGCGATGCCGCCGCGGGTCTCGTTGTCGCCGAGCGCGACCTCGAATTTACCGTCTATTCGGCGCTGGCGGGCCAGCCGCTACCGCTGCCGCGCGTCCATTTCCTCGAACTCGACACCCGGTGGCTCGACCGCCCGTTCTTCATCATGGACCTCTGCCCCGGCAGGCCGGGCAATCCCTTCGATCCGAACGACCCCTATGAAGGCAACGATGCAAGCGTAGCGCGCGATTTCTGGACACACCTCGGCACGCTGGCGGCCATCGACCACCGCGCGGTCGGCCTTGAAGGCCTGCGCAACGGCGCGGCGACGGGCGGCTTCTGGCAGGCCGAACTCGACCGCTGGGAAGCGATCCTCGACGAAGGCGAGACGGTGATCGAGCCGATCGTGCGCGGCGCGATCCGCTGGCTGCGCCGCAATCCGCCTCCCGAGGCAAGCAAGCCCGCCATCGTCCACGGCGATTATCGCTCGGGCAACTTCCTGTTCACACCCGAGGACGGGAGGGTCTCCGCGCTGCTGGACTGGGAAATGTGCCACATCGGCGATCCGCTCGAAGACATCGCCTGGGCTATCGACCCGTTCTGGCCGATCACCCGACACATGCCGCTGGAAGATGGGCTGGCGATCTGGGAGGCGGCTTCGGGCCTCGCCGTTGACCGCACAGCGCTCGACTGGTGGCGGCTATTTGCCTGCGTCAAGGCCTGCGCGATCTGGACCACGGCGGAGGCATCGGTCGCATCGGGCGAAAGCTACGAGATGATCGTCGCGCTTTCGGGCATTCGCGCAGGTCACTTCCACCGCAAGCAGATATTGGCGCAGATGAAGGCCTTGGGAGCTATCGCATGAGGCTGACCATCGAGCAGACGTTGCACCGCATTGGGCGGATGCTTTCCGAACGCATTGCTCCGGACGTAAGCCACGAATTTGTCGCGCAGTCGGCGCGGCTATCGGGCGGCGCGCTCAATATCTGCGCCAACTGGATCGACGACGCCGCCGAACTGCGTGTGGAGGAAAACGCGGCGATCCGCGCGGTGCTGGGTGAGATTGCAGGGGTCGCGGACGGCGATCTGGCCGCGCGGCTTGGTGAGGCTGCCGCATCCGCCGATCCGGGGCTGAAACTATCCGTGCTCGATGCAGAAAACGACCTGCTGCGGCAGCTCCTGGTCGAGGCGCAAGGCTGGCTGGAAGCGCAGGACAGCCCGGCTGCACACGCGCTCAATGCAAAGGTCTGGGGCTTGCTTGAGGAGATCGAATCGAAGCGCGCGCCAAGGGAGTGAGCCCCTCAAATCCAGCTGAACCCGTTCGTCTCGAGCGAAGTCGAGAGACGCTGGCTTTGAGAAACGTGTCTCGACTTCACTCGACACGAACGGCAAGTTTCCAGTTTACTCACCCCGGCCAGTAGCGCGCCTTCAACTCCTTCTTGTAAAGCTTGCCCGTCTCCGCGCGTGGCAGTTCGCGTTCGAAATCGACCGAGCGCGGGCACTTCACATCGGCAAGCTGTTCGCGGCAATAGGCGATCAAGTCGGCCTCCAGAGCCTCGCCTGTCCTGCCCCAGTCCTTCGGCTGGACAACCGCCTTCACTTCCTCGCCGAAGTCCGCATTCGGCACGCCGAAGACCGCGACATCGGCAACATCGGGATGGCCGATCAGCAGGTTCTCAACCTCCTGCGGGTAGATGTTCACCCCGCCCGAAATGATCATGAAGTCCTTGCGGTCGGCCAGATAGAGATAGCCTTCCTCGTCCACCCGACCGACATCGCCGATCGTCGTCCAGTCGGGGTGCGCGGGGTTCCGCGCCGCCGCCGTCTTTGCCTCGTCCTTGTGATAGCGGAACGGCTGGCCATCGCTGAAATAGATCGTCCCGACCTCGCCCGTCGGCAATTCGGCGCCGTCGTCGCCGCATATGCGGATCTTGCCGACCACGGCGCGGCCAACCGAGCCGGGATGCGCCAGCCACTCCTCGCTGGAGAGCATGACATAGCCGTTGCCTTCGGAGCCAGCGTAATACTCGACGATGCGCGGCCCGAGCCAGTCGATCATCGCGCGCTTGACCGGGATCGGGCACGGCGCGGCGGCGTGGACCAGCGTTTCCAGCGAGGACAGGTCGTACCTCCCGCGCGTCTCCTCGGGCAAGCCAAGCAGGCGGATGAACATCGTCGGCACAACTTGCGAGAGAGTGATGCCGAACCGCTCGATAGCCGCAAGATACGCCTCGGGATCGAACTTGCGCATCACCACCGCGGTGCCGCCGAGCGATTGCACCGCCGTAGTGAAACCGAGCGGCGCGGCATGGTAGAGCGGTGCGGGCGAGAGGTACGTCGTCTCCGGCGCCATCCCGTAGAACGCGCCGAACATCGCCGCCGCCGAATTGGGAATCACCGGATCGCCGCCCGCGCCGGGAAAGCTGACTCCCTTGGGCCGCCCGGTCGTGCCGGAGGAATAGATCATGCGCCCGCCCGCCTGTTCGTCGGCGACCGGCGTTGCGGGCCGGGCGGCGCATATCGCCTGCCAGTCGGGCAGGTCATCGACCGGTCCGATCGTCGCCAGCGTTGCGAGCCCCGGCATCTCGCCACGCATTGCCGCAAGGCCGCGCACCGTTTCGCCAAGCGCATCGGACACGACCAGCAGCTTCGCCCCGCTGTCGTTGACGATATAGGCTATCTCGACCGGTTTGAGCCGCGTTGATACCGGCACGAACACGACCCCGGCACGCTGCGCCGCCCAGTAGAGGTCATGGAACTCGGGGCGATTGTCGCAGACCATCGCCACCGCATCGCCAAAGCCGAGGCCGAAATGCCGCAAGGCATGCGCCCCGCGATTGGCGCGCTTCTCCAGCGCGCCGAAGGTGACGGTCTCGCCGCTGTCGGCCATGACCAGTGCGGGGTGGTCAGGGCGCTCCCGAGCATGAATTCTTGGGTGCATCGCTTCAGGCATCCTCCTTCTTCGCCGCATAGGACTGGCTCATCACCCCGGCAAAGCCGAGATTCGTCGCCGAGGCAACATGCGGGTCGACGATCACGTTGACGATCGCGGGCTTGCCGCTGCCGAGCGCACGGCGCAGCGCGGGGGCAATGTCCTCGACCTTTTCGACGCGCTCGCCATGCCCGCCGAATGCCTCGGCGACCATCTGGTAATCGGGCGTACCGAGGTCCTGCCCCGGCATCATGCCCGCCGGGTCTTCAGGACGCGCGGTGATCCCGGCGTTGTTGACGATCACGCAAACGATCGGCAGGTCATGGCGGCAGGCCGTGTCGAACTCGATACCGTTCCAGCCGAACGCCGAATCCCCCGAAACCAGCACGACCTGCGCCTCGGGTCGCGCCGCCTTCGCGCCGATGGCGAAGGGCACGCCCATGCCGACATTGCCCATCGTGCCCGGGTTGATGCGATGGCCCGGAACATGCGAATTTAGCGAATGACGGCAGAAGCCCAGCGTATCGTGCCCATCCTCGACCAGAACCGCATCGTGATCGAGCACGTTCGAAATCTCGCACATCAGCCGCATCGGGTGGATCGGGCTGGCGTCGTTGGTCGCCATCGCCGTGAGCTTGTCGCAAGCGGCAGCGTCCTTGTCGCGTAGCTGTGCGATCCACGGCGCAAACCGCGCCTTGTCGAGCGGGCGCTCCCCCAGCCGGGCGTTGAGCGCCTCCAGCGTGGCGCGCGCATCGCAGGGCACGGCGAGGGCCGGGCTCGTCTTCGCAATCTCGGCCTCGTCGGGATTGATCATCGCGACGACAAGATGGTCCGACCAGCGCGGCGGCTTGAGATAGCCGATGATGAAATTGCTGCGCGTGCCGACCGAGAGCACGAAATCGGCCTCGCGAAATGCCATCGTCCGCGCGCCGAGCAGCGCCAGATCGTGATCCTCGGTCACGACACCGCGCCCTTGCGGTGTGGTGAAGAACGGCACGCCCGCACGGTCGATGAATTCGGCCAGCGCGTCACCCGCGCCCGACCAGATCACGCCGCTGCCCGAGACAATCACCGGGCGCTCCGCCGCCGCCAGCGCATCGAGCAGGGCATCGACTTGCTGCGCAGAAGGTCCGGGCGGCGTCGTGTCTGGAGCCTCGGCGGGAATATCGAGCGAGGGCACCTCCATGCCGAGCACATCGCCCGGCAGGTCAAGGTAAACCGGCCCTTGCGTCGGCGAGGCAGCGATTGCCATCGCTTCGTCGAACATGCGGCCGATATCGGCGGGATCGGTGACCTGCATGGCCTTCTTCACGCCCGGCTCGAAGAGTGCGACCTGGTCGAGTTCCTGAAACCCGCCGGTGCCGCGCATCGAGAGCGGCGAGGAGCCGCCGATCAGCACGATCGGCACCTGCTCGGCCAAAGCGTGGACCGCGCCGGGGATCATGTTGACCGCGCCGGGGCCAGCCGGCGCAAGGCAGACCGCGGGCCGACCGGTCACGCGCGCCTCGCCATAGGCCATGCCCGCTGCCGCCTGCTCATGCCGCACGCCGACCAGCGCAATGCCCAGCTTTTCGCATTCGCGCGTCAGCTCGATATTGGGCGCGCCGGTTATATGATAGATCGTCGCGATCCCGCGCGCTTTCATCGTGCGCGCCAGCAGTTCGTTCGCGGTCGGCATCAGATTGCCCCTTTCTCGCGCAAGGCGCTGATCTCGTCCCAGTCCAGCCCGAATTCGAGCAGGACTTCCTCGGTATTCTGGCCCAGTTCGGGCGCTGCGGTGAGCGCACCGACCGGAGTCTTGCTGAACCGCATCGGCATGCCGATCTCGCGGATCGTGCCGAGCTGCGGATGATCGACCTCGACGATATAGTCGTTGGCGATGACCTGCGGATCGCTGGCGACATCGGCATAGGAATTGACCGGCGCGCAGGGGATGCCCGCCTCGGTGAACCGCGCCAACAGGTCTGCCCGAGCGAAACCGGCGAAGGCCTCGTCGAGCGCTGCGACGAGATCGCGCGAAGCGGCGGTGCGCGCCGCCATGGTCGCAAAGGCCGGGTCCTGCCCCAGCGCCTCAAGCCCGAGGATCGCGCAGAAATCGGCCCAGTAGCGGTCCGCCTGCAAGCCGCCCACCGCGATCCACTCGCCGCCTTTGCAGGCATAGGTGTTGAACACCGGGTTCTTCGGCGCGTCGCGGCTCGCCATTGCCGGGTCGTATCCGTTGATGAGGTGGCGGGTGAGGCCCATCTGCTGCAGCACGAGCATCGCGCCGAGTTGCGAGACCTCGACCTCCTGCCCCTCACACGTCCGCTCGCGCGCGAAAAGCGCGATGGTGATCGCCTGCGCGAGCAGAATGCCGCCACACTGGTCGGCCATGCCAAAGGCGTTGTTATATTCGACCGGTCCGCCGGGCTGGCGCAGCGCGTGCATCACGCCGGAGCGCGCCTGTCCCAGGATATCGAACACGCCGACCGTCGCATCCGGCCCTTCGCGCCCGAAACCGGTGGCGCTGGCGTAGATCAGCTGCGGGTTGGCATCCTTGAGGTCCGCATAGGCGATGCCCAGCTTTTCGGCGACACCCAGCCGGAAATTCTGGACGACGACATCGACCCCGGCGGCCAGCCGGTGAAACAGCGCCTTGCCCTCGGGCGACTTGAGGTCGAGCGTGATCGAGCGCTTGTTGCGGTTCATTGCCTCGAAATAGCCCGAGACGCCAGAGTCCGAGCCTGCGTCCATGAACCCGCGCCCGGGATCACCGGCCGTCCTGTCCTCGACCTTGATGACAGTCGCGCCGAGGTCGGAGAGCATGACCGTGGCGAAGGGGCCGTTCTGCCAGATCGTGCAATCGAGGATGGTCACGCCCGCCAGCGGGCCTTGCCCGGCGCCGTCAGACATCGAACGTCGGCAGGTTGTCGCGATTGCCATCGAGCGCGCGGCCAAGCGCATAGTCGCCCGATATATTCGTGCGCTCCATGATCCGCGTTGCGTCCGCCGGGACACCGGCGGCGCAGTGCAGCACCCGCCAGTTGTCCCAAAGCACCATGTCGCCTTCCTCCCAGTCGTGGAAATAGGCCCCGTCCTGAGACACGCAGTGATCGATCACCTCGGCCAAGAGCGCCTCGCCTTCCGGTCCGCCCATCTCGAAGATGCCGTCGGAAAAGCCAGGCGAGACGTTGAGCACCTTCCGCCCGGTTTCGGCCTGCGTGTAGACCGCCGGATGGATGACGCGCGGGTATTCGTACTGACGCCGCATGATCTTGAGGAAGCTTGCCGCACCCTGCACGAATTTCAGGCTTTCGGGCCGCCCGAACTTGGCGTTCGCGTAGTTGATGTCGGCGGTATAGACGACGTGCAGCCCCTCGATCCGCTCCCTGAGCTCCTGTGGCAGGCTCTCCCATGCGGAAATCTGGTCGAGAAATCCTGTCTGCCCGCCCGAGGGCGGCAATTGCACCGGGCGCAGGATGCCGCCGCGATTGATCTTGTCGAAATAGATCATGTCGGTGTGCCAGGGTATCCAGCCGCCGATCAGCTCGCCGTTGACCTCGTAGCAGCTGCCGTCATCGGGGAAGTACTTGATCTTGACGAGACGCGGGTCGTCTTCCGAACGCGATTCCTTGAACGGGAATTCGGTCAGTTCGCCGAAGACGGCGGAAAGCTCGACCTGCATCTCGCGCGAGGTTTCGCCATCGCGGAACAGCAGCACGCCCTTGTCGGTCCAGAGGTCGACCAGCGACTGGCGCACCGCCGGGTCCGCGAGCTGATCGCGCGCCAGTCCGCGGACCGTCGCGCCGAACGGCAAGCCGGGCGCAAGCTCGGCGACTTCGTATGCTGTTCCTGCGGTTGCCATCGATAGCACTCCTGATTGCACGTGTTTCGCCTCGCCTATGCGGCGGGCACCGGTTCGATCATTTCGTAGTCCGCGAGGTCGGGCGCGCTCATCACCTCGACGAAATGTGCCCAGCTCCACGGCCAGACCTGCGCATTGCCCTTCGCATCAAGGTACCACGAGGCGCAGCCTGAGGCGAAAACGGTGTTCTTCGCCGCTTCCGAGCGCGCCGCCTCATAGGTTTCGAGCGCCTGCATCGTCGGTGCAATCCCGGCAGCACGGCCTTCGCGCACCGGCGCGATGAGCTTCTCGAAATAGTCCCACTGAATCTCGGCAATGTCGATCAGCGAGAAATTGCCAACCGGGCCGGTCGGACCGTTGAGCAGCAGCATGTTCGGAAAATCGGGCACGGTCACCGCGTAATAGGCGCGCGGATGCTCGGCCCAGAGCGCGTCGAGATCGCGCCCGCCCTGCCCCGTGACCTTGATCGGCCGGACGAACTTGTCGACGTGGAACCCGGTGGCGAGCACCAGCACGTCCAGCTCGTGCACCGTGCCGTCCTTCATGCGCAGGCCATTCGGCTCGATGCGTTCGATTGCGCCCGTCTCGATCTCGACGTTCGGTTTCTGCACGGCGTCGTAGTAGTTGTACGAGAACACGAGGCGCTTGCAGGCCACGCGATAATCAGGCCGCAGCTTTTCCCGCAACAGCGGATCGCGCACCGATTCCTCGAGATTCTTTTCGACGATTGTCTGTATCTCGGCCAGCTCGGGCGAAGCGACATCGACGATGGCGCTGGTGAACCTCGCGCGGCGCGCCATCGCCTCGGGGCCGGTGCGCACCTCGTCGATCAGCGCCGGATCGTTGCGAAACGCCTCGCGCTCCGCATCTGTGTAGACCTTGTCGCTGGCAGGCATGATCCATTGCGCGGTGCGCTGGAACTGCACCAGCTTCGCCGCCCGGTCAGCCAGCGCGCCGACGATCTGCACACCGGTCGAGCCGTTGCCGATCACGCCAATGCGCTTGCCGTCGAGCGCAACCGAATGGTCCCAACGCGCCGAATGAAAGCAGTCGCCTGCGAAATCCTCGATACCGGCAATGTCGGGGTAACGCGGGTGGTGAAGCACGCCGGTCGCGCCGATCAGGACATGGCCCCAGTCCTCGCTGCCGTCCTTCAACCGGACCTTCCAGCGATCGCCAGTCCATTCACAGGCTTCAACCTCGCAATTGAAACGGATCGCGTCGAGCACGCCGTAACGCTCGGCAACCGACTGGAAATAGGCGCGGATTTCCGGGCCGGGCGCGAAATAGGCGCTCCAGTCGGGGTTGTAGGCGAACGAATAGACGTAGGAATGCGCGGGCACATCGCAGGTCAGGCCGGGATAGGTGTTCTCGCGCCAGGTTCCGCCGACCGAATCGCCTTTTTCGTAAACGATAAAATCGCTGTCGCCGCGCCCGGTCAGGCGAATTGCCGCGAGCAGGCCTGCCATGCCCGCGCCGATGATGACATATCGCAGCCGTCTCGCACCCATGATCCCGTCCCGCGCCAATTAATGCACATGGCTCGTAGCATTATCCGATTTGCGATGCTAGAGCCTTGCGCGGTAGGAAAATCGCGAGAGGAAGACAGCCGATGGCGGGGAAACTGGCAGGCCGCAAAATCCTGGTGACCGGCGCGGCGAGCGGCATGGGCCGCGAGATCGCGCGGCTGTTTTCCGCCGAGGGCGCTGGCCTCGCGCTGCTCGACCGCAACGGCGATGGTCTGCGCGAAGTGGCCGAACCGCTCGGTGCCACCGCCTTTGCCTGCGACGTATCCGAGCGCGACGAGGTGGCGCGCATCGTCGCTCAGGCGGGCGAGGCGCTGGGCGGGATCGACGGGATCGTCAGCGCGGCGGGCATCCTCGACATCGTGCCCTTTGCCGATCTCGACCCGGCAAGCTGGGACCGGATGATGGCGGTCAACGCCACCGGGCCGTTCAATGTCGTGAAGGCCGCGCTGCCGATGCTGCAGGCGGCGGACAAGGCAACGATCGTCACCATCGCCTCGGTCTCTGCGCTGATGCCGATGGCGGGTACGGTCGGCTATTCGGCGAGCAAGGCCGCCGCCGCGATGCTGACCAAATGCCTTGCCTTCGACCTCGGCCCGAACATCCGCGCCAATTCGATCTGCCCCGGCGTGGTGGTGACCGAGATGACCCGCTACCTCTGGGAAAACGCAGAACACGCCGCGCGCGCCGCCGAGCGGGTTGCGCTGGGGCGGCTGGGGCAGGCCGAAGACGTCGCGAAGGCCGCGCTGTTCCTCTCCTGCGAGGATTCGGGCTTCACCACCGGCACCGAACTGCCGGTCGATGGCGGGTTCTCCTGGCGCTGACAGGCGAGCATCGCACAGGCCTGCCCGATAGCCGGCTTGCGCCCGTCGGCTTCGAGCATTGCATTATCGCTCTGGTGCATCGGTCCAGGGGGCGGGGAGGTTCGGCTAGGCAAGACCGCCGCGCAACGGCTATGCAGCGAAAGGACCAGCGTCAGGAGAGGACCAGGGCATGAAACTCGGCATCGATATCGGCTATAGCGGCGCGCGGATGACCTTGCCGATGGAGGTGATCCTGCGCGCCGACGAGCTGGGGATCGATTCGGTCTGGACTGCCGAATCCTATGGCTCCGATGTCTTCAGCCCGCTTGCCTATATCGGCGCGCTGACAAAGCGGATCAGGCTCTGCACCGGCATCGCCCAGCTGGCGGCGAGGACTCCGGCGAACTGCGCCATGACCGCGCAGACCATCGATGCGCTGGCGGGCGAGGGACGCATGGTCGTCGGGCTGGGCGTGTCCGGTCCGCAGATCGTCGAAGGCTGGTACGGCCAGCCCTGGGGCAAGCCCGCAACGCGCATGCGCGACTATGTTGCGATCATGAAGAAGATCTGGCGCCGCGACGCGCCGGTCAGCCATGACGGCGCAGAGATAAGCCTGCCTTATCAGGGCGAAGGCGCGACCGGGCTTGGCAAGCCGCTCAAGTCGATCCTGTACGGCAATCCCGACATTCCGGTCATGCTCGGCACCTCGACGCCGGGGCCGATCCGCCTGACCGGGGAAATCGCCGATGGCTGGCTTTCGATGCACGTCACCCCTGCCTCGCTTGGCCCCAAGCTCAAGCTGCTCGAGGAAGGACTTGCACGGCGGGGCGACGGAAAAACGCTGGCCGACCTCGAAATCGCGGGAATCGCGCAGATCAGCCTGACCGACGATGTGCGCAGCGCGCTCGACGCGGCCAAGCCGACGATCGCACTCTATGTCGGCGGCATGGGCGCGAAGCAGAAGAACTTTCACAAGGACGCGATGATCGCGCGCGGCTATGCCGCAGAGGCGGACCGGATACAGGAGCTGTTCCTGGCCGGGCACAAGGAAGAAGCGGCGGCGGCGATTCCCGACGAATATATCGACGAAGGTGCCTTGATCGGCCCGGAAGCCCGCATCGCCGAAAGCTATGCCAAATGGCGCGATTCGGCATTCACCCTGATCCGGCTCGGCAATCCCGACCTGCCCGCGCTTGAAGCAATGGCCCGTATCGCAGCGCGCGATTGAACGATTGCAGGCGAAGGTCGGCGCCTGACGCCGCTGCCATGATTCATGCGCAGCAATCCGATCAGACGATCCCGGCACCCAGCCCCACGGCCTTGCGCTCCTGCGCCTTGCGGTCGCGGTAGCGGCTCTCGCGATAGGTCATCAGCCAATCGATGGCGCCGCCCTGTTCGGCGCGCGCCATGGCGAGGAGCGGAGCGACATCGGTTTCATAGGCCGTGCGCAGCGTGCGGAACGCGAGCATGACATCGTTACTGTCCTGTGCGGCGTGCAATGCCTCGCGATCGACCAGCAGCGCGCGGGCATAGCATCCGGCGATTGCTTCGGCAGAGGACAGCATCGATTCGATCGGGTCGGTCACGTTGTGCGACTGGTCGATCATGTAAGCGGGATCGAAACCCTTGCGCGGATTGTTGGCCGCCTCGACCAGTTCGTTGAACACCAGGAACAGCTGGTGCGGGTTGATCGAGCCGGAATCGAGGTCGTCGTCGCCGTACTTGCTGTCGTTGAAGTGAAAGCCGCCGAGCTTGCCGGCGCGGTGCAGGCGCGCAACGATCTGCTCGATGTTGACGTTGGGCGCGTGGTGGCCAAGATCGACGAGGCAGTTGCACTTCTCGCCCAGCTCCTGCGCCGCCATCAGCGAGGAACCCCAGTCGGAGATGACCGAAGAGTAGAATGCCGGTTCAAACATCTTGTGTTCGAGCATCATCGTCCAGTCGTCGGGCAGCGCGGCGTAGACATCGGCGGCGGCCTCGAGATAGCGGTCGAACGAGCGCCCGAGATCCTGCTGGCCGGGGAAATTTGTGCCGTCGCCGACCCAGACGGTCAGGCGGCTGGAGCCGATCTGCTTGCCGATCTCGATGCAGTCAATGTTGTGGTCGACCGCCTGCTGGCGCGTCGCTTCGACGGTCGAGGACAGCGAGCCAGTGGCGTAGGTCTGCGTCTGCCCGGCCTGATCCTGGAACGTGTTCGAGTTCACCGCATCGAAGCCAAGGCCAAGGCTTTCGGCTTCCTGGCGCAGGCCCGCGTAGTCCTCGACGCAGTCCCACGGGAAGTGCGGCGAAACGCGCGGCGTGGTGCGGCCAAGCTGCTGGATGACGGCGCAGTCTTCCAGCTTTTCGTGAATATTGGTCGGCTCTCCGGCCAGCGGGAACTTGGCGAAGCGCGTGCCACCCCGCCCAGCGCCCCATGAAGGAACCGCGACGGACCAGCCTTTGACCTTGTCCTTGATGGCGTCGGCATCGATCCCGCGCCGTGCGAGCCGAGACTTGAGCGCGCCGTAATCTTCCTCGAGCGCGGCTTCTTCGCGCGCGTTGCACTCGGCGATGAGGTCGACGGAAATCGGCATGTTCATTGTGGTCCTCTCCCTTGCCAATCAGCGCGTGAACGCTTGCGCGTTGCCCGCATCGACATTGATCATGTTGCCGGTCGATTTGGCCGAAGCGTCGCTGGCGAGCCAGAACGCGGCTTCGGCAATGTCCGAAGGCAGCACATCGCGTTTGAGCATCGAGCGCTGGCGATAATGTTCCTCCAGCTCCGTACCCGGATCGATGCCGTGCGTCCCGGCGCGCTCCTTGCGCCAGTCGCCATCCCAGATGCGGCTACCCTTGATGACGGCATCGGGATTGACGACGTTCACACGGATGCCCTCGGGCGCGCCTTCCAGCGCGAGGCAGCGCGCGAGGTGGTTTGCCGCGGCCTTGGCGCTGGCATAGGCCGAGGCACCTGCCGCCGCCGCCACCGCGTTCTTCGAACCGATGAACACGACCGAGGCTCCGCCCTGTTCCTTCATCGTTTTCAGCAGCGGCCATGCATGCTTGGCGGTCAGGAAGTAGCCTTGCGCCAAGACGTCGAAATTGCGGTCCCACAATTCCACCGTGGTTTCCTCGATCGGCGCGGAGGATGCGATCCCGGCATTGGCGACGAGGATATCGAGCCCGCCGAACTCGCGCGCGCAGGCGTCGAACGCGGCCGCAACCTGCGCTTCGTCGGTGACGTCGCAGGTCACGGCGCGCACGACGTCCTTGCCGAACAGTTTGGCGAACCCGGCGCGGACTTCATCGACCGCATCGCCATCACGATCAGCCAGCATCACGCAGGCGCCGTCCGCCATCAGCCGCGCCGCAGTTGCCGCGCCGATTCCGCCCGCGCCGCCGGTGACCAGCGCGATCTTGCCGACCATTTCCTTGGGCGCGGGCATGCGCTGGAGTTTGGCTTCTTCGAGCAACCAGTATTCGATGTCGAAGGCTTCCTGTTCGTCCAGCGCGATATAGTCGCCGATGGCCTCGGCTCCGCGCATGACGTTGATCGCATTGAGATAAAACTCGCCAGCGATCCGCGCGGTCGCCTTGTCCTTGGCAAAGGTCATGCGGCCCACGCCCGGCACCAGCACCACGACCGGATTGGCATCGCGCATCGCAGGCGAATTGCTGCGCTTGCAGCGCGTGTAATAGGCTGCGTATAGCGCGCGATAATCGGCAATAGATTGCGCCAGCCAGGCATCATCGTCGAGACGTGCCGGATCGAGCGTAAGCGGCGCGATCTTGGTGCGCAGGAAATGGTCGGGGCACGAGGTGCCGAGTGCCGCCAGCCGTTCGAAATCGACCGAGTTGACGAATTCGAGCGTCGCCTCATCATCGGAAAAATGCCCGAGCTTGCGCCGGTCGCCGGTCATCAGTCCGCGCAGACGCGGCATCAGGCTGGCAGCCACTGCCGCGCGGTCCTCGCGCGTGCGGCAGTTCGCGCCACCGAACGCGGGCTTCCCGGCCATCTTTGCGTTGAGATAGTCCGCCGCCTGCGCGATCAGGCGCACGGTCTGATCGTAGCAATCCTTCGCAGTATCGGCCCAGCAGATGATGCCATGTCCGGCCAGCATCGCGCCCTTGGCCTGAGGATTGGCGCGGGTGAAATCGCGGATCTGCACGCCCAGCGTGAAGCCGGGCCGCTTCCAGGGCAGCCAGCCGATGTCGTCACCCCAGATTTCCTTTGTCGCCGCTTCACCGCCAGAGCTGGCCGCCAGCGCGATGATCGCATCGGGGTGGACGTGGTCGATATGCTTTGCCGGAAGCAGCGAGTGCAGCGGCGTGTCGATCGAGGCGGCGCGGCTGTTCAGGTTGAAGGTGCAATGGGGCAGGAAGCCGACCATCTTGTCGTCGTCGTCATCGCCCGCATAGTGGCTTTCGAGCGCGAGCAGCTTGTCTTCGTAAAGCGTCGCGAAGCCATCGAGTCCCATCGAGCCAATGTCGCCGCCCGATCCCTTGACCCAGAGCACCTCGACTTGCTCGCCGGTCAGCGGGTCGGTCTCCATGACCTTGGCCGAGGTGTTGCCGCCGCCGAAATTGGTGACGGTCAGGTCGGATCCGAGCAGGTTCGAGCGGTACAGCAGCAGTTCCGACTCGGAGAGGCCCGCAGCAGCAGCCTCGTCCCAGCGATTTTCCGGAGCCGCGAAGGGAATGGCGGCAGGGCGATCGAGAGTGGTTTGCGTCGTCATGGGGCAACTCCATAACATTGGGACTTCCCATTATCAATCGTATTCGATATAAAACAATCAAACACGATCATATGCAACGGGAGACCATGGCAGGAAAAGGCGCCTTTATCGTCGTCGACATCGGCAAGACGCTCAGCAAGGTCACGCTCTGGACGCGCGATGGCCAGATGCTCGACCGGCAAGTGCGCCCCAATGCGCGAATCGAGGAAAAGGGCATCCGCCGCCTAGATCACGAAGGCATCGGCGCTTGGCTGGTCGAGATGCTGGCATTGCATGCCGGGCATCCGGTCGAGGCGATCGTGCCCGTTGCGCATGGTGCTGGCGTCGTCGCGCTGGGAGCGGACGGTCCTGCCTTCGCCCCGCTCGACTACGAACAGCCCCTCCCTGCCGATCTGCTCGAAGCTTACGCCAGCGAGCGCGATGCGTTTGCCCTGACCGGCTCACCTGCGCTGCCCGATGGACTGAATTTCGGCGCGCAACTTTTTTGGCTCGACCGGCTTTATCCCGAAGCGATGGCGGAAGCGACGCTGCTGCCATGGGCGCAATATTGGGCGTGGTTCCTGTCCGGCAGCGCCGCCAGCGAGGCGACCAGCCTTGGCTGCCATTCCGACCTTTGGGCACCGGACGCCGGCGATTTCTCCCCGCTGGCGAAGCGGATGGGCTGGGCCGCCCGTTTCGCGCCCGTGGTCAAAGCTGGCGATGTGATCGGCACGCTTGACCCCGGCCTTGCAGAGCGCACCGGCCTGCCCGCCAGCGCCCGCGTCCATGCCGGAATCCACGATTCGAACGCCGCGCTGATGGCCGCGCGCGGCTTCCCCGAGATCGCCGATTACGAAGCGACCGTGCTGTCCACCGGCACCTGGTTCATCGCCATGCGCCTGCCCGCCAGCCCGGTTGCGGCCGCCGACCTGCCCGAGGCGCGCGACTGCCTCGTCAATGTCGATGCCTATGGCCAGCCGGTGCCCTCCGCGCGGTTCATGGGCGGGCGCGAGATCGAGACGCTGATCGAACTCGATACGCGTCAGGTCGATATCAAACCCGACCAGCCCAAACTGCTCGATGCGGTTCCCAGCCTGATCGAGAAAGGCGCAATGGTGCTGCCGACACTCGCGCCCGGCTGCGGACCCTTCCCGCACGGCACAGGCGGATGGGTCAGCCAGCCAGACGACTGGTACGCACGCCGCGCCGGTGCATGCCTTTATGCCGCGCTTATGGCCGATACGGCGCTCGACCTGATCGGCAGCCGCGAGACATTGCTGGTCGAAGGCCGCTTTGCCGAGGCCGAGGTTTTCGTGCGCGCACTCGCCAGCTTGCGGCCTGCCACCAATGTCTTTGTCGCCAATGCGCATAACGATGTCAGTTTCGGCGCGCTGCGCCTGATCGACCCGGCGCTGCGACCACAAGGCACTTTGCGCCAGATCGAACCGCTTTCGGTCAATCTCGAAAGCTACCAAGCCACATGGCGCGCGGCGATTGCCGCAGAGGATAACAACCCGGAGAGGAACGGCGAATGAGCCAGGTCGAAATCATCGAAGACGTACATATCCAGAAAGACGACTGGAAGGCGACCATCCTTGCCGGTCTCGCCAACTATATCGATTCCGGCTCGATCGTCTCGGGCGCGGCGGCGCTGGCGCTCTGGCAGGCGATGTATGGCCTGTCCGATAACCTCCTCGGCCTGATCGCCGCCTTCGGCCCCAATGCCATCGGCGCGGGCGTGGGTGCGGTTATCGGCGGCTGGCTTTGCGACAAGCTGGGCCGCAAGCGCATCTACCAATACGACATGCTGGTCTACGCGCTGGGCATGACCGTGCTGGTCTTTGCCGTCGCGCCATGGATGATCGTCCTGGGCTTCATCATCGTCGGGCTTGCCGTTGGCGCGGATATCCCGGCCTCATGGTCGCTGATCGCCGAGGAAGCGCCGGACAACAGCCGGGGCAAGCATTCGGGCGTTGCGCAGATTCTCTGGAACCTCGGCCCGGTGGTCGTCCTGCTGATGAGCCTGCTGCTGACCGACTATCTCGGACTCGGCGAGCTGGGCGCGCGACTGGTCTTCGCGCACCTCGTCGTCGTCGCACTCGGTCTCACCTTCATGCGCCGCAAGATGCGCGAATCGCGCCGCTGGGAGGAAACGCAGGAGGCCGACTATACGCCGCCGCCCGTTTCGGCGCTGTTCAAGGGACGCTATCTGGTCTCGATCCTCGGCCTTGTCGGAATCTACGGGTTCTGGAACCTCTGGGCGGGCACCAACGGGCTGTTCTTTCCCTACCTGATGGAAACGCTGGGCGTCGCCACCCATGCCCAGAGCATCGCGTTGCAGTGCCTCAACTTCTTCCTCGGCATGGTCGCCAACTACTTCGTGTTCATGAAATTCGTCGACAAGGTGAGCCACAAGTCGATGTTCATGGTCTCCGCCGTGATGCAGATCGTCGGCATGAGCCTGCTGGCGATCTTCCCGCTGACAGTCCCGGTGGTCGTCCTGCATGTCTTCATCCTCGGCTTCTTCCAGGGTTTCGGGGCGCAGAGCTTCTTCCAGCTGTGGAGCGCCGAGATGTTCCCCACCGCACTGCGCTCGACGGCGCAGGGACTGTGCTTTGCGATCGTGCGCATTACGCTGGGCGTGTTCAGCTTCTTCGTGCCGATGCTGGCCTCGACAGACTTTACGGTGCTGGCATGGATCCTTACCGGCTTCCTGGCAGTGAGCGCCCTCATCGGCTGGCTCTGGGCACCGAGCAACGCTGGCAAATCGCTCGAAGATATCCAGCGCGAGCAATTGGGCAGTTAGGGAACGGAGTTTCGCAGATGCACGCGACGGAGCGCGAGACGCTGATCCTCGAAGCGATGGGCAAGACGGGTTTCGTCTCCTATCGCGATCTCGAGGCGCGGCTCGACGCATCCCCGGCAACGATCCGGCGCGATCTGGCGCGGCTGGAGGCGCAGGGGAAGATAGTCCGCGTGCACGGCGGCGCCAAGTGGCCAACGGCCGATGAACCGCCGCCAAGCCTGCGCCTGTCCGGAACGCCATTCGACCAGTCGATTACGCTCAATCTCGCGGCCAAACAGGCTATCGGCAGGGCTGCCGCTGCGCTTGTCGAGCCCGCCGAAGGCATCATGATCGATGGCGGCACGACAACGCTGCAGATGTGCCCGCACCTCGCCGGACGCGATTGCCAGGTGCTGACCAATTCGCTGCATATCGTCAACGCACTCCTGCCTCAGGAAGGCACGCGCATCCTGCTGCCGTCCGGCACGCTGTTCCGCGAGCAGAATATCGTCCTCGCCCCGGCGGGCGAGGATTCGATGCCCCGCTTCCATGCGCCCAAGCTGTTCATGGGTGCCGCTGCGATCGGCAGTCAGGGAATCATGCAGGCCGATGCCGTGCTCGTTTCTGCCGAACGCCGCCTGATCGACCGGGCGGAAAAGGTCATCGTGCTGGCCGACAGTTCGAAGTTTCAGTCGTCCTCCGGGGCGATCGTCTGCGGACTGGACGAAATCGATGTGCTTGTGACCGATCAGGGCATCACGCAGGAAACCGCAAGATCGATAAAGGATGCCGACATAGAGCTGATCCTCGCCCAATGAAGGCGTTCCGCCGGGCAGGGGCGCTGGATGAGCCGCCTCCCCGCGAGCAACCACCTGACGAAAAACAACAAATATGGTGAGCCCTGCTGGGCATTCGAACCAGCGACCTACTGATTAAAGTCAGTTGCTCTACCCGACTGAGCTAAGGGCCCCACCACGAGGGTCACCTAGGGGCGGTGTGGCGCGGTCAAGAAGCGGGTCTGGAGATGGCGGATCGTCAGACCAGTCAGCGGCTCACGCGCCAGTCGGGTGCGATGCTGAGCGAGGGGCGCAGCACGAAGTCGCGGGTGCGGAACAGCGGGTGCGGGATCACGAGGTTCTCGGCACTGGATCCGCGGCTCAGGCACGATGTCGATGTCGAGCACGCGCGCGCTCAGCCCTCGCCGCGCCGCTGGCGACCGAACCTGTTCTCGATAGCCTGCAAACAGCACCCAAGCGCCATGGGTGGATCGAGCCGCGTCTCGACCATGGCTGCGGCATTGGCAAAACGGCGCAGCGATGGGCCTACCGGCGCGGTGTCGAGAACCTTCGAGGCCCGCAGCACGGTGAAGTCCGCCTCTTTCAGCGCCGCAACCGCCGCCGCGATCACCTTGCGCGAAGCAGGCCGTGGCGCGGATGGCGCATGTTCGAGCCGAGCGCGAGCAGGTAACGATGCTTTGCGGCCACGCGGCTAGATATCCTCGCAGAGCCGCCCGTAGAGCTGCGGGCGGCGGTCGCGGAAGAAGCCCATGCCGGCGCGGTGGGTTGCGGCCTGCGCCCGATCGAGCGTCGCGCAGAGCACGCCGGTCTCTTCCTCGCTGTATTCGGCCACAAGGTCGCCCCACTCGTCGGCGATGAACGAGTGGCCATAGAAAGCCTGCCCCTCCTCCTCGCCGATGCGGTTGGCGGCGACGACCGGCATGCAGTTGCTGACTGCGTGCCCGACCATCGCGCGGCACCACATGCGGCTGGTGTCGAGATCGGCGTCGTGGGGTTCGGAACCGATCGCGGTGGGATAGAACAGCACCTCCGCGCCCATCAGCGCCATCGCTCGCGCGCACTCGGGATACCACTGGTCCCAGCAGATGCCGACGCCGATCCGCGCGCCGAACAGGTCCCAGACCTTGAACCCGTTGTTGCCGGGGCGGAAATAGTACTTTTCCTCGTAACCCGGTCCGTCGGGGATATGGCTCTTGCGGTAAGTGCCCATGATCGCGCCGTCGGGGCCGATCATTGCCAGCGTGTTGTAATAATGGTGCCCGTCGCGCTCGAAGAAGCTGGTCGGGATGGCCACGCCGAGCTTGCCCGCCAGCGCCTGCATCGCGACGACCGAGGGATGCTCCGCCGTCGGCCTTGCCAGCGCGAAGAGCGCCTCGTTCTCGACCTTGCAGAAATAGGGGCCGGAAAACAGCTCGGGCGGCAGGATGACTTGCGCGCCCTCACCCGCGGCCTGCTCGACCAGCGCCGAGACGGCAGCGATATTCTCCGCCTCGTCGGGCGAGTTCAATGCCAGCTGGAGCGCGGCGACGGTGAGCGTGCGGTCAGTCGGGGCCATGCAAGGCCCCGTACCATCAGCGCTTCGCAAACAGAAGCGTCATCCGGTCTGATTCGCCAATCGCCTGCATCGTCTTGTCGGCTGAGCGCCAGACGGGCGGCAGCGCCCAGACGCCGCCTTTGTGATTGGCCGGATCGGCGGCATTGGCGTTGATCTCGCTCGCCGCGACGAGGCGAAAGCCCGCCTTTTCGACCAGCGCGATCACGTCCGCCTGCCGCATATAGCCGTTCTCGCCATTGGCCCATGATTTCGAGGCCGATGCAGGCGCGCGGTGCTGGACGATGCCGAGCATGCCGTCGGTTTTGAGCGCAGCGTGGATCGCCGCGAGTTCGTCATCGAGGATGCGCGTGCCGTGCAGATTATGCATTTCGCGGAAGATCAGCACGCGGTCGACCGAGCCGGGCATCGTCTTCGCCATCTCGCCGCTGGAGAGCGCGGAGATCGGTGCGCCTGCCATGCTCCACTGGCCGACCTCGGCGGAAAAGCTGCGGTGCTGCCCGGCGAAATAGTCGGAGACCTTTTTCGGACCGTTTGGCGCGGGGTGCACGCCGACATAGCGGCCCTGTTCGCCAAGGTAGGGCACGAGCACGCGCGTGTACCAGCCCTTGGCCGGCATGTAGTCGACCACGGTCATACCCGGTTCGACGCGGAAGAATTCCAGTGTCTGCGCCGGATGCCGCCACTTGTCGCGGCGGCGGTCGAAAAAGCGCGCGGGGCTGGCGATGGCATCGGCGAGCTGTTGCTGCACCGTCTTGTGGCCGGGCATTTCGACCATGTCGTTGGCCAGCACCGGCGCGGCCGCGCCCGCAAGTGCCAGCCCTGCCATAAGGGCGACCCGTTTGAACATCGCTGCTGTCTCCGCTTCCCGAATTCCCGAAGGTTAGGGCGCAGACAATGCCGACGAATGCTTAAAGCTTCCCGGCGCGCCATGCCTAACGCGCCGGTAAGGGTCTTGCGGTGTGCTCAGTCGCGCTTGGCGAAGAGCAGCGTCATGCGGTCGGATTCGCCGATTGCCTTCAGTTCCTCACGCTCGGTGCGCAGGCGCGGAGGCAGTTCCCAGACGCCCTGCGCCCAGTCGGCGCTGTCCTTGGGGTTGGCGTTGGCGCTCGACATGCCGACGAGCCTGAAGCCATGCAGTTCCATGAAGGAAATCACGTCCGCCTCGCGCAGATAGCCGCGCGAGCCGTTGCTTTCGGCATAGCTGGCATCGGCAGGCGCGCGGTGCTGGACGATGCCGACCATGCCGTCATCCTTGAGCAGGTCGCGCATCGCCGCGATCTCGCTGTCGGCCATGTTCCAGCGCATCATGTTGTGCATCATGCGCACCACGAGGATGCGGTCGAACGTCCCCGCCTCGCCGTCGGGCACGGCATCGAGCGTATATCCGGCGAAGCTGCCGGCGGACTTTCCGGTCCAGCCTGCGGCATCGGCGGGGAACTTCGCGGCGCTGTCGCGGATCGCCTGCTGATCGCGGAACGGGCCCTTGGTCGGATCGAAAAAGAGCCCGACCAGCTTGCCGTTGGCGTTGAGGTAATTGCCGAGCACGCGCGAGTACCATCCGCCGCCGGGGGCATATTCGCCAACCTTCATGTCCGGCTCAACCCCGAAAGCCATCAGCGTTTCTGCCGGATGGCGATACTGGTCGCGCGCGCGATCCTCGGCGCGGGAGGGATGCGCCAGCGCCTTTTCCAGCGCGGCAGCGTGGGCGGCGTGTTGGGACGCCTTCGAGCCGTGGTGATCGGCTACGGCGGGGCTCGCCAGCATCAGGGCGGCAAGGGCGGGAACGAGGGTGCGCATCGGGTACTCTCCTGTTTGGACGCTAACAATTTGCGATTGCAGTCCTATCTCATGAGCAAAGGAGTAACGGGAACATGGACAACAAGGCAACGGCAATCGTCGCGGGCGGATGCTTCTGGTGCACCGAGGCGGTGTTCAACGATGTGATCGGCGTTAGCCATGTCGAGAGCGGCTACATCGGCGGCGAGATGGCAAACCCGGATTATCGCTCGGTCTGTTCGGGTACGACCGGCCATGCCGAGGCGGTCAAGGTCGAGTTCGATCCCGAAGCGATTTCCTATGCCGAAGTACTCGATGTCTTCATGGGCACGCACGACCCGACGCAGCTGAACCGGCAGGGCAACGACATCGGGACGCAGTACCGCTCGGCGATCTTCCCGCTCGACGATGACCAGCGCGCCGAGGCGGAAGCGGCGATTGCACGCTGGAACGCGGAAAACGGCGGCGGCGCGGTGACGACGATCGAAGGCCCGGCGGAATGGTATCCGGCGGAGGACTATCATCAGGAGTACTGGGAGGGCGAAGGCCAGCGCAATCCATATTGCCTCGCGGTGATCCCGCCCAAGATCCAGAAGCTGCGCAAGAGCTTTGCCGAAAAAGTAAAGCAGACTTGAGGTTTGACTGTTCACAGGAGGTCCACAGATCATCCACAGGCTGTCCACCAAACTGTCCGCCCAAGGCGGCATTTCCCGATTGAAATCCCTTTCCCGTTCGTGTCGAGCGCGTCGAGACGGATGGTCCACTCCGAGTTCAGTCCTTGGAAAAAGCGGGTTCGGCCCGCCGATGTCGAAAAAGAGCTGGAGGACTTGTCCAGCTCGCACAGGAAATCAGGGCTCGAAGCCCAGTACAAGCTCTGGATGAAAATCTACGCCTGACGCGCCGCTAGCGCAAGACAGACGCGCGATAAAGAAGCCGTCTAGGCCGCCGTGTTCGCCGAGCATCCCCGGATCGGTGCGCAACCATCCTTCAGCTGAAGGCGCAAGCCCGGTCGGCAGGATCGCCGGCTCGATGGGTTCGACCGTCAGGCCAGAAACCGAGACAACGCCCTCGCCCTCCGCGCTTTCCAGCGAACAGACCGCATAGACCAGCGTCCCGCCCGGCACGAGCCAGCCCGCAGCACGCGCCAGCAGCGCGGCCTGCAACTCGGCCATCTCGCTGATATGGCGCGGGCCGATGCGGTGCAGAACATCGGGGTGGCGTCGGCAGGTGCCGGTCGCGGTGCAGGGCGCGTCGAGCAGGATTGCATCGAACGCTGCGTCCGGTTCCCATTCGAGCGCATCGGCGGCGATGACCTGCGCTGCCAGCCCGGTGCGCTCGAGGTTCTCGTGCAGCCGTTCCAGCCGCCTTTCGCTCAGGTCCAGAGCTGTGACGTCCCAGCCTGCGGCCGCCAGTTGCAGGCTCTTGCCGCCCGGCGCGGCGCAGAGATCGAGCACGCGGCAGCCCTGCCCCTCGCCCAGCACCCGCGCGGGCAGGCTCGCGGCAATGTCCTGCACCCACCATGCGCCATCGGCATAGCCGGGCAGCGTTTCGATCCGCGATCCGCGCGGCAGGCGCAGGTGGCCGGGCAATAGCGATATGCCACCCAGTTCCCCGGCCCAGCGTTCGGTCTCGTCCGGATCGCGCAGCGTAAGATCAAGCGGCGGCGGCTCGCCCAGCCCGGCCGCAATCGCCTCACCCCGCTCGCCCCAGCGCAGCATCGCACCATCAGGCAGCGTTGGCGCGTCGGGCAAAGCAGCGCCTCGCTTGGTCAGCGCCGAGAACACGCCATGTGCCAGCCGCCTCGGCCCGCCATCGAGCAGCGGCAGACCCGTCGCAATCACCGCATGCGGCGGCGTCTCGAGCCGCAGCACCTGCGCCAGCATCATGCCCAGCACCATGCGCGGCTTGGCATCGTCGGGCAGGCGCTTCTTCGTCGCCGAATCGATCAGCGCGTCGAGATCGACCTTCCAGCGCAGCGTCTCGCTGGCAATAGCGCGGGCCAGCGCCCGGTCGGCATCGCCATCGACCTTGCGCAGCGCGTGGCCTGCCGCCTGATCGAGCGTTTCGCCGCGCCGCATGACGGCATCGAGCATGTGAAGCGCGGCGCGGCGCGCGGGAAGTCCGGGAGTGGCCATCGCCTGCCCTTAATTACAATTGCAACGCACGGCCAGCGCGCGCATTCTGGGGACATGACAAAAGAGAAATCCGAAGCGGCGAAAAAGTTCGAAAAGCCCGCGCACTGGAGCAACGATCCGGCGCCAGAGCCCGAAGCCGCGAAGCCGGGCGACGATCCCGAAGGTCTCTCACCCACGCGCTATGGCGACTGGGTGCACAAGGGCATCGCGATCGATTTTTGATTGCATCATTCTCGCTGTGCCAAAGGCGTGGGGAGGATTTAATCGTCACGGCAGGATATCGATCACCGTGCCATCGGGCACGGTTTGCCAGAGCCATTCGATCTCCGCATTGCTGACCGCGATGCAGCCGTCGGTCCAGTCGCCGCGCATCCGGCCCGGCCTGCCATTCGGCTGGCCGTGAATCATGATCATCCCGCCCGGCGAGCGCCCCTGCGCCTCGGCAAAGGCGCGGTCGGCTGCGTTGGGATAGGAGATGTGCAGCGAGAGGTGATAGCTGCTCTCCGGGTTGCCCCAGTCGATCTCATAGCGCCCCTCGGGCGTGCGTTCGTCACCCTGAAACCGCTTGTGCCCGCGCGGCGCATCGCCAAGCTGGATGCCCGCGATAGTGCGGACATGCTCGCCACCTTCATAGACGGTGATCGTGCGTGCGGTCTTGTCGACGACGATGTGATCTGCCGTCGGCAGCGTTTCGAGGCTGGCCTCTCGCGCGTTCACCGGGCCAACCGCAAGCGCCAAAGCGCCTAGGGCCAGCCAGCCGCGCATCAGTCGGCAAACGGATCGCTGACGAGGATCGTATCCTCCCGCTCGGGACTGGTCGAGACCAGCGCGACGGGTGTCTCGATCAATTCCTGCACGCGCTGGATATACTTGATCGCCTGCGCGGGCAGGTCGGCCCAGGAGCGCGCGCCTTCTGTCGAATCGCTCCAGCCTTCCATTTCCTCGTAGATCGGCTCGACATCGGCCTGTTCCGCCGCGTGCGCGGGGAAGTAGTCGAGAACCTTGCCATTGAGGCGATAGCCGGTGCAGATCTTTACCGTGTCGAAGCCGTCGAGCACGTCGAGCTTGGTCAGCGCGATGCCGGTGACGCCCGAAATCGCGCAGGACTGGCGCACCAGCACCGCATCGAACCAGCCGCAGCGCCGCTTGCGCCCGGTGACGGTGCCGAACTCGTGCCCGCGCTCGCCAAGCCGCTGGCCGGTATCGTCTTCCAGTTCGGTCGGGAACGGGCCGGAGCCGACCCGTGTGGTGTAGGCCTTGACGATCCCGAGCACGAAACCCGCCGCCGAGGGCCCAAGGCCCGAGCCCGAAGCGGCCGTGCCCGAGACCGTGTTCGAGCTGGTGACGAAGGGATAGGTGCCGTGATCGACATCGAGCAACACGCCCTGCGCGCCTTCGAACAGGATGCGCG
This sequence comes from Sphingomonadaceae bacterium, assembly GCA_041396945.1. Taxonomy (GTDB): domain Bacteria; phylum Pseudomonadota; class Alphaproteobacteria; order Sphingomonadales; family Sphingomonadaceae; genus Novosphingobium. The sequence continues at coordinate 57,517 of JAWKXP010000004.1, read as the reverse complement.
CGCCCGCCTTCTTGACCTTGCCCAAGCGGTTCCAGACCGGCTGCGCGAACTGCTGCACGAAGGGCGCAATCTCGCGCAGCTCGGCAAGCAGCGCGGCGCGGTCGATACCCGGCTGGCCGAAGCCGGCGCGCAAGGCATCGTGATGCGCGCAAAGGCGATCAAGCTGCGGCTCCAGCGCGTCGAGGTGCGCAAGGTCGCAAACGCGGATCGCGCGGCGACCGACCTTGTCTTCATAGGCCGGGCCGATGCCGCGCCGGTCGTGCCGATCTTGCCCGATCCGCGGCTTCGCGCAGCCGTCGCTCACGTGGACCGGCAGGATCAGCGGGCATGTCGGCAATCGCGAGTTTTCGGGCGTGATCGACACACCCTGCGCGGCCAGCTTCCCGACCTCTTCCTTGAGGTGCCAGGGATCGACACCACGCCGTTGCCGATGATCGAAAGCGTCCGCGCACGATGCCCAGGCAAAGGCTGAGCTTGTACACCTCTCCATCGACGACCAGCGTGTGCCCGGCGTTGTGTCCGCCCTGAAATCGCACGACGGCATCGGCGGGCTGGCAAGCCAGTCGACGATCCCCTTGCCTTCATCGCCCCACTGGGCCGATCACGGTCACGTTGGCCAAGGCCGATCCTTCGCACAAGTCTCGAAACAAACCGCGCGGCCTAGCGAAGGGGCGCGCAAGGGCAAGGCAGACTGGCCATGCGTTTCAGGTTGTGAACCGTCAGGTTTTCCGGAGGCAGTTTCATTTGAGTCATGCGACCATATCGAGGTTCTCTTGGCTGCATAGTAATTGGCTTCGGCCTCGGCGGGCGGGATGTGCCCGATGGGGCCGAACAGGCGGTTGTTGAACCAGTCGACCCAGCGCAGGGTCGCCATTTCCACGCCGATACGCTCGGCCATGACCGCTGCCGCCAGATCACTTCCGCCTTGTAGAGACCGTTGATCGTCTCGGCCAAGGCATTGTCGTGCTGTCGCCGACAGAGCGACCGACGGCACGAGTTGCCTCGGCCAGGCGCTGGGTGTAGTTCATGGCAGGTACGCCCCTGTCGCTGTGATGGATCAGGCCATCGTCAGGTCCGGGCCTGCGCGCATGGATCGCCTGTTCAAGGGCATCGAGCACGAAGCCCGCCGTGGCGCTGGTGCTGACCTTCCAGCCCACGATGCGGGCATAGGCATCGATCACGAAGGCGACGACGAACCCGGCCCAGGTATGGACGGTGAAGTCGACCACCCATAGCGTTGGGCTGACGCGGAACTCGCGGTTCACCTTGTCGAGCGGACATGGCGTCTTGGGGTTGCTGACGGTCGTGACCGTCGTCTTGCCCCGACGCACACCTGCCAGCCCCATTTCCTTCATCAGCCGTTCCACCGTGCACTTGGCGACCTGATCCCTTCGCGCCGCAACTGCCAGACCTGCGCGAACCGTAGAGACCGAAGCTGGCCTCGTGGACGCGCCTGATCTCTTGCCCGATCCGGCAGCGGCTTCGCGCAGGCCATCAAGCTCGCGGTGGACCGGCAGGATCAGCGGGCAATTGTCGGCAATCGCGAAGTTTTCGGGCGTGATCGACACACCCTGCGCGGCCAGCTTCCCGACCTCTTCCTTGAGGTGCCAGGGATCGAGCACCACGCCGTTGCCGATGATCGAAAGCGTCCCGCGCACAATGCCCGAAGGCAGCAGGCTGAGCTTGTACACCTCGCCATCGACGACCAGCGTGTGCCCGGCGTTGTGTCCGCCCTGAAATCGCACGACGGCATCGGCGCGGCTGGCAAGCCAGTCGACGATCTTGCCCTTGCCTTCATCGCCCCACTGGGCACCGATCACGGTCACGTTGGCCAAGGCCGAATCCTTCTCTGCACAAGTCTCGAAACAAACCCGCGCGGCCTAGGCGAAGGGGCGCGCAAGGGCAAGGCAGACTGGCCATGCGTTTCAGGTTGACCAGCCTCCGATATTCGGAGACTCGGTTATTACGAAGGAACCACACCCATGACAAAAATCGACCTCGGAAACGCATGCTTCGGTTTTGACGAAACAAGTCTCAGCGAACTCAAGGAGATCGCGTCTCAGTATCGCAATAGCCTGGGTATTGTGGTCAAGCTCACTGGCTTGATCGGCAACAAGGTAGAAGATGTTATCGAGCACCTTCCCGGAAACTGGAGCGAAAAGGTTGAGGGAGCGGCGGAGTTGGCGTTGGATGTGAGTTACAAAGCTGCAACCTACACTCAGCCGGGCGAGGAAGACTCAGCCTTAGCTATCGCGAGGAACTGGACTAAGGGCGAGCGCTGGCACAAAGTCACAACTGCAATCTCAGGAGCAATTGGCGGGTTTGGAGGCTTTGGCACCACCCTCGCCGAGCTGCCCGTGACGACCACCTTAATCCTGCGCTCCATACAGCAGATCGCGCAAGAGCATGGCGAGGATTTGACGGACGAAGCGGTTCGGAAGCAATGTATCGCGGTATTCGGTTTTGGCGGTCCTCTGACCGACGACGACGATTTCGACTTCGGACTTTTCACCGTGCGGGTCGCTCTCGCCCGGCTTTCGATTTCCGAGCTTTTGAAGACGATCCTGCCAAAATTCGGTGTAGCTGTTTCGACAAAAATGGCTGCTCAGGCTGCACCGGTCCTTGGAGCCGCGACTGGGGCCGCGGTGAATACCGCTTTTACGAACTACTACCAGTCAATGGCACATGTACATTTTCGGTTGCGCAAGCTCGAACGCTCGCACGACCCGGAGCTTGTCCAGGCGTGCTTCGAGCGAATCATGAACGTGACCAAGAAAGCCGCATAATTTCCAGGTTTGGCTGCTTTTTCGCGGAAAACCTTCTCACAAAGGCACAGCCTCGCTGCCATCAAGCCGGTGGGTGCAGCCAAATGCCTGCGCCGTGTCGCTTTCCTCAAGCGCGGCGATGCAGCGCCAGCCGATGGCGCGCAGCCTTGCGGCGGCCTCCGCATCGTGCCCCAGCGGCAGGAAGATCGCCGGGCGTGGCTGCGCCTCTTTCTCCAGCGAAGCGATCAGCGGGTCGGGATAAAGCGAGAAACCGGTCGCGGCTTCGTCGCGGCCAAGGATACGATACGTCCCGCCCCGGCCCAGCGCGCCGGAAATGCCGTCGGCATAGATCGTGAAGCCGAACCACGACTGATACTCGAAGCCGTGGCGTTCGGACGGGTCGAGCGTGATCCGCGCCTTGTCACCGACGCGCGCGGCGATATCGCGCAGGCCCTGGATGCGGCTGGCAAGCGCCCCGCCCGCATCGAGCGCGGAGAGCTTGGCGATGGCCTCCTCGAACGGGCCGACCGCATAAAGCAACGGCAGGTAAGCCTCGCCGCCCGCCTCGACCAGACCGCCCGCGTCCTTGGTATCGAGCTCGCGGCGCACCGCGTCGATCTGTTCGGGGCTAAGCGGAAAAGCCTTTTCGGCCAGCGTGTCGACAAGGTCGGGCAGCGTGAAATCGACCGAGACGCCTTTCGCGCCCGCCGCCTGCAAAGCCTCGATCGCAACTGTGACCAGTTCGGCTGCCGCCGCGACCGAATCGCGCCCGATCAGTTCCGCGCCGATCTGCAGTCGCTCGCGCGCCGGATCGAGCCCGCGCGCGGCGATGGTCAATACCTGCCCCGAATAGCACAGCCGCAAGGGGCGCGGCGCATCGGCGAGGCTGGTCGCGGCGATGCGGCCGACCTGCACCGTGATGTCAGAGCGCAGCGCCAGCGTGCGCAAAGAGCCGGGATCGACGAAGCGGAACATGCGGCGCGGCTGGATGCCCGCCATGCGGCTCGCCATCGACTTTTCGAACTCGATGGTCGGCGTCTCGACCCGTTCGTAGCCATGCCCGCGCAGCACATCGAGCGCGGCGCGGCGCGCGCGCGAGGCAGCCTCGGCGGCCTGCGGCAGCCGGTCGCCAAGGCCTTCGGGCAGGAGATCGCGGTCGGTGTCTTGCATCATGCGCGCTCCCCTGCCCCAAGAAGCCTCAAAACGCCAGTGGCATCGCCGTCTTGACGCCCGGCACCTTGCAGACCTCGTCCATCATCTCGGGCGGGATCGGCGAATCGAGCGAGAGCAGCAGCACCGCTTCCCCGCCCGCCTCGCGGCGACCGAGATTGAAGGTGCCGATGTTGATGCCCGCTTCGCCGAGCAGCGAGCCGATGCGGCCGATGAAGCCTGGCGCGTCTTCGTTGACGATGTAGAGCATGTGCCCGTCAAGGTCCGCCTCGACGCCGATACCGAAGATGTCGACAAGGCGCGGCGCGGCATTGCCGAACAACGTGCCCGCGACCGAGCGCGGACCCGCGCTGGTGCCGACGGTGACGCGGATCAGCGTGTTGTATGCGCCCTCGCGCTCATGGCGGACAGAGCGCACGTCGAGCCCGCGTTCCTTCGCAAGGAACGGCGCGTTGACCATGTTCACCGAGTCCGAATACTGGCTCATGAACCCGGCGAGCACGGCGGCCTCGATCGGCTTGCCGTTAAGCGCAGCCGCCGCGCCTTCGCGCTCGATGCTGATCTCGGTCAGGCTGCCGTGGGCCAGTTGGCCGACGAGCGAACCAAGCTTTTCGGCGAGCGACATATAGGGGCGCAGCTTCGGCGCTTCCTCGGCGGAGAGCGAGGGCATGTTCAATGCGTTGGTGACGCCGCCGTTGACGAGATAGTCGGCAAGCTGTTCGGCCACCTGCAGTGCGACGTTGACCTGCGCTTCGGTGGTCGACGCGCCAAGGTGCGGGGTGCAGATGAAGTTCGGCGCGCCGAACAGCGCGTTTTCCTTGGCAGGTTCCTCGGCGAATACGTCGAGCGCGGCACCCGCGACATGGCCCGATTCGAGCGCGTCCTTGAGCGCGGCCTCGTCGATCAGCCCGCCGCGCGCGCAGTTGACGATGCGCACGCCTTTCTTCGTCTTGGCGAGATTCTCCGCCGAGAGGATGTTGCGCGTCTGGTCAGTCAGCGGCGTGTGCAGCGTGATGAAGTCGGCGCGCGCCAGCAGGTCGTCCAGCTCGACCTTCTCGACGCCCATCTCGACCGCGCGGTCCTCGGTCAGGAACGGGTCGAAAGCGATGACCTTCATCTTCAGGCCGAGCGCGCGGCTGGCGACGATCGAGCCGATATTGCCCGCACCGATCAGGCCCAGCGTCTTGCCCGTCACCTCGACGCCCATGAAGGCGTTCTTCGGCCATTCGCCCGCCTGCGTGCGCGCGTTGGCTTCGGGAATCTGGCGGGCAAGCGCCATGATCATCGCGATGGCGTGCTCGGCAGTCGTGATCGAATTGCCGAACGGCGTATTCATCACCACGACGCCCTTGGACGAGGCATAGGGGATGTCGACGTTGTCGACGCCGATCCCGGCGCGACCGATGACCTTGAGGTTGGTCGCCGCGTCGAGAATTTCCTTTGTCACCTTGGTCGAGGAACGGATCGCCAGGCCATCGTATTCGCCGATGCGCGCAATCAGCTGTTCGGGCGTCTCGCCGGTGATGACATCGACGTCGCAGCCACGCTCTTCGAAAATACGCGCGGCGTTCGGGTCCATCTTGTCGGAGATGAGGACTTTGGGTTCGGTCATTTTGAACTCCCTCTCCCCTTCAGGGGAGAGGGTCGGGGAGAGGGGGAATGCCGCAACTCGCCGACCCTGTGATTAATGAAATGCCGGGAGAGAACCCCTCTCCCAACCCTCTCCCCTGAAGGGGAGAGGGCTATTCGGTTCAGGCCTTGAGCGTCGCCCAGGCCCAGTCGAGCCAAGGACCGAGCGCTTCGATATCGGCGGTCTCTACCGTCGCGCCGCACCAGATGCGCAGGCCCGGCGGGGCATCGCGGTAACCGGCGATGTCGTAGGCCGCGCCTTCGTCTTCGAGGAGCTTGGCGAAGGCCTTGATGAAGTCGGCATCCGCACCTTCGACCGTCAGGCAGACCGAGGTGGTCGAGCGCGAAGCGGGATCGGCGGCAAGATGGCCGAGCCAGTCGCGTTCCTGCACGATCTTGTCGAGCGCATCGGCATTGGCCTGCGAGCGCGCGCGCATTGCGGCGGCTCCGCCCAGCGACTTGCCCCATTCGAGCGCCCAGATCGCATCTTCGACCGCGAGCATCGAGGGGGTGTTGATCGTCTCGCCCTTGAACACGCCTTCGACCAGCTTGCCGCCCTTCGTGAGGCGGAAGACCTTCGGCAGCGGCCATGCCGGCGCGTGGCTTTCCAGCCGCTCGACCGCGCGCGGGCCGAGGATCAGCACGCCATGTGCGCCTTCGCCGCCGAGCACCTTCTGCCAGGAGAAGGTCGCAACGTCGATCTTGTCCCACGGCATGTCATAGGCAAAGACCGCCGAAGTCGCGTCGGCGAAGCAAAGGCCTTCGCGGTCCGCCGCGATCCAGTCGCCATTGGGTACGCGCACGCCCGAGGTGGTGCCGTTCCAGGTGAACAGGACGTCATTCGACCAGTCCACCTGCGCAAGGTCGGGCAGATCGCCATAATCGGCGCGGATCACGGTGGGATCGAGCTTGAGCTGCTTGACCGCGTCGGTCACCCAGCCCTCGCCGAACGATTCCCATGCCAGCGTCGTGACGGGGCGCGCGCCGAGCATCGTCCACATTGCCATTTCGAACGCGCCGGTGTCCGAGCCGGGCACGATGCCGATACGGTGCGTATCGGGCAGGCCGAGCAGTTCACGCATCAGGTCGATGCAATGGGCGAGCCGCGCCTTGCCGATCTTCGCGCGATGCGAGCGGCCGAGCGAATCGGTGGCGAGCAGTTGAGGGGAATATCCGGGCGGCTTGGCGCACGGGCCGGACGAGAAAAACGGACGCGCAGGCTTGCGCGCCGGAACAGCAACTTCAGTCATATAGACTCTCCTTACAGAGAGCACGCGCGGCGTTGGGACCGCGTGGCCCGTCGGCGGCAATAGTGTTGCAGCGCAGCAAGTCAAGTCGTGTGCGCGTCGGGACGAGCCGAAATCTGCGTAACCCGGCGTTAACCATAAGCTCTCAAAATGCCGGGATGCGCTCGATTGTTCCCATCCTTGCGCTCAGCGCCTTGCTTTCCGGCTGTGTCGACCTGCCCGGGTCCGACCGCAAGCAATCGTCCGTGCGCAATTCGACCACGGTCTTTTCAAGCTCGCCTTCCGCGCGCCAGTGCCTTGCCGAACTTGGCAGCACCCGCGCCGATTTCACGCCCAAGCCCGACCGCTATGCCTCCGGCGGCTGCTCGGCGCTCAACACTGTCAGCCTGTCCTCGGTGATGAGCGATCATCGCCCCGTCGCCACGACCAACCTTTCCTCGGTCGGTTGCCCGGCGGCGACGACATTTGCCGGCTGGGCCCGCTATGGCGTCGACCGCGCCGCGCGACAGATCCTTGGCAGCCCGCTCGCCAGGATCGAAACATTCGGCAGCTACAACTGCCGCAACGTCGCGGGCACCTCGCGCCGCTCGGCCCATGCCACCGCCGCCGCGATCGATGTTTCCGCCTTCGTGCTGCGCGACGGGCGACGGATCACCGTGCTCGACGGCTGGAACGGCTCGTCATCCGAACGCCAGTTCCTGCGCGTCGTCCACCAGAGCGCCTGCAAGCGCTTCGGCACCGTGCTGGGGCCGAATTACAACCGCGCGCATGCCAACCATTTCCACCTCGAAGCCAAATCCGGCTCGTTCTGCAGGTAAGCCCGATGATCGCGCGCAAGACTTTCGGCAAACTCGGCAACCGTGACGGAGCGCGGCTGGCGCTCGAGGTGGCAGCCGAACTCGACCTGCCACACCGCACGCTTTACTGCGCGTTCGAAGACGTTTCGCGCAGCGGTGTCAGGCTCAGCGTCTCACCACCGCCACGCGTCGGCACGCCGGCGATCCTGCGGTTCGACGGGATCGAGGCGATGGGTTCGATCGTCTGGGCACGCAGCAACGCCTGCGCGCTGCGCTTCGACCGCCCGCTCACGCCGCACCATATGGAACGGCTCCAGTCGGTGGCATCCGACCCCGAGAGCTACGAACGCTCGCGCGCCAGGGGCTTTTCAACCAACTGGCGTTAATCCCGGAGCAGCCAATGCAGGTCCTTCACAATCTCGACGCTTTTGCCACCTGGCAGGGAGGCTTCGACTATTACTTCGCCCATGAGGAGGACGAAGCGGAATGGGATGCCGCGCGGGACAGCCTGACCGGCATCGGCATGGGCGAAGCAGCCCGGCTTTTCGACGAAGCCCGCACACTCTTCGAAAACCATCAGCAGGCGCTCTGCGCTGCCAACTGGTCGCTCGACGAAGAACCATACCTTACCGCCATGCGCGCGCTGGACATTCGCTGGCGTCCATTCGTGCCAGCGCTACACACAGCGCTCGCTGACTGGCGCAGCGAAAGGGGGCTGGAAGAGTTCACCGGCACGTCGCCGTGAACCAGCGGCATCATTAGCAAGCGGGTGAAGTTCGGGTTCTGATTGCGAGGCTCGGAAGCCCACCCCTGCTGCGACTAACCTCACCTGCGGTTCGGCAAGTCTCGCTTCCCCTCCCGCATGCGGGAGGGGCAGTGAAGCTTGGCGAGCGCAGCGAGGCTAGCTGCAACGGGGTGGGCTTCCGACGCCCGCAATTCCTCAAACCGGAAGGTTGTAGAACCTGACGGCGTTGTCCTGCAGCACCTTCTTCTGCACTTCGTATTCGTAGCCGCCGAGCACGTCGATGATGTGCTCCTGCACGCCCGGATAGAGCGAGGTCGGGTGCGGGAAGTCGGTCTCGAACATCACGTTGTCGACGCCGATGACTTCGAGCAGGTGCTTGGGCGCGACCTTTTCGAACCAGAAGGTGCACATGAAGTGGTCGCGGAAATAGTCCCACGGCTGCTTCTTGAGCACATCGCGCATGATCGGCAGCATTTCCTGGAACTGGTGCTGCAGCGCCTCGACCGCGAAGGGAATCCAGCCCGCGCCGGATTCGATAAGGCCGATCTTGAGGCCCGGATGGCGGTCGAGCCGGCCCGAGACCATCCAGTTGCCCAGCGTCGCGGCATTGCCGATCGAGAACATCGTCGCGACCACCGAAAGGATCTGTTCGAAGCGGAAGCCTTCCCAGGTCAGCGTGTTGGGGTCGATCGCGGCGTTGAGGTGGAAGTTCAATGGCGTCCCGGTTTCCGAGCAGAGCTCAAGGAACGGCGTCCAGTAATCCTCGTTGAAGCTGGGCACGCCCACGCGCTCGGGCGTATCAGGCAGCACAAAGCCTTTCAGCCCCATGTCGATGGCGCGCTGCGCTTCCTTTTCCATCTCAGCCTTGTCCCAGAACGGCAGGTGCGCCATCGGGAAGAGGCGCTGGCCGGATTCCTTTTGCCATTCGGCATTGAAATCATTGTAGGTTTTCATGATCTGCAGGGCGAGATCATTGTCCCCCAGCGTCATCAGCATGCCCGCCTGGGTGATGCCGGAGTTCTGGAAGCAGATCTGCGCCCAGACGCCCATGTCGTCCATCGCTTCAAGGCGCGGCTTGATCTCGTGCCCGCCCCGGTGGCCCTCGTCGATGGTCGGGAACGAGAGGCGGCCAAGCAGCTTGTTGTTGTCCTTGCGGATGACATTGCCGCCCAGCGTGCCGCAATTGCGATCGCCGATGTACCAGCGGTCGACCCCGTCGTTGTCGCGCTTCACATAGGGCATCTTGTCTTTGTAACCGGCAGGCGCACGGCTGGTGAAAAGGTCTGGCGGCTCGACAATATGCGTGTCGGTATCGACGATCTTGATGCCCTTGAGCGAGGGATGCAGCCCGTTCGACTGCGAGGCATAGTCGACCTCACGGATCACGCCGCCCTTGGTATAGCCCTCTGCGGACCAGTACTTCTTGGCGGATTCCTTCATTTCGCTGTCTGCTGCGTCAGCATCGGCCATCGCGTCTCTCCTTGGGCAATCGATCTCTTGCCGCCGTTATCGCGCTACTGCGGGCGCTTTTCAATTGCACCTGCGGACGCAGGGGCGATGGATTGCCTGCAGGGAACCCGCTCGCGTCTCGCGCGTTTTCCGGGTAACGGCACCATCGGGTGCCTGATCCTGCTCGTCCGATGCAGGAATTTACAAGAATTTGCTGCCTGTTACGGCTCGATTGCGCGCAAATGCGCCGCACGATCCGGGCGGGTGCTCGAAAAGGGAAACGAAACGACATGAAGACCGCAAAAGCTTTCGCCATCGCCATGGCCATTCCGATGATCGCGCTGGCACAGCCTGCCCTCGCGCAGGATGCCGAAACCCCGATCACGGTGACCGGCAAGTACCTCAAGCAATGGGAAAAGGCGAAGGCTGCCGAGAAGGCGGCGCTCGCCGAGCTGGCCGATGCGCAGGCGAAACTCACCGAAGCCAACGAGGAAATCCTCGAGGAAGACAAGGACCGCCAGCAGCGCGCGGAAAAGGCCGAAAAGGCCGAAGCGCGCCTTAACGAACTGACCGCCGCAGTTCCGCAGTTCGTCAGCGCCAAGGATGCCAAGGACTGGGCCGGCAAGGTCTGGGAAGCGGCCGATGACTGGTCCGACGCGGTCAGCGACGGCAAGGACGACCAGAAGGAACTGCGCTCGGCGATGAAGGATCAGGGCAAGTACCAGAAGCGCGTCGACAAGGCGCAGGCCGCACTCGACAAGGCCCGCGCGCAGATCGCGGAAGCCGAACGTCGCAGCCAGATGGCCGGCACGCGTTAATGCGCCTGCGCGCCGCCTGTTGCACGGTTGCGGGCATTGCCCTGCTGGCGACGAGCCCTGCTCTCGCCGGTCAGGGCAAACCGAAGGATACGCTCGGCGGCGCAGCAAAGAGCGCGGTGACGCAGCCGCTGCAGGACCTCAACCTTGCGGGCAAGAAGGTGCCGACCGAGCTGCTGCTGCTGCGAGAAAAGCCTTACGCGACCGACGGGCTCGACAGCTGCGAAGCTATCGACACGCAGATCGCCTCGCTTGAGGACATCCTCGGCCCCGATGTCGACGCCCCGCAGGAAGGTGGCGGCATGCTGCGCTCGGCGCTCAGCACCGGGGGCAAGTTCCTCGGCGGCTTCATCCCGTTTCGCGGCGTCGTGCGCCAGCTTTCGGGCGCGAGCGAGCGCAAGAAGCGGATGGAAGACGCGGTCTATGTCGGCGTTGCCCGGCGCAGCTTCCTCAAGGGCTTCGCCGCCTCGAAAGGCTGCCCGACCGCAGAAGAACGCGCCATCGCCGCCGCCCGCGCCGCACTGGGCGAGGACCGCGTCCTGCAGGATTGAGCGCGCTTACAGCCCGAGGTTGAACAGCGTCGACGCGTTGTCCTGCAGCACCATCTTCGCCTCGTCCTTCGGGCGGTCGCCCAGCGCACGCACGATGTGGTCCTGGACGTCGGGATAGAGCGAGGTCGGGTGCGGGAAGTCGGTCTGGAACATGACCCGGTCCATGCCGACAACCTCCAGCTGCGTCTGCGGGCCGATCTTCTCGAACCAGAAGCTCGTCCAGAAATTGCGCCGCCAGTATTCCCAGGGGCGCAGCTCGACCACGCCCGCCCGCTCGGGCAGCATTTCGTCGAACTGGTGTTCGAGCATTTCGAGCACGAAGGGCACCCAGCCCACCCCGCTCTCGATCAGGCCGATCTTGAGTTTCGGGAACTGGTCGAGCCGCCCCGAGACCATCCAGTTGCCCATCGTCGCGGCATTGCCCAGCGAATACATGATCGGGATGATCGACAGCTTCTGGTTGAAGCTCATCGGTTCCCAGACAAGGTCCGCCGGGCTCATCGCGGCGTTGATGTGGAAGTTGATCGGGGTGCCGGTCGCCTCGCACATCTCGATGAACGGGGTCCAGTAATCGTCCATGAAGCTTGGCGCGCCTGCGTGTTCGGGCATGTCGGGCAGGACGAAGCCCTTCATCCCGCCATCGATGCAGCGGCGCGCCTCTTTCAGCATGGCATCGCGGTCCCAGAAGGGCACATGCGCGGTGTTGAAAACGCGCTGACCCGACTGCTCCTGATATTCCATCGAGGCATCGTTGTAGATGCTCATGATGTCGAGCGCGAGCTGCTCGTCGCCCAGCGCACGCAGCGATCCGGGCTGGGTAACGCCCGAATTCTGAAAGCCGATCTGCGCCCAGATACCCGCATCGTCCATCAACCGGGTGCGTTCCTTCATGTCGTAGACGCCGGGATGGCTTTCCTCGACGGTAGGGAAGGCCAGCCGCCCGAGCAGCTTGTTGAGATCCTTGCGAATGACATTGCCGCCGGTCGAACCGAAGTTGCGGCCCTGGCAATACCAGCGGTCGACCCCGTCGGGATCGCGCTGGAGATGCGGCACCTTGTCCTTGTATTTCGCCGGAGCGCGGCTGGTAAACAGGTCGGGCGCTTCGGTGATGTGGGTGTCGCAATCGACGATCTTGATGCCTTCGAACAGCGGATGCACGCCGCCCTTCTGCGTCTCGTAATCGACTTCGCGGATCACGCCGCCCGGCTGGTAGCCCTCGGCCGCCCAGTACATCTTCGCTGCGAGTTCTTCTGCGTCGCCCTTTGCCATTGCTTCGCTCCTCTGTCCCGTTGATGGCCGCAGTCTGCATCGCGGCGCGCGACTTGGCAATCGCCGGGGCGTAAGGCAGACTTGCCTGCAAGAGAGGAATTCCGACTATGGCCGACAAGGCGTATCTGCCACTGCCCGTCGAACTGGAGGGCCTGACGCCCGCCTGGCTGACGGCCGCGCTATCGGATCACGCGCCGGGGATCGAGGTGCGCGGCTTCGAAGTGGTCGACGAGATGCGCACCACCTGCACCAAGCTGCGCCTCCGGCTCGACATTGCCGGCCCGCGCGGGGAGCCGCCGGTGCCCGACACGGTGATCCTGAAAGGCGGGTTCGAACCGCACAGCCGCATGATGTGGAACATGCACATGACCGAGTGCCTGTCCTACGCGACGCTGATGCCCGCCTTCGCCATGCGCACGCCGCAGGTCTGGTTCTCGCGCTGGGACGAGAGCGCCAAGCAGGGCATCGTCATCATGGAAGACCTCGCCCTGCGCGGCGTTGAATTCTGCAAACCGACGCAGCCGCAGGCGTTCGATGCCATAGCCGCACGGCTGACCGAGCTGGCGCGGCTTCACGCCGGGACATGGGACAGCCCCGAGCTGCGCGAAGGCGGACGCTGGGGCTGGATGTCCGACACGCCCGAGCGCATTCTCGACTTCATGGGCCCGCTGCTCGAAGCCGATGTCTGGGACAGCTTTGTCGCCAGCCCGCGCGGCGCGGCGGCCTCGACCCGGTTCCACGACCGCTACTGGATGCGCGAGGCGATGGAGCAGACCGCCGTCTTCGCGCGCGACCTGCCGCGCTGTGCCTGCCATGGCGACACGCACCTCGGCAATCTCTATGTCGATACCGACGGCACACCGGGCTTTTTCGACTGCATTTCGTACAAGGCACCGGGCATGTACGAGGTGACCTACCACCTCGCCTGCGCATTGGACCTCGCCGACCGCCCGGCCATGGAACGCCCGCTGGTGCAGCATTACCTCGACTCGCTGCGCGGCCACGGCATCGCCGCGCCGTCGCTCGACGAGGCGATGGACCAGTTCGCCGCGTTCCTCGCCTATGGCTACCTGATCTTCATCGTCAACGATGCGGTGTTCCAGCCCGAGGCGTACAACACCGCCTATACCGCGCGATTCTCCGCCGCGATGCTAGACCACCATACGAAAGAGCGGCTCGCCGAAGTCGCCTGACCTGCAAGGGAGAGACCCATGCCCGAAGACACCCAGCCAGCCACGCTCGACATCGTCCGAGTCGCCGGAAACATCGGCGCGGAGATACGCGGGGTGCGGCTCGCGGGCGACCTCGACGACAGCACCATCGCGGGCATCCGGCAAGCACTGCTCGATCACAAGGTTGTTTTCTTTCGCGGCCAGCAGCACCTCACCGACACCGAACAGGAAGCCTTCGCCGAGCGCTTCGGCGAGTTGCAGAAGCACCCGATGGCTAAGGTCGCGGGCGGCTCGGAAGGGCTGCTCGAACTGACCGAGGGCTATTCGGCCTCGACCTGGCACACCGACCTTACCTTCATGCCCGATCCGGCCGCCTTCGCGGTTCTGCGCGCGATGGAGCTACCCTCCTACGGCGGCGATACGATGTGGGCCAACTGCGCCAAGGGATACGAGCGGCTCCCCGCCCCCTTGCGCGCGCTGGCCGACAGCCTCTGGGCGATCCATTCGACCGACTTCGATTTCGACGGCCACTTCACCCCCGAATACCGCGCGAAGATGCCCGACTATGGTGCGGGTACGAAGAAGCACGTCGTCAACACCGAGCATCCCGTGGTGCAGCTTCACCCCGAAACCGGCGAGCGCTCGCTTATCCTCGGCTCGTGGCTCAAGCGCTTCGTCGGGCTGACCAATGCCGATACCGCCAAGCTCTACGAGCTGTTCCAGGGCTACCTCACCGCGCCCGAAAACTGCGTGCGCTGGTCATGGCAGAAAGGTGACGTGGCGATGTGGGACAACCGCGCGACCCAGCACCGCGCGGTGCCCGACTACCCCGACGAACCCCGCATCCTGCGCCGCGCGACGGTGCTCGGTACGGTGCCGACCGCCATCGACGGGACGAAGAGCCGGATGCTGGCGGCTGGCTGAAACTCGATTTCCATTCAATTGAAAGCCCAGCCCCCTATCGCCCCGGCGACGGATCGCGCATCCCCTTGCCCGGACGGGCGCGCAGCGGCATGATTTGCGCAACAACGCGAAGAGGAATGCCATGACCGACCAGGCGACGCTCGAATCCGTCTATCCGCAATCGCTCGACGGGATCCGCACCGAATATCCCGATGCGCCCGACAACGTCCCGCCCGAGGTGATCGTCGATCTGGGTGCGGCGATGGGCGGGGTGCCCAACGATCTGGTCGATCCTTACGAGCCGTTCGGCTGGCTGGCGGGAGATGACCTGCCGCGCCTGCTTTACAACAAGCCTGCCTCGGGCGGGCTTGGCGCGGCGGCGGGCGGCGCGGGGATGCGCGGCAACTGGGTCGCGCACCGCTATGAGGACATCGATCGCGTCTATACCGACAACGAGCATTTCTCGAACAAGGGCACCGCCGAGTTTCAGGCGCTGATCGGCGAGACGTTCCGCTCGATCCCGCTGGCGGTCGATCCGCCGGAACATTCGAAATACCGCCTGTTCCTCACCCAGTTCCTCGGCCCCGCCGCGATCAAGAAGATCATGGAGCCGGTGATCGACGAGGTGCTCGACGAGATGATCGGCGAGATCGCCGCCAAGGGCGAAGTCGACATGGCCTGGGATTTCGCGCGCGTCTTTCCGGTGCGCATCTTCATGCACATGATGGGCTTCCCGCGCGAGAAGTTCGACGAATTCCTCGACTGGGAATGGAACATCCTGCACTCGGGCAGCCTTGAGAAAATGCAGTGGGCGCTCTCGAACGTGCTCGGCTTCCTGCGCGGGTTCATCGCCGAAAAAGAGGCGAACCCCGACGAGTTCCTGACCAGCAAGATCGTGCATGGCAGGATCAAGGGCCAGCCGCTGACCGAGGAAGAAAAGATCGGGATGGTCTGGTTCCTCTGGCTTGGCGGGCTCGATACCGTCGCGGCGACGATCGCGCAGATGTACCGGCGCATGGCCTTGCAGCCCGAGATTCAGGACATGCTCAAGAACGATCCTTCGCTGATCAACGGTGCGGTCGAGGAGTTCTTCCGTACCCAGCCGATCCTCTCGTCGGGCCGCCGCGCGACCAAGGATTTCGAATGGCACGGGATGCAGATCAAGGCGGGCGATGCCTTCTCGTGCCTCAACCCGGCGGGCAATTTCGATCCCGCGCGTTTCGAAAAACCCCGCGCAAGTTCGACCCGACGCGGACCGGCAACCGCCACTTCACACTGGTCGGCGGAGTGCACTCGTGCCTCGGCGGACACCTCGCCCGGCGCGAGCTGCGCATGCTGCTGGAAAAGTGGTTCAAGGCGATCCCGAACCGCTTCTCGGTCAAGCCGGGCACCGACAGCTCGGTATTCCCAGGCCTGATGTCGATCCGAAACCTGCACCTTGTATGGGACGTGGACTAAGCGAAGTCAGTCGGGCCTTGCGAGGGCAGCGCCTTGTAGCCTGCGTACCGGCTCGACGGCGGTGCGCGTTCGGCCCAGCCTGAGGCACAGGCTCACCTGTTTTCGGGCGAGACCCTGCCTGTGTCGAACCATGCCTGTGTGCCGCGATGGAGCACCGCGTCGCCATCGACGATCTGCTGCGGTTCGATGTCCTCCTTGCCCACGACAGCATCGTAAAGCCCTGCGAAATCGCGGTAGCAGCGTTCGAGCAGGTTTTCGAAGCTGTCGATCACGAAGTAGGTCCGCTGAAAATCGTCGATGATGTAGCGCGTGCGCATCACGCGTTCGAGTTTGAGGCGGATGCGGTTGGGCGATGGGTCTTCGAGCGAAAAGACCGACTCGTTGGGTGACGAGGCAATCCCCGCGCCGAAGATGCGCAGGCCCTCGGGCGTGTCGACCAGCCCGAATTCGACCGTGTACCAGTAAAGCCGCGCAAGATTGTGCAACTGGTCGCGGCGCATCGCGCGCTGACCGCCCTTGCCATAGGCTTCCATGAATTCGGCGAAGACCGGATCGGCGAGCATCGGCACATGGCCGAAAATGTCGTGAAAGACGTCGGGTTCCTGCAAATAGTCGAACTCCGCCTCTGGCCGGATGAAGGCGCCTGCCGGGAAGCGGCGATTGGCGAGGTGGTCGAAGAAAACCTCGTCCGGCACGAGATCGGCGACCGGCACCACCCGCCAGCCGGTCAGCTTTTCGAGCCGGTCGGACAGGCGGCCCATATGCGGGATGCCGCCGCCGGACAGCCGCAATGAATCGAGCGCCTTGAGGAACGCCCCGCAGGCGCGGCCCGGCAGGATCTCGCGCTGTCGGGCGAACAGCCGGTCCCAGCGGTCGTGCTCTTCGGGCGAATAGCTCTCCCATTGCTGGTCGATTGTGTAGTCGGCGTTCTTCGGCGCGTCGGCGTAGCGGTTCTTTACGGGGCTTGCGGGACTGTCCATCGCGGCTCTCTCCTGCCTGCGATTATAGGGCTTTCGCCGCGAAATTGCATGACGAGGACTGTCGCCTGAGGCAATTTTGTGTTACAACCGCTGTCATAAGCGCAATGAATTGACAAAGCGGGAGAATCCGATGTCCGGTCTGGCAGCAGCGCTCGCCCTGCTTGCGGCAGGGGTCACCAATTCGCACGCGACTCCGACGCGCATCCCGACGCCGCGCCCCGTGGCAGCCGAACAAGAGGTCGAAGTGGTCGAGGGCGATGCCGACCGCCACCGCCGGATGACGATCCCGGTCGCCGTCGAAGGCTCCGGCCCCTATGACTTTGTCATCGACACCGGATCGCAGCGCACGGTGCTTTCAACCGCGCTCGCCAGCCGGTTGGCGCTGGAGCCCGGTCCGATGGTCACGATCGTCGGCGTCGCCGGGACCGAAGCCGCGCAGACTGCCTATATCGAGCAGCTCGAACTCGGCAAACGCGAGTATTTCGGCCTCCACGCCCCGCTCTTCGCCTCCGAGCACATCGGCGCGGACGGCATCATCGGCACCGACAGCCTGCAGGACCAGCGCGTGCTGATCGATTTCAGCCGTAACCTGATGGAGATCGGCAGCCAGCAATCGCTCGGCGGCAATCGTGGCTACGAGATCGTCGTGAAGGCCCGCGCAATGTCCGGCCAGCTCGTGCTGACCAATGCGGTGATCGACGGGATCAAGACGGCGGTTATCATCGATACCGGCGCGGCCTATTCGGTGGGCAACCGCGCATTGCAGCAAAAGCTGGCCAACAAGCGCAGTGGCGGGATCGTTACGCTGCACAGCGTGACGGGGCAGACGGCCGAGGCCGAAATCGGCTTTGCCCGGACGCTTGAGCTGCGCAGTTACCAGATCCAGAACCTGGTTATTGCCTACACCGATTCGCCTGCCTTCACCGAGCTGGGCCTCGATGAACAACCTGCGTTGTTCCTTGGCATGCGCGAGCTGCGGCTGTTCAAGCGCGTGGCGATAGATTTCAGCAGCCGCCGGGTGCTGTTCGACGTGCCGCGTTCCTGAGCCGGATTTCTCGCGCGACGATTGGCTAACCGGCGCGCAGTCCCTACATAGCGGCGATGCCGCCCGATACCGCCGTCAACGATCCCGACGCCCGCCACGATGGCTGGCAAACGGTCCTGCGTTTCCTGCCATACCTCTGGCCAAAGGATAACGCCGGGCTGAGGCGACGCATCGTTATCGCGGTGCTGCTGATCGTCGCGGCCAAGGGCATGACGCTGGCGCTGCCGTTTTTCTACAAGCGCGCGGTCGATGCGATGTCGATCGAGGGCAGTACCCTCGCGACTGTCGCCATCGCTTTCGTCCTCGCCTATGCGGGCGGGCGCTTCTGCGCGGTGCTGTTCGACCAACTGCGCAACATCGTCTTCGAGCGGGTCGGACAGGTCGCCACGCGCTCGCTGGCCGAGGACGTGTTCGAGCGGCTGCACCAGCTATCGCTGCGCTTCCACCTTGCGCGGCGCACCGGCGAGGTCACCAAGGTGGTCGAACGCGGGACCAAGAGCATCGACATCATGCTCTATTTCCTGCTGTTCAACTTTGCCCCGACGGTGATCGAGCTGATAGCGGTGGCGGTGATCTTCTACTTCCAGCTCGGGCTCGGGCTGGTCGTCGCGACGGCGG
This sequence comes from Sphingomonadaceae bacterium, assembly GCA_041396945.1. Classification (GTDB taxonomy): domain Bacteria; phylum Pseudomonadota; class Alphaproteobacteria; order Sphingomonadales; family Sphingomonadaceae; genus Novosphingobium. The sequence continues at coordinate 38,904 of JAWKXP010000004.1, read as the reverse complement.
GGGCGATCATTGCCTATGCGCTGATCACGCGCTGGATCACCGACTGGCGCGCGAAGCTTCGCGAAAAGATGAACCGGCTCGACGGGCAGGCGCTGAGCCGCGCGGTGGACTCGCTGCTGAACTACGAGACGGTCAAGTATTTCGGGGCCGAGAGCCGCGAGAAGGCGCGTTATTCGCAGGCCACCACCGCCTATGCCGAAGCGGCGGTGAAGAGCGAAAATTCGCTCGGGCTGCTCAACATCGCGCAGGCCGTGATCGTCAACCTGCTGATGGCGGGCGCGATGGCCTATACCGTCTGGGGCTGGTCGCAGGGGCGGCTGACCGTGGGCGACCTCGTGTTCGTGAATACCTACCTCGTGCAGCTTTTCCGCCCTTTGGACATGCTCGGCACGGTCTATCGCACCGTCCGGCAAGGACTGATCGACATGGCCGAGATGTTCCGGCTGATGGATACCGAGATCGAGGTACGCGACCTGCCCGGCGCGCCCGCGCTGGTGGTGAATCGCCCGACCCTCGTCTTCGACGCGGTCGATTTCGGGTACGAAAAGGACCGCCAGATCCTCCACGGCCTCTCGTTCGAGGTGCCCGCCGGAAACCACCTCGCCATCGTCGGCCCGTCGGGCGCGGGCAAGAGCACGATCGCGCGGCTGGTGTTCCGCTTCTACGATCCCTGGGCGGGCGGCATCCTGATCGACGGGCAGGACATCAAGGAGGTGACGCAGGCAAGCCTTCGCGCCGCCATTGGCATTGTCCCGCAGGATTCGGTGCTGTTCAACGACACCATCGGCTACAACATCGGCTATGGCCGCGACGGCGCGACCGCCGAGGATATCGAGCGCGCCGCGCAGGCCGCTGCGCTCTCGCCGCTGATCGACCGGCTGCCGCAACGCTTCGAAACCGAAGTGGGCGAGCGCGGGCTGAAGCTCTCGGGCGGCGAGAAGCAGCGCGTCGCTATCGCGCGGACCATCGTGAAAGACCCGCCGATCCTGCTGCTCGATGAGGCGACCTCGGCACTCGACAGCCGCACGGAAAAGGACATCCTCGCGACGCTGCACCGCGTTTCGGAGAACCGCACCTCGATCTCGATCGCGCACCGGCTTTCGACCATTGCCGACGCCGACCGGATCCTCGTGCTGCAGGACGGGCGCACGGTCGAGACGGGCACACATTCAGACCTGCTCAAGCTCGACGGGCTCTATGCCGAAATGTGGATGCGGCAGGCGCAGGAAGCCGAGGAACTGAGCGAAGCGGCGGAGTAGGCCGTCCACGGTCCCACCTTTCCCGTTCGTGTCGAGCGAAGTCGAGACACGCTGGCTTGGCGCGCCCCTGCCGTCTCTCGACTGCGCTCGAGACGAACGGGGGTTTGTATGGCACGCCTCCCCCTTGCATCGCGCACCGGATCGCGGCTAGGGCCACCGCTCCCTTTCATGCTGCATGTGCGAAATCGCCTGCCGCAGCCCGCAACTCCGGACAGATCACATGACCTACCTCGAGGCGATGCGCCGCGACTGGACCAGCAACCCGCGCGCCGACATCCTTGCCGGGATCGTCGTAGCGCTGGCGCTGATCCCCGAAGCGATCGGCTTTTCGATCATTGCGGGCGTCGATCCGGCGGTCGGGCTTTATGCCTCGGTCGCGATCGCGATCATCATTTCGTTCACTGGCGGACGACCGGGGATGATCTCGGCGGCAACGGCGGCGGTGGCGGTGCTGGTCGGCCCGCTGGTGCGCGAGCATGGGGTCGAATACCTCTTCGCCGCGACGATCCTGATGGGCCTGTTCCAGATCCTCGCGGGTATCCTGCGCCTCAACCTGGTGATGCAGTTCGTCTCGCGCTCGGTCATCACCGGCTTCGTCAATGCGCTGGCAATCCTCATTTTCATGGCGCAGCTGCCACAGCTGATCGATGTCACCTTGCACACCTATGCGATGGTCGCGGGCGGCCTTGCGATCATCTACCTCTTCCCGCGCCTGACGACGACGATCCCCTCGCCGCTGGTCGCGATCCTCGTACTTTCGGCGCTGTCGATCTGGCTCGGACTGCCGGTCCACACCGTCAGCGACATGGGCGAGATCCCGCAGGGCCTGCCCACGTTCCACCTGCCGCAAGTGCCGCTGACATGGGAAACCCTGCAGATCATCGCGCCCTATTCGGCGGCGATGGCGGCGGTCGGCCTGCTCGAATCGCTGCTGACCGCGCAGATCGTCGACGACATGACCGACACCGATTCCTACAAGCGTTACGAGTGCCGGGGTCAGGGCCTCGCCAATATCGGCGCGGCGCTCGTCGGCGGCATGGGCGGCTGCGCGATGATCGGCCAGTCGGTGATCAACGTGACCTCGGGCGGGCGCGGCAGGCTTTCCGCGCTGACCGCGGGCACGGTGCTGCTGGTGCTGCTCTGGCTGCTTTCGCCCTTCGTGGCGCAGGTGCCGATGCCCGCGCTCGTAGCGGTGATGATCATGGTTTCGATCGGTACCTTCTCGTGGAACTCGATCCCCAATCTGCGCCGCCACCCCTGGCAAAGCTCGGTGGTGATGCTGACGACGGTGATCGTTGTCGTCGGCACGCACGACCTATCGCTCGGCGTTGCCGCAGGCGTGCTGCTATCGGGCATCTTCTTCGCGCAGAAGGTGCAGCAGCTTTTCCATATCGAGCGCACCGTCTCTGCCGACGGCCAGACCGCGACCTATCGCATCTCGGGCGAAATCTTCTTCGCCTCGGTCCACCGCTTCGTCGAGAAGATGCAGGCATTCGAGGAAACCGCGCCCTTCGTCGAGATCGACATGACCCACGCGCACCTCTGGGACATTTCCTCGGTCGATGCATTGGACAAGATCGTCGGCAAGCTGGATCGTGGCGGCGCGTCGGTCAAGGTGGTTGGCTACAACGAGGCCAGCGCCGACATCGTCGACAAGTTCGCGCTGCACGACAAGACCGGCGTGGAACTCGGCGTCGCACCGCATTGAGGATTGATCCTCCCTGTCGCCGAATGCGATGGGGAGGTGGCAGTCGCCGCAGGTGACTGACGGAGGGGCAATGGTGCACTCACCCCCTCCACCACGACGCCGAGGGCGTCGCGGTCCCCCTCCCCAAGCGAGCTTGGGGAGGAACTTTATTTCACCACATCCGCCTCGTGCCAGACGACCGCCTGCGCGGCCTTCATGCAGTTGTTTTCGGTGTCCCACGCAAGGCTGGGCGAGCCATAGAGCCGCCAGCCCTGTTCCAATGCCTGGGACACGCGCTCGCAGAAGGCGCGGTCGTCCTTGCCGGTGAGCAGACGATAGATTGGGCGGTCTTCGGGTGTCTGGTGCATGAAATTTCAATTAGCATCAGAAATTCGTCATTGCGAGCGGCGCAGCCGCGCGGCAATCCAGAGCCATGCGAAGCACCTTCCAGCCAGCCGTTTACATCGTCGCCAGCAAGCGCAACGGCACGATCTACACCGGCGTCACCTCGAACCTGCAACAGCGTGCATTCCAGCACCGCGAAGGCCTGATCGAAGGGTTCTCAAAGAAGCACGGCTGCAAAATGCTCGTTTGGTACGAACTCCACGCGACTATGGATCATGCCATTTCTCGCGAGAAACAGATCAAGGCTGGCAATCGCAAACGCAAGCTGGCGCTGATCAAGCGGGACAATCCGCAATGGCGGGATTTGTTTTTTGAGATTTGTGCCTGACTGCTCTGGATTGCTTCGTCGCTCCGCTCCTCGCAATGACGAAGCGAGAAAATCCAGAGCGCGCGTCGCTAGAGGATATACTTGCTCAGATCGCTGTCCTGCGCGAGGTCGGCGAGCTTGTCCTGCACATAGGCGGCGTCGACCGTCACCGTCTCGCCGGTGCGGTCTTCGGCTTCGAAGCTGAGTTCCTCGAGCAGCTTTTCCATCACCGTCTGCAGGCGCCGCGCGCCGATATTCTCGACCGACTCGTTCACCTGCGCGGCGATCTTCGCAACCTCTGCAACTGCTTCCCCGGTGACATCGAGCGTCACCTTCTCGGTCCCGAGCAGCGCGGTATATTGCTCGACGAGGTTCGCGCGGGTCTCGCTCAAAAATCCGCACAAAGTCTTCCTCGGTCAACGCTTTCAGCTCGACGCGGATCGGCAGGCGGCCCTGCAATTCGGGGAGCATGTCGCTCGGCTTGGCAACGTGGAACGCGCCTGAGGCGATGAACAGCACGTGGTCGGTCTTCATCGGCCCGTACTTGGTTGCAACGGTCGTGCCTTCGATCAGCGGCAAGAGGTCGCGCTGCACGCCCTCGCGACTGACCGAACCGCCGCGCACGTCGGAGACCGCGATCTTGTCGATCTCGTCTAGGAAGACGATGCCGTTGGTCTCCGCATTGGCCAGCGCGACGCGGGCGACGTCGTCCTGGTCCATGCGCTTTTCGCTCTCTTCGTCGACCAGTTTGTCCCAGGCGTCGGGCACCTTCAATTTCTGGCGCTTCATCGGCTGCTGGCCAAACGCCTTGCCCATGATGTCGGACAGGTTGATCATGCCGACCGAGGCACCCATGCCGGGAATTTCCATCGGCATGTCAGGACTGTCGGCAACCTCGATCTCGACCTCGGTCTCATTCATCGCGTCTTCGACGACGCGCTGGCGGAACGATTCGCGGGTCGCTTCGGAAGCCCCCTGCCCGACGAGCGCATCGAGCAGGCGCTCCATCGCCGCTTCGCTCGCCGCCTCACGCACGGATTCGCGGCGGCGGTCCTTTTCGAGCCGGATCGCTTCCTCGACGAGATCGCGCGCGATCTGTTCGACATCGCGGCCGACATAGCCGACTTCGGTGAACTTGGTCGCCTCGACCTTGACGAACGGCGCTTCGGCCAGCTTCGCCAGCCGCCGGCTGATCTCGGTCTTGCCGCAGCCGGTGGGGCCGATCATCAGGATGTTCTTGGGCGTCACCTCGTCGCGCAGCTCGGCGGGCAGGCGTTGACGCCGCCAGCGATTGCGCAGCGCGACAGCAACCGCGCGCTTGGCCTCTTTCTGGCCGATGATGTGCTCGTCGAGGGCTGCCACGATGGCCTTGGGAGTGAGGTTGTCCATTCTCTTCCTCGTTGCTCTCTCCCCTTCAGGGGAGAGATACGGAGACTTGGCTGCAAAGCAGGCTAGTCGGATTTGAGAGGGGTGTACGGTGAAAGCCTCCTCTCCCAACCCTCTCGCCTCAAGGGGAGAGGGCTATTGGCTAAATCGTTTCCACGGTCACCTGATCGTTGGTAAAGACGCAGACTTCGGCGGCGACAGCCATCGCCTTGCGCGCGATCTTTTCAGGGTCGTCCTCGTAATCGGAGAGCGCGCGGGCGGCGGCCAATGCGTAGTTGCCGCCCGAGCCGATCGCGGCGATTCCGCCTTCGGGTTCGAGCACATCGCCGTTACCGGTCAGGATCAGCATCGTCTCGGCGTCGGCGACGATCATCAGCGCTTCGAGATTGCGCAGATATTTGTCGGTGCGCCAGTCCTTGGCGAGTTCGACCGCGGCGCGCATCAGCTGGCCGCGATACTGCTCCAGCTTGCGTTCGAGCCGCTCAAACAGGGTGAAAGCATCGGCGGTAGCGCCCGCAAACCCGGCGATAACCTTGCCGCCCTCGCCGATCCGGCGAACCTTCTTCGCATTGGGCTTCATCACCGTGTTGCCCATCGAAACCTGCCCGTCACCGGCAATCACGGTCTGCTCGCCGCGCTTGACGCCGATGATGGTGGTTCCGTGCCACTGGATCAGGCCGTGGCTCGCCGCATCGTTGCTCATGGGGCGGGATATATGATCGCCGCCCGCGAGTTCAACTAACTTCCGTTCGGACCCGGCCCGCGCGGTGCTCCGGGACCGGCACCCGGCGCGCCGACGGTGCCGACGTTCCCGAAAAGGTCTTCGAGGAAACTGCGCTCGCGGCCCAGCGTCGGGGTCTTGTCGCCTTCGGGATCGATCCGGGCGACCTTTTCCATGCCGCGCCGGTCGATGGCGATGACGTTGTCGCCCGCGTCGAAGCGGATGCGCAGCACCGTCTGGTCGGCAGTGCGCGGGCGGCGGAAAGCGGGGGTCTTGGTGTCCTGCGAGACGTAGTACCAGTCCTTGTTGCCGAACTGGCTGACAAAGGTCGGACGGCCAAGCGTACGCTCGACCGACATGCGGTTGTCGATGCCCGGCTGGATCGCGTCGAGCAGCACCTGCTCGGCGATGAACCCGCGATGGTTCTTGATCGAGGTGCAGCCCGAGGCCAGCACCAGCACGCCCAGCGCCGCGCCCGCGATCAAAGCCTTATGCCCGTTAAGCCGCATTTTCTGCTCCAGTCATTCCTGTCATCGCGCCAATCGCCCATTGCCCTCTGGCCGAACACGCATATATCGGCGCCGAGCCTTACGCCCCCGCAGGGTCGAGCGCAATGGCAAGCCGGGGCGGCCCTGGCCGCGAGTGCTTGAATTGCTCCTGAACAAGACCTTCCACTACGAGACCCAGCCATGTCCTTCCTCTCCAACCTTTTCGGCGGCAAGCGCAAGGACCGCGATCCCGTGCGCCCGCTCTGGCACCGTGTCGTCGAAATCGCCCGCGAAAAGCACTGGTATGCGCAAGGCGGCATTGCCGACTCCGTGCCGGGCCGGTTCGATGCGATCACACTGGTCCTCGCGCTGGTGACGCTGCGGATGGAGCGCGACGAGGCGCTGGCGCAGGCCTCGGCGCTCCTGACCGAGCTTTTCGTCGAGGACATGGACGGCCAGTTGCGCCAGACCGGCGTGGGCGATCCCACTGTCGGCAAGCATATCGGCAAGCTGATGCAGGCGCTGGGCGGCCGCATCGGTGCCTTGCGCGAGGCCCTGCCCGAAGGCGAAGCAGCGCTGGTGCCGGTGCTCGAACGCAACCTGACGCTGATCGAAAATGCCGATCTTGCCCGGCTTGCATCCGCGACGATGGCGCTCTGGAAGCAGCTTGAAGCGATGCCCGCCGACGACCTGCTCGCCGGGCGCATATCGCGATGAGCGCGCACGAGTTCTCTCGCCCCTTCGACGTCCGGCAGGTCGAGGGCAAGCAGGCGCGGATCGAGGCGAATGGGGCCGAACGCGCGGCGCTGGCCGAACGCTTCGGGCTGGTTTCGGTGGAGCGGCTGGAAGCCGAAGTATCGCTGTCCCGAAACGAGCGCGCAGTCGACGTGACTGGAACGCTGCGCGCCGCCTGGGTACAATCCTGCGCGATCTCCGCCGAAGACCTGCCGGTCTCGGTCGCAGAGGCGATCGCGTTTCGCTTCGTCCCCGCGCGCGCCGATTTCGACCCTGACGAGGAACTGGAGATCGACGCCGAAGACTGCGACGAGATCGACTACGAAGGCACGCATATCGACCTTGGCGAGGCGGTTGCGCAATCGCTCGGCCTTGCGATCGACCCTTATGCCGTCGGTCCCGATGCCGAGGAAGCGCGCGCCAGGCTGGGCGAGGACGAGGCCAACCCCTTCGCGGCGCTCAAGGGCCTAAAAACCGGCGACTGACAGCGCGCGCTGCAGAACTCTTTGACATCGATTCGCAGGACGCTAGGCTCGCGGGTCTGACCTTCAAGGAGACCCTCGCATGTCCGCATACCGCATCGTCCCCGCCGCCATCGCCTCGCTGGCCCTGGCCGCCTCGCTCGCCGCCTGCAGCAGCGAAGCTCCCGAAGCCGAAGCGGGCGCGGAGACCGAAGCCGCAGCCACTGACGCGCCCGAGACCGCGCTGACCGACGAGCAGATCAAGGAAGTTCTGCACGAGCGCCACGAACTTTACGAAGAGATGGGCGACGACTTCAAGGCGATCCGCGTCCAGCTTGAGGGCGGCTCGCCCGACATGGCGGCCATCGCTGCTTCGGCCAAGGCGATGAGCGCCAAGGGCGTGCAGATCAAGGACATGTTCCCGGCCGGCACCGCGCTTGAAGACGGCCACAAGACCGAAGCGCTCAAGACGATCTGGGAACAGCCCGAAAAGTTCGAGGAAGCGCGCCTCGCCCTTATCACCAAGGCCGATGCGCTGGCGGCGGCAGCCGAATCGGGTGATGGCGCGGCTGTCGGCAACGCGGTCAAGGAACTGGGCGGTTCGTGCAAGGGCTGTCACGACACCTTCCGCAAGCCCGAAGACGACTAAGCGGGCCGGATCGCAGCGATGGCCGAAGAGTCCGCAAGCGCCGCGCGGGTCAGGATATGGGATCTCCCCGTGCGGCTGTGCCACTGGCTCTTCGCGCTGCTGATCCCGGCGCTCTGGTGGACCGCCGAAAATCATGAAATGGGCTGGCACAAGCGGCTCGGCATGATCCTGCTGATTCTGCTGGTGTTCCGCATCCTCTGGGGCTTCGTCGGTAGCTCCACCGCGCGATTTACGCATTTCGTGCGCGGTCCGGGCGCGGTGCTCGCCTACTTCCGCTCGATCGGTGAAAAGCATCCGCCGGTGATCGGCCACAATGCGGCGGGCGGCTGGTCGGTTGTGGCGCTGCTCGGCGCAATGAGCCTGCAGGTCGGCATGGGGCTGTTTGCGGGCGATCCCTTCGACGGTGCGACCGGTCCGCTCAACGGGCTGGTCGGGGTGATGACTGCCGACGCACTGACCGACTGGCACGAGGATTTCTTCAACGTGATCGTCCTGCTGGTCGTGCTGCACCTTGGCGCGATTGCATTCTACAAGGTGGTCAAGAAGGACAAGCTCATCCACCCGATGCTATCGGGCTCGCGCGCGGTGCCCGAGGGTACGCAGGGCATGACCGCCGCCCCGGCATGGCGTGCCGTGGTCTGCCTGTTCATCGCCTGGGCCTTCGCCGGCTGGATCTGGAGCGGCGCACCGCCGTTTTCTTGAGACATAAAATGCGGGCCGACGATACGACCGAGTTCGTAAGCTCAAGTTCTTGCGAAATTGACGGAAATTCCGGGCCGCAAAGGCCTGATCAGAACGGAATGTCGTCGTCGAGATCGTCGGCGTAGCCACTGCCACCGCCGCCGCCACCCGAAGAGCCACCACCGGACGGGCCGTCGTTCCAGCCGCCGCCTCCACCGCCGCCGCCGCTCGAATAGCCCTGCTGGCCGCCGCCGCGCATGCCGCCACCGCCGCCGCCTTCGCCGCGACCGTCGAGCATTGTCAGCGTGCCGTTAAAGCCGCGAAGCACGACTTCGGTCGAGTAGCGGTCATTGCCCTGCTGGTCCTGCCACTTGCGGGTCTGCAGCTGGCCTTCGATGAAGACCTTGGAGCCCTTGCGCAGATAGTTTTCGCAAACATTGATGAGGCCATCCGAGAAGATCGCGACGGTGTGCCATTCGGTGCGCTCCTGACGCTGGCCGTCGCGATCCTTCCAGGTCTCGGAAGTCGCGATGCGCAGGTTGCACACGCGTCCGCCGTTCTGGAACGAGCGAATTTCCGGGTCGGCACCCAGGTTGCCGATGAGCATGACTTTGTTGAGGCTGCCGGCCATCGAATCGTCTTCCTTCTCGATACGTCTTCGCCAACCGGCTTATCCAATGGCCGCAGGATTCGCCACCTGTCCGGCGACTCTCTTATCCACAATGGATGCTGTTCTCACGCGGAGACGCGGAGGCGCGGAGGGCAAGACCGCGCCGAAGGCGCTATAATTTCACCGTCCCGCAGCACGCACAGCTTTGACAATTCGATAGCGGCTACGCCGCAATCACAAAACCTCTGCGTCTCCGCGTGAATCCTAAAGCCCAGCCGCTACCGCCAGCCAGTATGTCGCGCCTGCGAAAACGTAGGCCAGCCCGAAGAGGTAGACGAGCATGAAGACCGGCCATTTCCACCCATTCGTCTCGCGCCGGGCGACGGCGATGGTCGACATGCATTGCGGGGCGAAGACGAACCACGCGAGGAACGAGAGCGCCATTGGCAGCGTCCAGAGATCCTTGAGCTTGTCGCCCAGCGCCACTGCCGCCGCGTCCTCGTCCTCGGCATCGACAGCATAGGTCGTCGCCAGCGAGGAAACCGCCACTTCGCGCGCGGCCATTGCCGGGATCAGCGCCAGCGCCATGTCGCGGTTAAAGCCGATCGGCTCGACCAGTACCGCGAGGCCATTGGCAAGCTTGCCCGCGATCGAGGCATCGACCTGGCTCTCGCCCGGCGCGGCCTTGGGGAACGAGAGCAGCAGCCAGAGCACCACCGTCACCATGAAGATGATCGTGCCCGCACGGCGCAGGAAGATCCACGCGCGCTGCCAGAGGCCGAGCAACAGGTCGCCCGGCAGCGGCAACTGGTACTTGGGCAGCTCCATGATAAAGCCCGAGGCCGCACCCTTGGTCACCGAGCGGCGCAGCACCAGCGCAACAATCATCGCGCCGATGATGCCCGCAACATAGAGCGCGAAAAGCACCAGCCCTTGTAGCCCTACCCCGCCGCCGACTTTGGTGTTGGGAATGAACGCGGCGATGATGACGGCATAGACCGGCAGGCGCGCCGAACATGTCATCAGCGGCGCAATCAGGATCGTCGTCAGCCGGTCCTTGGGATCGGTGATCGAGCGCGTCGCCATGATGCCGGGAATGGCGCAGGCAAAGCTGGAAAGCAGCGGGATGAAGCTGCGCCCCGAAAGCCCGACAGATGCCATCATGCGGTCCATCAGGAAGGCGGCGCGCGCCATGTATCCGGTCGATTCCATCAGCAGGATGAAGAAAAACAGAATCACGATCTGCGGCAGGAACACGACCACCGAGCCGACGCCCGCCAGCACGCCTTCGACGATCAGATCGCGCAGCAGCCCTTCGGGCATCACGGCCGTCACCTGCCCGGACAGCCAGCCAACCGCGCCTTCGAGCGCATCGGCGAAGGGGCTAGCCCAGGCAAAGACCGCCTGGAAGATCACGAAGAGCAGGCCGAACAGGATCAGCGGCCCGGCCCAGGGATTGAGCAGTACCCGGTCAAGCTTCGAGTGCAGGCGATGCCGCGCGGTTTCCGAAAGGATCGCGGCGTCGGCCATTGCATGCGCGGCAACGCGAAGCTCTGTGGTTCCGAATTCCTGACGCGGCCCGGCGTGCTCGCGCTCGCGCGCTTCGGCGATGGCATCGGCCAGTTCGGTCAGGCCTTTGCGCCGCACCGCGACGGTCGGAATTACCGCAACGCCCAGTTCCTCGGCCAGCACGCCTGGATCGAGCACCAGTCCGTCCCGCTCGGCAAGGTCGAGCATGTTGAGCGCGACCACCGTCGGCTTGCCCAGCGCGATGACTTCCTGCGCGAAGACGAGATGCTGTTCGAGGTTCGAGGCATCGAGCACAACGACGAGCACGTCGGGCGCCTTTTCGCCTTCGAACTCGCCCCGGATCACGCGGCTGGTGACTTCCTCGTCGGGGCTGGTCGCGGCAAGGCCATAGCTGCCGGGAAGGTCGACCATCTCGACCGGCTCGTTCGTCGGCAGGACCATGCGGCCCGATTTGCGCTCTACGGTCACGCCCGGATAGTTCGCGATCTTTTGCCGCGCGCCGGTCAGCGCGTTGAACAGCGCCGACTTGCCGGCATTGGGATTGCCGACCAGCGCGATCTTGCGCGGGGCGGTCACAGCGCCTCGACTTCCATCGCGGCGGCATGCGCGCGGCGCAGCGCAACTGTCATGCGCCCGACCGTTACAGCAATGGGGTCAGCCCCGCCGAAAACGCCGCGATGCGCGACCGAGACTTTCGCGCCCTCCTCGATCCCGAGCGCACGAAGACGCTGCGCTTCCTCGGCGACGAGGTGCGACCATTCGACCGCGACGATCCGCGCCGGATTGCCTTTAGGGAGCCTGTCGAGCTTCATGCCAGCGCGCTGCCAGATTGCGCGGCGCTTTGCAACTGTATTGCAAGCGTTTCGCAATAAGGGTTCGGTGCGCATCGTCCGTTCAGCCCCTCCCCTTCAGGGGAGGGGCTCAAAAATCTAACGCGCCGGATACCTCAGCCGCCCGAGAAACCTTGCCATGCTGAAGCGTTCCTCGGGTGCGCGCAGGAATTGCGCCTTGGCTTTCTCGAACTTCATGACCCCGTCGATGCGGCGGTCGAGGAACGCGCGGGTCTCTGCCTTGCCCTCGCTCTCATCGTCGATGAAGACGCCCAGCGTGGTCGCGTATATGCCCGCGAGCAGCGTGCGTTTGGTGTAATGATTATAGTCGGTCGCGGTGTCGCCAGCGAGCCGCCACATCAGGTCGGCGCTCTGCCAGCCGCGCTTGAGCGCGCGCCTTGCATTGCGCGGCATCGCCATGATCGACAGGGCGCGGCGCACCGCCTCTTCCTGCCCCAGAACCGCTTCGAGCCGGAACCAGACCAGCGCGGCAATCCGCTCGCGAATCTTCATCTCCGCCACTGCCTCGGGCGGAAACGCGGCGATCATCTGCGCGTCGACCTTGGCGATCCAGGCCTCGATCATATCCATCGCCCCGCCGCGAAAGGCATAGGCGGCAACATCGGCATCGACCCCGGCGTCCTGCGCCGCCGTCTGCACCGCCGCATCGCTCCAGCCGTCGAAGACCGCCGCGTCGGCAATCGCCGGGGCAAGCATCAGCCGCAGTTCGTCGAGTGTCAGGTCGGGTGTCGCCGCTTCGGCCATGTCAAAGCGTCGGCCCGTAGGTGGCCTGCGCCTTGTTGCGATTCTTGTCGCTGGCATGCTCGTCGATCGTTGCCAGCAATTGTCCGCTATTGCTGCCAAGCTTCGCATAGTCGCGTGCAGAGCGGCCCGAATTGTCGGCGCGGTCGGGATCGGCCCCGCCCTTCAGCAGGATCCGCATAAGCTCGGTATCGCGGCGATGCACCGCGCTGATCAGCGGCGTTTCACCGGCGTCGTCGGGATCGTCGGCATTCGCGTTCTTGCCGATCAGGAAATCGACCCCCTCGACCCAGCCGAGCCGCGTCGCCAGTTGCAGCGGCGAAGTGCCCTTGAAATCGCGCTGGTTCACGTCTGCCCCCTTGGCCACGAGAAACCGCAACCAGGTAAGGTCTCGCCGCTGTGTGACGACATGCAACGCGGTTTCGCCGGAGGTCACATCGCGCGAGCGGATCACCGTGGTGCCCGGCTCGCTCAGCGCGTCCTCCACCTTCTGGCCTTCCTTCTTCTTGACCGCTTCGAGGAACTTGTAGCCATCGGAGAACTGCGCCTGCGCGGGACTGGCGAGCACTATTCCGAGGCCTGCCAGCATGGCGGCGGTGAAGGAAAGCAATTTCGTTCGCGCGGTGCGGGCCTTGCGCACGGGCATTCTCCTGAATCGTTTGAATCGGCGGGTTTTCCCGCGATCTCACTTGCACGAGGCGGTTTAGCAGAGCATGAACCGCAGCGCCATGTGGTCCTTTTTACGCATCTTTACCAGCCTCCTCGCCCCGCTCGCGCTCATCGCCTGTTCGGGCGAATCCGCCGCGCCCGTCGACGAACGCCCGCCGCTCGAAGGCGCGGCCATCGGCGGGGCGTTCACGCTGGTCGACGAGAACGGAAGCACGGTCGAATGGTCCGATTTCAAGGGCCGGTACCGCATCATCTATTTCGGCTACACCTTCTGCCCCGATGCCTGCCCGCTCGATGTCCAAGCGATGATGGCGGGCTTTTCGAGGTTCGAGGACGAAAGCCCGGCGCTTGCCGAAAAGGTCCAGCCGATCTTCGTTTCCATCGACCCCGCGCGCGACACCCCGCCCATCGTCGGCGAGTTCACCGCCGCGTTTCACCCGCGCCTGCTTGGGCTGACGGGCACGACGGAACAGGTCGCGGCGGCGGCCAAGACCTTTGCGATTTACTACCAGCGCGGCGAGGATACGCCGCAAGGTGGCTACCTGATGGATCATTCGCGGCAAGCGTATTTGATGGACCCCGAGGGCAAGCCCATCGCGATCCTTGCCATCGACAAGGGGCCGGATGCCGTGGCGGCGGACCTTGCAAAATGGGTGAGGTAGGCCTGCGCGAGCGGTTCTGGGAAAGGCCGCTCGACAGCCTCTCGCGCGCCGAGTGGGAAGCGCTTTGCGATGGCTGCGGCAATTGCTGCCTGCACAAGGTCGAGGATGCCGACACCGGCGATATCTACAAGACCAACGTCGCCTGCAAGCTGCTCGACCTCAAGACGGCGCGTTGCAGCGACTATCGCAACCGCCGCGCCTTCGTGCCCGATTGCCTGCGGCTGACGCAGCGCAATGCCGGTTCGCTCGAATGGCTGCCGAAGACCTGCGCCTATCGCCTGCGCGCCGATGGCGAGCCGCTGCCTGAGTGGCACTACCTGCTCACCGGCGACCGCGAGGCAATGCACGCGGCGGGCATTTCGATCATCGGCAAGGTGGTGAGCGAGATCGACGCCGGGCCGATCGAGCATCACATCGTCTGGGAAGGGCCGGAGGACAGCCTGTGATCGACTGGCTCAAGCAGGACCCGCGCGAGGAGCCTTCTGTGCTGGTCGGCGAGACCGCACTGCCGATTGTCGTGCGCCGCCATCCGACCGCGCGGCGGATCACGATGCGGCTGGCGCAGGACGGGCGCGAGGTGCGCGTGACGATGCCGCGCTGGGGCCGCACCGCCGAAGCGCTGGCCTTTGCCCGCTCGAAGGCGGACTGGCTGGCGACGCAGCTGGACGCGATCCCGCGCAGCGAGCCGCTGGGCAACGGGTCGGTGCTGGCGTTCCGGGGCGAGCGGCTGCTGCTCGCGCACCGCCCCGAAGCACGGCGCAAGCCGGTGGTGGCGGATGGTACGATTACCGTTGGCGGACCGGGAGCAGGCCTCGAATCCCGCCTCTCCCGCTGGCTCAAGGCCGAGGCGCTGCCGCTCATGGCAGACGATCTTGCGCATTATTGCGATCTTGCGGACAAGCCTGCGCCCAGGCTCGCGCTCTCCAACGCCAAACGCCGCTGGGGTTCCTGCGCGCCGGACGGGACGATCCGCATCAACTGGCGGCTCGTCATGGCACCAGACCCGGTGCGCCGTTCGGTCGTCGCGCACGAGGTTGCGCACCTCGTCCATTTCGACCACTCGCCCGCCTTCCACGCACTGCTTGGCGACCTGTTCGAAGGCGATATTCGCGCCGCCAATCTCTGGCTGCGGCGCGAAGGGCGCTCGCTCTACCTGCCGTTCGGCTGAGGCGAGAGGCTTTAACTGGCGCAGGAAAGCGCCTATCTGATGCAAATGGGATTGTTCAAGCGAACCGGATATTGGCAGCACGTCCAGCCCACGGGCATGTGGGCGGACTTCAAGACCGTGTGGCAGCAGGCCGGCGGCAACCGCTGGCGGATTGCGCTGCTCTCGGTGCTGGCGACGGGTTCGCTGTTCACGCTGATGCTGCCCGAAGGCGGTTCGGCTCCGCATGCTCCGCCCAAGGTCACCTATATCACCGTCTGGCCCGAGCACCGCACGGACGAGGAGATCATGGCCTCGAACATCGCCAACCAGAAGTTCCAGGAGGAGAAGCGCGCGGAGCAGATGCGCCGTGACGAACGGGTGAAGGACATCTATCGCGCACTGGGCAAGGCCTCGGGCATGGACGTCGAAAAGATCGAAGCCGAAGCCGCCGCCGAACGCGCCGAAGAAGAACGCGCGTTCCAGCAGCAATTCGGCGTTCGCGAGGCGCAAGACGCCGGTGAGTGACGACCTGCGCTGGCTGGCGGCGGCAGCAGCGATAGCGGACTGCGCGCGACCGCTGAGCCGCCCGAATCCCGCAGTTGGTGCAATCATCGTTAAAGACGGCAAGGTTGCCGGGCGCGGCTGGACGCAAGCCGGAGGTCGCCCCCATGCCGAGGCGGAAGCGCTGGAGCAGGCGGGCGATGCGGCGCAGGGCGCGACGCTTTACGTCACGCTCGAACCCTGCGCGCACCGGTCGGAACGCGGCCCCGCCTGCGCCGGTCTGGTCGCTGCATCGGGGCTCGCGCGCGTCGTCGTCGGCTGCGAAGACCCCGATCCGCGCACCGCCGGCGCAGGGCTGGCGCGCATTCGCGAGGCGGGGATTTCGGCGGACCTCGTCCCTTCGCCCGAGGCCGAAGCGAGTCTCGCCGGATACCTGACCGCCAAGCGCCTTGGCCGCCCGCACGTCACGCTCAAGCTGGCCCTGTCGCTCGACGGCTGCATTGCACTTGCTTCGGGCGAGAGCCAGTGGATCACCGGCGAAGCGGCGCGGGCGCATAGCCACGCGATGCGGGCAAAGGCCGATGCAATCCTCGTCGGCGGCGGCACTTTGCGCGCCGACAACCCACGCCTCGACGTGCGCCTGCCCGGCCTTGAGGACCGCAGCCCCGAACGCTGGGTGCTGACCGGCGGCGATGCACCCGAAGGCTGGCACGCCCTGCCCTCACCCGACGCGATCGGCGAGATCGAAGCTGTGCAATACCTCTTCGTCGAAGGCGGCGCGCAGACCGCTGCTGTGTTCCTCGCCGCCGACCTTGTCGATTCGTTGCTAATCTACCGCGCGCCCATCGTCATCGGCGGCGGCCTGCCCTCGGTTACAGACCTTGGCCTGGCCTCGCTTGCCGATGCCCACGGACGCTGGCGGCTCGACGAACGCAGGCAGCTTGGCAGCGACACCCTGGACGTTTACAGCCGCACGCGATGTTTACCGGAATAGTCACCGCCCTCGGCACGATCCGCGAAGTCCGCGACAGCGGCGACCTGCGCGTCGTCATCGCCTGCCCGTTCGATCCCGATGGAATCGCGATGGGTGCCTCGATCGCCTGCTCGGGTGCCTGCCTGACCGTGGTCGGCAAAGGCGGCAGCGCAGGCGATGCGTGGTTCGCGGTCGATATTTCGGCAGAATCGGTCAAGCGCACGGTGCCGGGGCGCTGGACCGAGGGGACGCGGCTCAACCTCGAACCTGCGCTCAAGCTGGGCGACGAATTGGGCGGACATATCGTTACCGGCCACGTCGATGGCGTGGCGACCGTCGCCGGAATCGAGCCGGTCGGCGATTCGAAGAAGTTCACCTTCGCCGCGCCGGGCGAGCTTGCACCCTACCTCGCGCCCAAGGGTTCGATCACCGTCGATGGCGTTTCGCTGACGGTCAACGAAGTGGCGGACCAGCCCGATGGCACTTGCCACTTCTCGGTCAACATCATCCCGCACACGGGCGAAGTGACGACGCTGGGCGCACTGGCGCAAGGCGATGGCGTCAACCTCGAGATCGACGTCCTCGCGCGCTATTTGCAGAGGATGCAAAGCCTGCGCGGCTGAGCGGCCCCTTGGCAAAATCTGCGCGCGTGAGTTCGTAGATCAGGTGCGGGATTTCCCGCCCGCGATACTCGGCGATATGGATGCGGTCGGTCAGCACGCCGCCGATCTTTTCGACCGCGCGGCGCGAGCGCATGTTGTGCTCGCCGATCAGGAACTCGACGCAGCCAACCGATGCGAAGGCATGCGAGAGCATCAGCCGCTTGAGCTCGCGATTGGCCCAGCCGCCCCAGTGCGAACGCGCAACGGCAGTTGAGCCGACCTCGATCACGCCCTCGCCTTCGGTCCGGTGATTGAGGAACGAACTGGTCGCAATCGCCGTGCCGCTGGCGCGCTCGATAGCCACCATCGCACCGCCATGGCCAAGCAACCCGTCGAACCAATCATCGAAATGCACGCGCTCCGCGCGTTCCGGCACCGGGTGTTGCTGCCATAGCAGTGAGTCGCCGACAAAGGCGTAAAGCGCCTCGCGGTCGTCTTGCCGGAGCGGCCTGACCAACAGCCGCTCGCTTTCCAGCGTGGGCTGCCGATCCATTGTCAGTCAGCCCGTTACGTCAGCCACGGCGTCGATGAACTTGTCGATATTGCCCATCGTCAGCCCGGCGATATTGATTCGCCCCGACGCCGCCATGTAGATGCCATGTTTCTCGCGCAGTTCGAGCACCTGCTCCTTGCTCACCGGCACGATCGAGAACAGCCCGTTCTGGTGGCCCATCGGCGTGAGATCGGCCTTACCCGCCTGCCCGGCCGCGGCGAGCTTCGCGCGCACCTGGCGCATACGCTCGCGCATCTGGTCAAGCTCGTCGAGCCACTGCGCGGTCAGGGCCTCGTCCTCAAGGATCAAACGCACCGCCGCGCCGCCGTGATCGGGCGGCTGGGACCAGTTGGCGCGTGCCAGCGCATGACCGTTCGACATGATCGCGGGCAGCTGTTCGGCGCTTTCGGCCATCACATAAAGCGCACCCACACGGTCGCGATAAAGCCCGAAGTTCTTGTCGCAGGAATAGCAGATGATCGCTTCGGGCACCGCGACGAGCACGCGGCGCAGGCCATAGGCGTCTTCCTCCATGCCGTGGCCAAGCCCCTGATAGGCAAGGTCGATCACTGGCAACGCCTTGCTGTCGGCGAGCAGCGCGGCGATCTCGTCCCATTCGTTTTGCGAATAGTCGATGCCGGTCGGGTTATGGCAGGCACCGTGCAACAGGATCACATCGCCCTCGCCCGCCCCGGCAATCGCGCTGCGCACCGCATCCATATCCGCCGTGCCATCGGGCGAGGCGTGGTTGAACTCGCTGACCTCAAGGCCGAGGTCATTGCAGATCTGCGCGTGGTTGGGCCAGGACGGCTTGCCGACGACAATCCGCTTTGCACCCGCGCGCTGCGCCATTGCCAGCGCCAGCCGCAGCGAGCCGGTGCCGCCCGGCGTCTGCATCCCTTCGATCCGGCCACCCATGTCTGGCGAGCCCTTGCCAAAGACATAGGGCATCAGCGCCTCGACAAAGCCCATGTCGCCTTCGGGGCCGAGGTAGGCTTTCGAATCCTGCGTCTCAACGAGCTTCTTTTCGGCAGCCTTGATCGCGCCGAAGACAGGCGTTTCGCCCTGCCCGGTGCGATAGACGCCCACGCCCAGATCGACCTTGTCGGCACGCGGGTCGGCGTTGTGGAGCTTGATGAGCGCAAGCAGCGCATCGGCGGGTTGCTGTTCGAGGTTGGTAAGCATAGCGAGCGCGCCTTACTCCCGCGAGGCGCGCGGGATCAAGCAGGATTTATACGGACTGTTTGGTGCGTGCGGGAAGTGATTTTATCGAGTGCGCTCAAGGCATCCGCCTTGAGCTTCGGTGCCAGCCCGACTCCCCCGCCCAACCACCCGATATCCTACAGGTAAACTGTATCGGGTGGTTGGGCGGGGGAGTCGGGCTGGCACCGCCTATTACAAAGGCAACCAGCGCTGCTTTTCGGAGAACTTCATATATCCCACATTCGCGCCCAGCCGCACGCCCGCGCCCATGCGCACCGGGATCAGCACGACATCGCCGCGCCGCAGGTAGCTGACATGGAAGCCGCCGACGAGATAGGCCTGCCCCTCGCCCGCGCCATAGCGTTTGTAGAGATCCTGCGAATTGTGCAGGTTGTAGACCAGCACGAAGGCCTTGCCCGCGTTGAGGCCAAGGTCGAAGCCGAGCGACGGACCGGTCCAGTAAACTGGGCGGTTGCCCTCGATCTTGTGATACAGCGTACCCGAGCCATAGCGCAGGCCAAGCCCGACCGCGCCAGAGCCCTCGCGCCCGACGATATAGCCGTTTGGTTTGCCCTGCTTGGCCAGGATGTCCTGAATGATTCCGGCCAGCCCTTCCGAGCCTTTGCCGAAGACGCCCGTGGCCGCGCCCATCAGGTCGTCCTCGCCATAGGTGGTCTGGCCCTGCGCCTCGGCAGCCTCGGCCTGCTTGCCGATCGTGTCGGGGTTCCAGGTATCGACCTGCGAGGGTGTGACGGGCCTTGCCGTTCCGGTCGGCGCGGTATCGACCGGCGTGCCGTTGCCCGCGCTTTGCGGCACGGAAGTGGCAGCGGGACCGTCGCTGGCGCCGGGCGGGGCCGGGTCGATTTCGCGATAGCCGGTCGCCTCGCCGATCAGGTCACCGTCGATCGCCGCATCGGGATCGATATCGCGCACCTGCGCCGATGCCGGAGCCACCGCGAGCGAGAGCCCCGCCACAGCCGCGAGTGCTGCGCCCGTGAATGTCGAAAGTATCTTCATATCCAATGCCCTTCCCCTGCCCTCGCGCCGGTCAGGAAAACCACGCAGCGAGGACAGCGCAGTCCTGCGTTATCCTGCACGATTAGAATCCAGCCCGGATGAGCGCGCAATGAATTGAGCGACGATGCGAGTCCGTTTTGCGGCCAAGCGAATCGCAAGCTGCGGATTTCAGCGATTTTTCATGAGGGAGAGATGCAAACTTGGCCTTGAAGGCGCGAAGGCGCCCCGCTATAGGCCCCCAACTCGCGCAAGCCGCGAGCGCGGAGACGTGGGTGAGTGGCTGAAACCAGTTCCCTGCTAAGGAACCGTACCCTATCCGGGTACCGAGGGTTCGAATCCCTCCGTCTCCGCCACCTGCCCTTGATATTATGCGGTTCAATTCAAGTCTGGGGCGCCGGTCCCGTGACCGCTCCCCGATAGTCCTGACGCTTGAGGCGAACACCGGCGGCGCGATTTGCACAATTGCCCCTGATAGCGCCCGACCTGCTGCGATTATCGGGCATGATCGCAAGCGCAGCCACAGGCTCGCTTTATCGGTGAACGGGCTCAGGCGATCGCGGTCGACCGCTAACGATACCGTTCGATTGCCGGATAGTCGGGATTGCCGAGGACGCATTCGAAGAGGAATGCTTCGACCAGATTGGCAAGCGGGTCGCTATGGTCCGGGCGGCGTCGCCAGAGCAATTTCCAGCTGGTCAGCGGATGGAACATGACAAGGCGACTGCGAATGTCGGGCGGGATGAGCGGGTCGGCAAGGCACGCTGCACCAAGCCCCCGGTCGACCATTGCCGACACCACGTCGAAATACTCCGAATGACAAATCACTTTGCGCGGGATGATGCCGGCGGCGGCCATGCCATCGAGTTGCTCGCGCTCCTGTTCGGAACCGGCCTTTGGCATGATGAAAGGCAGTTCGCCGACCTGCGCCGCCGTCAGACGCGGCGATGAACCGCGCAGCAGTTCCGGCCTGCCGTAAATCCCTCCCCGAACCAGCGCGAGCGGCGTCGCTCCGGCATCGTAGGGGCGGTCGTCGCGAAAATGATACATCGCGAAATCGACGGTTCCCTGCTTGAGCTCCGAGGCCAGTCGATCGCTTGGCATGCGCACATCGAAGTCGCATTCGATCGAGGGATTGTCGCTGAGAAATCGGCCCAGCGCCGGGCGCACATAGTGCTCGAAAAGCGCCTGGCCGATGTGAACGCGAAAGCGGGTGACCTTGCTCTGCTCGCCTCTCCCGATCCGGTGACCGGCGAGCGCTTGCCCAGCCTGTTCGAATGCCCTCAAGTCTTCCCGGAAGGCGAGCCCTCGCGGTGTCAGCGTCGGCTTTCTGCCGGGCTTGCGTTCGAACAGGCGCAGGCCAAGCTGTTCCTCGAGCAGGGCAATCTGGCTGCTGACCGATGCCTGCGAAATGCCTAGCTGCTCTGCGCAGGCACGAAAGCTCAGGACATCGCAAAGGGCCGAAAAGACTTCCAGTTGCCTGAGCGTGAAAGGTAGAGCGAGCATTATCGATCTTTAGCAGAGGTATAATCCGCAACCAATGTAAATCATCACTTGGGCATTGCTTGCTCGCGGCGCTTCACGGCGCAATCTTCCACCCACAAATGCATAAAAGGGAATTGGGGGAGTCTGATGTCCAGGAAAATTACAGGATCGGTGTCTCTGGCCTTCGCGCGGCCATGGCTGGCGCTCGGCGCGAGTCTGGCGGCTATGGCAATTGCGACGGCACCTGCTGCTGCACAGGAAGCCGATGAGGGGATGGGCGACAGCGGTGATGCCATCATCGTTACCGGCTCGCGGCTGCGCACCGACGGCATGGACATGCCTACGCCTGTCGTCGCCGTTAGCGCCGAACAGCTCGATGCCATGGCGCCGGGCAACCTCATCGAAGGTATCAGTCAGCTGCCGCAGTTCTTTGGCAACCAGTCGGTCTCCGCCGTGCAGAAGCAGGGCGAAGGCGGCTCGGGCTGGTTCACCCGTGGCGGTTACGGCAACCTCGACCTGCGCGGCCTCGGCATCAACCGCACGCTGACGCTGCTCAACGGTCGCCGGATGATCTCGTCCGGCCCGTTCGGGGGCGTGGACGTCAACGTCTTTCCCGAAAGCATGATGCGCAACGTCGAAACCGTCACCGGCGGTGCCTCGGCTGCATACGGCACCGACGCCGTGGCGGGGGTCGTCAACTTCCAGCTCGACACCGACTTCACCGGGCTCGAGGCGCGTTTCCAAGGCGGGTTCAGCGACCGTGGCGACAACTCGAACTACGAAGGATCGATCAGCTACGGCACCAGGCTGGGCGATCGCGGGCACGTTCTGGTCTCGGCGGAAATCTCCGATCACGACGGCGTTCACAACTACAACAAGCGTGGCTGGTACAACCAGTGGGGCGTCGTCAGTGGCGAGGCCTATCCGCAAGTCGTTTCCGCGGGCAACAGCTTCAACGGCCTGATCTTTGCGCCGGGCACGCCATTGCAGGGGATGGAATTCCTGCCCGACGGCAGCGGCCTTACACCCTTCGTGCGCAGCGACATTTCCTCAGGGCTCACCGGCATCCCACCGGCAGTGCAATCGATCGTCAACGGCGGCAGCGGCGACGATCTCGGCGGCGAACTGTTCACGCTCTACCCCGATGCCAAGCGCAACAGCATCTTCGCCTATGCCGACTACGAGGCAGCGGACGGCTTCACCGTTTTCGCGCAGTATATTCGCGGTCAGAACAAGACGTTCCGCTACAACGATCCCACCGGCTCATTCAACGGCACGCCGACCGCACTCACGATCTTCGCCGACAACGCCTTCCTTCCCGCCTCGGTGCGGCAAACGATGGCGGCAAACAACATTGCTTCGTTCACGCTGCGGCGGATGGGCAGTGTCGACGATCTGGCGAACGAAATCTGGCTGCGCGACAACAACGTGATGAACTCGGTCACCGGCGGGTTCGGCTGGGATATCGACAGCAGCGGCGGCCTGTTCGATGGCTGGCGCGCGGATGCCTATTACCAGTACGGCACCAACACCCGCAAAGCATACCAGAAGGCACTGCGCGTCGATCGCATTTTCGCAGCGGTCGATGCGGTTCGCGATCCGGCCACAGGCAACATCGTGTGCCGCACCTCGCTGTTCGGCGACGCCTTCCCCGGCTGTACGCCGATCAACCTGTTCGGACGCGGCAATGCCTCGGCAGCGGCCATCGACTATGTCACCGGGTCCGAACCCGGCCAGGAAATCACCACGCCGATCTTCTATGCCGACAGCGGCTTCGATCGCGGCGAGACGATGACCTTCACCACCGGCGAGGCCAAGCTCAACGTAACGAAGATGAAGCAACACATCGTCGATTTCGCGATGAGCGGCGAGGTTTTCGAAGGATGGGCCGGGCCGATCACCGCCGCATTCGGCGGGTCCTGGCGCAAGGACAGCGTGCGCCAGCTGGTGCAGGACGTGACCAACCCCTCGTCGAACCACTCGACCGGCCACCCGGTGCTCTGCTCTGGCGAAGCGCCGGGCCTGCGCGGCGTAAGCGCGCCCGACTGCGCCAACACGGTCGGCTTCCAGTATTCCAAGGTCTCGAACATTCGCGGCTCGATCGAGGTCAAGGAAGCCTTTGCCGAAGCACTGGTCCCGCTCCTTGCCGACGCGGGCTTCATCAATGGCGCCAACCTCCACCTCGCCGGGCGCTGGGCGGACTATTCGGGCTCGGGCACGGTCTGGGCCTACAAGGCCGGGCTCGACATGGAGCTTGGCAATTTCCTGCGCCTGCGCGGCACCTGGTCGCGCGACGTGCGCGCCGCCAACCTGTCGGAGCGCTTCGACAAGACCGGCGGCGTTGCCGTGCTCGACGATCCGCGCACGGCCGATGTCACCGAAGCAATCAACGTCACCCGCTTCTCTGGCGGCAATCCGAATGTGAACCCAGAAAAGGCGGACACCTGGACGGTCGGCGCGGTCCTGCGGCCCGACTTCCTGCCGGGCTTCTCGCTTTCGGCCGACTATTACGACATCAAGATCAAGGGCGCGATCGGCCAGCTTGGCTCGCAGGCGGTGCTCAATGGCTGCCTGATCGACAATGTCCCGCAGCTTTGCGATCTCGTCACGCTCGACGCAGGCGGAACGCCGATCCTCGTCGGCGACGTCTTCATCAACGTTAACGAGAACCGTGTGCGCGGCCTCGATGTCGAGGCGAGCTTTTCGCGCGATGTCAGCCTGTTCGGCGGCGGCGATGAGGCGATCGGTGCGCGCGTCTTTGCGAGCTGGCTGTTCGAGAACGGGGAAACGCTGGGCAGCGGTGTCTATCGCGACCGCGCGGGGCAGACCGGTATCCAGCCCTCGAACGGCGCGCCTTATGGCCTGCCCGACTTCAAGCTGACCGGCAACCTGAGCTACAGCAGCGGCGGCTTCACCTCGTTCCTGCAGGGGCGATACATCGGCTCGGGCACGATGGAAAACCCGGTCGGCGGTGCGACCCCGGTCTCCTACAACAAGGTCGATTCGGCCTTCTATCTCGACCTGCGCCTCTCGCAGGAAATCGAGATCGGTCCGGACCAGAGCGCCGAAGTATTCTTCGCGGTCACCAACCTGCTCGACGAAGACCCGCCGATCACGCCCTATTTCAGTGTCTTCGGCGCCCATCCGCAGCAGACCAACAGCGTCCTGTTCGACCTGATCGGGCGTCGTTACACGATGGGGATCAAGATCAGGATGTAAGCCCTATGGCGGCGGACAACCGTGCCGCCGCTTCGTTCTCCTCCTCCTGGGGTGGGTTCCGGCACCGGAGACCACCCCGCTTTTTTCCAATGGTCGCCAAAGCAAAAAAGGGAATCGAGACGTGAGCAATGCAGACAGGCCAAACGCCCGCATCACCCGCAGGACAGCGCTTGCCGGAGCGGCAGGCACGGCAGCCCTTGCAATGGCTGGACAAGGATTCGCGCATACACCCGGGCGCAAGCCGAATTTCCTGTTTATCATGGCCGACGACCTCGGTTTCGCCGACCTGTCCTGTTATGGACGCCGCGAATACGAAACCCCCGTGCTCGATGCACTGGCGCGACAGGGCACGCGCTTTACCGATGCCTACGCCAATTCGGCGGTCTGCACTGCCACCCGCGTCGCATTGATTACCGGGCGCTATCAGTACCGGCTGCCGGTCGGGCTCGAAGAACCGCTCGGCCAGCGTCCGATCGGCCTGCCGCCCGAACATCCGACCATGCCGTCGCTCCTGAGGAAGCTAGGCTATCGCACCAGCCTGATTGGCAAGTGGCACCTCGGCGCGTTGCCGCACTATGGGCCGCTCAAGAGCGGTTATGACGAGTTCTGGGGCATCCGGCAGGGCGGCGTCGATTACTTCACCCACAAGATCTACGGCATGGAAGACCTCTGGGACGGGACCACGCAGATCGAGGAACAGGGCTACCTTACCGAACTGCTCGCCGACCGCGCCCTGCACACGCTTGAGCAGCGCGCAAAGGACGACAAGCCATGGCTCATCAGCCTGCACCTCACTGCGCCGCACTGGCCCTGGGAAGGTCCGGACGATCAGGAGGAATCGGCGCGGCTCGATGCGAAAGGCCAAGGCGCAGAACTTGCTATCGCCCATTACGATGGTGGATCGATGGAAACCTATGCCGAAATGGTCACCTATATGGACCGGCAGATCGGCAGGGTGCTGGCAAAGCTCACCGAACTCGGCATGGACCAGGATACTGTCGTCGTCTTCACCAGCGACAATGGCGGCGAGCGCTTTTCCGACACCTGGCCGTTTACCGGGAAGAAGACCGAGCTGCTCGAAGGCGGGCTGCGCATTCCCGCGATCGTGCGCTGGCCGGGGCTATCGACGCCGGGCACGACCAGCGACGCGCAGATCATGTCGATGGACTGGCTGCCGACGTTCCTTGCCGCAGCAGGCGGCGCGCCTGACAAGCGTTATCCCAGCGACGGTGTCGATATTCGCGCGGCTATTGCCGGGCGCGGCCTGCCCGAGCGGCCGCTATTCTGGCGTTTCAGAAACCACGGTCAGGAAGCCGCGCGCATGGGCCAGTACAAATACCTCAAGATCGCCGGCAACAGCTTCCTGTTCGATGTCGTCGCCGACCCGCTCGAACGCGGCAACCTGAAAGAACGGATGCCCGACAGATTCGCGGAGCTGAGCGCAAAGTGGGAGGAATGGAACGCGACGATGCTGCCCCACGATCCCGATGCGCCGTCATACGGGTTCACCGGCGAAATGCTCGCGGATCATTTCGGCATCGACAGCTGACAGGTGCAACGTCGATGAGATGATCTTCAGCGGACGCCAATCGGGGTCAAGATAGCGGCACAATTCTTGCCGCTTAGCCCTTGAATCATCGTCTTGTTTCAAGGGGATGGTGCGGTCGAGAAGACTCGAACTTCCACGGGCTTTCGCCCACAACGACCTCAACGTTGCGCGTCTACCAATTCCGCCACGACCGCTAAATCTGTGGGGTGAAACCGAAGCTCGCCCCAAGGCAGGCGCGGCCATTAGCAAAGCGTTTCGCCGCCTGCAAGCGGGCGTTTCGAGAAAAAGTCAGCCGGGCTTCCAGCCGATGTCGGCAACCTTCGCCGACTTGGGCACATTGGTCACCGCTTCGTTGATCGTCACGCTTTCTCCCGGGCCGAGGCGGCGCTGGGGCGGGACGACTTCCCAGCTGTAAACGACGCGATCACGCTCGTCGCGCAGCACGATCAGGATCGAGGGGACCGAGCGTTCCTGGTCGCCGACATTGGTGACCGTTCCGCTGGCCCCGTAGAATTCGGTGCCATCGGGCAAGGTGCGGCGATCCTGCCGGTTGGCGGGAAAGTCGAGCACGAGGTCGGGCTGCGCCTCGGCAAAGGTCGAGGTGCCGCCCGGCAGCCAGTCGGGCAGACCGAAGCGCGATATGAGCACCGTGAGGCCGAGCAGCACCACGGCAAAGATCGCCGCTGCAATCATCAGCATCCGGGGCCGGTTGCGGCGCGGGCGGAACGGCGGCGCATGATCGAACCGCGAAGGAGCCTCGACCGCCATGTCCGGGTCGGAATAGGACGACGGCGGGCCGGCCAGTGGCGGCGGGTCATCGTCTTCGACAGCCGATTCGGCTGCGGACCGCGCCACTTCAGGCTCATGGACCGGCGGCTCATGGACCGACGGTGACGGCTCTTGGACCGGGGGCACTGCCCGCTCGACCGGCGGCGGGGCGTGCACAGCCTCTGCCCCTGGTGCGGGCGGGGTCGTCGTCGCCTCGGCAGCGACCGGCTCCCTGCGGCGTTCCGCCCCGGCCATTTCCAGCTCCGGGCCTTCCTGGAACCAGCTGTGCCGACATTTGGCGCAACGTACCGTGCGCCCGTCAACGCCAATTGCGTTATCGGGCACCACATACCGCGTGCGGCAGGCGGGGCAGGACAGTATCATCACCCTCGGTTAAGCATGGCAGGCTCATTCCCGACAAGCGCCCTGCGACGATGCGAGCCAGCCTGAGGCCTTTTTTCCACATTCATCCGCCGCTATAGGCTCGCCAAACCCGCTCCGTCGCGAGAATGAAGGACCACGATGACCCAGGCCCCCGACGGAGAGATCGTCCACTTCAACAACGTCGGGCTGCGCTATGGCACCGACCGCGAGGTGCTGAGCGACCTGTCGTTCACGCTCTATCCGGGCAGTTTCTACTTTCTCACCGGGGCAAGCGGTGCGGGCAAGACCTCGCTGCTCAAGCTGCTTTACCTCGCCCAGCGGCCTTCGCGCGGGATGATCCGCATGTTCGGCAGCGATGCGATTACGATGCCGCGTGCGCGCCTGCCCGCGCTGCGGCGCCGGATCGGCGTCGTCTTTCAGGACTTCCGCCTTGTCCCCCACCTTTCCGCCTATGACAATGTCGCCTTGCCCTTGCGGGTCAGCGGCGCGGCGGAAAAGGATCTGGTCAAGCCGGTCTCCGACATGCTCGACTGGGTCGGGCTTACCGACCGCATGCAGGCGCGTCCCGCGACGCTTTCGGGTGGGGAGCAGCAGCGCGTCGCGATTGCCCGCGCGGTGATCGCCCGGCCGCAGATCCTCGTTGCCGACGAGCCGACGGGTAACGTCGATCCCGACATGGCGGTCAAGCTGCTGCGACTGTTCGAGGCGCTCAATGGCCTCGGCACGACCGTCGTGGTCGCCACCCACGATGTCCATTTGCTCAAGAAGGTGCCCGATTCGCTGATCATGCGGCTCGACAAGGGGCGGCTGTCCGATCCCACCGGCGCCCTGCGTTTC
Source organism: Sphingomonadaceae bacterium (assembly GCA_041396945.1). Classification (GTDB taxonomy): domain Bacteria; phylum Pseudomonadota; class Alphaproteobacteria; order Sphingomonadales; family Sphingomonadaceae; genus Novosphingobium. The sequence continues at coordinate 10,827 of JAWKXP010000004.1, read as the reverse complement.
CCGCCGAAACGCCGCGCAAGGCAGCGCGTGCAATGAGCGCGGCAGAAAGCCTTGCGAGCGCGCCAACCCGCTTCATCCGCGCCTTTTCCGGCAAGGGTGAGAAGGACCTCGTGCCGCAGACACGGCTGTCGGGGCCGATGCCATGGGTGATCGCGATCATGGTGGCGCTGACGGTGATCGCGCTTGGTGCCGGGCTGGCGCTGCGCAACACGGTGGTCTCCGCCGAAGCCGAGCTCAAGGGCGGGGTAACGGTGCAGATCGTCGAGCCGCGCGGCGACAAGCGCGACGAGCAGGTGCAGGCAGCGCTCGCCAGATTGCGCACGATGCCCGACATCGTGACGCTGCGCCCGGTGCCCGATGACGAGGTCGATGCCTTGATCGAGCCATGGCTCGGCACCGAGCTTGACCGGGGTGTCGCCAGCGCCGTGCCGGTCCCCGCCCTGATCGATGCGCGGTTCGAAAACGCGATTTCAGAGGAGCGGATCGCCGGGCTACAGACCGCGCTGGCCAAGGTCGCGCCCTCGGCCCGCGTCGATGCGCAGTCTGGCTGGCTCGAACCGGTCTATGACGCCATTGCCTCGCTACAGTTGCTGGCCATGGCGCTCGTGCTGTTGCTGGCCTTTGCGCTGGCCGCAGCGGTGCTGCTCGCCGCGCGCAATGCGCTGGGCACCAATCGCGAGACGATCGAGATCGTCCATCTGCTCGGCGGCACCGACACCCAGATCGCGCGGGTATTCCAGCGCTCGATCGGTGTCGATGCGGCGACCGGCGGCCTCGTGGGACTGGTGTTGGCAATCGTCGTGATCCTGTTTCTCGGCGGCAGGTTCTCCGACCTTGGCGCCGGATTGGTGAACAATGGCGCGCTGGACTGGCTCGACTGGGTGCTGCTGGCGCTGGTCCCGGTTGCCGCGACCCTGCTGGCGATGCTGACCGCGCGGTTCACCGTGCTGCACGCCTTGCGCAAGATGCTGTGACGCGCGTTCGATGATCCGCCGCCTTCTCGCACTCCTGTTCCTCGCATGGATATTCGGGTTCGCCTGGTTCGCCATCACGCTGCCCGGGCCTGCGGGTGCGGAAAAGACCGACTCTGCGGTGGTTCTGACCGGCGGCGAAGGACGCATCCTGCGCGGCATAGAGGTCGTGCGCAAAGGCTGGGCACCGCGCGTGCTGATCTCGGGCGTCGACAAGGACGTAAAGGAAGGCGAATTTGCCGCCGAGTTCGATGTGCCCGAGAAGCTGATGAAATGCTGCGTAACGCTTGGCTATGACGCCTATGATACGCGCTCGAATGCGCTGGAAACATCGCGCTGGCTGGCGGAGAACGAATTTGAATCGGTGCGGCTGATTACGACCGACTGGCACATCCGCCGTGCCGCGCTGGAACTCGACAAGGTCAAACCGGCGGGCGAGCGCGTGATTTTCGATGCCGTCTCTTCCGAACCGAGCCTGCGCATCCTGTTCCTCGAATATCACAAGTGGATCGCGCGCCAGCTTGCCTGGGTCTGGAACGGTTGATGATTGCTTTCCTGCGCAGCCTGGTTTTCTATCCGCTGTTCTATCTCGGCTCGGTGCTGTTCGTCCTCGGCTGCTTCGTGACGATGCCGTTCAGCAGGCGCGTGTTCAAGGCGGTGGTGGCGGGCTGGTCAGGCTGGCACCGGCTCTGCGCGCGGGTCGTGCTCGGCATCAGGGTCGTCGTCACCGGCGAGATCCCGACGGGCAATGTGCTGATCGCGATGAAGCACGAGAGCTTTTTCGAGGCTATCGACCTGCCCAACCTGCTCGATTACCCGGTGGTCTTTGCCAAGGCGGAGCTGCTGCGCATTCCCGGCTGGGGCGCGGCGGGAGCGGCTTATGGCCTCGTCGGTGTCGAGCGCGACAAGGGCGCGACGGCGCTGCGCACGATGATAAAGGCCGCGCGCGAGCTGATGGCGGAAGGGCGGCCCGCGATCATTTTCCCCGAAGGTACGCGCGTGCCGCACGGCACCGAACGCGCACTGCAATCGGGCTTTGCCGGACTCTACAAATTGCTCGGCGTGCCGGTGGTGCCGATCGCGGTCGATTCCGGTCCGATCTATCACCGCCGCTGGAAGCGCGCAGGCACGATCCATTATCTGGTCGGTGAGGAAATCCCCACGGGCCTGCCGCGCGAGGAAGTCGAGGCGCGGGTGCTGACCGCGATCAATGCGCTAAATACTAAGCAGTAGCTGCAAATCCATCCGTTCGTGTTGAGCGCAGAGCGGTTTAGATCGCGCTGACTCTGATCGACTGGCTTTGCATGAAGGCATCGCCATAGCTGGTGAGGAACGAAACGTCGGCGGCATCGCGGCCGACGCCGATCTTGGCCATCTCTTCCGATTTCGCCATGCCGGTCGCATCGACCAGGTGCCATGCGCCATCGAGGAAGACTTCGGCAACCGCGTGGAAATCCTGCGGTTCGACGCCAAGGCCATATACCGAGGCAAAGCGCGCCGGGATGGCGCTGGCGCGGGCCATGCAGATCAGGACATGCGCGAAATCGCGGCAAACGCCGCAGCGCGAGACATAGGTCTGCAGCGCATCGGTCGCGGAGTTGCTGGAGCCGGGCGCGTAGCGGATCTTGTCCTTGATCCAGTCGCGCATCGCGACGATCCGCTCGCCGCCCTCGAACCGCCCGAAATCGGCCTCGACCAGCGCCTGGAACTCGTCCGAGGCGCAGTAGCGCGAGGGCATCAGGTACTCGATCGTCTCGGCTGGCAGCAGGTGCGGCGGCACTTTCCTGAGCGCGGCAATGTCGCTGGTGATGCGTTCCACCGAAACGCGGGCCTCGTAGCGCACGTTGAGCGTGCCCTGCAGGCGCAGCCAGATGCGGTCGCCGATCTCGTCATGGCCGGGCAGGCGCGCGAAGTGCTCCGCGGGAGGCAGGTCGATATGCGCATGCTCGACCGGTTGCTCGGGGATCATTGCCGCTTCGAGCTGCAGCAGCAGGTCGGTCGTCTCGGGCAGGTAATATTCGAGCTGGGTAAGGATCGAGAGCTTCATGTTCGGCAAACCCGGTGGCGGGGCAGATGATCCCGGCTCTTGCGAAAAATCACTGCGTGTGATCGCTGCGCCCGAAGTCGGGGCGGGCATCGTCCTGCCCTTCCTCGATGATCGAGCGGCGGATCGCACGGGTGCGGGCGAACTGATCGAACAAAGCATCTCCGTCGCCGGTGCGGATCGCGCGTTGCAGCGCGGTCAGGTCTTCGGTGAAGCGCTGCAACATGGTCAGCACCGCATCCTTGTTCGACAGGAACACGTCGCGCCACATCGTCGGGTCCGAAGCGGCGATGCGGGTGAAATCGCGGAAGCCGCCCGCCGAATACTTGATCACTTCGCTCTCGGTTACATCTTCAAGGTCCGAGGCTGTCCCCACGATTGTATAAGCGATCAGGTGCGGCAGGTGGCTGGTCACCGCGAGCACCAGGTCGTGGTGCGCGGCATCCATGATCTCGACATTCGCGCCCAGCGCTTCCCAGAATTCGACCAGCGCCGTCAGCTTGAGCAGGTCGGTCGGCTCGGGCGGGGTGACGATGCACCAGCGGTGCCGGAAGAGTTCGGCAAAGCCCGCATCGGGGCCGGAATTCTCGGTCCCTGCGACAGGGTGCGCGGGGATCACGGTATGATTTGGCAACGCCTTGGCGAAAGCCTCAGCAATCGACTGCTTGCACGAGCCGACATCGCTGATGAGTGCGGTCGACGGGATGGCCCCGGCCAGGGCAGTCGCGGCAGCGCCCATTACGCCGGGCGGCACACAGAAAATCACAAGGTCCGCCTCGCGCACGGCTTCCTCGCCGGTTTCGCAGACCTTATGGGCCAGCCCGCGTTCGGCGGCGCGGGCACGGGTTTCGGGGTTGGCGTCATAGCCGGTTGTCACCACGCCCGGCAGGTATTGCTGCACCGCCAGCCCGATCGAGCCGCCCAGCAGGCCAAGTCCGATGATCGCGACACGTTCGAAGCTCATCCTGCGTCCTCCGCCATCTGGCGCAGCGCCGCAGCGATGGCGTCCATGTCTTCGCGCTTGCCGATGGTGATGCGCAGGGCTTGCGGCAGGCCTTGTCCCGGCAGCCAGCGCACGATGTAGCCTGCGTCCATCAGGCCCTTGTAGGCCGCCTCTGCTGAAAGCACGCCTTCGAACAGGACCAGCACGAAATTCGCTTCGCTCGGCAGCGGGCGGATGCCGTGGTTGCCCATTGCCGAGAGCGCCTCGACAAAGCGTTCGCGCTCGGCGCGATTGTGTTCGCGCGAGCGGACGATCCAGTCCTGATGGGTGAGCGCGGCAACCGCCATAGCCTGCCCGGTGTTCGAAACGTTGAAAGGTCCGCGAATGCGGTTGAGCGTTGCGATCAGCCCCGGCGCGCCGGTTGCCCAGCCGATGCGCTCGCCCGCCAGCCCGTAAATCTTGGAGAAGGTGCGCGTGACCAGCACGTTCTCATGCGCGACGGCAAGTGCCATCCCGCCATCGTCGTCCACATCGGCAAGATATTCGCCATAGGCCTGATCGACCACCAGCAGCACGTCCTTCGGGAGCGCCGCGTGCAGCCGGGCAAGCTCGGCGCGTGGCAGGAAGCTGCCGGTCGGGTTGTTGGGGTTGGCGATGAAGACCACGCGCGTCTTGTCGCTCACCAGCGCCAGCAGTGCGTCGACATCGGTGCCGTAATCGGCGTCGGGGGCGACAACCGGCGTCGCTCCGCAGCGGCGCGCGGCGATGTCATAGACCGAAAAGCCGTAGCGAACGTAGATCACCTCGTCGCCCGGCCCGGCATAGCCCTGCGCGGCGAGATTGAGCAGTTCGTCCGAGCCAGTGCCCATGACGATCCGCGCCGGGTCGATCCCGTGCAGGGCGCCCAGCCCCTCACGCAGCGCGGTGCTGCCCGGATCGGGATAAAGCGAAGGCTCTGCAACCCGCGCCCGCGCATTCAGCGCCTTGGGACTGGTGCCGAGCGGGTTCTCGTTGGCCGAAAGCTTGATCAGCACGCGCCCGTCATCGCCCGCGGACTTGCCGGGGACATAGGCATGGATTTCCTCGATCCAGGGCTTGGGTGTGGGCGCGTCGGTCATTGCGCCGCCGCACTTAGCGAAACAGACCGGCGATTGACAGCCATTGATTGACAGTTTCGCACCCGTCCCCCAATCGGCGGGGCATGGCCTCCGCCGCGCAGATCGCCACCCGCAGCATCGTGCTGCCCGAACCGTTGTCGCTCGACAGCGGACAGTCGCTTGCGCCCGTAACCATCGCTTACGAGACCTATGGCAAACTGGCGGCGGACAAGGGCAATGCGGTGCTCGTCTGCCATGCTACGACCGGCGACCAGTATGTCGCCAGCAACAATCCGGTGACCGGCAAGCCCGGCTGGTGGGACCGCATGGTCGGTTCCGGCAAACCGATTGATACCGACCGCTTCCATGTCATCTGCGCCAATGTCATCGGCGGTTGCATGGGCTCGACCGGTCCGGCCTCGCTCGCTGAGGATGGCGAGCCTTATGGCATGCGGTTCCCCGTGATCACGATCCGCGACATGGTGCGCGCGCAGGTTGCCTTGCTGGGTGAACTGGGTATCGAGCGGCTCCACGCGGTCGTGGGCGGCTCGATGGGCGGGATGCAGGCGCTAAGCCTCGGCGCCGACTGGCCCGAAATCCCCGAGCGCGTCCTCATCATCGCCGCGACCGGCACGATGCCTGCGCAGAACATCGCGTTTCAGGAAGTCGGGCGGCAGGCGATTACCGCCGATCCCAACTGGCAGGACGGCGCGTACTACGGCACCGGCAAGGCGCCCGACGCGGGCCTCGCCGTGGCGCGCATGGCGGCGCATATTACCTATCTGTCCGAGGAAAGCCTGACAGAGAAGTTCGGCCGCCGCCTGCAGGACCGCAAGGCCAAGAGCTTTGGCTTCGATGCAGACTTTCAGGTGGAGTCCTACCTGCGCTATCAGGGGTCGAGCTTCACCAGCCGGTTCGATGCCAACTCCTACCTCTATCTCACGCGCGCGATGAGCTATTTCGATCTCGCCGAGGAGCATGGCGGCCTGCTCGCCAATGCATTTGCCAAGTCGAAGGCACGCTATTGCATCGTAAGCTTCGATTCGGACTGGCTTTACCCGACCGAGCTGTCGCGCGAGCTGGTCCACGCGCTTAACGCCGTGGGCGCGCCGGTCAGCTTCGTCGAACTCTCCGCGCCGTTCGGGCACGACAGTTTCCTGCTCGACGTGCCCGCGCTCGACGAGGTCGTCACCGGGTTCCTGAGCCAATGAGCGGCTTGCGCCCCGATCTCGCGCTGATTGCCGCGAACGTCGCGCCGGGCAGCCGCGTGCTCGACATCGGCTGCGGTGACGGCACACTGATGGCGGCGCTGCGCGACGATCACGGCTGCCGCGTGCAGGGTATGGAAATCGATCCGGCGAACGTGACCGAATGCGTTGCAAAGGGATTGTCGGTAATTCAGGGCGACGCCGATAAGGACCTTGCCTTCTATCCCGACGGCGCGTTCGACTATGCAATTCTCAGCCAGACCTTGCAGACGACGATGCGGCCCGACCATGTCCTTGAAGAGCTGCTGAGGATCGGGGCCAGGGCCTTCGTTTCCTTCCCCAACTTCGCGCACTGGCGGGTGCGGCTCTCGCTGCTCTGGGGCGGGCGCATGCCGGTAACGCGGCTGCTGCCGGTGGCCTGGTACGAGACGCCGAATATCCACCACGTCACCATCGCCGATTTCCGCGCGTTCCTCTCCGAACGCGGCATCACCCGCGAGCAATCGTGGTTCCTTTCGGGCGACAAGCAGTGCAGCCGCTCGGCCGCAAACTTCCGCGCGGAGCATGCGATATTTTTGTTGAAGCGGTGATGGCGGCGGTGCAGCAGGCCCACCCCGCTGCGACTACCTTCGCCTTCGGCTCAGAAAGTCTCGCTCCCCTCCCGCATGCGGGAGGGGCAATGAAGCTTGGCGAGCGCAGCGAGCCTAGCTGCAATGGGGTGGGCTTCAGGTGTCCGACGCATCATTCACCAGCAGCACCGCATCCTCGCGCGCGAGCACCCATAGGCTGAGCCCCGCCGCCTTCGCCCGCTCGACCGCGAGGCTGGTCGGCAGCGAGACCGTCACCAGTGTCGTCGCACCTGCTTTGACCGCCTTTTCGACAATCTCGTAGCTGCACCGCGCGGTCGAGAGCACAAAGCCACCCGACAGCGGCTCGCCCGACCGCGCCATCGCGCCAACTAGCTTGTCCATCGCATTGTGCCGCCCGACATCTTCGCGCGCGCAGACGATCTGGCCTGCCGCATTGGCAAAGGCAGCGGCATGCGCGGCGTTCGTGCGCCTGCCGAGTGCCTGATGATCGGGCAAAGCCGCAAGCGCGGCAAATATCGCCTCACTCGTGACCGCCGCATGCGACGCGACCGGGGGTAGCGGGGCGGCAAGTACCTCGAGGTTCTCGATCCCGCAAAGCCCGCAACTCGACTCCGCCACCCGTGTCCGCACCCGCTCGGCCAGCCGCTCGGCGTCGAGCCCCGCAACCTGCGCGCGCACGATCCAGCCCTTGTCGGTTTCGGCCACCGCGATGTCGGCCAGGTCGTCAGCCCCGCGCGCGAGCCCTTCGGCAATCGCGAAGCCGGTGGCAAAGTCCTCAAGCTCGGCAGGCGTTGCCATCATCACGGCATAGGAGAGGCCGTTGAATTCGAGCGCAACGGGCACCTCGGGCACCCAGTCGCGCGAAACGGAGACGCGGTTTCCGTCGCGATCGACCGAAACCGCGCCTCCCGTCATCACTTCACTCGCCCATGTGCTTGAAGGCGCAGAGCTTGTTACCGTCCGGATCGCGCAGATAGGCGAGGTAAAGCTTGCCAAACGGCATTTCGCGCATGCCCGGAGGATCTTCACAGGTCGTGCCGCCGTTTTCGCAGCCCGCCTTGTGCCAGGCGTCCGCCATTTCGGGGCTGTCCATCGAGAAACCGATCGTGCCGCCGTTGGCATGGGTGGCAGGCTGGCCGTCGATCGGCTCGGTCACCATGAAATTGCCGCCCTCGCTCATGTAGGCGACGCGCGTGCCCATATCCATGCCCGGGCCTTTGCCGATAGCCGTGAAAATCGCGTCATAGAACTGCTTCGATTTGGCAAGGTCGTTGCTGCCTACGCAGATATGGCTGAACATGGGGTAGTCCTTTCCTCGGTGATATGTTCCGGCAGACTATCCGTGCCCCGCACACGGTCAACCGCGACTCGCCCTCTAGCCCATTCAGCATCGCGAAAGCCTGCCCCTGCGATAAGGAGCGCACTGGGCGAGCACCGCCCGAGGAAGGATCTTGCCATGTCGATTTCGAAGAACGCCCTTGCCGCGTGCCTCGCTGCCGCTGCGCTGCTGCCCGCGCCCGCGATGGCGCAGGAGAGCAGCGTTTCGGAAATCCAGGAAAAGCTCAACGATCCGATGACGCAATATGCCGTTGCCGGGATGATTTCGGCGATGAGCAAGGCGATGCTCGAAATGGAAATCGGCCCCTTCATGAAATCGATGGAACAGGCGACCGGGCGACACTCCAACGTGCCCGAGGATGCCACCGTCGCCGATCTTGCCGGGACCAATCCGGACGAAGTGCAGGACAAGTTGATCGAGACCGTGCCCGCGATGATGGCCAGTGCCGGAACGATGGCCGGGGCCTTCGAGAAGATGCTGCCCCAGCTTCGCGAGATGGCCGAGCGCATGAAGGACGCGATTCCCGCGCGTCCCTGACCGGCAACCCCGCACACAAGGGTTATCCACGATTTTCGTTTAGCCGGTCGATCCTCGGCGGGTGGACGCGCCCTGCCTGCCTCTGCCAATAGGTTTGCCCATGTGGCAGCTCTACCAGTTCCCCCTCTGTCCGTTCAGCCGGAAGGTCCGCTTGCTTATGAGCGAGAAGGGCATCGGCTATGAGCTCTGGCGCGAGAACCCCTGGGAAGGGCGCGACGAATTCTTCGCGATGAACCCCGCCGGGCGCACCCCGGTGCTGCGCGACCCCGACAAGGGCGTGGTCCTTTCGGACAGCTGCGCGATCTGCGAATATTTCGAGGAAACCGTCGACAAGACGCCGCTGATCAACGGCACCGCGCTGCAGCGCGCCGAGATCCGCCGGCTGATCGCGCTGTTCGAGGAATCGTTCTACGGCGATGTCGCCGGACCGCTGCTTTACGAACGCATGCGCAAACGGCTGGTGACGCGCCAGTCACCCGATTCGCGCGTGTTGCGCGAGGCGATGAAGCTCGCCAACGACCACCTCGACTATATCGACTACCTGATCGACAACCGCCCCTGGCTCGCGGGCGCGACCATGACGCTCGCCGACCTCACCGCCGCCGCCCAGATTTCGGTCGCCGACTATCTCGGCGGCCTCGACTGGTCGACGCACGAGCAGGCGGCGGGCTGGTATTCGGTGATCAAGAGCAGGCCGTCTTTCCGCCCACTGCTATCGGAGCGCATGGACGTGATCCAGCCGCCCGCGCATTACGGCAAGCTCGACGATTGATTGAGGCTGGCTGAAGCCGTTAGCTCGCGGGTGCGTTCGCGCCGAAGCGGCCCTGCTTGCGAAAGCGCACCATCCAGCGATCGAGGAACAGCCCCAGCGGGCGCGGCGCAATGCCGAGTTCCGCGAAGCCGGGAGTGCCTTTGGAAACCACATTACCTTTGCGTAGCAGCGCGAACTGGTCGCTGCTGATCGGCGTCAGTGGCAGGAATGCGATGACCTGAGAAATCTGGTCGGGCAGCTCGATAAACGCGCGGTTGCGCCCCTGCGCCTTGGCAATGCGCTCGTTAAGATCGAGCATCGTGATGACCTCGGGCCCGCCCAGCTCATAGGTCTTGCCCGCCAGCGCGCCGGGATTGGCCAGCACGTTGGCTACCGCTTCTGCCGCGTCGTCGACAAACAGCGGCTGCAGCTTCGCATCGGCGGCGAAGACCGGCAGCACCGGGAAGGTCGCGATCAGCCCGGCGAACATCATGATAAAGTTGTCATCCGGTCCGAACAGCAGCGAGGGGCGCAGGATCGTCGCGCCGGGAAAAGCCTCGCGCACCGCGGCCTCGCCCTCGGCCTTGGTGCGGGCATAGGCGGCCTGCGATTCGGCATCGGCACCGATTGCCGAGACATGGACGAAGTCTTTCACGCCCGCGCCCAGCGCCAGCCGCGCGATCTCGCCCACACCATCGCCCTGTACGGCATCGAGATTGCCGTCGAACGCGCCGACAAGGTTGACCACCGCATCACTACCCGCGAGCACCGGTGCGACCGTTTCGGGCCGCGTCACGTCGCAACGCGCGAACTGGACCTGACCGAGATTGCCAAGCGGTTTGATGCGAAACGCGCGCTCCGGATTGCGGCTGGCAATGCGCAACCGCGCCCCGCGCGCGAGCAGTTCCTGCGCAAGGTGAGTGCCGAAAAAGCCGCTGCCGCCAAGCACGGTGACGATCTTGCCGGAAAGCGAATCGGTAGCGCTGTTGCTCATGACGAATCCCGTTATTGAACCGCTGCCGGGCAGGCCTCGATGGCCCCTGCCCGGCTATTCCGGCCCTTGGCACAAGAGCGTCATGTCAGGCAACCGGACAAAAGACCATTTCCGCGCACAGCCCGTTGACAGAGCGCCCGCGAGACCCTATCCGCGCGCTCCTACCCGGCACTGCGCGACAAGGCGTGCGTGCCATGTGCCCAGATGGCGGAATTGGTAGACGCACCGTCTTCAGGTGGCGGCGCTCGCAAGGGCGTGGAGGTTCGAGTCCTCTTCTGGGCACCAGTCAACCACTTTATCGTGTTGTTTTTACACGATAAAGTGGTAAATCTGAAAATGCAATCCCACGTTCG